>CAJURO010000005.1 GCA_910588985.1 uncultured Eggerthellaceae bacterium | reverse complement strand
CGTACAAGGGATCCTCTCTTCAAGGGTCCCTTGTTTGCGTTCGGGGATGCTTTGAGCTTTAGGCTTTCATGCATTGATGCAAGCAAGTCCCCTCCCGCGCACGGATCCTCTGGCCAAAACAGGTCATCCTCTAACATAACCTACTTGCCAGCAAGCACATCTGATCGCATCTGAGATGCTGATTCCTTCGATACGCCAAGGAGTAAAAGGCTGCAATATCGTGAAAGGTGTGAAGAATTGCTCCCTTCAGCCTTGAATGGCCTTCTCTCTTTCGTTAATATCGCTGTGAAGGCATAAACGAAGGACGGAATCGCATGAACACGGGCGATCCAAACGAACAAGAGCATTCACAGGCATCTGTATCGTCAGATGTTGTTATCCCTATACAGATCGAGACGCTCGTCACATCAAAGTCGAAAAAACCGAAGCTCCGCAAGAAGCGTAGCAAGATGCCCGTTGTTATTGGTGCACTCATATGCATTGCTCTCGTTGCGGTGGTTGCGGTTCAGATCATATTTCCCATGCCAGTTGATATTACCCTTAACGGCGAGGCTCTTCATATCACTAATAGAACAAAGCTCGCCGACATTCTTGAGACTGAAGTTGATCCAAAAGCCGGAGATCTTCTTGCGGTAGATGGGAGCATCATCGAGCAAGGGAAAGGCGGTGCGTTCAAAGCCCTTGTGAATGGGGTGGAGCAATCTAACCTGGATACAACATTTGCTATGGGCGATGTGGTTGAGATCGATGATGGTGACGATCTTATTGAAGAGTATGTAGAAGAGGCTATCACGTATCCAGCGGTAGGCACTATTGATGGTGTCGGAGCTGTGCATGCGTTCGAGACTGCAGTGAAAGATGGGCAAGCAGTCAAACGCACGGGACAGGTTTCTGGAAAGACAGCTGAGATAGTCATAGAAGAGGGCAAGGCAGCAAAAGTGAACCGCTTTAACCTTGATACCGGTGGCGAGAAGCTTATTGCGCTTACATTCGACGACGGTCCTTGGCCTGAGTCAACTGCGCAGATACTCGATATTCTCAAAGCGAATGGCGCTAAGGCGACATTCTTCACGCTGGGAAATCGCATTGATGGGCTTCAAGATGTTGTTAAGCGTGCATACGATGAGGGGAATCAGATATGCACGCACTCCTGGGACCACGCAGCAGGGTCTGGTCAAGGAGTCAATCTTGGCTATATGACAGACCAAGAGCAACTCGATGAGTTCACGAAGGGGTACGAGGCCATTACGGCGGTAACAGGGGCAGAGGCGAGCAAGGTCATTCGCGTTCCCGGAGGAAATCTCAACGAGAACACAGCGCGCTTGCTGAGCACATTGGCAACTTTTGAAATCGGCTGGAATATTGACACGCGAGACTGGGAGAAACCAGGTGTTCAAGCGATCGTCAGCAACATCATGCAAGTTCAACCGGGCTATATCGTGTTGATGCATGATGGTGGAGGTGATCGGAGCCAGACAGTCGAGGCCTTGCGTCAAGCTTTGCCGCTTCTCAAGGAACAAGGGTATCAATTCGTCACTATGGATGAGCTGCTCTCGCGATGCGGTGTGGTGGAGCCGCTTTCCTAGCCTCTAAGACGCTTCTACGCTATCGATCCTTTCCTTTGGAGCGAATCTCCTCATGAGGATCAGAGCTCTTTGCAGGATCGTTCATGCGAACAAGCCTGATGATGTTCTCAACGTGGTCAGTGTGCGGGAACATGTCTACAGGAACGATCGCGTCAATGTAGTAGCCCTCTTCGATAAATAGCTCAGCATCACGGCGTTGTGTGATGGGATTGCAAGAGATGTAGACGATCCTCTGTGGCTTTGCACTGCAGGCTGCCTCAATGAATTCCACAGTACTGCCTGCCCGAGGAGGATCCATGATGATAACAAGGTTGTCATCATGGATGAGCTTTGACGCAACTGCCTTCTTCATGAAGGAGGTTGCATCCTCGGCGATGAATTCAGCATTCTCGATGCCATTATGAGAGGCATTCAAACGCGCGTCCCTGATCGCATCATGCACTGCGTCAACGCCGATGATGCGTCGTGCCCCCATTTTCGCGCAGACAAGCCCAAGCGTCCCTGTCCCGCAATACGCATCGATGATCGTAGCGCTCTCAACCTCTGCAAGGGTGATGGCTTCTCGATAGAGCACGCTCGTCATTTCAGCATTGACCTGGAAGAACGATCTTGAGGAGATGCGGAAGCTCAATTCGCAGAGCGTGTCTAAGATGAAACCAGGACCATAGAGAGTGCGCTCCTCTTCGCCAAGGATCACATTCGTCTGTCGAGTATTGATGTTTTGCACGATAGTAGTGATCTCAGGCACGTAAGAACGCAGCGCCTTGCAAAAAGATCTCGCATGCGGGAATTCATGCGTATTCGTGACGAGGGTGACAAGGATTTCCCCGCTCTCGTGCCCAACGCGAATGATGGCATGACGAAGGAAGCCCTCGCCAGAATCCTCGTCATAAGGGGCAATGCTGTAACGCTCCATGATCCTCACGATGGCGCGAACGATCCTTTGGCCAAGCGGGTTCTCAATGGGGCATGTTGCAACAGGAATGATCCGATGCGTGCCATCTTGATACATGCCTGAAACGACAGAAACGCTTTGCTTTCCCCTTGATCTCCTTCTTTGCGGAGCAAACGGTGAGGTGATCTTATTGCGATAGGTAAAGGGGTTGGTCATTCCTCTTACATCATTGACGCATGATGGTTGTGCAATATCGGAGAAGAGCTGCTCGATGAAGCGTCTCTTGAGGTTGAGCTGCTCTTCGTAAGGGGTATCAAGGCAGGTGCATCCGCCGCAAGAGCCAAATGCTGTGCAGAGCGAGCAAGAGTGCTTCTTCGCTTGATGTTCAAAGCGAGCACAGGCCGTCTTGGCTGTTTTTGAGCGTCGTGTCCTTTTCGATGATTTCATGCCTGTCATTCTAGCGTACTAGAGGTGTACTATACTGAGGACAGTAAAGCATGTTCTTTAGGAGAGCGAGGGAAGGGGCGATCGTGGCTGAGAGTCGTGCCAAAAGATCGAGGATCCTCTCTGTATTGCGCATCCTGCATGAGCATACAGACGAGGAGTGTGGGCTCTCTCTTCCTGAATTGCAGCAGTATCTTTGCGAAGAGGGGATCGAAGTTGAGCGAAAGGCGCTCTATCGGGATTTTGCGGCACTTGAAGAGGCAGGTTTCAAGCTTGGGCGCATTCCCGCTCGCCCTGTTCAGTATTATCTGAAGGCTCGCCTTTTCGATAGGGCAGAACTCTCTCTTCTCATTGATGCAGTTCAAACATCGCGGTCTATAACAAAAGCGAATTCCGAGGACCTCATCAACAAGCTTAAACAGCTTCACTCGGTACGTGCGGGACAAACGTTCGACGCTCGGATCCATGTGACAGGGCGCGTAAAGATGCAGAACGAAAGCATTTTTGCCACGCTCGATTCGATACAGCAAGCGATCGGACAACAACGCGACATCAGCTTCAACTACAAACGCTATGATGCTGAAAAGCAGCTCGTTGAGGTAAAGGCGCATGATGGGAAGCCTCGTGTGCGCACTCCGCTGTTTCTCGTTTACGCTGATGAGAACTACTACATGCTCGCCTTCGATGAAGATGATCCGATGCATGTGCGCAGCTATCGAGTCGATCGAATGCATAACGTACTGATTCTCGGCCCTGCTGCTGCGGATCATGTAGCACCAAGCGATTTTGATATCAGCACGTACGAGCGCAATACGCTTGGCATGTATGCGGGTCATGTTCAGCATATCCATCTGCTTGTCGCTGAAAAAATGGTCAGCAACATGATCGACATGTTCGGAGCTGAGAACGTTGATGTATCCAAAGCGGCGAATACCAGGTACGGTCCGCGCTCTGGTGAGTCGATCTCGGCTGCCGTCGAGGCCGAGACCAAGGATGATGGCGAGGGGAAACCGTTTCAAGAGTGGGCGAACATGTGGGTGCGCGCGGCTGTCACGCCTGTATTCTTCGGACAGATCGCCCAATTCGGAGGAGATGTGCGGATCGTTGAACCCTCTTCGGTCGCACGCGATTATGAAAGGCATCTTGCACGCGCGTTGTGCGCACAAGATGCGATGAGGAAAGGATGAGCATGGCAAAGAAGGAGCGCAATCCTCTTTCCTCCAATGCTTTCGATAAAGCATACGACACCATGATGCAGACGATATGTGAACGGAGCCTTCTCTCTAAGGATCACGCATGCCTTCTCATGGTTTCGGGCGGCTCTGATTCGACCGCCCTTGCTTATTTGATGGCACGATTACGACAGGAGGAAGGGGTGGGAGCGCTTGCTATGCTGCATGTGAACCACATGTTGCGTGGCTCTGAGGCTGATGCAGATGCGGCGTTCGCAGAGCGCCTAGCCGCAGCGCTCGACATCCCGTTCTTTTGCTGCCAGATCGACATAGCTGCAGAAGCTCGTATGAGCGGCGAGAATGTTGAAGCTACGGCACGTAAAGAGCGCTATGTTGCAGCAAGCGAGGCGCTCTCAAGCATGTGCGAACATGAGGGATTCCCCCTTGAGAAGGGAAGGATCGTTGTTGCTCATAGCGCGGATGATCGTATCGAGAATTTTTTCATGCGAGCGATCGTAGGAACGGGTCCTGGTGGCTTTCGGAGCATGCTTTACGAGAACGGCGCGGTGGTGAGACCGCTTCTCGATCTTGCCCGCCAAGATCTTCGCGATGCCATCCAAGCACGCCAGGAGCTTGGCATGCCCGTTATCTCTGATGCTTTCGGTGCTCTTTGGCGCGAGGATGCAACGAATGCGCATACGGATCGCTTCAGGGCATATGTACGTATGAATCTCGTGCCCCGTGCGCGTGAATGGAACGAGAATCTTACCGAAACGCTCACGCGCACCATGAACCTGATCGCAGACGAGGATGACTACTTGGCTCATCTTGCATCTCTTGCGCGCAATGAGAACGTGGAGCGCCTTGATGGCGACCTCCCTATGGCGCAGGGCTTCTTCCTTCCTCCCACTTTCGCGGAAGTTCCTCTGCCTATCGCACGACGTGTCGTGCATAATTGCTTGAAAGATATGCGTGGTGCGTCAGCTCGCGTCGATCGGGCATGCGTTGATGCCATCCTCGATGCATTTGCGGATGGCGCGCCAAAGAGCGGATATGTTGCCAATATCCAAGGAGATATTGCCGTGAGCTCGAACAAACGTGGTGTGCGCGTCGAATTCATGGAGCGCTTTCGCCAAAGACGAGGAAGGAAGCTGTCACGATGACAGAGATGAGAGACGAAGACGTGGTGTCAGATGGAGCGGAACCTAGCACCCAGCCGCCGCTAAAGATCATCCTTGCAAGTCGCTCGCCACGGCGACGTGAGCTGCTCGAGCAGGCCGGTGTTGTCTTCGATGTCCGAACACCAAGAGAAAAGGTGGACGAGAGCCTTGAGCCTGACGAGCGTGCGGTGCCAGCAGAGGCATGCAAGCGTCTTGCCGAGAAGAAGGCGGGAGCAGTTGTGCAGGAGCTCCTTGCAGAGAATGCTCCAGGGATGTATGCGGTGATCGGTGCAGATACCATGGTCGTGCTTGGCACAGAGATATTCGGCAAGCCACGCAGCCTTGATGATGCCAAGCGTATGCTCCGCTTGCTTTCAGGCAAGACCCATCAGGTCATCACGGCAACATGCCTTTGGCTGATCTCCTCTGATGGCGCAGACAATGTTTCAGTAGCATATCGAACGATATGCGATGCTTCTCAGGTCACCTTTCGCGATATGACCGAAGATGAGATCGCTGAGTATCTTGCCTGTGGCGAATCCTTTGATAAAGCAGGTGCGTATGCAGTCCAAGGTGAAGGAGGGAAATTCGTGTTGCGGGTGGATGGTGACATGGATACCGTCATCGGATTACCTGTGGCGCATCTGCTTGAAGTCTTCCCTGATTTGCTAAGATAGCACCTTCGCGCCTTCGTGTTCTTTTCCTGTGTTTCCCATTCGCAGGAGCGCTGTTTATCAAGTGACGAAGAAGACGAAAGCCTGCAATGATACACTGTACAAGGAAAAATGAACGCGGTTTAGGGAAGCAAGTGCACGAAGACATACAAGAGATCCTCTTTACAGAAGAGGAAATCAGTCAGAGGATCCAGGAGCTCGGACAATCTATCACGAACGATTACGCGAACGCGATCGCAGCGGGTGAGAGCCTTGCGCTTGTGTGCGTGCTCCGAGGTGCTGCCATCTTCATGGCCGATCTTGCGCGTGCCATCGATCTTCCCGTCGAGATGGACTATCTTGCGGTGTCTTCCTATGGCAACGAAACGAAGAGCTCGGGCATCGTGCAGCTCCAGAAGGGCCTGAGCTCGAGCATCGAGGGCAAGCATGTCGTCCTCGTCGAGGATCTCATCGACTCCGGGCTTACGTTGTCCTTCTTGCGGAAGAACCTTGCTTCGCGAAAGCCCGCTTCCCTGGAAGCAGCAACGCTTCTTTGGAAGAATGTCGGAAAAGGATGTCCCCGCGACATCAAGTACAGAGGATTCGAGTGCCCTGATGAATTCATCGTCGGCTATGGGCTCGATTATGCACAGCAATATAGGAATTTGCCATATATCGGCACATTGAAACCACAGGTCTATACGAAGTAGGTATCAACTCCATGTCAGACCCGAAGAACACCCCTAAAAAGACTGATTCGAACAAGATCGGCACGCCCCCAAATCGCACAACGATCATCATGATCATCGTGCTTTTGCTCGTGGCTTTCTTCGTTGGATCCCAATTCTTGATGCTTGATAGCACAAAGCAGACCGATGAGCTTGATACGGGTCAGTTTGTTCAGGCTCTCGAGCAAGATCGTGTCAAGAGCGTCACCTATGCAGCGAATGACTATACGGTCCATGGTGAGTACTATCCAGCCTCTACTACAGGGGCCTCTATGGTTGATGCGTTCAATAAAGCGTTCGACTCCATGAATGCGCTCATGGCTCAGCAACGCGATCCATCGGGTGCAAAGCTGGGGGGCATCGGCACAAAGACGCTGCCTACCTTCACCCTTGGCAATACGCGAAACTACACGTCGGTCTATGTTGGGGCTGATTCGCTCGGTGAATTGCTCTCGGAGCATCCGAATGTCGAGTATCAGATCACGTTGCCAAGTGGCTGGGTCTCTGTGCTCGTGAGCATCCTTCCCTTCATCCTCATAGCCGCGCTTCTCTTCTTCTTCTTCAATCAGATGCAGAAGGCGAACAACTCTCAGATGAGCTTTGGGAAGAACAAGGCGAAGAAGACCGTCGAGGAGCGCCCAGACGTCAAGTTCTCTGATGTTGCAGGCGTTGATGAGGCTGTTGAGGAAATGCAGGAGGTCAAGGACTTCCTTGCGAATCCCGAAAAGTACCAGTCCATAGGTGCGAAGATTCCTCGCGGTTGCCTGCTTGTTGGCCCTCCAGGTACGGGCAAGACCTTGCTAGCGCGTGCAGTCGCAGGCGAAGCAGGGGTACCTTTCTTCAGCATCTCTGGTTCGGACTTCGTGGAGATGTTCGTCGGCGTTGGCGCAAGCCGCGTACGCGATCTTTTCAAGGACGCCAAGGAGGCAGCCCCGTCGATCATCTTCATCGATGAGATAGATGCGGTTGGTCGCCAGCGCGGTACAGGACTTGGTGGCGGACATGACGAGCGCGAGCAAACGCTCAATCAGCTCCTCGTTGAGATGGATGGTTTCGAGGCCAACGAATCTGTCGTGCTCATTGCAGCGACGAACAGGTCAGATGTTCTCGATCCAGCGCTCTTGCGTCCTGGCCGTTTCGACCGTCAGATCGTTGTTGACACACCTGATGTTCGCGGACGCCAGCGCATCCTTGAGGTTCATTCGAAGGACAAGCCGATCGGCACGGATGTCGACCTTTCTGCCATCGCTAAGATCACGCCTGGATTCACAGGCGCTGATCTTGCGAATCTTATGAACGAGGCAGCTTTGCTCACAGCGCGTCGCTCGAAGAAGATCATCACGATGCGCGAGGTCAACGAATCGCTTGAACGTGTCATCGCGGGTCCTGAGCGCAAGGGGCGCGTGATGAACGAGAAGATCAAGCATACGATCGCATACCATGAGAGCGGGCATGCACTTGTAGGCCACCTGCTCGATCATGCCGATCCTGTCCATAAGATTTCGATCATCTCACGTGGGCGTGCACTTGGATATACCTTGAGCATTCCCGATGAGGACAAGGTTCTGAACTCGCTTTCTGAGATGAAAGACGAGCTTGCTGTTTTCATGGGCGGACGTGTTGCTGAAGAGATCTTCTGTGATGACGTGACCACAGGTGCCTCGAACGACCTTGAACGTGCAAGCAAGATGGCTCGTGCGATCGTCACCCAATATGGCATGTCGCCGCTTGGCACCCAAGTGTTCGGGCAGCCGAACCATGAGGTGTTCCTTGGCCGCGACTATGGCAATACGCAAGATTACTCTGAGGAAACAGCTCGTCGGATCGATGAGGAAGTCTCCAAGATCATGAAAGAGGCCCACGATCGCGCGCATGCTGTTCTCGAGGCGCATCGCGAGCAGATGGATCTTATGGCAAGCGTCTTGCTTGAGCGTGAGACCGTCGAAGGAGAAGCGTGCCAAGCTCTCCTTGACAACAAGTGGGATGAGTACCTTGCCCGCGAGGGTGACATCATCGCCCAGAAGGAGCGCGAAGAAGCCGAAGCGCGTGCTCGAGACGCCCTCGAGCACCCTGAGCTAGCTGATCCCGATTGGAAAGCTGAGCATGTAGAGCCAGGCGACCAGAACGCGAACGGTCCATTCCGAGCTCCAGCTGCTGAGGCCGATCAGACGGATATGCCTTCGCAGGCACAGGTAGATGATGCGATCAGACGCGAAGACATCAACCTTGAGGTTCCCGGTGTTCCTCTGCCACCTCAGGATGACGATCCTTATGCAGACCCGTATGGTACGCAAGGCAAGGACGATCGATGAAGTGGCGATGCTCCTCTTATGAATTCGATACCAACACGCCCATTCTCATGGGCGTGTTGAATGTTACTCCTGATTCATTCTCCGACGGTGGGGAATACCTTGAGTTCGACACTGCGATAGCCCACGCTGAGGAGATGATCGCGGCAGGTGCTGCGATCATCGATGTTGGGGGAGAATCATCGCGCCCAGGTGCGCTTGAGGTCGATCCTGAGGAGGAATGGCAGCGCATTGGCAGCGTCGTGGAAGCGCTTGTGCAGCGAGGTATCTGCGTTTCGGTCGATACCCGACATGCCGAAGTCGCACGACGCGCCATAAGCAAAGGCTGCTCGATCATCAATGATATCTCTGGCTTCACGGACTCCCTCATGAGGGAGGTGGTCGAGGCCTCAGATGTTGGGCTCATCGTGATGCACATGCAAAACACCCCAGAGACCATGCAGGATAACCCACTATACGATGATGTTGTCACAGATGTTTGTGCGTTCCTCAAATGCCAAACTGACCTTCTCCTTAAGGAAGGGGTCGATCATGCGCGTATGTGCGTCGACCCAGGTCCTGGTTTTGGCAAGACATATGAGCAGACCGTAGAGCTCATGCGAAATATCCATGAGGTGGTGCATCTGGGATTCCCCGTGATGGTTGCCGCTTCGCGAAAAAGCTATGTTGCAAGGGCATACAAGGTCGATCCTGCTAAGAGGGCAGCCCTTGATGAAGCGAGCGCGCAAGAGGCGCTCCTTGCCTGCGAGCTCGGCGCGAGCGTAGTTCGCTGCCATGACGTTGCAATGACACGGCGTGCTCTTGAGGGGCTGCGACCGTATGCCATACTCGGGCTTGGCTCGAATGTGGCGCTCGTGGCTCATGATGGCGAAGAGCAAGAGGGCAAGATCGCCCAGATCAACCTTGCTATTGGACAGCTTGTGCAGCTTCCAGATTCGCAGATCATCGACATTGCCCCCTTCTATGCTTCAGCTCCCGCGTACGTAGAGGACCAAGACGAATTCGTGAACACGGTCGTTCTCTTGAGAACGGGGATACCTCCGCGCGAGCTTCTCGGATACCTTCACTCCATCGAGGGAATGCTCGGGCGCGTGAGGACGATCGATAAAGGTCCGCGCACGCTCGACATTGATATCATCGATTATCAGCTCTACGACTACGCAACTGAAGAGCTAACGCTTCCTCATATCGGTGCCACGGAGCGTGATTTCGTCGTGAAGCCTATCCTTGATATCCTTCCTGGTCATATTCTTGCCAATGGAACTGCGATCGATGTAGTGCCAGAGGAGAAGAGAATAGGTCGTGCATGGAGGGTTTAGCTCCATGGCGTATCGTCCATCTTGCGTCATGTGCGTCCACCAATGCAGAGGTGAAGCGGGCGATCGATGAGGGAGAGTCTGCGGGCCTTGTTGTGCGAGCGGATAAGCAGACGGGAGGGTATGGACGCCGAGGAACAACATGGGAAAGCCCTGTAGGAGGCTTGTATCTCTCATGCCTCTTACGCCCGAAGTGCTTGGATGCTCCTGTAGGGGCCTCTCAGCTTTCCACCATTGGGCTTGTCTGCGGGGTTGTGGTTCGTCGAGCGATCGTGGATGCTCTTGGGGAGCAAGGTGCCTCATGCGTAAAGCTGAAGTGGCCTAACGATGTTGTTATCGAAGAGATTGCTCCTTGCCCTGATCGGTCCTTTGCATTGAACAAGATCTGCGGTATCTCACAAGAGGCCTATCGAGGCTCTCTTTGCATTGGCATCGGCGTGAACGTGCATCATCCACAAAGAGATAGCGGTGCAGGGGGAGAAGCGTCTCGGCAAGATGCTCGCAATCGACACGTCTATCTGGATGATCTCGCATGCGAATCTCTCGACATCGATGTCATATGCCAAAAGATCCTCAAGCATTTTAGGGATGCATATCGCATTTGGAACGAAGATGGCTTTGAGTCATTTCGTCGAGAATATGAGCAGCATCTCGCACTTTTTGGTGAAATGGTCCAGCTTATCGATGGCGAAGATGTCCTAGGCGCGGGTTACATCCGTGGCATCGACGACGCGGGTGCGCTGCTTCTTGGAGATGAGGGAGGATCGCATGCCTCTGCTTTTCTGAGCGGGCATATGATCGTTGGGAATGTGGATCTCGCATCAAGCGATTCAAAGGAGGCTCTGTAATGGATAAGGCTGCTGTTGGTAGGTCGCGTACACGTTCGATCTGCCTTGTTGGATTAGCTGTTGCGCTCATTGCGGTAAGTGCGTGGGTGACTATTCCGATCGGGCCGATCCCCTTCACGCTTCAGATGCTCGCTATCCCACTCATGATCTACGTGCTCAGGCCTTCTGAGGTCATATGCGCGATCTATGCCTATGTGTTCCTCGGTGGCTTAGGGTTGCCGATCTTCTCTGGAATGCGTGGCGGCATCGGTGTGCTCCTTGGGCCTACGGGGGGCTTTCTCATCGGTTATCTGATAGGTGTGCCGCTTGCTGCGCTTCTTTTGCATGCTGTTCGCTCTCACATGGCGAAGCGCTCCCCGCAGAACGGATCAGCGTCGCCTGAGAAGGGCGAGCGCGCGAAGGTATATGCCTTTCTCAGATCGAGCGGCTGGGAGCTCCTTGCAGGGATCATCTTCATCTTCTTTGCCTACCTTGTTGGCACTCTTCGCTATGATGTTGTGACAGGTGTTGGTCTTCCGCTTTCCTTTGCTGCCTGTGCTGCTCCTTTCATCGTTCCTGATCTCATCAAAGATGTCCTTGCCATTCTTACAGCTCGCCTAATTAAATCAGCATTGCGCGAGAGGTATTGGTAAACTTCTCTATATCTGTTTCCAAACGGGGGAGATACCAATGGAAGGTTTTGATCTGATTTCATCAGGAGCATGGTCGATCGTGCCGCCACTTCTTGCGCTTGGGTTGGCGCTCATCACGAAAGAGGTCTACTCCTCGCTGACGGTTGGTGTTTTTGTTGGCATGATAATCTACCAGTTCACGCTGAATGGGGCAGGGGCTGAGCAGCTCGTGGCGTCATTCACGATGGTGCCGCAGATGATGGCCGAGCAGATAGCGGGGAATGGCGCGCTTCTCCTCTTCTTAGCGCTCTTAGGCGCTCTCACGGTGGTCATTGCGGTAAGCGGTGGTTCTCGCGCATATGCAGAATGGGTCTCGCAGCATATCAAGAATGCGAAGATGGCCCAGGTTCTCACTGCTGTGCTTGGCATCATCATCTTCGTTGACGATTACTTCAATTGCTTGACCGTCGGTGCGGTCATGAGACCTGTTACGGATAGATTCCATATCAGCCATGAGAAGCTTGCCTGGATCATCGACTCCACGGCCGCCCCGATCTGCATCATCGCTCCTGTTTCATCTTGGGCGGTAGCCGTAGGGGGTTATCTAGGCGAAGACGGGTTCAACACGTTCGTTGCTTCTATTCCTTACAACTTCTACGCGTTGCTCACCATCTTCTTCGTCTTCTTCGTTCTCTTCCTCGGTGCTGATTTTGGACCAATGGAAGCTGCCGAGGCAGCAGCAAAGCATAATAAGGTTCCTGCAGAAGATGCTGTTGAGGAAAAGCATCTTGAGGATCTCGCTGAAGCAGAGGAAAAACGCTTGCTTGCGAATGCTGCGGGGAATCTTCCCAAGGGTCAAGATGCCTATCGTCCGAACTTGCCACCTAAGATAACGGAGCGAGCGGATATCGATGATGCTGCATCTGGTGCTATCGAAGAGTACAAAGGTCTTGAGATTTCTGAAAAGGGAACAGTTTTCGACCTGGTCCTGCCCATCCTCATCTTGATCATCTTCTCGATCCTTGGAATGCTGTATTGCGGTGGCTTCTTCGAAGGAGTTGATTTTGCCACTGCTGTGGGAGAGAACCCAGTCATGGGCCTTTGCATCGGAGTTTGCGTTGCGCTTCTTTTCGCTGCGTGCGTGTTCTTGCCGCGCAAGCTGACAACGCTTGGTGGTTTCATGGATGCTATGTCTGAGGGTGTGCGTTCTATGGTGGGTGCCATCATGATCCTCGTTCTTGCATGGAGCCTTGGTGGGGTATGTCGCTATCTCTTGGGAACGGGGGAATTCGTTTCGGGCTTCCTCAATAATCTCGGTGTCGGGCTTGATCTCCTGCCAGCTATCATCTTTGTTGTTGCCGCCTTTATCGGCTTTGCCATGGGCACCTCTTGGGGCACGGTTGCGCTTATTCTGCCGATCGTGATAGGCGTGTTCTCAGAGAGCGACCCTCTCTTCTTGGTTGCGGTGGGTGCTACGCTTGCGGGTGCTGTCTATGGCGATCATATCTCGCCCATTTCAGATACGACCATCCTCTCTTCGGCAGGCGCTAAGTGCAATCATCTGCGCCATGTTTCGACGCAGATCCCATATGCAACGCTTGTTATGATCATATGCTTCATCGGGTATGTCATCGCAGGCTTCACGAAGAATCCGTGGATCTCACTTTGCATCGGCATTGTTCTTATTGCTGTCGTTGTTACCATCCTTCATCGGATGAGCCTCAAAAAGGAGGCAAAGGCGGAGGAAGCGAATCCTGCCATCTAGTTGTTATGTAGCTTATCTTCAAGGCGTTTGCATTGGCAAACGCCTTTTTTGTTGCAACGATATGGCAACAATATGCTGGTCTGTTTCATCGTTCGGTAACGCTTCCTGATTTTTTCGAATCGGCGATTATGCTGTGAGAAGCGGGACATTCGCTCATTCGAAGGAAGTTCATGTGAAGCTCAAGGCATCAACAGATTACGGGATCAGAATCGTTTTCTATCTTGCCGTAAATGAGGGCGTGTGCTCCTCTAAAGATATCTCCCGCGCCATCTCAGTACCACGAGATTACCTCATTCAACTTGCCCAGCTCCTTCGAAATGCGGGGATCGTTGAAGCACGATCAGGAAAGAATGGCGGCTATAGCCTTGCAAAGGATCCCTCAGAGATAACGCTCCTTGAGGTTATCAACGCCGTCGATGAGGCTTCCAAGCACGATTCGAACAGCCCGTCGAATAGCTCTCTACCAGTACGTCCCGTCATCGAGAGGATTCGCGGAGCAATGGAGCTCACGCTTACAAGCTATGAGGCATATTTGAATGGAGTGACGATCGCTACGCTCTTGAAATGCGTAGATGATATCGAAGATACGAACGAGTTCCTCTCTGCCGCTCTCATAAAGGAGAGCAAACGCTTGATGAGAAACAGCCCTCTTGAGGGCGTTCAAAACATGGCTACTAATCTTTCTCGCAGGGAAGGCGCTGACCCGATAGTCGAGGCAAAGTCCGTTGTCATTCCTGCCCTGTAGCCTTTGACACGTGCGTGAAGCATCAAGCCTCATCCGAAGAACTGCAAAGCGAAGAGCATGATCGTGAGAAGCACGACAGCACCTACCGTGATCCAGAGCAATGCGCTCACCACTCGCCCTGAAACGAAGGAGCCCATCACGCGCTTGTTCGAAGCGATGAGAGCCATGAAGATGAGGAGTATCGGCAAGATAAGGCCATTGACAAATTGAGAGGTGAGCATCATCAAAAGAAGGTCGATATCGGGGATGAGCACCACGATGGCAGAGAGCACGATGACGAACGTGATGATGCCTTTGAAGATGGGCGCTTCCTTCCAGGTGAATGAGACACCCGCCTCCCAACCAAATGCCTCGCAGATGACGAAGGCGGTTGTAAGAGGGAGCACGCACGCAGCAAGGAACGAGGCAGCGATGAGGCCGATGGCGAAGAGCGCCTTTGCGTAGGGTCCTGCGACAGGCTCAAGCGCTAATGCGGCATCGGCAGCGCTTTCAACTTCGATCCCTTGGGGGAAAAGCACTGCTCCTGTGGTTACGATGATGAACCATGCAACGAGGCATGCAGCGATCGTGCCCGAAATAGCATCGACCTTTTGGGGAAGCATATCCTCTTTCGTGATGCCCTTCTCTACAACATTCGATTGGTTGAAGAACATCATCCAAGGCGCGATCGTCGTGCCGATCATGGCGATGACAAGCGTTATGAAGCCAACATCGGAGTCAAAGTGGGGGATCACCGTTGCTTCCAAGGCAGCTTCCCAATCAGGCTCAGCGATAAAGGCAGCTATGACATAGGTCAGGAACACGAAGGAGAGCGCGAGGAACACATTCTGCACGCGCTTGTATGAGCCACCTACGATGAGAAGCCACACCACGAGCGCTGCGATCGGGACAGAGAGATACTTCGACACACCGAACATCTCCATCCCAGAGGCAATGCCGGCAAACTCGGAAAAGGTCGTTGCCACATTGCCAATGAGAAGCGCGCACATTGCCAGAAGCGTAAAGCGGATGCCAAATTGCTCGCGAATGAGAGCGGCGAATCCCTTGCCAGTGACAGCTCCCATCTTTGCTGCGGTGACTTCGACGATGGCAAGCATGATGCACATGATGGGTATCACCCAAAGCGTTGTGAACCCATAGCTGGCGCCTGCCGTTGAATAGGTCGAGATGCCGCCTGCATCATTCCCAGCCATGGCTGTTACGATGCCAGGCCCTAAGGCTGTAAGGATGACAAGCGCCTTTCTTTTTGATCCCTTGCCTGCGCGCGTGCTTATGTTCGATGATTCCTCATCTGCACGCGATACGATCCCTTTGCTCTTCAAGGGATCGTTTGCGAGGCTCTCCTTTTTGGATGAGCCGTAAGGCCGCTTCTCTTTGAATCGTTTGCTGTTCATGGTACTAGAGGGTGGGAAGCCCCGTCATTTTGAATATCTCGACAAGAACGATGGTGTAGACCGTCAGGCCAACGATGGTCGCAGCAAGGGCTCCGACCACCTTAAGAGGTTTCGGATGATTCTTCTCGTTGATGACCTCCTCTTCGATGGCATCCCATGCATCTTCGGTCGTAACGATCCCAAGCAACCCGCCGTTCTCGTCGACAACGGGCATAGCGGGGATGTCGTATTTGAAGATGTCCTCGACGACCTCATCCTCGGTCTCATCGGGGGGTGCTGAGATGACTTCGGTGTACATAATGTCCTCAAGCACTGCATCATCGGCGCTCAAGACGAGCGTGCGCATCGAAAGCACGCCAACAAGGCGCCCATCGTCATCGAGTGCATAGACATAATGAACGGTGGGATGGTCTTCGTCTAGGCCACGTAGGACATCGATCGTCTCTCGGACCGTGCTCTTCTCGGGCACTGCAACGAATTGCGTGGTCATCATTCCACCTGCCGTACCGTCTTTGTACCCAAGGAGCCTTCTGATCTCAGTCGCGTCCTCGACGCCTATGAGGCGAAGCAGCGTCTCTGCCTTCTCGTACGAGAGGTCGCGCACGATATCCGCAGCATCGTCAGGATCCATGTTGCTGATGACCTGAGCGGCGGTGGCATCGTCGAGGTCGTCGAGGAATTCGGCCTGAACATCGTCGACCATTTCAGAGACCGCATCTGAGAGATGCGCTTCGTCTAAGTGCTTGAACACGCTTGCACGCTGCTGCGGATCGAGCTGCTCGAGGATATCGGCAACGTCGGCAGGATGGAGCTCGTCAAGACGCCTGTGGGTAACGGAGAGCTGCACCTCAGAGAGGTCGCGATCGAGAAGATCCATGTAGTTCCATGCAATGAGGTGCTCGTCCAAAGGCTTATGGAGGACTTTGGAGAGGCTGAGCATGAATCGTTCTAAGAGGGGATGGATCCCGCGAAGGATGCCGCGTGTGCCAACCTCAGCACCAAGGAGACGAAGCTGATTTCCTGATTGTGAGAGCTTAAGGTCATTCACGCGAACGACCTTCATGCCTTGCGTATCGACGATCTGCCGATCCATAAGATCGCGCGCGAGGAGAACCTCGTCGGGTTGGAGGTAGCTGAAACGGATATCAGGAGCATCAACAGAGAGTGTGATGCCCTCTTCGTCGAAGGTCCCCACATATTTGCGCCATGAGATCATAAAGGGGGTGCGACCGGGACCTTTGAAAGCAAGGCTTGTTATTCGGGGGAAGACCTCCCCTGTTGAGATGGCAAGATCGGAGATGGAGCCGATTCGCTCTCCCTGCGCGTCAACAACGGGTTTTCCCAACATCTGTGATAAGTATGGCATGCATGGATCCTGTTCTTCTTGCGCCTTCGTCTCATGCAGAGAGCAAGCCAGAGGACTCTTGTGAGCCTGAGTGAAGGTAATGAGCGCAGTCGTTCTTTCCGACTGCGCTTAGAACAGATCCTAAGAGAAGGATATGAAAGAAGTGCTAGTCGGAAGAGGTGATACTGTGAGGTTTCGGTTTTCGAACCTTCAAGTTCAGTCCTTTCCTTTTTCCGCTAGAGCCTGTCAATGATACCACACGGCCTCTATCGGGACAGCGAGCTTCTCTTCGCCAATGAAAAAGGCCACCTTGCGATGGCCTGGGAGTTCGCTGGTGCGCCATGAGGGATTCGAACCCCCGACGGTCTGATTCGTAGTCAGCTCCTCTATCCAGCTGAGGTAATGGCGCACATTTGAAATCAGCAGAGCTATTTTGTCAAAGTGAGGATGGCTTGTCAACAACAATTTCAAGTCACTTCTGATCATTCTTGCAAACAATATTGCGTAAAATACTCGCTTATACAAAAGAACAGCATGCAAACGAGGGAATTCATGGCAATTGAGATCGATGAGAGACTTATCCGCACCGATGATGGTGAGGTCAAGGTAGGGGATGCGAAAACGCTTGATATCAGCGAAGATGAGGCAGGCAATATCGATCTATACGAGACCTTCAGCGAAGTCAACGCCATCGATCCTGCACTCTTTGCTGACCAGAGCGTTAAGCGTGGTCTGCGCAATCAGGATGGCTCGGGCGTGGTGGCGGGCATCACGCATATCTCCAACGTGCACGGATACAATATGGTCGATGGGATCAAGGTTCCTGATGAAGGGTCGTTCACCATACGTGGCTACGAGCTCTATGACCTCCTTGGCTCTCCTACTTCCGATAAGCGCTTTCGCTTTGAAGAGATCTGTTATCTCCTCCTTATGGGCAAGCTTCCCTCCGCCTCTGAGCTTGAGCGCTTCATATCGGTCATCGATTCCCAACGTGAGCTTCCTGATGGATTCACCGCTTCCATGATCATGCATGGTGCAGCGCCGGATATCATGAACGTCCTTTCGCGCTCCATTCTCCAACTCTATGCATATGACGAGCATGCTGAAGAGCGCACTCCCAAGCATGAGATACACACTGCGCTCTCGCTCATCAGCCGATTACCGCGCATCATGGTGCTTTCTTATTACAGCAAGCGTGCGAAGTTCAATCATGAGTCCATGATCATGCATCGCTTCATCGAAGGACAGTCATCTGCTGAGACCATCCTCTCGATGCTTCGCCCCGATCGGAGCTTTACAAAAGAGGAAGCACGCATGCTCGATGTCATGCTCTGCTTGCATACCGAGCATGGTGGAGGCAACAACTCGACATTCGCTACCCGCGTCATAAGCTCTTCTGATACTGACCCTTATTCGGCATATTCAGCTGCCATAGGTGCGCTCAAGGGCTATAAGCATGGTGGTGCGAATCATAAGGTTCGCGCTATGCAAAAAGAGATCAAGCAGGCTATTCCTCAGGAGAGGTGGGCAGACGAGGGCAGCGTTGCGGATTATCTGCGTCGCATCGTGCGCAAGGAAGCCTACGATGGCACTGGCCTTGTCTATGGCATGGGACATGCGGTCTATACGCTCTCTGATCCACGCGCAGTCATTTGCAAGGATTTTGCACGCACCTTAGCGAAGAACTCTGAATTCGAAGCGGAGCTTGGACTTCTTGAGACGATCGAGCGCGTTGCCCCAGAGGTTGTCGCTGGTGAGCGTGGCGTCACGAAGACGCTTTGCGCGAACATCGACATGTATTCGGGTTTCGTTTACTCGATGATGGGCATCCCAGAGGATCTCTATACCCCCCTGTTCGCATGCGGGCGCATGGCTGGTTGGGCTGCCCATCGGTTTGAGGAGATCGTGAGCGGCAAAAGAATAATACGCCCCGCTTACAAGAACACGAGAACTGGCGTACGCGACTATATTAGAATCGAAGAGAGATAAGCGCTCAAGGAGGGGTAGATGAGCGAAGGGATAAAGGGAAGACCAACCCCGAAGGGGTTTCGCAAGCTTGATGCCGAAGCGCTTGATGGCTTCACGGTAGCACAGCTTAAATGCAGCTCATGCAGCGGATATGGCAATTGCGGATATCGCTGCTATTACCTCGATCCAGAAGGAGCGGGCGTGGTCTCGCTTTGCATGCAACGCAAGAAGCAGCTTCAGGATGAGCGCGCAGGCAAGCTCTCAGATTAGGACACTACATTCGTGAATGAAATGCGTGGGCAGCTAACCTTACGAGGAGTGGTGATCGGCGTCATCGGATGCGTGGTCATCACAGCTTCATCAGTGTATACCGCATTGAAGATGGGCGCATTGCCTTGGCCGATCGTGTTCGCTGCGGTTATATCGCTCTTCTTCTTGAGGCTCGTTGGGCGTGGTCATGCGTCGCTCAATGAGGCGAACGTTACTCATACGGTCATGTCGGCAGGCGCCATGGTTGCCGGAGGTCTTGTTTTCGTCATACCTGGTGCATGGATGCTTGGGCTTGCAGACCAGATCGATGCAGGGGCGCTCTTTGCCATTGTGATCGCTGGCTCGCTCTGCGGCCTTCTAGGGTGCATGTTCTTCCGCACTCATTTCATAGAGCATGCTGAGCTTGAGTACCCTATCGGAGAAGCTGCTGCTCGCACCCTCGAGGCGGGAAACGAAGGTGGCAAGGTTGGCGTTAAGCTGTTCGCGTCCATGGGATTTGCGGGTATCTACTGCTTTTTACGCGATGCGCTCAAGCTGATTCCTTCCATGCTTTTCCCTTTGAACATCCCTGGTGTGACGTTTGGCATCTACAATTCACCGATGTCGCTTGCAGTTGGCTTTCTCATTGGGACAGGTGCGGTTGCAGCATGGTTCGCTGGTGCGCTCATCGCGAACTTCGGCATTGTGGTGGGCAGCAGCGCACTTGGGCTCATGGACGCTGAGGCTGCCCGCGCGTTGGTTTCCTGCTTAGGTATGGGCTGCATGATGGGATGCGGCATAGCGGTTATCGGAAAGGATATCCTTCCAAAGGCAGCTCGCTCTGTTCGTTCTTACTTTGCAAGGACGAAGGCCGATGCAGAGCTTCTCGGTGCCACGCAGGCAAGTTGCGTGAATGGCTCCGTTTCAGCTCCTCGTACGTTCTCCAAGACACGCGCACTGCTCATCGCTATTGGCCTTGCAAGCGTGCTGAGCGCTCTTTGCATCGCGCTTGACCTTCCATTTCCTGTTGGGCTCTGTGTTGTTGCCCTTGCATTTCTCGGCTGTGCGATGGCGGCTCAGAGCGTAGGGCAGACAGGCATCGATCCCATGGAGATATTCGGGCTCATCGCTCTCTTTGCCGTTGCGCTCCTTATCGACATCTCTGAGGTGAAGCTCTTCTTCATCGCGGCATTCGTCTCCATCGCGTGCGGGCTTGCGGGAGATGTCATGAATGATTTCAAGGCTGGTCATATGCTTGGCACGAGCGCTCGTGCGCAATGGATAGGCCAAGCGATCGGCGCGCTTGTCGGTTCGGTCGTTGCGATCGTGGCCATGCAGGTTCTCCTTACTGCTTATGGCGCTGATGCGTTTGGGCCTGGATGCGAGTTCGTTGCTGCTCAGAGCTCTGTGGTGGCATCAATGGTCGGTGGCATTTCCCATCCTCCCGCATTCCTTGTTGGCCTTTTTATCGGGGCTGCGCTTTACCTCGTCGGTCTTCCTTCTATGATGATCGGGCTTGGCATCTATCTGCCCTTCTATATGTCCCTCACAGCATTCATTGGTGGGGTAGGCAAGCTTATCTTCGATAGATTCGCAAAACGCCGCTCTGCTCCAAAGGAAAGTCATGGTGAGGAAGCGCAAGAGAGTGGCATCATCGTGGCCTCAGGGCTTCTTGGCGGAGAGTCGATCATCGGCATCGTGCTTGCCATCGTGCTCACCTTCTCTGCCCTTGGTGCTTAGAGGCCCGATCAGCTGCTCCTTTCCCTGCTCTTGTGATGGAAGGAAGGGCATGGTGCTCTTGCGAGGAAGTTATAGATTTGCTCCTGTCTTTTCAGGCAAGATGCTAGACTGATGGATTGATGGTTTCGTCTGTTGGGAACGTGCAACAGGCTTTGATGATCTCGTGCTATGAAAGGGACGCATGCGCAGGATGTCACTTGGTGATCGTACGTACTCGCTGTGCGCTGTCCTTATCGTCCTTATGTGCGCGATATTCGTTGCAGGGTGCTCTTCTTCAGAAGGGGGATCCGCGCGTAATCCATCTACAGCAGGAGAGCAGAGCGAGACCTCAGGTCCTCCTTTCACGCTTCTTGCTTCTCCTGTTACATTCCCGTTCGAGAGCGCCGAAGCAGTCAGCAAGAATGGTGCCTCGATCGATACTTCGCACGTGTCGGATGGGGTAGTGAGCGCTTCTGTCACGTCGCCTGCGAAATGCAAGTTCCAAGTCATCAAAGGCGAGATGACCTATAACTATGACATTCCTTCGGACGGGGAGCCGATCGTCGTTCCTGTGAACATGGGAAGCGGCTCGTATACGTTCAGAGTCATGCAGAATACATCTGGCAACAATTATGTCGAGCTTCAGAGCGTAGATATGTCTGTTACGCTCAAGGATGAGTTTGCACCGTTCCTCGCTGCGAACGTGATGTGCGATTTCGATGCGTCAAGCGCCGTCGTTGCAAAAGCGCGCGAGCTTGCAAGCGGTGCTGAGAATGAGGGAGATGTTCTGAGGAATATCTACTCATGGGTGATCGAGAACATATCCTATGACAAGCAAAAGGCCTCCGAGCTTGCATCGGCAACGGGATACATTCCTGATCCAGATGCGACGCTTGCAAGCGGATATGGGATCTGCTTCGACTATGCTTCGCTTACAGGAGCAATGCTGCGTTCGTTGGGAATTCCCACGAAGGTAATGACAGGCTATGTCGATCCAGACAGCATTTATCATTCTTGGAACATGGTGTACATCGATGGAACATGGCATTCGGTCGAGTTCTCCGTTCCAGCAAACGAATGGACCCGCATAGATACGACGTTTGGTGCTTCTGGCGCATCGGACACCATTGGGTCGGGGAGCGGATACGTCGATCGTTACTCGTATTAAGGCCTATCGACGCTCCAGGCACCGCTCTTCCTCGACGCCGCTCGCGGACAGATCATGAGGGCATAAGGCGCAAGCGGGCTTGGTTTGCCTATCATGTATGCCAAGACATGGACAGGGAGTCCATAGGTGCCTCAAGTGATAAGGAGACAGGATGCCAACACCGATCCTCGTCGTAGGGCATAAGAACCCCGACAATGACTCGATATGCGCTGCGGTTGGCTACGCATACCTCAAGAATGAGATGGCGAAGCGAGCTGGACGGTCAGAAGAGGTCATCTACATTCCCGCGCGCCTCGGCCCTTTGCCTCCCGAGAGCGAATGGGTCCTCTCTTCAAGCGCTGTTGAGCCGCCTCGGGTGATCACGCATGTGCATGTGCGCCTTGGCGACGTCATGACCGAAGACCCTGTCTCGATCTCCTCGGAAGCACCTATGCTCGAAGCGGGAAGGCTCCTTCGCAAGCATAACGTCCGCTCGCTTGTCGTGGAGGACGAATCAGGCGAGTTCCAAGGTCTTATTTCAACGCGAGCGATCGCAGAGCGTTATATCTCCGCCACCGATGCGATCGAAGATGACGATCCCTCTTCAACGATGGCGGTAGCAACATCGCTCATCGAATCCCTCTCCCAAAAAGTCTCTGAGCTCATGATGACCAATGTGATGCTCTTTGATTCTGAAGACATCCTCAACGAGACGGTCGATGACCTTATCGCCTCCGAGCTGCGCGAAGGAGTGGTCCTTGATGAGGCAGGCCATGCAATCGGCATCGTAACGCGCTCTGATGTAGCTACTCCGCCGAAGCGCAAAGTCATCCTTGTTGACCACAACGAGGTGAGGCAGGCGGCAAATGGCATTGAGGAAGCCGAGGTCGTGGAGATCGTTGACCATCATCGTATCGCCGATGTGGCGACACGCAACCCGATCCAGTTCTTGAATCTTCCGCTTGGCAGCACGGCTACCATCGTGTGCCTTGAGTATGCGCGGGCGGGTATCGAGATCCCTGCCAATATTGCGCGCGTTCTCCTCTCAGCGATCCTTACTGATACGGTTATCTTGAAGTCTCCCACGACGACCGACGTAGATCGTGAGCAGGCCGAGCTCTTAGCGAAGAGAGCGGGCGAAGATGTGCTTGATTTCGGCTTGCGTGTGTTCAAGTGCCGTGGTGCCGAGGATAGCATGCCGATAAAGGAGCTTGTCGAAGCGGATTCGAAGGAATTCCAATTAGGCGATGACGTCATCCTGATCGCTCAGCATGAAACAGTTGACCTTCCTGGCGTCATGGCGCGTGAGGATGAGATCCGCGAACATATGCGCACGCTCAAAGAGACGCACGGGTATGTCGTCGTTCTGCTTATGGCGACAGATATCATCGCAGAAGGCACTCAGCTGCTTGCAGAGGGGGACCTAAAGATCGTAAATCGCGCCTTTGGAATAGAATGCACGGGCACAGGTGGCACATGGATGCCTGGAGTCCTCTCACGCAAGAAGCAGATCGCTTCGAGGATACTCAATTGATCTGTTGCTGATATCGATATGATTCGGGATTTTGGTTTTGTGCCAAGTATGGGCACGCCCGACTTAGTGGCGTTTGACACACGGGCAACTTACCAGTAACATTCTGCTTCGCGTCTCAGAGATGGGACGCTTCTTTTTCGTGCCTAGTATGAAGAAGAAGCAGTTCGACGGCGAGTTTTTTCTTTACGATGCTTTGTCGGCCCGATTTCGCGCAGCCTTGCACATTTTTTTGCAGGTTTCGCGAAATCGTCTAGGCAGAGAAGGCTTCAGAAGAGAACGAAGCTCAATAGAGGACAAAAGAAAGAGGGACAATGCCTACAATCAATCAGCTCGTGCGCAAGGGTCGCCAGAAGCAAGTGGACAAGAAGAAGACACCTGCTCTCAAGGGCAACCCGCAAAAGCGCGGCGTGTGCACCCGTGTGTACACAACTACCCCGAAGAAGCCGAATTCTGCGCTTCGCAAGGTCTGCCGTGTACGTCTTGTCAACGGCATGGAAGTCACTGCCTATATCCCAGGCATCGGGCACAATCTTCAGGAGCACTCCATGGTGCTCATTCGTGGCGGACGTGTTAAGGACCTGCCTGGCGTTCGTTACAAGGTCATTCGTGCGGCTCTTGACTGCGCACCGGTGGACAACCGTTTGCAGGCACGCAGCCGTTATGGCGCAAAGCGCCCGAAATAACAGAGTAAGTCGCGCGGGCCTTCGCATGAGGTCTAATGGTCGGATGACTCTGATCAGAAGCGCGCACTAGCAGAAGGAGAAAAGCATGCCACGTCGTGCAGCAGCAACTCGTCGGGTCGTTCAGCCTGACGCGAAGTTCAACAACCGTCTTGTCACGCAGCTTATCAACAAGATCATGCGTGATGGCAAGAAGTCCCTTGCAGAGCGTATCGTCTACAGCGCTTTCGATATCGTCGAAGAGCGCACGGGCGAAGATCCGCTGTCCGTGTTCAAAAAGGCCATGGACAATGTCCGTCCAACTCTTGAGTGCAAGCCCAAGCGTGTTGGCGGCGCTACCTACCAGGTGCCGATGGAGGTCAACTCCCGTCGCGCCACCACCCTTGCGATCCGCTGGATCGTCGATTACTCTCGCGCTCGTCGTGAGCACACCATGAAGGAGCGTCTTGCTAATGAAATCATCGACGCTTCTCAAAACACCGGTGCCGCTGTGAAGAAGCGTGAGGATATGTACAAGATGGCCGAGGCCAATCGCGCCTTCTCTCACTACCGCTTCTAGGCATCGGGAAGGAATAGACACATGGCAAAACTCGATTTGAAAGAGACACGCAATTTCGGCATCATGGCCCATATCGATGCGGGCAAGACCACGACGACCGAGCGTATTCTCTACTATACGGGTAAGACTCATAAGATCGGCGAGGTCCATGATGGAGCCGCCACTATGGACTGGATGGAGCAGGAGCAAGAGCGTGGCGTGACCATCACCTCGGCAGCTACGACCTGCTTCTGGAAGTATCCGCGTGGTGAGGAGAAGGGCAAGGAGTATCGTTTCCAGATCATCGACACCCCAGGCCACGTTGACTTCACCGCTGAGGTCGAGCGTTCCCTTCGCGTTCTTGATGGCACGGTTGCAGTGTTCGACGCTGTTGCAGGTGTTCAGCCGCAGTCTGAGACGGTGTGGCGTCAGGCAGAGCGCTATGGCGTTCCGCGAATCGCTTTCATCAATAAGTACGACCGCGTCGGTGCTGATTTCTTCCATGCTATCCAAACCATGCGCGACCGCCTGGATGCGCCTGCCTATGCTGCTCAGCTCCCCATGGGCGCTGAGGATCAGTTCTGGGGCGTCATCGATCTCGTGACGATGACCGCATGGGACTTCAAGGCTGACGATAAGGGCATGACCTATCCTGAGCCGCTTGACGAGATCCCTGCTGAGTTCGCTGAAGATGCTGAGCTTTATCGTCAAGAGCTCCTTGAGGCCACCGCTGATTGCGATGATAACCTCATGGAGAAGGTGCTCATGGAAGAAGAGGTGAGCGTCGAGGAGTTCAAGGCTGCGCTTCGCAAGGGTGTTATCCAGTGCAAGATCAATCCTGTTTTCGTTGGCTCGGCTTACAAGAACAAGGGTGTGCAGGAGCTGCTTGATGCGGTAGTGGATTACCTCCCAAGCCCTGTTGACATTCCTCCGATCAAGGGCATCAATCCCAACACCGGCGAAGAAGAGGAGCGTCCAGCTGATCCCAAGGCGCCATTCGCTTCGCTCGCGTTCAAGATCATGACCGACCCCTATGTTGGCAAGCTCACGTATCTGCGCTGCTATTCGGGGTCCTTGGACTCGGGTTCATATGCATTGAACGCTGTGAAAGACAAGAAGGAGCGCATCGGACGTCTCCTTCAGATGCATTCCAACCAGCGTACGGATATCGATAAGTGCTCCGCTGGCGACATCGTTGCTGTTGTTGGTCTTAAGGACACTTCGACTGGCGATACGCTTTGCGCCGAGGATGCACCGATCATCCTCGAGTCCATGCAGTTCGCCGACCCTGTTATCGACATCGCTGTTGAGCCTAAGACGAAGGCCGAGCAAGACAAGATGTCCATCGCCCTTCAAAAGCTCGCAGAAGAAGATCCTACCTTCCGCGTGTCTACCAATCACGAGACTGGTCAGACGATCATCGCTGGCATGGGCGAGCTTCACCTTGAGATCATCATCGATCGCCTCCTTCGCGAGTTCAAGGTCGAGGCGAATGTTGGCAAGCCACAGGTTGCTTATCGTGAGCGGCCAGGTCACGAGGTTCTGAACGCTGAAGGCAAGTTCGTTCGCCAGTCTGGTGGTCATGGTCAGTATGGTCACGCCATCATCAACATGTATCCTCAGGAGGCTGGCAAAGGCTACGAGTTCGAGAACAAGATCGTTGGTGGCGTTATTCCCAAGGAATTCATCCCAGCTGTCGATAAGGGCATCAAAGAAGCACTCAATTCTGGCGTTCTTGCGGGTTATCCTGTTGAGGACATCAAGGTTGAGCTCATTGACGGAAGCTTCCACGAGGTCGACTCCTCCGAGGCTGCTTTCAAGGTGGCAGGCTCTATGGCCATCAAAGATGCACTACGCAAATCTGATCCTGTCATCCTTGAGCCTGTTATGGCTGTTGAGGTTGAAACGCCTGAAGAATACACCGGGTTCGTCATGGGAGACATCCCTTCACGTCGCGGTGTGATCCAAGGACAGGAGCAGCGCGGAAACGCAACGACCATCAGCGCGAAGGTACCGCTCTCTCAGATGTTCGGCTATGCAACCGACCTTCGCAGTGGTACTCAGGGACGCGCTGTGTATACGATGCAGTTCGACTCCTACGAGCCGGTTCCGAAGAGCGTTGCCCAGGAAATTGTCAGCAAGGCCGGCGGGAACGCTTAAGAGAAGCGCGTTCGGCTTACATTGGAGGTAGATCAAGTGGCTAATCAAAAGATTCGTATTCGCCTTAAGGGCTATGATCATAAGATCGTCGATCAATCGACGAAGCTGATCGTGGATACAGCCCAAAAGACCGGCGCCAAGATCTCTGGCCCGATCCCGCTGCCCACTGAGCGCAACATGTATTGCGTTATCCGCTCCCCACATGTGGACAAGGATTCTCGTGAGCAGTTCGAGATGCGCACGCATAAACGTCTCATTGACATTATCGAACCTACACCTAATACCGTTGATTCGCTCATGCGTCTCGACCTTCCTGCAGGTGTGGACATCGAGATTAAGCTGTAGGGAGGGAAGAGTTTAAGATGATCGATTCAATCTACGGAAAGAAGATCGGCATGACGCAGGTCTTCGCTGAGGACGACACGGTCGTTCCCGTCACCGTCATCCAGGCAGAGCCTAACATCATCTGCGCTGTGAAGACGGCTGACAAGGATGGCTATGAGGCTGTTCAGCTTGGCTTTGGTGCGATCAAGCCGAAGAAGGTCAACAAGCCGATGAAGGGCTATTTTGACAAGCAGGGCGTAGAGCCTAAGCGCTATCTTCGTGAAGTACGTGTCGAGAACGCCTCTGAGAACAACGTTGGTGACGCCCACACGGTTGCCGCATTCGCTGACATCGCCACGGTTGATGTTACGGGCACCTCGAAGGGCAAGGGGTTCGCTGGTGTTATGAAGCGTTACGGCTTCGGCGGCGGCCCAGGTGGCCATGGTGCTCACTTCCATCGCGCGCCTGGTTCAGTTGGCCAGTGTGCAACCCCTTCTCGTGTGTTCAAAGGCGTTCGTCTTCCTGGGCATATGGGATGCGATACGGTAACTGTGAAGAACCTCAAGGTCGTCCGTATCGATGAGGATCAGAACCTTATCCTCATCAAAGGTGCGGTTCCAGGCGGCGTGAACGGCATCGTTCGCATTCGCGCTGCGAAGAATTAAGGAGCGAGTAGACTATGGCAACATTAGAGATCAAGGATGCGAAGGGCAAGGCTTCTGGCAAAGCCGAGCTTGTCGATGCTGTCTTCGGCATCGAGCCCAATATGCATGTCATGCATCGCACCGTGAGAGCACAAGAAGCTGAATTGCGTCAGGGTACCGCGAATACCAAGACACGTGGAATGGTTCGTGGTGGTGGCAAGAAGCCATGGCGTCAAAAGGGCACTGGTCGTGCACGCCAGGGCACGATCCGCGCACCTCATTGGCGCGGTGGCGGTGTCGTCTTCGGACCTCACAGCCGCCTCTACCTTCAGAAGGTGAACAACAAGGAAGTCAAGCTCGCTATGCGTTCTGCGCTTTCTGCGAAACTCGCTGATGGTGAGCTGATCATCGTAAAGGACATGGATTTCGAGAAGCCTTCTACAAAGCAGGCAGTTGAGATAATGCGTGCGCTTGGTATCGAAGGCATGCGCACAACGCTCATCATTGGCACCTACGATGTGAATGCGTTCCTCTCATTCCGCAACATCCCTCGAGTTGAAGTATTGCCTGTGAGCGCAATCAATACCTATGACCTGCTCAACAACAAGAGGCTTGTTATTTCCGAGTCTTGCTTGAAGCGCATCGAGGAGGTGTTGGCATAATGCAACGCGACCCCCGTGAGATCATCATCCGCCCGATCGTCACTGAGCATAGCTATGACGTGATGGAGGAGAATGTGTACACCTTTGAGGTGGCAAAGGATTCGAATAAGATCGAGATCCGCAATGCTATTGAAGCGATCTTCGGTGTTTCGGTAACTAAGGTGAATACCCTGAATGTTAAGCCGAAGCCGAAGCGCCTGCGCTACAAGAAGGGGCTTACCCGCACTTGGAAGAAGGCGATGGTAACGCTTAAGGATGGCGATACGATCGAGATCTTCGGATCGTAATCAAAGTATCTATCCTTTTATTGTGCAAACGGGCCTGTGATAATATGCAGGTCCGTTTTTTGCTTCAATGGGGTCCTAGGTCAGCAATAAATAGTTGATTTATATTGGCTTCAATAATTGGAATTGCGACTTGAGATTTCTATACTATAGAAGGTATGGCAAAGTCTGCTTTCAATAAGGACGTATTTCGCTCCATCACGCATTCGATGGGTCGATTCATCGCGGTGTTCGCCATCGTTGCGCTCGGAGTGGGATTCTATGCAGGCATTCGCATGGCGGCGCCTGACATGCGCCTTGCCGCTGATGCCTTCTATGACGAGACGAATCTCATGGACATTCGCGTGGTCTCAACGATGGGTCTTGATGAGGCTGATATAGAGGAACTCAGAAACCTCGATGGTGTTGCTGATGTGATGGCGGCCTATGAGACAGACGTGGTCGCCGAGATCGACGATGAGCCCTATGCGATGCGCGTGCATTCGCTTCCTTATTCATGCGCTGATCAACAAGATGGGTATGCACTTGATGGATGGGATGAGAGTGCCCAGATCAACCAGCTGGTCCTTGAAGGGGGAAGATGGCCTACTGCTGATGATGAGTGCATCCTTTCGGTCGATCGCATCATGAACAAGCCGCTCTCTCTTGGAGATACCCTTGTTGTCGCAGAGTGCTCGACAGGGCTTGATGATACGCTTCAAGAGAAAGAATACACCGTTGTCGGCCTTGCGCATTCGTCATACTATGCCTCCTCGACCTCTATGGGTTCGACAACGCTCGGATCTGGTCTCATCCAGCAATTCATGTTCGTTCCCCAATCCGACTTCAAGCCCGACTTTCCCATCACAGAGGCATTCATCACGGTGCGTGGAGCCAAGGACCTTCTTTCTGGAAGCGAGGCCTATCAAGCGCGTATCGACGAAGTGATGGATGAGATCGCGAGCATCGAAGCAGTCCAAGAGCAAGCGCGATTGCGAACGATCAAGAACGAGGCGCAGGGGGAGCTTGACGAGGCGCGCGAAGAGTTCGAGAAAGAGCGGGATGACGCATACGCCAAGCTTGACGAGGCTCGCATAAAGCTCGATGTGGCGGCGGCCGAGATAGCCTCAAGCCAAAAGAGGATCGCTGATGGTGAGCGTTCATATGAAAGCGGAAGAGCCGAGCTTGCATCCCAGCGCGCGGATGCCGAGCAGCAGCTTGCAGATGCATCTGCTCGCATAGAAGCAGAACGAGGCAAGCTTGTTGCGGGAAAAGCTGAGCTTGACGAGCAAGGAGCTCGCCTTGAGGCTGCGTGGTCGCAGATCGCGCCTCTTGCCACGCCAGCAACTGCCCCTGCGGTGCTCGCTCATCTCAAGCAGCAGCTTGCGGCCCTCCCTTCAACCGCTCCTGAGGAAGAACGCCGTGCTCTTGAAGAGAATATAGCCCTGCTTTCCTCGCTTATCGAGGGGCAGACAGCCTATGATGCTGGCATCAGTCGTTATGAAGAGGGCGTGTGTGCGATCGATGCGGCTGAATCTGAGCTTGAGGCACGCCGCGCGGATGCGGATGCTCAGATGGCAGATGCTGCACGTAAGCTCGATCAAGCCGCAGCAGAGCTTGCACATGGTCGCGAGCAGCTTGCTTCGGGCGAGCGTGAATACGAGGGCGGACGTGCCGAATACGAGAGCGAGAGAACGCGCGCGGAATCCGAGATCGCAGACGCTCAAGCGAAGATAGATCAGGCGCAAGCCGATATTGATGCGGTCGAAATGCCTGAGTGGCTCATCATGGACCGAACGAAGAACTACGGTGCTGAGAGCTTCGACATGGATGCTGGAAGAGTGGATAACATCGCCATGGTGTTTCCTTTCGTGTTCTTCCTGGTTGCGGCATTGGTCGCTTTGACGACGATGACGCGCATGGTCGATGAAGAGCGCATACAGATCGGTACCTATAAAGCGCTTGGATATGCGCGTTTGCGCATCATCTCCAAGTATCTCATCTATGCTGGTTCGGCATCTCTGCTGGGTTCGATCGTCGGCATCGCGCTGCTTTCCTTCACATTGCCATTCATCATCATGATCGCCTATTCCATTGTCTATATCGTGCCGATCTCGTCTCTTGCGCTTGACTGGCCCATCGCGTTGTTGGCGACTGCGCTTGGTGTGGGGATCACGCTTTTCGCGACCGTGGGCGCTGCTCTCTCAACGTTGCGGGAAAGCCCGGCAGCGCTCATGCAACCGAAGACGCCCAAAGCGGGCAAGAAGATACTGTTCGAGCGCATACGGCCGATCTGGACGCGCCTGTCCTTCCTTTGGAAGGTGACCTGTCGGAACATCTTCAGATACAAGAAGCGCTTGTTCATGACCATCATAGGCATCGCTGGCTGCACTGCGCTTCTGCTCACGGGCTTCGGGCTTCAAGATTCCATCAACGATATCATCGACAAGCATTATGGGGAGCTTATCGATTACAACATGATAGTCGTCTGCGAAGAAGATGCGGATGAAGGCGAGGTGGAGGACGTCGAACAGGCTATCAGGGATAATGACAAGGTCGTTGATGTAGCTGCAGCTTATGAGAAGCCGATGGTAGCTCAAGGCTCTGAGGGTGACCTGTCGGTCGAGCTTATCGTTCCTGAGGATCCAGAGTCCTTTAGCCATGTCTGGCTCTTCCGCGAGCGTATCGGCCATGCTCCCGTTGCGCTGACATCAGATGGTGCCCTCATCACCGAGAAGATCTCCACGCGCTATGGTATCCACGAGGGCGACGAGATCGCGCTTGCGATGCAGGACGACATGGGCAATGCCACCAACGAGGTATACCGTCTTCCCGTGAGCGGTGTGATTGAGAACTACATTGGCCATGACGTGTTCATCGATGCTGCTCTGTATGAGAGAGTATTCCACGCCTCGCCTCGCTATGACGATCTCTTCATACAGCTTGACGCCCCTGATGATGAGCGCGACCTCTTTGCGCAGAACCTGCGGGAGATCGATGCGGTGAAGACGGTCTCGTTCAATGACGAGACGATCGATATGTACAAGACAGCGCTGCGTTCGGTGAACATGGTCGTTGTCGTGCTCATCGTTGCAGCAGCGCTGCTCGCTTTCATCGTGCTCTATAACTTGACGAACATCAACATCACTGAACGGCGGCGCGAGATAGCAACGCTTAAGGTGCTCGGGTTCACCGCGAAGGAGATCGATCAGTATATCTTCCGCGAGATTCTTATCCTCGCATGTTTGGGAGCCGTGCTTGGGCTCGTGTTCGGCGTCTTCCTTGAGAACTTCGTCGTGACCACCGCTGAGGTTGATGCGGTCATGTTCGGCCGAGACATCCATTGGCCAAGCTTCGTATACTCATTCCTGCTCACTATGCTTTTCACGATCATCGTGGCGATCAGCATGCGCGGGAAGCTCAAACAGGTCGATATGGTTTCAAGCTTGAAATCTAACGAATAGGAGACTCGCATGGCGTTTCTTGAAGTCAAGGATGTGAGCAAGGTCTACCAAATGGGCGAGGTCGAGGTTCTTGCTTTGGATCATATGAGCTTCACGGTCGAAGCGGGGGAGTTCGTCGTGGTCGTGGGGCCTTCTGGATCAGGCAAGACAACCCTGCTGAACATGATCGGAGGCATGGATACGGTCACAAGCGGCACGATCATGCTCGACGGAACAGATGTGAGCGCGCTCTCCCCACGCGATGTCACGCTCTATCGTCGCTATGATATCGGATTCGTGTTCCAATTCTACAACCTCATACAGAACCTTAATGCCCTTGAGAACGTCGAGCTTGCCTCCCAGATCTGTCGTGACCCGCTTGATGCTGCTCAGACCCTCGAAGCGGTGGGGCTCGGCAAGAGGCTTGAGAACTTTCCGGGACAGCTCTCAGGTGGCGAACAGCAGCGTGTTGCCATTGCGCGTGCCCTTGCGAAGAATCCGAAGCTTCTTCTTTGCGATGAGCCAACAGGTGCGCTTGATTACAAGACGGGAAAGGCCATCCTTACGCTTTTGCAAGATACCTGCGCGCGAACAGGCAAATGCGTTATGGTTATCACGCATAACCAGGCATTCGAGGCAATTGCCGATCGTATCATCCATGTGCGTGAGGGCTGCGTTGCGCGTGTCGAGATCAACGAGCATCCCGTCTCGGCTGAAACCCTTGAATGGTGAGAAGAGCATCTGCAAAGGAGCGGGTCTATGCCGTTGATCTATATCGTTGAAGACGATGAGGTGTTGGCGGATGAGCTTGCCCATTTGCTTGTATTGCAAGACTTTGAGGTGACCATATGCGACCATTTCGATGATGTCGCAGCTGAAGTCGCCTCATTGCGCCCAGATTGCGTGATCTTGGATCTTATGCTGCCAGGAGCTGATGGGCATGCGATTTGCCAGACCATCAGGCGGTCTTCTTCCGTCCCCATCCTCGTGCTCACCTCATGCGCAGATGACTTTTCCGAAGTGATGGCATTGGGGCTTGGCGCTGACGACTTCCTTACGAAGCCTTACAAGCCACATGTTCTGCTTGCACGCCTCTCTTCGGTGCTGAGACGTGCGAACGCTTCGAGCTTGCCTGCACAGAGGGAATACCTTGGCCTTTGCCTTGATATGAATGCGATGACCGTGCGTTTTGCCCAGAAGAGCGCGGAGCTTACCCGTAATGAATTCAAGATCCTCTCGATCTTGATGCGCACTCCTGGCAAGGTTGTCTCACGTCAGGACATGATGCTCGAGCTTTGGGAATCGGACGAGTTCATCGATGACAACACGCTTACAGTCAATATCAATCGTCTTCGCAAGACCTTGAGCTCGCTTGGCGTGGATGATGACTTTCTTAAAACGAAGCGTGGTCAGGGGTATTATCTATGAGACCGAAGATACCTGGCTTCACTTTGAAGGGCTATCTTCATGATCATGTTCTTGCCTTCTTCCTTATCGTATTGAGCGTTGCGCTTACCTCTCTCATTCTTGTGTGCTTTGGCCTGAGTGCATCTGGCGTTCTTGTGATCGAGGGCACGTTCGTGCTTGCCTGCGCTGTTGCTCTGATACATGATTATCTGCGTCGTTTGAGGTATTGGGAGGCGGTCTCAGATGCGCTTCAGGCTATGAGCCATGCTGCTCACATAAACGAGATGATGCCTGAGCCGACATTCGCGGATGCGCGCATTGCATCGGGTGTCATCGGCGCGCTCTCTTGCGCCTATAATGCCGAGCTTGGGCAAATGCGTGCTGAATGTGATGACTATCGACGCTATATCGAGTTGTGGGTTCATGAGGTGAAAGCGCCTATAGCCGCTGCTTCGCTCATTGCAGCGCGCATCCCCGACGCTTCCGAGATCCTCCCTGAGCTCGAGAGGATGGAGCGGGAAGTTGCGAATGCGCTTTTCTACGCACGTGCGACTTCTACGACATTTGACTATCAGATCCGTGCTACTGAGCTTGCTTCGGCGGCTCGTGAGGCCGTGCGCACGCATGCTCGTTTTCTGATACAGAGGGGCGTGAGCGTCTCTTTTGATATCGATGAAGCATTAACAGCTCAGACAGACAAGCAGTGGCTTGTTTTCATGCTGGGGCAAGTGCTGCTCAATTCTGCCCAATACGGTGCCCAACATGTGCATATGAGCGCATCTTGGACGGAGAAAGCGCACTCGGTGGTCCTTGCGGTTGCTGATGATGGCGAAGGCATACCGGCGCATGACATGCCATCTGTCTTCGAGCGCTCCTACGTGGGGGAGAATGGACGCGCCTATGGCAAGTCAACAGGAATGGGCCTCTATCTTGTTGCGCTCATGTGCGATCGCTGCGGTATCGGGGTTTCCCTCACGAGCGAGGAAGGTGTTGGCACGACGGTCTCGTTCGAGTTTCCGCAGGATCTTGCTCGTCGGTCCGTTCATGACAAAAGCGTAAGGCAAGCGTAAGCCTTATCTATGGATGATGACAGGTCAGCGCTCTAGGATAGAGGAGACCTGATCATCCAAAATGAAAGAGGTTCGACAGATGAGAACATGTGGAAAGATCTTGGGCTCGATCGCAAGCGTTGTATGCTTGGGAGTCCTCTGCGTCGCATTCTTGCCAAAGCTCGAGAAAAGGATCATGAAATGAGCGCGATGACCGTAACTCCCAACATCGGGGCATCAAGCGAGCGTTGCGCTCTCAGCGTCGAGGGCGTAGAGAAGGTGTTCGGCTCTCGTGGCGTGGTGACGCAGGCGCTTCGGGGCGTGTCGTTCGAGGTGGCAAAGGGCGAATATGTTTCAGTCATGGGCCAATCGGGTTCGGGAAAGACCACGCTCCTTAACTGCATCTCGACGATCGATAAGCCAACAAGTGGCAGGATCGTGATCGATGGCGAGGACATGTCCCTTATGAGCCGCAAGGCGCTTGCGCGTTTTAGACGTGACAGCCTCGGCTTCGTATTCCAAGATTTCAATCTGTTGGATACGCTCAACGCATATGAGAACATCGCCCTTGCGCTTACGATCAAGAAGGCAAACCCAGCAACGATCAACGCGCAGGTGAAGGCCATCGCGAACAAACTCGGAGTCGCCGATGTGCTGAAGAAGTTCCCCAACCAGATGTCAGGAGGCCAGAAGCAGCGAGTGGCGGCAGCGCGCGCCATTGTTTCGGATCCTAAGCTCATCTTGGCTGACGAGCCAACAGGTGCGCTGGACTCCCTTTCGGCCAATATGCTTCTCGAGGCATTCGAGATGCTCAATGCTGATCTGGGTGCGACCATCGTGATGGTCACGCATGATGCTTTTGCGGCCTCGTTCTCGAATAGGGTCATCTTCTTGCGAGATGGGCAGATCTTCAATGAGCTCTATCGAGGGGACTTGAGCCGCGAGAACTTCTTCATGCGCATTATGGAGGTCGTCTCATTCCTTGGGGGCAGCATAGCCCAAGCCGTATGATCCCTGTCGAAGACACTGTTCAGCAACATCCTCGACATTGCTGAGCTTGAGTGCTGCTATTGGTCGCAAGAGGCGTGAATCGTGCGTTAAAGCAGGTCTAACCATGGTAAAATACCCCGCTAGAATCTACAGAGTTGGGAGATACCATTAAAGTTAAGCAGACCGATATCGCTGACGGTTTGATCCGCTTGGAGGCGACGGCTACGGCTCATGAGGTCGAAGATGCGTTGCAGATGGCTCATGTGGGCTTTGCGCAGCAGATGGGCCTCATGCCTGTTCCAGACAAGACCGTTGCTGAAGTAGCTGAAGAGAAGATGGGCATCAAGGACCTCGATTCGATCGTTGCGGACCAAGTGATCGACACCCTTGGCCTTTTGGCGGTTGACAAGAAGGGCGTCGTGCCCATGTTCCCTCCAAAGAGCACAGCACATGGCAAGCTCAAGCGAGGATCCGATCTCTCGATCAGCATCGAGGTGACGCCAAAGCTCGAGTATGAGCTCACATCATATGAGCCAATCGCCTTCGAGGCTAAGAAGTTCGTCCAAGATGATGCCGAGATCGAAAAAGAGCTTCAGACGATTGCCGAAACATACACGGTATACGTGCGCGACGAAGAGGCTTCGAGCGATCCTGAGCGCACGGTGAAGACGGGTGATTTCATCAAGATAGAGCTTGAAGCCCATGAGAATGGGGAGCTGATGCAAGGCCTGTCGACGGAAGGGCGCACCTATTCGGTTGGCCAGGGGTACATGCCAGCAGGATTTGACGAGGCAATCGAGGGCATGAAGGTTGGCGAAGAGCGCACCTTCTCCTTTGAAGGCCCGGGGCTCGACGATGACTTCAACGAGTACACGCAGAATGTGGAAGCGCGTGTCAAGGTCCTCGAATTCCAGAAGGAAGAGATTCCCGAGATCACCGATGAGTGGGTCAAGGCGATGATGCCTCTCTATAAGGACCTGGATGCGCTCAAAGCTGAGATCGGAAAGAGCATCGAAGCGCATGACAGGCAGGAATACGATGGATATCTTCGCAACCTTGCAGCTGATGCGATTCAAAAGCGCTTCGAAGGCTCCATTCCTGATGAGGCATACGAGGCAGCTCGCGACAACATGATGCGCAATATGCGTGCTACCTTGGCTCAGCAAGGTTCAAGCTGGGATGAGTTCGTCGAGCAAAACGGCGGCACTGAGCAAGTGAGCATGATGATGATGCTTGAGATCAGGCATATGCTCGTACAGGGATTCACGCTTGATGCGGTCTTTCGTCACTTCGGCTTGACGATCGACGATGAGGATCTGAATACCGCCTGTCGCATGATGAATCCCGCTGTCGATCCACGTCGCATGCGCGAGCAAATGGAGCGTACAGGGCATGGGTTCGCTCTTCGAGAGTCCGCTGAGCGCCTGAAGGCGAATCAGTACTTGGTCGATCACGCTGACATTACCTATCTTGACTGATGCCAAACAAGAGGTTGCGGGACCTTGCGCGACCTCGTTCCTTCCTACCTCCATTGAGGAGATGCAGGCTCGAGGGTGGGAGCAATGCGATTTCGTCTACATAAGTGGCGATGCGTATGTCGATCATCCCTCGTTTGGCACGGCGATCATAGCGCGCACGCTCGAGAGGAATGGATTCAAGGTTGGCATCATCGCGCAGCCAGATTGGACCTGTGATGCCTCCATAGCCTGCCTCGGCGAACCTCGGCTTGGTTTTCTCGTATCTTCGGGCAATATGGATTCCATGGTGAATCACTATACGGTGGCCAAGAAGCGTCGTAAGCGCGATCTCTACTCTCCAGGGGGCGCACGGGGATTGAGACCTGACAGGGCAACCATCGTGTATGCGAACCTCATTCGACGTACGTTCAAAGATACGCCCATCATCTTAGGGGGCATCGAGGCGAGCTTGCGGCGATTCGCGCATTATGACTATTGGTCTGATAGCTTGCGGCGATCAGTTCTCCTTGATTCAGGAGCTGATCTCATCTCATATGGCATGGGCGAGCGCTCTATCATCGAGATCGCCGAGGCGCTTGATGCAGGGCTTTCCATCAAAGACCTGACCTTCATCGATGGAACAGCGTACCTTGCCAAATCGCTTGCACATGTTGTTGACTATGAGCTCTTGCCCTCATGGCAGGAGATGCAAGGGGAGGAGGGGAAGCCTGCATTTGCAGAGAGCTTTGCCCTCCAGTATCGCAATTCAGATCCGATAAGCGCACACCGGCTCGTCGAGCCTTATGGCGAGCACCTTTTTGTCGTGCAGAACCCTCCTTCTGCGCCCTTGTCAACATCAGAGATGGATGCGGTCTATCGGCTTCCCTTCGCACGCACCTGGCATCCATCGTATGACGCTGCGGGTGGCGTGCCCGCGCTTGATGAGGTTGCGTTCTCCCTCACAAGCTCGCGCGGCTGCTTCGGTGAATGCTCTTTCTGCGCGCTCACGTTCCATCAAGGGCGCATCGTTTCAGCGCGAAGCCATGAGTCCATCATTGATGAGGCGCGCCTTCTTATCGAGGATCCTCACTTCAAGGGCTATATCCATGATGTTGGCGGTCCCACAGCGAATTTTCGCCATCCTGCTTGCGCGAAGCAGAAGACAAGCGGCGCCTGCATTGACAAGCATTGTCTCTCTCCGAAGCCTTGTGCTGCGCTTGATGCAGATCAGAGCGATTACGTTGAGCTTCTCCGAAAGCTCAAGGCGCTTCCTGGGGTGAAGAAGGTATTCATTCGAAGCGGTATCCGCTTCGATTATGCCATGGCAGATGAAGACGAGACATTCCTTGAGGAGCTTGTCTCCGATCATGTGTCAGGGCAGCTCAAGGTGGCTCCTGAGCATGTCTCTGCAAGAGTGCTCGACGCGATGGGAAAACCTCACATCTCGGTCTATGAGAAGTTCGCACAGCGTTTCGCAGAGCTTTCCCGACAGATGGGAAAGAAGCAATATCTTGTTCCCTATCTCATGAGCTCTCATCCAGGGTCAACGCTTGAAGATGCCATCGAGCTTGCCGAATTCGTGCGCGATATGGGCTACAATCCCGAACAGGTTCAGGATTTCTATCCGACCCCCTCCACGCTCTCGACCGCGATGTACTACACTGGCATGCATCCGTTGACAGGAGAGCGCATCTATACCCCCACATCACCTCACGAAAAGGCGATGCAGCGCGCCTTGATCCAGTATCGCAATCCGAAGAACGCTCCACTTGTGCGCGAGGCGCTCAAGCAAGCAGGACGAGACGACCTGATCGGCTATGAAGCGCACTGCCTTGTGCGTCCTGAGAAGACGACGCGTTCAAGGAAAGAGGGTCGAATGGAGGGGTCGGCGCATGATCCTCGCGCTATCAAGCGAGGGAAGCCTCGTACCCCTCGTCGTTGACAGCATCGATAAGAACCTGGGGCGCTACATCAGGCGTATGCTCGATCGCAGCTGAAGCGCTTGCAAGGTCAACCTGCACTTCGTTCACGCCTTCTATCTGCTCGAGCGCGCGCTTAACATGCGCTACGCACTTCTCGCAGCTCATTCCTTGTACATCAAGCTTTGTCTTCACGATGCTTCCTTTCATCTTCTGACTGCTCTTGCCTTTAAGGGTGGTGGTTTGAAAAGAGGACTGTGTTTCAATGAGGGAGCGATCCCCCTCTTCTTGCGCGTCTTCATCTAAGAGCTCGTTACCCACTGCCTGCTCTATCCTCTCTGCCTGCCATCGTCTCAATCGCAGTGCGTTCGTGACGACGCATACGCTTGAGAGGCTCATAGCGGCTGCTGCGATCATCGGATTGAGCGACCACCCGAGAGCTGCAGCGAAGCAACCGGCTGCGACGGGGATGCAGATCGCATTGTAGATGAGCGCCCAGAAGAGATTCTGCTTGATGATGCGCATGCAGCGTACAGAGAGCGATATCGTACGAACGACATCAGCCGGGTCAGAATGCATGAGCACCACATCTGCGCTCTCGATGGCAATGTCGCTTCCCGCTCCAATAGCGATGCCGATGTCAGCGCGAGCAAGGGCGGGGGAGTCATTGATCCCGTCACCGACCATCGCCACCCTTGCTTGCTCTGACAGCTTTGCGATGATGTGCTCTTTTCCATCAGGAAGGACACCGGCAATGACCTCGTCAGCCCCTAGTTCGCGTTGTATGGCATGTGCGGTGCGCTCGTTATCGCCTGTGAGCATGATGACGCGAAGCCCACGTGCTTGAAGGGCTTGCACGGCTGCGCGAGCTGTGGGCCTCAGCTCGTCACGGAGGGCGATAAGCCCGATGAGGGAGGCGCCTTGGGAGAAGAAGAGCACGGTCTTCCCCTCATCTGCGAGCTTGTCAGCCCTTGCGAGAGCTTCTTCTGACAATGCGACCCCGCTCTCGCTCATGAACCGCTTGTTGCCGCCCGCTATGAGCGTGCCAGCGTGGAGGCTGGAGACGCCTCCTGTGGCTTGCGTGAAGGCATCATCCGCGAAGGGAGCAGCAAGGATGCCTTCGCTCTGGGCGTATTCGCAGATCGCCTTGCCAAGAGGATGAGAGGACTTCGTCTCAAGCCCTGCGGCAAGCGAGAGGAGCTCATCCTTGTCGAGAGCATCAACAAGCGGGATGACATCGGTTGGAACAGGCGTGCCGACGGTGAGCGTGCCTGTCTTGTCGAACACGACGCTTGAGAGCTTGCATGCGCCTTCGAGCGCTTCTGCAGACTTGAAGAGGATCCCTTCGTTTGCTCCTCTGCCGGTGCCGACCATGATAGCGGTCGGTGTTGCCAGCCCAAGGGCGCAGGGGCATGAGATCACGAGGACCGAGATGGCGAAGGAGAGAGCCGCGGCAAGCTCAGCGCCGACTATGGTCCAAACGATGAATGTGATGAGCGCGATTACGATCACGATGGGAACGAAGATGCCTGAGACCCTGTCGGCGATGCGCTCGATCGGTGCTTTCGTGGAGGTTGCCTCATCGACGAGGCGGATGATCCCAGCAAGCGTAGTGTCAGCGCCAACACGGGTAGCGCGCATGGTGAACCATCCTGTGGTATTGATGGTGGCACCCGTGACGGCATCGCCTGGGACCTTCTCAACGGGAATCGCCTCTCCTGTGATCACCGATTCGTCAACAGAGCCTGCTCCCTCGATGACCTCTCCATCCACAGGAATGGTTTCGCCTGCTCGAACGATGAGGATGTCGCCTTCATGGACGTCCTTCGCATTGATGGTCTCCTCATGCCCGTCGATGATGCGATGAGCTATCTTGGCAGAGAGGTCTGCAAGATGGGCAAGCGAGTCAGTCGTCTTCGCCTTCGCTCTGCTCTCGAAATACTTCCCGAGCGTGATGAGGGTGAGGATCATTGCCGCCGATTCGAAATAGAGGCTCATCGCAGAAGCATGCGCGCCCGCGATATCGCCATGCCCAAGCGCGTATACGATCACGAATAACGAGCACGTTCCATAGATAAGAGCGGCGCTTGCTCCAAGCGCGATGAGCGTATCCATGTTCGGGCTGCGATGGACGAGCGCTCGGAAGCCTCCTGTGAAGAACTTCTTGTTGACGATGATGACAGGGAGCGTCAGAAGGAATTGAGCAAGGGCGAATATGCCGACATTCTCGGCTCCCAGCAAGATGCTCGGCAAAGGCCAGCCAAACATGTGGCCCATAGATATATAGAAGAGCGGGATGGTGAAGACGAGCGATATGATGAGCCTTGTGCGTGCGCGTGCCTCGTCACGGGATGCTTGCATGACAGGCTCGCTTTCGCCCCTTGCCTGCGCTTCGGCGCTCGTGCACGGGAGGTGTGCCCCATAGCCAGCATCCTCAACAGCTTTCTCAACCGCGCGAATGGTGTTGGGGCTTCCGTCGTAGTCAATGTCGAGCGTGTTCTTGAGCAAGTTCACCGATGCGGAGGTTACCCCGCTTACGCCCGATGCAGCCTTTTCGACCCGTGCCGAGCATGCGGCACAGGTCATGCCGCTTACCTCGAAATGTTGCTTCATGGTTCTTTCCTTTGCGCTGTTTCTCACATGCTTTGCTCTTTTGTTATTCGTGGTTGAGTATACATGAGCGCTCAAGGGGTGGCCGCGCCTTGGTACGATATCGTTTTCAATTCATAGGGAAGGCGAAAGCACTTCGAGCATCATGCGCGCTCATGTGCGTAAAAGGGAAGAGAAGCCCCTCTCAGAGCTTCCATAGTTGTGGTAAACTACATCTTCGCGTCTGGTTATGTATGGACACACCCGGATGCGTGGCAAGCGGAGTCGGCCTGTTAGACCTCCCTTTCAGGCTTCAGGCGATCGTTTGCGAAGAACTATAGGAAGGGCCCTTGGCGTACGGAGAGGCGTGCTATCAAGGAGCCCAGCAGTACACGGAAGGCACGTTATGGGAGTCAAGCAGTACAAGCCGACCAGCCCAGGGCGCCGCTTCCAGACTGTCTCTGATTTCGAGGAGATCACTACTTCGAAACCAGAGAAGTCTCTTCTGGCAGCGAAGCCCAACAAAGCAGGTCGCAACAACAACGGCCGTATCACCTGCCGCCACAAGGGTGGTGGAGTGAAGCGCCGTTATCGCATCATCGATTTCAAGCGCGACAAGGATGGCGTACCTGCAAAGGTTGCGTCTATCGAATATGATCCGAATCGCTCTGCACGCATCTCTCTTCTCAACTATGTTGATGGAGAGAAGCGCTATATCATCCATCCAAAGGGCCTCAAGGTTGGCGATACCGTCATGAGCGGCCCTGATGCGGATATCAAGCCTGGCAATACGCTGCCACTTGAGAACATCCCTGTTGGCACGCTCGTTCACTGCGTCGAGCTGCAGCCTGGCAAGGGTGCCTCTATGGCACGTTCGGCTGGCACTTCCATTCAGTTGATGGGCAAGGAGGGCAAGTACGCCATTCTCCGCATGCCCTCTTCTGAGATGCGTCGCGTCCTGCTCACCTGCCGTGCAACGATTGGCGAGGTTGGCAATGCGGATCATTCCAATATCAAGATCGGCAAGGCTGGGCGCAATCGCTGGAAGGGCATTCGCCCTCATGTTCGCGGTACGGTCATGAACCCTGTTGACCATCCTCATGGTGGTGGCGAAGGCAAGAACAAGACCTCTGGTCGTCATCCTGTTACCCCGTGGGGCGTTCCCACCAAGGGCCATCGTACCCGCAATAAGAAGAAGGCATCTTCCAAGCTGATCATTCGTCGGCGTAAGAAGTAACCGAGCAAGGAGTAAAAGTTGAGTAGAAGTCTGAAAAAGGGCCCATTCATCGAGCCACGCCTTCTCGGTCGTATTGAGAAGATGAACGCTGCTGGTGAGAAGGAAGTCATCAAGACATGGTCGAGAGCTTCGACCATCTTCCCTGAGATGGTGGGTCATACGATCGCTGTCCATGATGGGCGCAAGCACGTTCCGGTATATGTTACAGAGTCAATGGTAGGGCACAAGCTCGGAGAGTTCGCTCCGACACGTACCTTCCGCGGCCATTCGGCCGACAAGGGCAAGAAGTAAAGGAGGGATAAGATGGAAGTCAGAGCAGTCTCTAAGTACGTCCGCGTCTCTCCTCGCAAGGCTCGTGTGGTCGTTGACCTGGTTCGCGGCAAGTCCGTCGAGCAGGCACGCGAGATCCTCGCGTTCACCAACCGTGCCATTGCTGAGACGGTTGAGAAGACGCTGAATTCTGCTGTTGCCAATGCTGAGCACAACAACAGCTTGCGCGCGAGCAACCTCGTCGTGAAGAAGGCATTCGTCGATGAGGGTCCGACGCTGAAGCGCATTCGTCCTCGTGCTAAGGGGTCCGCATCCCGCATCAACAAGAGGACAAGCCATATCACCATCGTTGTCGCACCACGAGAGGAGGCATAGGTTCAATGGGTCAGAAAGTAAGCCCAACAGGTTTTCGTCTTGGCATTACAGAGGACTGGCGTAGCCGCTGGTATGCCGATAAGAACTACGCCGAGACGCTTGAGAACGATATCGCGATCCGCAGATTCTTGGACAAGACGCTCACCCATGCTGCTGTCTCCAAGATCGAGATCGAGCGTGCTGGAGATAAGATCAAGGTGATCATCACCACGGCTCGCCCTGGCGTTGTCATCGGCAAGAAGGGCTCGGAGATCGATTCTTTGCGCAAGAAGCTCGAGACCATTGCCAATGGCACCGTTTCTGTCGAGGTCATTGAGGTCAAGCGCCCCGAGCTCGATGCAGAGCTCATCGCTCAATCAGTCGCTGAGCAGCTTGAGGGCCGTGTCGCATTCCGTCGTGCCATGCGCAAGGCTGTTCAGTCCGCGCGCAAATCTGGTGCGAAGGGCATCCGTATCCAGTGCTCTGGACGCCTGGGTGGCGCAGAGATGTCCCGCCGCGAGTGGTACCGTGAAGGCCGTGTGCCTCTGCAGACGCTTCGTGCGAAGATCGATTATGGTTTCGCCATCGCTAATACCCAGATGGGTGCGATCGGCGTGCAAGTTTGGCTTTATCATGGCGATGTGCTTCCCAATCAGAAGATGACGAACCCCGCACTCGAGGGTTCTTCTCGCCCGGCGCGCCGTCGCAATGATCGTGGCGAGAGGGGGCGCAACTAACTATGTTGATGCCAAAGCGTGTCAAGCACCGCAAGGTGCAGCGTGGCTCCATGAAGGGCAAGGCAAAAGGCGGTACGAGGCTTAACTACGGTTCGTACGGCCTGCAGGCACAAGAGGCCCACTGGATCACCAACCGTCAGATCGAGGCTGCTCGTGTTGCCATGACAAGGCATATGAAGCGTGGCGGCAAGGTCTGGATCACCATTTTCCCGGATAAGCCGATCACCTCTAAGCCTGCTGAGACCCGCATGGGCTCTGGCAAGGGCAACCCAGAAGGGTGGGTGGCTGTTGTGAAGCCGGGCCGCATCATGTTCGAGATCGACGGCGTTGACGACGAGACGGCTCGTGAGGCGCTTCGTCTGGCTACGATGAAGCTTCCCATCAAATGCAAGATCGTCACTCGTCAGTCAGAAGGGCAGGAATAATGAAGGCATCCGAGATTCGCGAGCTTTCCTCTGAGGACTTGAATGACAAGCTCAAGGATGCGCGTGCAGAGTTGTTCAACCTGCGCTTCCAGATGGCTACGAGCCAGCTTGATAACACAGCTCGCGTTAAGCAGGTAAAAACGGACATCGCGCGCATTCTCACCGAGATGCGTGCTCGAGAGCTGAGCGCGTAAGGAGAGGATAGAAAGTTATGTCAGATACACGTAATCTGCGCAAGGTTCGTCAAGGCGTGGTCGTCAGCGACGTCAACGACAAGACCATCGTTGTGGCTGTGCGTGAGCGCAAGCCCCATCCGATCTATGGAAAGATGATCACCACCACCAAGAAGTACCATGCGCATGACGAGTCAAATGAGGCAGGCATGGGCGACACGGTCCAGATCATGGAGACCCGTCCGCTCTCTAAGCTGAAGCGTTGGCGCCTCTACAAAATAGTCGAGAAGGCCAAATAGCGCGCAAGCGTTATCACGTATCTCAGAAAGTAAAGGGTAAGACATGATCCAGATGCAATCCATGTTGGCTGTTGCCGATAACTCGGGCGCTCGCAAGGTGCAGTGCATCAAGGTCCTTGGCGGCTCTAAGCGTCGCTATGCGGGACTCGGTGATGTGATCATCTGCAGCGTCAAAGAGGCAATGCCGAACGGCAATGTGAAAAAGGGCGAAGTCGTCCGTTGCGTCATCGTGCGCGTTAAGAAAGAAGTGCGCAGGGCTGACGGTAGCTATATCAAATTCGACCAGAACGCCTGCGTTCTCATCAACAATGATGGCACGCCCCGCGGGACGCGTATCTTTGGGCCAGTTGCTCGCGAGCTTCGCGACAAGCGCTACATGAAGATCGTCTCCCTGGCGCCTGAGACGCTGTAGGGAGGTGCAAGCAATGGCGAACAAGAACACCCGCAACGTTCTCAATGTCAAGAAGGGAGACCTCGTAAAGGTCATCTCTGGCAAGGATCGCGGAAAGCAGGGAAAGATCCTGCGCACGATCCCCGAGGAGGAGCGCGTAGTCGTCGAGAAGGTCAATATGATCAAGAAGGCAATGCGCCCCACTCAGCAGAACCCTCAGGGCGGAATCTCTTCCATGGAGGCCCCTCTGAGCGTTTCCAATGTGATGTTCATCTGCCCTAAGTGCGATAAGCCGACTCGCCTCGGCCATAAGCGCGAAGGGGGCAAGAAGATCAGGGTTTGCAAGCAGTGTGGAGCTGACGTCGACTAGGCTCGGCTTCGATTTGATATGGCCCTCTTCAAAATGAAGAGGGACGCAGGGTCGGAAATCCTGCGTTTAATCCATCGGAAAGGTAGGGAATAGGACAAATGGCCTATACGCCACGTCTAAAAGAGCAATACAACAAGACGATCGTTGCTCAGCTCGAAAAGGAGCTCGACATCGAGAACATCAACGAGGTTCCGAAGTTGAAGAAGATCGTCGTCAATATGGGTGTGGGAGCCGCTGCTGGCGATGCCAAGCTCCTTGAGGGTGCCATTGCTGACATGCTCACCATCACAGGGCAGCAGCCTGCGGTCACCCGCGCTAAGAAATCCATCGCTGGGTTCAAGGTTCGCGAGGGCCAAGCTATCGGTTGCAAGGTCACCTTGCGCGGCGATCGCATGTGGGAGTTCCTCGATCGTCTGCTTGCCACGGCCATTCCTCGTGTCCGCGACTTCCGTGGCTTGTCCACAACCAGCTTCGATGGTCGTGGGAACTATTCCATGGGTGTGACCGAGCAATTGATCTTCCCTGAGATCGATTACGACAAGATCGATCGCACGCGTGGAATGGATATCACGTTTGTCACCTCAGCTAAGACCGACTCAGATGCACTTGCGCTGCTTCGTGCACTGGGCTTCCCGTTCAAGGCAACTGATTAGTAGAGACGCTCTGTCGGAGCACTGAGAAAGAAGGAATGCATGGCAAAGAAATCCATGGTCGCCAAGGCGAAGCGTGAGCCGAAGTACTCCACGCGTCAGCACAATCGCTGCTCTCGTTGTGGTCGCCCACGTGCGTATTACCGTAAGTTCGGTTTGTGCAGGATCTGCCTGCGCGAGCTTGCCAACAAAGGTGAGCTTCCGGGCGTCACCAAGGCCTCTTGGTAAGAGGAAGGCAAGCGTTGCACGCAAGGCGAATGCATTAAGGGTGCATCTCGAACCCGCGTGCGATATCAATCTCTATTCAATTTAAGGAGAACAGAAACATGACAATGACCGATCCCATAGCAGATATGCTTACGCGCTTGCGTAACGCTCAGACTGCAGGGCATGAAACGGTTTCTATGCCAACCAGCAAGAAGCTCGTTGAGATCGCCCGTATCATGGATCAGGAGGGATACATCGCAGGCTTCGAGGTCATCGATGGCGATCCCCGCGGACAGCTTGAGCTCACGCTCAAGTATGGCCCCAAGAAGGAAAAGCATATTCGCGGTATCAAGAGAATCTCGAAGCCAGGCCTGCGCATCTATGCTGGCAAGGACGACCTGCCTCGTGTTCTCGGTGGTCTTGGCACCGCTATCATTTCCACCTCGAAAGGCGTCATGACCGATCGCGATGCTCGTAAAATCGGCATCGGCGGCGAAGTCATCGCCTACATCTGGTAGAAGGGAGGAGCAGTTATGTCTCGCATAGGTAAGATGCCGATCTCCATCCCTTCAGGTGTTGACGTGAAGATCGATGGAAGCACGGTTACGATAAAGGGCAAGAAAGGTGAGCTTACGTGCACGTTTCAGCCGACTATGATCATCAAGGTCGAAGGTGATGAGATCATCGTCACTCCTGCTGACGATGAGCGTCAAACGAACGCTTATTGGGGTTTGACCCGCTCGCTCCTTCATAACATGGTGGTAGGTGTTTCCGAGGGCTTCGAGAAGAAGCTTGAGCTTGTCGGCGTTGGATACCGCGCTGCTCTCAAGGGATCCGATCTCGAGCTTCAGCTTGGTTTCTCCCATCCTGTCCTTGTGAAGGCGCCTGAGGGGATCACATTCGAGGTTCCTTCGCAGAACGAGATCACGGTAACAGGCGTCTCAAAGGAGAAGGTCGGGCAGACCGCAGCTGATATCCGCAAGTGGAGAAAGCCAGAGCCATACAAGGGCAAGGGCATCCGCTATGTCGGAGAGTATGTACGCCGTAAGGCTGGCAAGGCCGGTAAAGAATAGTCTTCTTTAGGTAAGGAATGATAATGCAGAAGAATGTATTGAAGCGCCAGACCGGACTTGCTCGCCGTCATCGTCGCGTTCGCGGCAAGGTCTCCGGCACTGCACAGCGTCCACGTCTTTGTGTGACGCGTTCGAACCGTAACATCTCAGCTCAGATCATCGATGATGTCACGCATACAACGATCTGCGGCGCCTCTACCCTGGGTGCTGAGTTCAAGAAAAGCGGCATCTCTGCAAGCACGGTTGAGGGTGCAGAGAAGCTCGGTGAGATCATCGGTAACCTTGCAAAGGAAAAAGGCGTCACCCAAGTCGTCTTCGATCGTGGTGGCCATCTGTATCATGGTCGCGTCAAGGCAGTAGCCGAGGGCGCCCGTGAAGCCGGCCTTGTATTCTAAGAAGGGATTGTTAAATGGCTCGCAAACAACAGGAAAAGGCCGTACCCGAACTCGAAGAGCGCGTTGTCAGCATCAATCGCGTTTCGAAGACCGTCAAGGGTGGCCGCAGAATGTCTCTTACTGCTCTTGTCGTTGTAGGAGATGGCAACGGACGTGTCGGGCTTGGCCTTGGCAAGTCCCAGGAAGTTCCGAACGCCATTAAGAAGGGCGTTGAGGATGCCAAGAAGAACATGTTCACCGTTCCGATCACCGATGAAGGATCGGTTCCTCACGAGATCATCGGCGAGTATGGTGCAGGTCGCGTGCTTATCAAGCCTGCCGTTCCTGGTACTGGTGTTATGGCTGGCGGCCCTGTCCGCGCCATCATGGAGCTTGCTGGTGTCAAGAACGTCATCACCAAATCACTCGGAACCTCTAATGCTATGAATATCGTCAAAGCAGCGGCTGAGGGCCTTAAGGCTATGGAAAGCCCCGAGCAGGTCGCAGAGAGGCGCGGCATCACCGTTGACGCTATGTTCGGCCGTAAGGAGCAGAAGTAATGGCACAGGATAAGAAAACGCTTCGCGTGACACAGGTCAAGTCACAGATCGGTCGTCCTGAAGATCAAGACAAGACGCTTCGCGCACTTGGTCTAGGGCGCATTGGCAAAACCCATGAGCTCGTTGACAACGAGAGCGTGCGTGGCATGATCTTCAAGGTCAAGCACCTTATCACGGTCGAAGAGATCTAAACTATCGTATCAGCAGGTCTGTGTTGCACGCAGGCCTGCTTCATTCAAGCGAAATGCGAGTCCCGTTTGCTCATACGGGGCGAAAAGGAGAAGCATATGGAAATCAAAGATCTGAAGCCCGAGGCAGGATCGACCCACTCGAGAAAGCGCGTTGGCCGTGGTCCAGCTTCTGGCAGCGGGAAAACAGCTGGTCGCGGCATGAATGGACAGAAGTCTCGTGCTGGTGGTGGCAAGGGAGCTGGGTTTGAGGGTGGTCAGACGCCTTTGGCTCGTCGTCTTCCGAAGCTGCCTGGCTTCCGCAATCCTAACAGGGTCGAGTATCTTGCCGTGAACGTCAAGACGTTGAACGAGAAGTTCGAAGCAGGCGAGACGGTTGATGAGACGACGCTCTTCGATAAGGGCATTACGAAGCATAGTGACACACCAGTGAAGATCCTGGGCGACGGCGATATCTCGAAGGCCCTCACCGTGAAGGTCGCAAAGATCTCTGCAAGCGCGAAGTCTAAGATCGAAGCTGTCGGAGGAAAGGTCGAAGAGCCTTGCTAAGCTCAATCATCGATGCGTTCAAGGTTCCTGAGCTTCGGAAGAAGATCCTCTTCACGCTTGGGATCCTTGCGCTCTATCGCTTTGGCGCATACGTGCCTGTTCCAGGAATCCCGTTCCATGAATTTGCGACTGCCTATCAGCAATCGGGTGTTGCGATGAGCATGCTTGACCTTTTCACAGGTGGTGCGCTCTCGAACTTCTCCGTATTCTCCCTTGGAATCATGCCTTATATCACCGCGTCCATCATCATGCAGCTTATGCAGGGCGTTATTCCTGCTGTTGGTAGGTGGGCAAAGGAAGGAGATGCTGGTCGTAAGAAGATCACGCAGGTCACACGTTATCTTACGCTCGGCCTTGGCCTCATCAACGCCATAGGCTATCTTCTGCTTTTCCAGTCAAGCGCTTATGGCGTGCAGTTCTCAGATGAGGTGCCGTATGCGCTCACGTGCATCGTCGTTGTGTTCACGCTTGTTGCAGGTACCGCCTTCATCATGTGGATGGGCGAGCTCATCACGCAGCGTGGCATCGGAAACGGCATGTCGCTGATCATCTTCGTGAGCATCGTCAGCCGTGTTCCTTCTGCCATCTTCTCGTCGGTGAACCTAACCTCCGATCTTGGCATGGGAATTGCATTGACCGTGCTCATCCTTGTTGTTGTGCTTGCTTGCATCCCGCTCATCATCTTCGTTGAGCGCGCGCAACGCCGCATTCCCGTCAATTATGCTAAGCGTGTTCAGGGTCGTAAGATGATGGGTGGCCAGAATACCTACATCCCTCTGAAGGTCAACTCTGCAGGTGTTATTCCGATCATCTTCGCAAGCTGCATCCTCTATCTTCCTGCTCAGCTTGCAGCGATATTCAACGTTGATTGGCTGACAACCTTTGCTGATTGGTGCACAACTGGTTGGCTCAATTGGGTCTTGACGCTCGTTCTGATCGTGTTCTTCGCGTACTTCTATACCTCCATGGTGTTCAATCCTGAAGAGACGGCAGAGAATATCCGCAAGCAGGGTGGCTTCATTCCCGGCGTGCGCCCTGGGTCTGCAACGGTTGCGTACATCAGAGACACTCTCCGTCGCATCACGTTGCCGGGTGGTTTGTTCATTGCCGCGATCGCGGTCATTCCGACCATCATCTTCTTCTTCACAGACAACCAGCTCATCCAGTCTTTCGGTGGCACCTCGATCCTCATCATGATCGGTGTTGCCCTTGATACGATGTCAAAGGTTGAAAGCCAGTTGAAGATGCATAACTATGACGGATTCTTCAAGTAGGAACTGATCTGCGGGATTCTGCTTGAGCATTGAAAGGTGCTAATGACATGAATATAGTTCTCTTAGGAGCTCCTGGTGCTGGGAAGGGCACGCAGGCAGCCAAACTGGTCGCCGAGGAGGGTATGTGCCATATCTCAACGGGCGATATCCTTCGTCAGGCCGTAAAGGACCAAACACCGCTTGGCATCAAGGCGAAGGAATACATGGATGCAGGCGATCTTGTTCCTGACGAGCTTATCATCGATCTGATGAGGGAGCGTATCCAGCAACCAGACACAGCGAAGGGAGTCATCCTTGATGGTTTCCCGCGCACGACAACACAGGCTGTTGCGCTTGATACGATGCTCTCTAATCTCGATCGTCCTCTTGATGCGGCATTGCTCATTGATGTTGATCCCGAAGTTATCGTCAAGCGTCTCTCCTCGCGTCGCATGTGCAAGGCATGCGGTGCGATCGGTACGGCTGCTGATGGTCCGACATGTGCCTCATGTGGTGGTGAGATGTATCAGCGTGACGATGATAACGAGGATACGGTTCGCAATCGCTTAGAGGTCTACGAGACTTCGACTTCCCCTCTTGTTGATTATTATCGTGGTTGCAACCTTCTCGTCACGATCGATGGCGATCGTGACCCTGATGAGGTATATGCGGATGTGAAGCGCTCTCTCGGTATGTAGAAAAGCCTTTCTATCCTGCTTACGCTTTAGCGCGGTGCAATCTGATCGACCTCTTGAAAGAGAGGTCGATCTTTTTTTGCCATGTATGCTTATTCAAGAGACTCATCACCTTACAGAGAAGAGGAGAACCCTCATCATCCTCTATAATCATATCTATGCCAACAGTGTTTGAGAACATACGATATTTCTTCAAGCGTGTTGTCTACGTGCATGCGACCGTTATCGAGCATGTTGTGAAGAGTGCGGTTGCGATACTCCTCGTCGCTCTTCTCCTTGAAGTGTTCTGCTTCAATTTCAACTATTTCGCTACAGCGAATCTTACTCCGATCGACCTCAAGAACAAGATCGAGCTTTATGAGGATGTGAATGGAGAGTTTCGTCTTACGGCAGCAGACCATGTGATCGAGTTCTCAAACCTCAACACGACCGTCGAGAACATATACATCGACCTCGATTGGGATCAGCCAGCGCAAGATCTTGCCTTCAAGGTCCAGTTCACCGATGATGCACATCTTACCTATTTCGATTCGACTGAATATACCGCAGGCATCCCCGATGCATCGGTATCGACGAAGTCGAAGAAAAGCCAGTACATCAATCTCAATACAGCGGGGTATGTCAATAACTTGCGTATTGAGCTTGTCAGCGAAGAGGTGAGCTACCCGATCCTGCTCAACACGATAGAGATCAATGCGAATCGCCCCTTCGTCTTCAATGGGTTGCGTTTCATTATCGTTGCGGGTGTTCTCGCTTTGATCTATATCTTCCGCCCGAAGTCAGCCATCTATCGCATCCATATCGTCGATAATCCGCGTGAATCAAAAGCTGGGATCATATGCGCGGTAGTGCTTGAATGCATCCTTGTCTCAAACTTCTTGTTCTTTGGGTCGAACCTTGTTGGCGTTGCTACCTCTGATTACAACTTTGGCGAATGGGATGGCAAGTCATTCGTCAGCACGTTCGAGGTGGGTGGTGATAATGCTCAGCAATATGCTGAGTTGGCAAGGTCTATGGCTGAAGGGAAGCTCTATTTGAGCGAAGAGCCACCAAAGTGGCTCCAAGAGATGAGCAGCCCCTATGATAAGGGAGCACGTGATGAGCTCCAGAAAGAAACGGGACAGGACTATCTCTTCGATGTTGCCTATTATGAAGGGCATTATTATGTCTACTTCGGCGTTGTGCCTGTGATCGTGTTCTATCTGCCGTTCTATCTTCTTACAGGGCAGGCATTCCCAACTGCCATAGGAGTGCTCATCTCAACGCTCGCATTCATCCTTGGGGCCTCTGCGCTTCTCGATCGGTTCGCGCGCTATCATTTCAAGCGTGTCTCTCTTGGCCTGTACCTGCTCTTGCAGATCTCCATCGTTGCATGCAGCGGTGTGCTCTACCTTATCAAGTTCCCTACGTTCTATTCGATGCCCATTGCCCTTGGTCTTGCGTTCAGCGTATGGGGGCTGTACTTTTGGATGTGCGGTCGCTCAAGCAAGAGGAGATGCGTATATTATGTGCTGGGCTCGCTTTGCATGGCGCTTGTTCTCGGGTGTCGCCCTCAGCTTGTTCTTCTCTCCCTGCTTGCGTTCCCGCTCTTTTGGAAGCCTTATATTACCGAGAGGCGCATCTTATCGAAGAGGGGAGCGCGAGAGTTCATCTGCTTGATAGCCCCCTATCTCATTGTTGGCATTGGCTTGATGCTCTACAACCAAGCTCGATTCGGAAGCTTCTTCGATTTTGGGGCGAATTACAATCTCACGGTAAATGACATGACGAAGCGTGGTTGGAATGTCGGTCGGCTTGCACCCGCGCTCTTCGCCTATTTCATCCAACCCCCCAATGCTTGTGGCGTCTTCCCATATTTGCAGCCAGTTGACTTTGCTACCACTTATATGGGACAAACCATCAAAGAGGCAACGTTTGGAGGGGTGTTCGCTTGCTTGCCGCTTCTTTGGGTTCTCTTCTTTGCGCGTCCTGTGATCGCATTGCGCAACTCGCAAAGGAGCAGTCGCACGATCACGGGAGTCATCATCGTCCTTGTGCTCTCTGCTGTCCTTATCGCTCTTCTTGATGCGCAGATGGCTGGCATTCTGCAACGGTATTATTCTGATTTCTCTTTCATGCTGCTTGCTGCTGCCGTCTTGCTGGTGTTCATCTTGAATGAGAATTGCTCAGACGACCAGGCGATGGGAAGGTCTTGCATGCGAATAGGCATGCGCGAGCGAGTAAGATCGCTTCTCAGGCATGAAGGCCGAGCTGAGCGAGTTGCTCAGAACGATGCTGCATCGCAGCGTGCTCTTTCGCTTTCCAACGCGTTGTTCATCAAGATATTGATCGTGCTTGTAGCTATCTCTGTTCTCTACGAAGTGCTTCTTTGCCTCACGCCTGAGACAGGATGGTATTCGGATATCTACGCATGGGCATATCGTGACATCTTGGAGACGTTCCAATTTTGGAAATAGCTCATGCCCTGGCGTTAGAATAGGGAAGTGTTGGATTCGAGTGAAGAAGGTGCTATGAAATTCGTCATCATGCCAGATTATGATCAGATGTCCCGCGCGGCTGCAGATGCTATCGTCGAGCAGCTGACCGATAAGCCCGATTCTGTTTTAGGGCTAGCGACAGGAAGCACGCCGATAGGCATGTATGCATCTCTTGTTAGCGACGTTGAGGCGGGGAAGGTGAGCTTCGCTGATGTGTCGACCTTCAATCTGGATGAATATCTTGGTCTTGAGCCCACGCATGACCAGAGCTATCGGTATTTCATGAATGACAATCTCTTCGATCATGTTGATATCGACAAAGCTCGCACCCATGTCCCTTCTGGTATCGGAGATGCCATGGAGGAGATCTGCGAAGATTACGAGGCGAAGATCGCCCTTGCTGGTGGCATCGACCTTCAGGTTCTCGGCATTGGCAATAATGGGCACATCGGATTCAATGAGCCTCGCGAGGATTTCCCCGTCATGACGCATACGATTGATCTGACAGAGAGCACGATCGAAGCTAACTCGCGCCTCTTCGACTCCATTGACGAGGTTCCCCGTCAGGCTGTGACGATGGGCATCGGCACCATCATGGGAGCACGACGTATCATCGTGGTTGCGAACGGGAAGGGCAAGGCGGGCATTGTTGCGCAGGCCTTCACAGGCCCTGTCGTCCCCGAAGTGCCTGCTTCGGTGTTGCAGCTTCATCCGAACGTGACCGTATTCCTCGATGCTGAGGCCGCTTCAGAGCTTGATATGTAGGTCCTGATATCTCAAAGCCGAGGCTGGGGGCTGGTCCAAAGTGGATGAAGAATAGGTTGGCCTCTCATGAGGATCAACCTGTCCTCTCGGAATCGAGTTGAGATGCATGAAAAAAGCCATCCCAGAGGATGGCTTTTTTGCTTGTGTTGGTTGCATGACCTTATTCCCATGGTTGGCGCATACGCGCGTCAGTGGGAAGCAGGCCATTCGAGCGCAAGACGTTCACGATGGTACGCACGTCTTCTCCCGTGAGCGCAGAAACGGGCTCACGCATCTGATTCGTATTGAATACGCCCATTTGCCAGAGAGCCGTCTTGAATGCACCCACGCCAGCCCCAAAGCCAACAGTGGCCTTGATGAACCTTGTCATCATCATGAGACGCGCAAGATGATCTTGAAGCTCGGATACGCGCTCCCAATCTCCTGCCTTCGCTGCATTCCATTGCTCGACATAGCTATAAGGATCGATGTTGGCGAGACCAGGAACTGAGCCATCTGCTCCGCCAAGAAGAGCCCCATCAACGCATACCTCATGCCCTGTCAGAAGCTGAAGGGGATGCCCTGCGTCTTCGTTCTCGATCATGAGCCACCGAAAGCTCACATCGTCTCCAGAGGAGTCCTTAACGCCTTGAAGGACACCGTCCTTGCCAAGGCGCATGATGAGCTCAGGATCGAGCTTTGTATGCACGCTTACGGGAAGATCGTATGCGAAGAGGGGAAGATCGATATTGTCATGGATGGCACGGAAATGGCGCTCAACCTCATTAGGGCCACCAAGCGCATAGAAGGGCGCGGTGGCAACAAGGGCGTCAATGGGGAATTGTTGCGCGCGCTTCGCCTGGTCGATGACACGCATGGTCTCCATGTCGATGATGCCGCAGAGGATAGGAACACGCTTATCGACGATAGCGACCGCTTCGCGCAGCACGTCCATGCGCTCATCATTCGTGAGAAATGCAACTTCTCCGCTCGATCCAAGAAAGAACAAGCCATGCACTCCAGCGTCGATCATGCGGTTGATGCTCTTCTCAAATGCAGGGACATCAAGCGATCGATCTCCTTTAAGCGGGATGATCACTGGGGGAATGACACCCGAGAACTTTGATTGATCCATCTGGTTCGGTACTCCTTCGTAAGAGGTGTTATAACGCTATTTTCCAAGGTCAGGATGAAGCAATGATGGTGCGGCACCAAGGAGAAGCTTGGTGTAGTCATCATGGGGGTTATTGAAGACCTGCTCTGCAGTCCCTTGCTCTACAGCACGACCCGCATTCATGACGATAATGCGGTCAGAGATATAGCGAACTGTCTGGATGTCGTGGCTGATGAACACCATCGCAAGATTGAGCTCCTTCTTCAAGTCCATAAGCAAGTTGAGGATCTGAGCACGTACAGAGACATCAAGAGCGCTTGTAGGCTCGTCAGCGATGATGGCATCTGGCTTCAAGGAAAGCGCACGTGCGATGGCAACGCGCTGACGTTGGCCGCCAGAGAGCTGGCCGGGAAGAGCATCAAGAGCTGACTCAGGGAGACCTACCATATGGATGAGCTCATGAATGCGCTTCTCTTGCTCTTCTGGCGTACCAACCTTGTGTACGACCATGGGGTCCCTGAGCTGATCTGCTACGGTCATACGAGCGTTGAGGGCAGTAGCCGGATCTTGGAACACAACTGAGATAACGCGCCCGATGACCCGTCGATCAGCTGCAGTTCGATGCGTGACGTCCTTGCCCTTGAAATACACTTTTCCAGAAGTAGGGGATTGAAGACCACACATAACGTTGGCAGTCGTGGATTTGCCACAACCAGATTCGCCAACGATGCCAATGGTCTCACCAGGCCAAAGGCGTAAGGTCAACCCCCGTACCGCATGCACAAGGTTGGGATGCAAGAGCGATCCCGTGCGTGTCTTGAAGGTGACTTTGATGTCATCAAGGAAGATGATCGGTGTTTCGCCCTCGTGCTGGGCGAGCGTGGCTGCCTCAGCACGAGCAACATCCTCTTGCTCCTCTTCGATGACTTCCTCATCCTGGACAAGCTCGTTTGCCTCCTCAGCGCGAAGCTCCTCGGTGATGGTCGTATCCACGGATTCTTCGGTCAAAGAGGTTGTATCTGCTGTGATCTTCGTCATTATTCTTTATCCGTCCACTCGATGGGGCCACCAGGAGCATATGGCTCGATGCCCAGTCGTGCCAATTCGTCATCAGGCAGCTCTGCATAATAATGGTCTGACTCGTTGAGCTGTTTGAGCTCGGGACGAACCGAGGAGATTGCATCGGGGTGTGAGGAGCGAGGCGTGAAGCGGTCTCCCGATGGGAAGTCCTTTGGAGAAGGAACCGAACCAGGAACCTGATGGAGCCTGTCTCCTCCCGCTTCGATCGAGAGCACCGATCCAAGAAGGCCACGAGTGTACTCGTGGATCGGATTGGTGAGGATCTCTGTGACAGGACCCTGCTCGACGACCTGGCCTGCGTACATAACAGTGATCGAGTTCGCAACCTCAGCGACAAGAGCGAGGTCATGGCTTACGAATACCATGGCGAATCCGAGCTCCTTCTGAAGCTTGTTCAGAAGGTCGACGACCTGCTTCTGCACGGTCACGTCGAGCGCAGTCGTTGGCTCGTCAGCGATGATGACCTTTGGGTCGCGGGTAAGGGCCATAGCGATGAGGACGCGTTGTCGCTGACCGCCAGAGAGCTCATGCGGGTAAGAGTCGAGCGTTCTTTTCGGATCAAGGCCGACAAGCTCAAGAAGGTCCTCGGCGCTGCGTGTTCCGCCACGCTTGGTCAGCTGCTTCATTTGCGCCTTGATCAACATCGAGGGATTCAAAGATGAAAGGGCATCCTGGTAGATCATGGCGATCTCGCGTCCACGCAGCTGGTTCATCTGACGCTCTGAAAGCTCAAGAAGGTTCTGTCCGTTGTAGAGGATCTCTCCTGAGATCTGCGCCTTCTTGTCGAGCAGGCCCATGATCGCAAGGGAGGTAATGGACTTGCCACAGCCTGATTCGCCCACAAGACCCATGGTTTGATGGGGACGTACGACAAAGCTGACGTGGTCGACGACATTAACATCACCATGTCGTGGGAACTTGATGCAAAGGTCCTTGACTTCAAGGATAGGAGGAACGCTCGTGTCGGCACTGAAGCGATCGTTTCGCTTCTCCTCCATGGATCGTAGGGCAGCGAGCCTTGCTTCGAGCATTTCAGCCTGTGCAGCATAGGCGAGCTTTGGATCGGCAACGATTTTGTCCGCTTCGCGTGAGGAATCGAGCTTGTCGTCACCAGCAGCAACAGGCGCCTTCGCGGGAGCTGCCATAGCGTCAGTGATTCCCTCAGAGAAGATGTTCAAGCAAAGAACGGTGATCATGATGGCAAGACCTGGGAAGAGCGCTTGCCACCAACGTCCTGCAAGCACGCCATCGCGTGCATCAGCAAGAATATTGCCCCAGGTAGGCGTTGGCTCTGGGATGCCTGCGGAGATGAACGAAAGGCTTGCTTCGAAGACGATGGCATCTGCGACAAGCACGATGGTGAAGACGAGCACAGGGGCGATGCAGTTTCGGATGACATGCTTCACAAGGATCCACGGAGCGCGTGCGCCCGAGACGATGACGGCACGAACATAATCCTGGTTGTATTCGCTCATCACGTTCGCGCGCACGATACGTGCGATCTGCGGAATATAGAGGAAGCCAATTGCAAAGATGAGCGACGGGACCGAGTTGCCGAACACGATGACGAAGGTTGCGGCAAGCGCGATGCCAGGGAAGGACATGATGATATCCAAGATACGCATGATCAGGTTAGAGAGCCACGAGCGTACAACAGCCGCCAAGGCACCGATGATGCTGCCGATGACGAGCGCGAAAGCGGTAGCTCCTAGACCGATGACAAGAGAATAGCGCGCGCCATACATCATGCGCGAGAGTACGTCTCTGCCTTTATCATCAGTGCCAAAGGGGAAGGTGGCATCGGGGGCAAGCCGTGCTGTGAAGATCTCATAGGGATTATGCGGCGCCAAGAAATTGGCGAATACGGCGATCAGAACAATGAGGATGAGCACGATAAGAGAGATCCGTGCGCCGATGGTCATGTTCTTCCAGCGGCGGAAGCGGACCTTGCCCTCAAGCTTCTTCGTGGTCTTCTCACGCAGAAGAGGATCGGTCAGCTTCGATGAGGGGATCTGGGGGGTAGGACCGCTCCCACCCGCACCTTGCGCGAGCATCTCATCTCGATTCGAATCGTCAACATGCGTTGTCATAAGTGGTTTGTTCTCAGTCATGTTCTACACGCTCCTGATTCTCGGATCAATAAGGATGTAGAGCATGTCTACGATGATATTGATGATGATGAATGCGACGGCAACGGTAAGAACGACGCCTTGCACAAGATAGATGTAGTTAGATTGGATGCCAGATACGATGGCCATGCCCATGCCTGGAAGGTTGAAGATGACCTCGATGATGACGGCGCCACCGATCAAGTAGCCGATACGAAGTCCAAGAACGGTGACTGGCGTGATGAGGGCATTGCGCAGTACATTCCTGCCAACCACAACGCTCTTGGGGATGCCAGCACCGAGAGCGGTGCGAACGTAGTCCTTATCAAGCTCTTCTACCATGGATGTGCGTACGACACGAGTGAGCTGACCTGCAACAGGGACGCCAAGGGAGATGGCGGGCAAGAGCATGCGCATGAACCACCCTTGAGGATCGACGAAGAAATCAGGGAGCTTTCCTGATGCAGGCAATACCCCTTGGAATGCCAGGATCAAAAGGACAGCAAGCCAGAAGGAGGGTGTTGCGATACATGCGATAGAGAAGATCCTGATGATCTGGTCAGGCCAGCGATCGCGATAAAGAGCCGAGATAACGCCCAGGATAACAGCAACGATGACGCCGAAGATCAAACCCATGAACGTAAGCTGCAAGGTAACAGGGAGCGCTTGCATGACGCGCTCGGTCACCGACATGCGCGAGGCACCGTATGTTCCAAGGTCTCCCTGGAGCATACCAAGGAGGAAGTTGCCATACTGGACGATGATGGGGTCGTTAAGGCCATTCTCTTCACGGTATGCCTGAGCTTGCGCTGCCGTGGCATTCTCTCCCAAGACCGAATAGGCTGGATCAATAGGAGAGAGGGACATGATGAAGAAGACGAGAATGGTGACACCCAGGATCATGACCGGGAGCCAAAGAATGCGGTTTCCGATCAGTCGAAGCAGGTTACTCACTAGCGCCTCCTTTCCTCGACTCTCGAACGAAAACATACAGTTCAATCTTACCTTAAAACGCTTGTGTAGCGGACCTCACGCAAAAGAAAAGGGCCTCTTTCGAGGCCCTTTTCGCATGAGCGCGATTCAGTATCGCAGAGCTCTGCTACTCGAGCGGCGTGGTGCCAAGGAAGACGAGACCTGTCGTGGAGATAGGTGCGAAATCCTCGAGCTTCTCGGAGACATATGCCGTGCCGATCTCGCGATGGAAGAGCGGGTAGATCGGAACGTTCTCAGCGATGATGTCGAAGCACTGGTTCCAGATCGCCTGCTGATCGGCTGGAGCAGCCTCGCGGCCTTGTTGGAGCAGAGTCTGGAGCTGAGTCCATGCCTCGGTTCCCTTCCAGCAGCTGCGACCCTGTGTCCAGACGTTGTCGCCATACCACCAGGTCATTAGCAGGTCAGGATCGTTGCCGAAGCAGCTGGGGTCACCAGGGGTCAGCATGACATCATAGGGGAGGATGCTGTCAGACTCGGCAAGCTCGGACCATGGAATGGTGGTCTCGTTGATGGTCACTTCGATGCCTGCGGCTGCAAGGTCTTCTTTGATCTGCGCAGCGAGAGCGGACACCCAGTTGTTGTTGACCATGAGCTCGCAGGTGAGCGTCTCGATATTAGCTTCTTGCAGCAGGCTCTTCGCCTTGTCGGTGTCATAGGTGTAAACCGTAGAAGCGCGATGATAGTTCGCATATGCCTCGGGAAGGAAGCTCGTTGCAGGAACGGCATGGCCTGCCATCTGGTTGGCGATGAGCTTCTCGGTATCGATTGCATAGAAGAATGCCTGGCGTACGCGAGGATCATCGAACGGAGCCTTCTTGGTGTTGAACATGAAGAAGGGCAGAGCGAAGCCAGGAACATACTCTACCGAAGCGCCAGAACCAGCGATCTGGTCTGCGTTGGCATCCGGCACGCTCTCGATAGCGAGGACGGAGCCATCGGTGATGGCGGTGGTGCGTGACGTAGAGTCAAGAAGGACGTTCCAGTCCATCTCTTCGCAGGTTGCAGGCTTGGAGCCGTTGTAATACTCGTTCGGAAGGAACGTGATGCGGCCACCGTCGTTGCCGTCGATGCTGTCATACATCCAGGGGCCAGAGCCGATCGGCTTGGTCTTCAGCTCATCCTCGGTGAGCGAAGCGGGGAAGACCTTGACAACGCTCAGACGACCCTTGAGCAAAGAAGCGAACGGGTACTTGAGCGTGAAGGTAACAGTGGTGTCATCTTTGGCAGTTACCGTGTCGATGAACGTGAGGAAGGCACCATAGGTTTCATCAGCCATGTTCGCCTCAAAGGCGTTGACAACGTCTGCTGCGGTGACATCGGTGCCATCGGAGAACTTGGCACCTTCGCGCAGGGTCACCTCGTACACGGTGTCGGATACTGCAACAGGCTCGTCAGCAGCGAGGGCATTGTACGTGGTGTAATTCACAAGGTCCATGTCATAGAGACCCTCGAATACATGCCAGGTGGCTGCGAGCATGAGCGCAGAGCTGTTGCCAATAGGATTGCAATTGGTGGATGAATATGCGGGAGCCGCCGTGATGGCCTTTGCGGGAGTGTTGCTCGCCGCCGCGCTTGAAGAAGCGCTTGAAGAAGAGCTTCCCGAACTACATCCGCTCAGAGCAAGAGCTGCCGCTGCACCAGTAGCTGCGCTGCCGGCGAGGAAGCCGCGGCGTGTCAATTTCGGTTGTTGCATAGTTCCCTCCAACTTGTGGTCTGCGGGACGCCTGTCCCGACGCGAGCGCTCTTGTCGTCGCTTGCGCTACGCATGGTACCCATTATCGTTGAAATCACGACTTAAATAAAGAGATATGGAGGTTTACACACCGTTTGCATTATCTAATTTAAGGATAATAAAAGACGCGTTTTCCTTCTAAGTTTTCCCACTTACCGAACCTATCCCGTCCACTTACGCCGCAGGCGCTTTGCGCCTTCGATGAAATTGTCATCCGATTGTTATCATTCTTTCACGCCCGATCCGCTGTTCTCGCAGCCAGATCGGGGCTTTGCTTTTAACGCATCAGGCAACGCTTGTCGATGTCGGGACGACGCGGTTCCAACCTTCATCGGGGAAGCCGTCCCAAACTTTCAAGGAGAGGAAGCATATGGCGAGAGAACTCAAATCGATGGATGGGAACAACGCTGCGGCGCATGTCTCCTATGCGTTCACCGAGGTGGCGGGTATCTACCCCATCACTCCCTCTAGCCCCATGGCTGATTATGTCGATCAGTGGGCCGCGGCAGGACGTAAGAACATCTTCGGCACCGAGGTTAAGGTGTGCGAGATGCAATCTGAGGCTGGAGCTGCGGGCGCAGTGCATGGTTCGTTGGATGCAGGTGCGCTGACGACCACCTATACCGCATCTCAAGGCCTTCTGCTCATGATCCCCAACATGTACAAGATCGCAGCCGAGCAGCTGCCGAGCGTCTTTCACGTGAGTGCTCGCACGGTCTCCACGCATGCGCTCAATATCTTCGGTGATCATTCTGATGTGATGGCTTGCCGCCAGACTGGCTTTGCTATGCTCGCAGAGGGCAACGTGCAAGAGGTCATGGACCTTTCTGCTGTGGCGCATCTTGCAGCTATCAAAGGGCGTGTTCCCTTCATCAACTTCTTCGATGGCTTCCGCACGTCTCATGAAGTGCAGAAGATCGCTGTCTGGGATTACGATGACCTCGCTGAGATGTGCGACATGGATGCCGTCCGTGCATTCCGTGAGCATTCGCTTAACCCTGAGCGACCAGCAATGCGCGGCTCGCACGAGAATGGCGACATCTTCTTCCAGCACCGCGAGGCATGCAACACCACCTATGATGCGCTCCCTGCGGTGGTCGAGGAATACATGGATGCCGTGAACAAGAAGCTCGGCACCAACTACCAGCTCTTCAACTACTATGGCGCGCCTGATGCCGATCGCGTGATCGTGGCCATGGGCTCGTTCTGCGATGTGGTCGAAGAGGTCGTTGACTACCTTAACGCTCATGGCGAAAAGGTCGGCCTTGTGAAGGTGCGCTTGTATCGTCCCTTCGTCACCGAGAAGTTCGTTGCGGCGCTGCCCAAGACGGTGAAGAAGATCGCGGTCATGGATCGCACCAAGGAGCCAGGCTCCATCGGCGAGCCGCTCTATCAGGATGTCATCACGGCGCTTGTCGAGGAAGGCGTGAGCAACGTGGTCGTCACGGGTGGCCGTTACGGGCTGGGCTCGAAGGACACACCTCCCTCATCCGTCTTCGCCATCTATGAAGAGCTTGCCAAAGACGAACCTCGTCGCGAGTTCACCATCGGCATCGTTGATGATGTGACAGGCCTTTCGCTTCCCGAGCAGTCTTCTCCGAACACTGCTGCTCCTGGCACCATCGAGTGTAAGTTCTGGGGCCTTGGTGGCGATGGTACGGTAGGTGCGAACAAGAACTCCATCAAGATCATCGGCGACCATACCGACAAGTACGTGCAGGCATATTTCCAATACGATTCGAAGAAGACAGGCGGCGTGACGATCAGCCATCTTCGCTTTGGCGATAGCCCCATCCGCAGCCCGTATTATGTGAACAAAGCCGATTTCGTGGCATGCCATAACCCCTCTTACATCAGCAAGGGCTTCCGCATGGTGCAGGATGTGAAGCCTGGTGGCGTCTTCCTGGTCAATTGCCAGTGGACTCCCGAGGAGCTCTCCGAGCATCTTGATGCGGCTACAAAACGCTATATTGCTGAAAACAACATTCGTCTCTTCGCCATCAACGCTATCGACCTTGCCGCCGAGATCGGCATGGGAAAGCGCACGAACACCATCCTGCAGTCAGCGTTCTTCACGCTGGCAGGTGTAATGTCTCAAGATGAGGCGATCCAATACATGAAGGGCGCAGCCACTGCTTCGTATATGAAGAAGGGGCAAGATGTGGTGGATATGAACCATCGCGCTATCGAGGCGGGTTCTACGGCTGCGGTGGAGGTAGAGGTGCCGAGCTCATGGAAAGATTCCGTGGACGCGGTCATAGCGCCTGAGCTTGCGGGCGAGCCTGGACTCGTTCGCATGGTGACCGAGATCACCGAACCCGTGGCACGCATGGAGGGTGACTCGTTGCCTGTGTCGGTGTTCATGGATCATGCTGATGGGCAGTTCCCGCTTGGTGCGTCGGCGTATGAGAAGCGTGGCGTTGCAGTTAACGTTCCTGCCTGGGCGCCTGATACATGCATCCAGTGCAACCAATGCGCATTCGTTTGCCCCCATGCCTGCATCCGTCCGTTCGCGTTGGACGAGGCCGAGGTTGCCAAGGCTCCTGATGCTACCAAGCTGATCGCTGCTAAGGGTAAAGGGGCGGATGGGCTCGAATACACCTTGGCGCTCTCGCCGCTTGATTGCATGGGCTGTACGCTCTGCGTTGGCGTCTGCCCGACCGACTCCCTTGCGATGGTCCCCATTGAGGACGAGCTTGATCAGCAAGCGGTGTTCGATTATTGCGTGAGCGACGTGACGGTGAAAGAGGCTCTGGTGGGAACGTCGGTGAAAGCAAGCCAGTTCCGAGAGCCTCTGCTCGAATTCTCAGGATCATGCGCTGGATGTGCAGAGACCTCCTATGCTCGTCTGGTAAGCCAGCTGTTCGGGGATCGCATGTTCATTGCGAATGCAACAGGTTGCAGCTCTATCTGGGGTGGTCCCGCGGCTACTTCTCCTTATGCGGTCAACAAAGATGGCCATGGCCCAGCGTGGTCGAACTCCCTGTTCGAGGATAACGCTGAGCATGGGCTTGGCATGCTGCTTGGCTACGAGGCGGTTCAGGACAAGGTTCTTGCCGACACCGAAGCTCTTGTGTCCTGCTGTGCTGATGAGAAGCTCGCTGAAGCTGCGATGGCATGGAAGGGTGCACGTCTCGACGCTACGACTTCTCAGGAAGCGGCAGCAAGCTATATAGCTGAGCTGGAGCGCGTGAGCGCTGATGGTGGAGAAGCTGGTGCATATGCTGATGCTATTCTTGAGAATCGCACGTATCTCACGAAGAAATCGGTTTGGATCTTTGGTGGAGATGGCTGGGCATATGACATCGGCTACGGTGGGCTCGATCATGTACTGGCTTCTGGCAAGGATGTCAATGTGTTCGTATTCGACACCGAGGTGTATTCCAATACTGGTGGCCAGGCGTCGAAGGCTTCGAATTTGGGGCAGGTCGCTCAGTTCGCCGCATCAGGCAAGGACGTCAAGAAGAAGAGCCTTACTGAGCTTGCCATGAGCTATGGGTATGTCTATGTTGCCCAAGTCGCCATGGGAGCCAACCAAGCGCAAACGCTCAAAGCCATCACAGAAGCCGAGGCCTATCCTGGACCTTCGCTCATCATCGGCTATTCGCCTTGCGAGATGCATTCCATCAAGGGTGGCATGGCTCATTGCCAGGATGAGATGAAGAAAGCAGTGGAGTGCGGATATTGGAATCTGCTGCGCTATAATCCAGCAGCGCCTAAGGGCAAGAAGTTCTCGCTTGACTCCAAAGAGCCTGCTGGCGGGTATCGTGACTTCCTTATGAACGAAGCGCGCTATAGCCGCTTGACCCGTGAGTTCCCCGAACATGCTGAGGAGCTTTTCGAAGCGAACGAGAAAGCCGCTATGGAGCGCTATGACCACCTCCTCAAGCTCAAGGAGCTCTACGCAGACCTGTAGTCGCTTTGCACTGTCTTCGCAGACGCTCAGGTCGCGTCGATCCAGGGTTCGTTCAAGGGGCTTTCCCATCGCGGAGAGCCCCTTGCCATGTTATGGCCACCACAGTTTCGACTATCAATCCTTTGCTTTTAAAAGACCCAACAAATGTTCTATAATCCATCAAGAAGAAGATCGACTGTGAAAGGGGCGGCGCGTGAGCGCACAGGAGCGCATCATATTAGGGATCGATCCTGGCTTGGCGAACACGGGGTGGGGTATTGTAAGCCAGATCGGGTCGCGTCTTTCCTGCGTGGCATATGGATGCGTGTCTACGCGCAAAGATGACCAGATATCTCTGCGGCTTCTCAAGATCCACGATCAGATCAGTGCGGTCATCGAGCGCTTCTCGCCTTCATGCGTAGGCATAGAGACAGTGTGGTTCGGACAGAACATCTCTGCTGCGTTCGGTACGGGTCAGGCTCGTGGGGCTGCATTAGTGGCGTGTGCAAAGGGTGGTCTCTCTACGTTTGAATATACTCCACGGCAGATCAAGCTTGCTGTGGTGGGAACGGGGAGCGCCGAGAAAGAGCAGGTTCAATACATGGTCAAGCAGCTTCTGACGCTTGAGCGGACTCCTCACCCCGATCATGCGGCAGATGCTTTGGCGGCTGCCATCTGTTTGACCACGCATGATGCATCGGGTTTGAGCTCAGGAGTTTACCGCCAGCTCATGGATGCTTGATGCGCTCGTAAGAAATCTATGAAGAGGGGAGAGCAAGAGACGTGATCGCACAACTGACCGGTACTCTCATCGAGCGAAGCGCTGGTGAGGTCATCATCGATGTATCTGGCATCGGGTATCGTGTTCTCATGCCCTCTCTTTCTGCATCCCAGCTTCCTCCCGTTGGCGAGGTTGCTCGAATACGGACATACATGCATGTCACTGATTCTTCGATCGCGCTCTTTGGATTTGCAGACGCAGATGAAGAGCTGCTCTTCAAGCAGCTTATAGGTGTCACGGGCATTGGGCCGAAGATAGCCCTTGCGGCGCTCTCAACCTATTCTCCTGCGCAGATCATCGAGGCTATCATCGCTCAGGATGCATCATTTTTGGCAAAGGTGCCAGGTCTTGGCAAGAAGACTGCTTCGCGCATCGTGCTCGAGCTTAAGGACCTCTTTCCAGAGGATATGGTATCGTGCTCGGTCAAGGGGCCGAAGAATACGAGCAGCAAAGCGGCATTCGAAGAGATCGTGGATGCGCTGCTCGGATTTGGCTTCACGACACAGGAGATCGAGCTTGCTCTTGCTGATGCGCCAGACGGCATGACGGAGAGCGAGCTTCTCACATTCGCGTTGAAGCGCCTTGGTGGCGCATAGGGGCGTCAAGATGTCTGATGGAATAGAAATAGAGGGTCTGGTCTTCGAGGCTGCGCGTGATGAGGAAGGGCATGGCGCTTCCCGTAGCGTCACGCCAACGCTCACCGCTGAGGATCTTGAGATCGATCGCTCTCTGCGACCAAAGGTTCTTGATGACTACATCGGCCAGAGCAAGATAAAAGAGTCTCTTCGCATTCTCATCGAGGCAGCTCGTTCGCGAGGCGAGGTGGCTGATCATGTCCTGTTCTCAGGTCCTCCCGGGCTTGGCAAGACAACGCTTGCCACCGTGGTGGCAAATGAGATGGGCTCCAATATCAAGACGACGTCAGGGCCGGCTATCGAGCGCACCGGAGACCTTGCGGCTATCCTTACCAACCTTGAAGAGGGTGACGTCCTCTTCATCGACGAGATCCATCGGATGAACCGCATGGTCGAAGAGGTGCTCTATCCCGCCCTCGAGGACTTCTCGCTCGATATCGTGGTGGGCAAAGGGCCTGCTGCACGATCGATACGTCTCGACCTTCCGCACTTCACGCTCATTGGGGCCACAACGCGTACGGGGCTTTTGACGGGTCCTTTGCGTGATCGCTTCGGCATCGCATTCCGTTTGAACTATTACACGCCCGAAGAGCTAGCGCAGATCATAATACGCTCTGCTACCATCCTCGATATTGAGATCGAAGAGGAAGGCGCAGTTGAGATCGCTCGTCGCTCGCGTGGTACCCCCCGCCTTGCGAATCGCATGCTCAAGCGCGTGCGTGATTTCGCTTGCGTGAAGGCCAACGGCGTTATTGACGAGGATGTGGCACGACGTGCGCTCGAGTTCTTCGAAGTTGACCACAGTGGACTTGATTCTATGGATAACAAGGTTCTTGAGGTTCTTTGCGTTCAGTTCTCTGGTCGACCCGTGGGCCTCTCAACGCTTGCTTCTGCACTCTCAGAAGAGACTGACACCCTTGAGGATGTCTATGAGCCTTATCTCATGCAGCAAGGTTTCATCACGCGTACGCCGAAAGGGCGCATGGCGACACCTCGAGCATTCGAGCATCTTGGACTTGAGGTACCCTCGTAGCTCAGATAAGGTTTCGTCTTGTCAATGGATGCGCACGTGCATCAAGGTAGTGCGATCCGTTCATCTATAGTGTCATCAAACGTGGTACGAGCAAGGACGTGCTCTCTTTGGTTCGAAGAGGAGGAATGATCGCGTGAAGACCGAAGATACCAAGTTCGAGCAGGTTTCATCCATCGTTGGGGGAGAGGTGTTCGAGAAAGACGCGTTTTGCTCTCATGACATTCTTGTTGAAGGAGAGCGTATTTCCTCATCTGGAATATCGGCGAAGGGCATCGAGCTTGATGCGTCGGGTTGTTATGTGATCCCTGGGCTTGTTGATATCCATTTCCATGGAAGCGCAGGCGCTGACATAAGCGATGGCGACGAAGAGGGGCTGCATCGTATGGGCGCCTATGAGGCCTCGCGTGGCATCTGTGCGATGTGCCCTGCAACGATGACGCTCTCTCATGAGCAGCTCATGCAAGCTGCCCGCAGTGCTCGCTCTTATGATCCTGCTCCCGACGAAGCTGCGCTCGTTGGCATCAACATGGAAGGACCCTATATCTCTCCATCAAAAGTTGGAGCACAGAACCCCGAGCATGTGCGCAACCCAAGCGTAGCCGAGTTCAAGGCACTTCAAGATGAGGCAGGGGGATTGTTCAAGCTCGTTGACATCGCTCCTGAAGAAGACGGAGCTGATATTTTCATCGAGTCGCTCAAGGATGATGTTCGCATCTCACTTGCCCATTCATGTGCGGATTTCGATACAGCCAAGGCAGCTTTCAACAAGGGAGCGAAGCACCTTACCCATCTCTACAATGCGATGAATCCCATGCATCACCGATCCCCTGGTCCTATCCCTGCGGCCGTTGAGAGCGAAGAGGTGACAGCCGAGATCATCGCAGATGGTATTCATATCCATCCCTCTATGGTCCGATTGGCGTTTCGCCTCTTTGGCGATGACCGCATAATCCTCATCAGTGACACGCTTCGTGCTGCGGGGTTAGAAGACGGTGTCTATGACCTTGGAGGCCAGGATGTGACCGTGAATGGCTATGTTGCCACGATCGATAACGGCGCTTTGGCAGGCTCGGTAAGCGATCTCATGCGTTGCTTCTATGTTGCCGTGCATGACATGGATATTCCACTGGTATCTGCCGTGAAGGCCGCATCCGCAAACCCTGCTCGTGCGATCGGCATTGACGATGACTACGGTGCGCTCGAAGAGGGCTATCTGGCGAACGCGGTGCTGCTCGATAAAGGTACGCTCGAAGTGCGTCACGTTGTCTTGCGCGGTCGGCTGCTCTTGTGAAGAGAGCTTCGCTCGTCGAGAGCGGATGCATAAAAGAGAACACGAGGAGCTGAAAGGCCCTCGTGTTCTCTCAAGCGCCTCTTTGTGTGCGCTGCGCTTAGATTTGAGGAAGGCTTGCTGCAGCAACAGATTGTCCGACGCGGCGCATCTTCTCGTCAGGAAGCGTGACCGTGATCTGGTCGGCAAGCTCGGGATACTCTTCACGAAGGATTCGATTGCATTCGCTGATGAGGAGGTCCCCACCTGCACCGCTTGCGACGCGTCCAAGGACGAGAAGCGTCTTGATCTCATAGAACGTACTGTAGAGCACAAGCGTATGCGCCAGGTAGCAGCCGATTGAGCGATAGATATCGAGCGCGTTCTCATCGCCATCGTTCGCCAAGCCTTGCACGACCTTCAGCTTCTCAGCAGGGGAGAGCTCGGGATCAAGGATGATGTTCGCAGCTGGGGAGAGCTTGATGACGGCGTCTTGGCTGAAGTATTTGCAGCCTACGCCGAAATCGGTGGACCATTCGTCCTGCATCGCGGTAGGGGAGAGGTCTACTGGTGCGAAGGCAAGCTCGTTGATCCAACCGAGCACATTGCCATCAGCGTTCACGTATCCGACTGCTTCGCTTGTGCCCATGGCAATGCCAAGGATAGAGCCTTCGCCTGTTGACATGAAGCCAGCCAAGGCAGTGACGTCGCCATCATTGGCAACAACGAGCGGCACGTTGCCGATCTCTGCTCCTGCGCGATCATAGATGCTCTTGACCTCTTCTCGGCGCTCGCGTGGCACCTTGATGAAAAGAGAGGCGACCATGGGGCTGTTGCCTACAAAGGTGCCTGCAGAGGACACGCCGATAGCATCAACGCGCGGCATCTTCGAGGCAGCGGTCTTGAACGCGGTCACGATCTCATTGAAGTGATAGTCGACATCTTCGGTCACCTTCGGGAACCAGACGACTTCTTCTGAATATACTGGTTCGCCATCGATGACGGCAGAGACCTTGCGATCGGACCCGCCTGCGTCAAACCCGATGCGACAGCCTTCCATGTGGCCACCGATCTGCTTTGCGACCTCGTTCGCAGCAGGGAAATCATCCCTTGAGCATGGGATGACAACGAGGTCCTTCTCGTAAACATCCTGCACGAACTCGTAGTCGAATTTGCGCTCTCCAGCGGGTGAATACATCTCTGCGAGCTCGTTCGCGATATCATCGCAGCCGCAGATGTAGACCTTGAATCCGCCGATGCTCCAAAGCTCGAACTTGACGAAACGCTCGACAAAGCGCACGTCCGCGTCATGGAACTCGCCACCACGGATGAAGGTGTCGCGCACCGAGATCAAGCCATCCTCGCGCTCAACGGCAATAGAGATAGGTTGCTTCGCTTCACGCAAGTACTCGCGCATCCAAACACCGAATGGGATGAAGTCGGGGTCGAGCTTCGGAACGTTTTTGATGCTGTAATCGATTCCTAGGTAGTTCATGTCACTCTCCAATTATCTCGGCCAAAATTCTTTCGGTCATGCATAGAGCGCGGGGGACATGGAATGGCCCTTTGAACGTTGAGCCTTTAGTGGGCGGCATTGTCGGCAAGCCATCACGTCTCAAGTACCCGTACCATTCGCCGTATTCAGGGTCGGCGAAATGCTCCTTGCAATACTTTACAACTTTCATGAGCCACTCGAGATAATATTGCTCGCCTGTCAACTTGTATGCCTTGCTGGAAGCGATCATCGCCTCGTTATGCGGCCACCATAGCTTCATGTCGTGCTCATAGGCCTCGGTAGGCAACCCGCACGCGTCGATAAAGTAAAGGATGCCCTCGTATTCCTCATCCCAGCCAGCTTCGATCGCATTCTTGAAGATCTCAAGCGCAGTCTTGGCCAGCGCTGCATCATCTCTATAGGCCGCCTCATCAAGGAGGAACCAGCTGCATTCGATATCGTGCCCAGGATTGACCACGCGTCCTTGGGTGTATTCGAGCTCAGGCTCGCCGTCGAGGTTGACGTTCTCAAGAGTGCAATTCATTTCAGGACGGAAATGCTCTTTCGTGATGCGCTCGACGCATTCTGCTGCGTGCTTGTCATACTGATCGGTGTGATCTGGGTCGACACGTCGCATGATGCCGATGATGTTGAGGAAGATCATCGAATCTCCTAGTGAGCGACCACTACGCGTTTCGGGGAGCGTCTTCGGTCCAAAGCCTGTTGGATCTTCGATCAGGCCATTATTGAGCGCATAGATAAGCTCGTATGCCCAGCGGGCCCGATCGAGGTACACAGGCTCATGGGTGAGGCCATAGTATTCTGCGTTGCCGATGCAATAGAAGCCTTCAGAGAAGTTGTAACGTCGTTGACGAAGGGGCTTTCCGTCGGCTGTCACGGTGAAATAGAGACGACCGCCAGCTTCAGGATTCTTGCAATGCTGCTCGAGGAAGTCAAGGCAGCTCTTCGCTGCTTCCATCCATTCTGGCCGCTTGCCATAGAGATGGCAAAGATATGAGAACGTCCAAGCGCATCGACCCTGCATCCAGACGCTCTTATCGGTTGAATATACCTTGCCTTCGCGATCCAAGCAGGTATAGACGCCTCCGTTCACGCTGTCCATACCATGCTCAAGCCAAAAAGCAGTGCAGGTGGTCAATTGGTCTTCGAGCCAAAGGCGAAGCTCTTTGATCTGTGCAAGCTGGTCCTCGTTCATATTGCATCCTTTCGATACATGCGAAGAGCGGATTTTACCGTATTCATGCCTTGATAGTTGAATTCTATATGAGGACAGCAAAGGTGTTTGCGGTATTTCGTCCTTTCAGCGATCTTGTTGTATGAATGTTTTGATTGAACAGGGCTGTGACTTGTGATACTTTGATTTCATCGAAATTCCCTACTGAAACAAGAACCATATCGAACTGAATCTTCCCACAAGAACGCATATTCCTTATGCCCCTGGGCTGTTGGCATTATTGTGAGAACATTCGAGAGGAGCCGTCATGAAATTCTTCTTGGACACTGCCGACCTTGACGAGATCGCCGAGGCGGCAAGCTGGGGAGCGCTTGCTGGTGTCACCACGAATCCAACGCTCTATGCACGTATCGGTGGCAAGCTTGAGCATTTCCATGATCACATCAAGAGGATCTGCGAAATCGTCGGCCCAGACTGTCCGGTTTCAGCCGAGACGGTGGCAATGGAGCGCAAGGAGATGGTCGAGGACGGCAAGCGCTTGGCCGCGCTTGCTCCCAACGTCGTGGTCAAGATCCCGACGATGGTTGAAGGCCTTGCGGCCACGCGCGAGCTCGCCGATGAGGGCATTCGCGTGAACATGACGCTTTGCTTCACGGTCCCGCAAGCCATCCTTGCTGCACGCTCGGGTGCACGCTATGTCTCGCCCTTCATCGGACGCTTTGATGACATTTCCGAAGACGGCATCGCCCAGGTTGAAGATATCGTCGATGCGCTCGGGAACTATGATTTCAGGGAGAACACGGTCAATGGGGAGCAGATCGAGGTGATCGCCGCTTCCATTCGCAGCGCGAACCATGTGACCCAATGCGCGCTTATGGGAGCTGACATCGCTACCGTTCCATTCGGCGTCCTCAAGAAGATGGTGAGCCATCCTCTGACCGAGAAGGGGATCGAGTCATTCTTGAACGATTGGGAGAAAGTCAAATAATGAGCACGACCGCAACACAAGAGATGGAAACATCCGCATCAACTGACGCTACCGCGAAGAAGACCACTCGTCGTCGTAATGTTGCCAAGAAAACCGAAGCTGCCGAAACCGCGAAGGAAGCACCTGCGCGCAAGAAAGCATCCCGCACAAAGACGGCCGAGGCAACGCCTGAGCCTGAGAGCGAGGCTGAGGCCTCTTCAGAAGCCACCCCCGCTCGACGTGGACGTCCTCCAAAGAAGGCAGCGACAGAGGAGACGAGCAATGCGAGCGCGCAACCCGAGGCCATCAAGGTCAATCGTCGCACCAAGCCAGTCCAGAACTCTCACAATCAGCGCCAAAGCCAGCACAACAACTCAAAGCAGAACCAGCGCCAGCATCGCCGACAGCGCGACAATAGGCGAGAGCGCGAATATGCACCAAGCATCACCAAGGATGAGCTGACAACGCTCAAGCTTGCGGAACTGCGTGAGCGTGCCTCCGAGATCGACCTTGATGTCACAGGCATGAAGAAAGCCGAGATCATCGACGCGCTCTATGATGCGCTTGCTATCAAGGAAGGCTTCATCGAGGTGGAAGGCATCCTTGATACCCTGGCTGATGGCTACGGCTTCTTGCGTGCGCAGGGGTATCTACCGAGCGAGCAAGATGTATATGTTGGCCTTTCCACCATCCGCAAGAACGGGCTTCGCAAGGGAGATCTTGTACGTGGCCAAACGAGGCCAGCCCGTGAGGGCGAGAAGTTCGCGGCGCTCCAGAAGGTGTTCACCGTCAACGGTAAACCGGTGGAAGAGGTGACGAATCGTCCGAAGTTCGCCGATCTGACGCCGATCTTCCCAGACGAGCGCCTCTCTATGGAGCACGGCAAGGACACCATCACTGCGCGTGTCATCGACCTTGCAGCTCCCATAGGCAAAGGGCAGCGCGGCTTGATCGTCTCTCCGCCAAAGGCCGGCAAGACGACCATCTTGAAAGACATCGCCGCTGCCATTCATGCGAACAACCCAGAAGTGCACCTCATGTGCTTGCTCGTTGATGAGCGGCCTGAAGAGGTCACCGACATGCAGCGGTCCATCCATGGCGAAGTCATCGCCTCCACCTTCGATATGCCCTCCGATAACCACATCGCTGTTGCGGAGCTTGTGATCGAGCGTGCAAAGCGCTTGGTCGAAGAAGGGGAAGACGTTGTCATCGTGCTTGACTCGATCACACGCCTTGCTCGCGCTTACAATCTTGCACAACCTGCGAGCGGCCGCATCCTCTCAGGTGGTGTTGATTCAACCGCGCTCTATCCGCCTAAGCGCTTCCTTGGTGCTGCGCGCAACATTGAGGGAGGCGGCTCTCTCACGATCCTTGCCTCTGCCCTCATCGACACTGGCTCGAAGATGGACGAGGTGATCTTCGAGGAATTCAAAGGAACAGGCAATATGGAGCTTAGGCTCGATCGCAACCTTGCAGATCGTCGCATCTTCCCAGCCATCGACCCTGTCGCATCAGGCACGCGCAAAGAGGAGCTCCTTCTTGATCCGCAAGAAGCTCCGCTTATCTGGGCAGTCCGAAGGATCCTTGCGAATATGAACAACACCGAGCGATCGATGGATATGCTGATCAAGTCATTGAAGCGAACCGATACGAATCAGGATTTCCTCTTGCGCACGGCTAAGAAAGCGCAGAATCAAAGCAGGCTTGATGAGGGACTCGAACTTTAGGAACATCGAATGACAGACACGAATGCATCGAATTCGTCTTATGACGAAGCTTACGCTCAACCAACTCCGATCCAGCAGCACGGCTCTGCTCCTTCTGCCTTGGGACAGAGCGTACCTGTGGCTTTGAGCGCTTCGCCCTATCCTCCCGCTGCGGTGAAGCGATCGTCTGGGAAAGGATGGATCGTCGCGCTCATCGCAGTCATCCTTTTGTTCATCGCTATCATGACGGGCATCTTCTCATGCAGCTCCCAAGTGAATGCGATCGCATCTTCTTCGGGGTTGACCTCGGAGTCGACGCAGATGCATGCTACTACCGATAGCATCGCGATTATCGAGCTCTCGGGCACGATCCAGTATGACGGCACCTCTTGCAGCCCTGAAGGGTTGAAGAGCCTCCTTGACCAAGCTGAGGAGGATCCTCGTATCAAAGGGGTGGTGTTACGGGTCAATTCGGGCGGCGGTGTTGCAACAGCAGGCGAGGAGATGACGGGATATGTCCGCGAGTTCTCCAAGCCGATCGTTGTCTCAAGCGCCTCAACGAATGCGAGCGCTGCCTACGAGATCAGCTCTCAGGCAGATCTCATTTTCACCGAGAAGACAAGCATGCTTGGTTCCATTGGAGTTGCCATGCAGGTCACCGACCTTTCAGGCCTCTACGATATGCTTGGGATCAAGGTGACGGACATCGTCTCATCCGAATCAAAGGATTCGACGTATGGGAACCGCGCACTCACCGAAGAGGAGCGTGCGTGGTATCAGCATATGGTCGACCAGATCTGCGAGGAGTTCATCAATACGGTCGCCGACGGACGCGATATGACGTATGAAGAAGTGAAGGAGCTTGCGAATGGGCTTCCCTTCACCGGCATTGATGCGGTAGAAAATAGGCTTGCTGATAGGATCGGAGGCCTGGAGGAGGCAGTCGAGGCTGCAAGCAAGATGGCGGGATATTCAACAAGCCTCTCAACGATCGATCTGACCGCATCTCCTTCGTCTATGATGGACCTGCTCGACATTCTTGGTGCTCAAGCGAAGCAAGCGTCTTCTGAATCAAGTGCGATCGCTAAAGCCCAGTAACGAGCTGTTGAACCTGGATTAGAGGTGCGCACAGTGAACAATGGACAATCTGACTCGATCGTGATCTGGCCGAAACGAGCTGTTGTGACGGCAGGCATGCCGTATGGGAACAAAAGCCTTCACTTTGGGCATATCGGGGGCGTCTTCGTCCCCGCTGATGCATATGCGCGCTTCTTGCGCGATCGCATCGGGGCCAACAACGTGCGCTTCATAAGCGGCACCGATTGCTATGGCTCCCCGATCAACGAGGGCTTTCGCAAGGCGGTCGAGAACGATGGCTTTGCGGGCACGATAGAGGACTATGTGCTTGCAAATCACGCGGCACAAGCACGCACGCTCGAAGCCTTCGACATCTCCCTCGATATCTTCGAGGGCTCTGGCATCGGACATGCAGGGCTCGTGCATCAAGAGGTTACCTCTGCGTTCATAGAAGGCTTGTACGAGCAAGGCTTCCTTGAGCTCGCAAGTACGATGCAGTTCTTCGATGAAGAGGCGAACACCTTCTTGAATGGGAGGCAGGTCATTGGGCATTGCCCTGTGCAAGGTTGCAAGTCGGAGCATGGATATGCAGACGAATGCGATCTTGGGCATCAATACGATCCCTCCGACCTCATTGCGCCTGTCTCTACGCTTTCAGGCACGACGCCTGTCATGAAGCCAGTGAGCAATTGGTATTTCAACCTTCCGGCATTCAAGAGCTTCCTTGATGAGTATGTGCGACAGATGCGCTTGGACGAGGACGTACGATCCATCGTCCCAACGACTCTTTCTGAGTTTCTCGTACCACCTGTCATCTTCATCAAGAACGAGCTTTTTGATGAGTACCTTGCTATCGCCGAGAGCTTGCCCCCGCATACCTATCGAGAAGCACAGGGAAACAAGCAGAGCTTCGAGATTGAGTTCGGATCGATAGATGATCGTGATAGCGCAAAGGGCATCCTTGCTGCAGCAGCGATAAGGTTCCGAACCTCAAAGGCGCTTGTCCCATTCCGCATCACCGGTAACATCGAATGGGGTGTGAAAGCTCCCATCATCGAAGGGAAAGAGGGGCTTACGGTATGGTGCTGGCCAGAGTCGCTCTGGGCTCCCATCTCATTCACGATCGCCCTTAATGACGAGTCAGGGATACCGCGCAATGTCTGGCGAGATTTCTGGTGCTCCGACGATGCTCAGGTCTATCAGTTCATCGGACAAGACAACCTCTATTTCTACGGCATCGCACAGACAGCTCTGTGGGAAGCGCTTGGGCGCCATGGCATCTTCGGAGGTGCGGAGGCACGCCCTCTTCGCCAAACGAAGCTCATTGCGAACCATCATCTTCTCTTTGGGAAGACGAAAGCGTCATCTTCAGGACAGGTCAAGCCTCCCTCTGCAGAGGAGCTTCTTGACCATTACACGTCCGAGCAGCTTCGTGCGCACTTTCTTGCGCTTGGCCTCGATCAGCGTGCAGTTCCCTTTGCTCCAAAACCCTTTGACCCAAAATTGAGCGCAGAGGAGCGTGAAGACCCACGTGTGGCTGACCCTGTTCTCAAAGAGGGCGCGCTGCTTACAAACGTCTTCAATCGCCTTGCGCGGAGCTGCTTCTACGATGCGCAGAATTCTTTTGATGGCTACATGCCCCTTGGTCGTCCGCGCGAAGACATCATTGAACGATGCCATGATGTGATGCAGCGCTATGAGGTGCTCATGTACAAGGTCGAATTCCATTCGATCATCCAGCTTGCAGATGAGTTCATCCGATTTGCGCAGAAAGCATGGGCAGACGGCATAAAGGCTGTGAAGGAGAAGGAGGGTCCCGAGGGTCCTGCCAGCGAAGAGCATCGACAGCTTTTGCTTGATTGCTTCTACCTGCTCCGCATTGCCGCATTGCTCATGCATCCGATCGTGCCGCGCGGATGTGAGATGATCTGCGATTATCTGGACTTTGCCGAGGAGGACCTCTTCAGCTGGAATTTCGATTTCGAGAGCAACGAAGAGCTTTGCGACCTTTACGAAGTTGAGGCTGGATGCCACCAGGTGCGCGAGCTTCCACCTCGATTCGATTTCTTCAAAAAGCACCCATCGCAGATCAAGGATTGAGCCTTGAGCGAATGCGTGAGCATATCGAGCTTGGTCTTACAGAGCCAAAGCTTCTAGTTTCTTCGTCTCAAAGCACGATTACCTGCTATACTCATACGGTTTGGTAAATACACATGCATGGACGACTCGTGTTCCGCTAGTGGCCAGTCGAAAAAGGTTGCGGAATCGGGGAAGACCCCATGCAGAGGATTAACGAATGGAGATGAATGCCATGGCGGCACCAACTAAAGTTAGCATCCAAACGCTTCTTGATGCAGGAGCGCATTTCGGTCATCAGACCCGTCGCTGGAATCCGAAGATGAAACCATATATCTTCGGTAGTCGCGGAGATATCTACATCCTCGATCTCAAGCAAACCTTGATCGACATGGACAAGGCTTATTCCTTCGTGTCAAACCTTGCACGCAGGGGAGGCACCATCCTCTTCGTGGGTACCAAGAAGCAGGCGCAGGAAGCCGTTGCTGATGCAGCGAACCGTTGCGGCATGCCCTACGTGAACTCTCGTTGGCTTGGTGGCATGCTCACCAATTTCGTCACGATCCGTCAGCGCGTTGTCTACATGGAAGAGCTTGAGGCTCAAGAGGCTGACGGCCGTATGGCACTCCTTCCCAAGAAGGAGCAGATCCTCAAGCATAAAGAGCTCGCCAAGCTCCAGACCAATCTCAACGGCATTCGCAATATGAAGAAGGTCCCTGATGCGGTGTTTATCATCGACACCTGCCGCGAGGAGATTGCCGTCCATGAGGCACGCAGGCTCAACATCCCGATCGTTGGCACGCTTGATACCAACTGCGACCCGGATGATGTGGATTACGGTATTCCTGCTAACGACGATGCCATCCGCAGCGTCACACTCCTGTCCAACTTCATTGCAGACGCAGTCATTGCAGGAACGGGTGCATCGGTGAGCGCAGAAGAGATGACGGCAGATGCTGCTGTTGCAGAGGAAGCCCCTGCTGCAACAGAGGAGCAGGTGAGCGCTGTTGCGGCAGAAGAGCTCGCAAGCGCCGTTGATGCCGAGATCGCTGATGCCGAGGCCGCTGCTATCGATAAGGCCGAATAAGCCAAAGAAGCTTATTTACTTTGATCAGATACGAGATACCTTAAAGGAGGTTTGAAAGATATGGCAGAGATTACAGCCAGTATGGTAAAGGAGCTCCGCGAAATGACCGGAGCGGGCATGATGGAGTGCAAGAAGGCTCTTGCTGAAGCAGCGGGAGACATGGAAGCTGCCGTTGATGTGCTTCGCACCCGTGGTCTTGCTGCAGTTGCGAAAAAGGCTGGGCGCGCTACGAACGAGGGCACTGTCATGGCCATTGTCAATGATGCCTGCACGAAAGGCGCATTGCTCGAGCTTAACTGCGAGACAGACTTCGTAGGCATGAATGAGAAGTTCAAGTCCTATGCAGAGCGTATTGCCCGCGCAGCGATGGAGAACGCTCCTGTGGACGTCGAGTATATCAAGGAAGCCACCTATGAAGGCGAGACAGTGGACGCTATCCTCACCGATTGCATTCACGTGATGGGCGAGAATTGCCAGATAAGCCGCGTTGCCGAGATGGAAGCTGCCGCAGTGGCAAGCTATATCCATGGTGGCGGCAAGATCGGCGTGCTGGTTGACTTCGACGTAACTGGCATCGATCCTTCAAGCGAGGGCTTCCAGGCTTGTGGTCGCGATGTGGCCATGCAGGTCGCTGCTGTCAATCCTGTCTCTGCTACACGCGAGTCGGTTCCTGCAGATGTCGCCGAGCATGAGATGGAGATCTATAAGGCGCAGGCTGCTGAGTCTGGCAAGCCAGAGAACATCCAAGAGAAGATCGCTCTTGGTCGTATGGAGAAGTTCTATAAGGAGAACTGCCTTGCTGAGCAGGACTTTGTGAAGAATCCAGATGTTTCTGTGAAGCAATATGTCGAATCTTGCGCAAAGGAGCTTGGTGGCACGATCGCAATCAAGGGCTTCTTACGCTTTGCTCTTGGTGAATAGAGCAGTTCGAAACTTTACATATATTCATTTTCTTCGGGTCGTACGTTCAATGTGCGACCCGTTTCTTTTCTAGGGGGATATCGCTCGATGTGAGGAGGACACATGAGCAGCGTATCGTATGCATGTCGCATTATCATGCGGTGGTTTTTGGGTAAAAGATGCGGGGGGGGGGTCTTTACAAAGCCCACGTATCAGTTTTTTGCTGTAACGATCTCATGCAGTGCTGAACCTATCCGATTGACAAATTCTATTTGCAACCATGCAATAGATATCAGACGCACGCATGTGCACTCGTCCTTCACAATTGGATTAGAAAGTGACCCAACGTTCTCTTCTCTTCAATGTAGCAACATTCAATGTCGGCTCTGAAGAAGGGGGTGTTCGATCATGGAGATACAGCATTTTCGGCATCTTGTTGCGGCATCTGAGAGCTCGAGCTTCGCAAAGGCGGCGAAGAAGTGCTTTACGAGCCGTCAGAACATCGCGCATTCCGTCAAAGTCATCGAGAATAGGCTTGGCGTGGCTCTCTTCGAGCGGAAGGGCAACGAGATGCTCCTCACCCCTGAAGGCGCTGAGGCTGTTGTAGCCGCGCGCGATATCGTAGAGCGCGCTGAGAATTTCAATGTCATGTTCGATGAGAGCACGTTTCCAAGCAGCCTCTTCACGCTTGCTGTCAGCAATAACCTTTTCGCGGGCATTCCTTCAGCAACCGATGAGTTCATCTACTCGTATGCAGATAACCTGCGCATCCGTGAATGCGATTGCAAGAAATGCTATGAGCTTGTGCTCGATGAATGCATCGACCTCGGCATCGTTATGTCCATGCGGCGAGAGTTTCCCGAGTGCAATGTACGTGAGATCGCAAGCTCGCGATCGTATGCGGTCGTTAATCTGGATTCGCCGCTAGCGCAAAAGGACAGCCTTTCAGTCATGGACCTCAAGGGGCAGAAGCTGCTCTTGATGTCCAAGCCGCCTTTCCAGTACGAGCCGCTCTTCTCTCAGATGAAAGAGCTGCGATTCAATGAAGACCAGGTGAGCGTCATCACTTCGACGAGCTCAATGGTTCACATGGTAAGGCGCCACAAGGTCATAGGCATCGTGTCTGAGAAGTTCGCCATCGATCCGCCAAAGGGCGTGTGCACAGTCCCTATCGACGACCCACGCCTCGATTGGCATTTCTATATCCTTTTTCAAATGGACGTGAAGAAGTTCGCCTCGATCGCAGCGTTCATTCGAGGCATCCAGAAGACCTTCGAAGAGGATCAAGACTTCGTATCGCTCACAACAGCGAAAGACGCTGATCTGAGCGAGTAGGTTTCTGCTGATCACGATGCTGAATGCATTCATCGACATGGTTGTTAGCCGTATGAGACGACTGTAACAGGGGTAGAGCATTCGCTGACAAATCCTATTTGTCACCTTGAGAAATGAACCTTCTTCTCAGTTGTTCAATGCAGCAACAGAATCGTGATGTGCGGATGAACCGACATGCGTCATGTATCGCAGCCGCTTCTCCGCGCAGTCAGAAACTTCTTTATTAACATGAGAGGAGAGGTACATGACACAGCCATGGAAACGGTAAGAAGGCGACGAAACCATCTTCAGGACGTGCGCTTGGTCACCTCCGGGATGCCATCCCGTAGGATGCGGTCTTCAGGTTCATGTCAAGGATGGAAAGGTGACGAAGGTCGAAGGTGACCCCGAGCATCCCATCACCAAGGGTTCGCTCTGCCCACGCTGCTTGGCTCTGACCGAGTACATCTATCATCCCGATCGCATCATCCATCCGATGAAGCGCAAGAAGGAAGATCGTGGCAAGGACACGTGGGAGCAGTGCTCTTGGGATGAGGCGACCGATCTGGTGGCGAATGCTGCCAAAGAGATCACCGAGAAGTATGGCGCTGAGACCATTTGCGTGTTCGGCGGCACTGGCCGTGAGGGCAACAACTGGTATCCGCAGTGGGCGAACCTCGTTTTCGGTACTCCGAACTCCGTGTATGCTCAGCCTGGTTGGTCCTGCTATGGCCCTCGTATGACGAACACTGCGTTCATGATGGGCGGCGGCTATCCAGAGATCGACTATGCCATGAAGTTCGAGGATCGCTATGACAACCCGGCATTCGTTCCGCCTGAGGTTATCTTGCTCTGGGGCAAAGAGCCACTGCGCTCCAATCCTGATGGACTCTACGGACACGCCATCATCGAGATGATGCGTCGCTTCGGCACGAAGCTCATCGTGGTCGACCCGCGTGTCACGTGGATTGGTACTCGCGCTGAGGAGATCCTGCAGGTCCTTCCTGGCACCGATACCGCACTTGCCATGGCATTCATCTATGTCTTGGCTCATGACGACCTTGTTGATCATGACTTCATCGACAAATGGGTCTATGGCTATGACGAGCTTGTCGAGCGCGTTCAGGAGATGCCTCCTTCTCGTGCTGCTGAGATCTGCGGCGTTCCTGAGGAGCAGATCTGGCGTGCAGCTCGTCTCTATGGTTCCGCCAAGCCTTCAAGCGTTGCATGGGGCCTTGCCACTGACGAGTCCACGAACGGCGCTCAGCTCGGCATGTGCCTCGTGGCATTGATGACCATCACGGGCTTCTTGGATGCTCCCGGTGGCACCACGCTTGGCATGGGCGATGACCAAGGAAACGTCGTGCGTGACGGCGGCTCCATTTCTGCTGATGAGAAGGTCGACGATGCGACTGACTCCACTCTTGAACTTGCTCTCAAGAATGGCATCATGACCGAGGATACGTGGTACAACAAGCGCATCGGCGTGGATAAGTATCCTTGCGTTGGTCAGGTTATGTGGACAGCTCATCCTGATGAGTTCCTCAAGGCTCTCGAGACCGACCTTCCCTTCAAGATGCATATGGCTGGATTCGTCTCCTCTAACCCGATCGGCACCGCCATCACGGGCGAGCCTCAGCGTTGGTGGAAGGCGCTTAAGAAGCTCGACTTCAACTTCGCAGTCGATCTCTTCATGAACCCGACGCTCATGGCATGCTGCGACGTCATCTTGCCTGTTGCATCCACCATCGAGCATGATGGCATGGTTGTTACTCACTATGGACTGAACGCATCCTTCTATGGCGCGCAGAACAAGTGCGTGCAGGTGGGCGAATGCAAGTCCGACGTCGAGATCATGATGGAAGTCGGCAAGAAGACCTATCCTGACTTCTGGAATCGCTTCGAGACTCAGGAAGACTACGACAACTTCCATGTGTTCCGCAGCTGGCTGCCATGGGAGAAACTGCGCGACAACGTCGTTACCATGTCCAACGAGCCGTACTACAAGTACAAGCTGGGCAAGCTGCGTCCTGATGGACAGCCTGGCTTCCCGACACAGACTGGCCGCGTAGAGCTCTATTCGTTCACTTATGAGTTCTTCGGCGAGGATGCACTGCCTTACTATGAGCCAGCAGCCTATGGTCCGACAACGATGCCTGAGACCATGAAGAAGGATTATCCCTTCGTGCTCACCACCGGCGCTCGTCGCCAGGAGTTCTTCCACTCTGAGCACAAGCAGGTTCCCTCCCTTCGCCAGATCACCCCGTGGCCGCAGGTGGATCTGAATCCCGAAGATGCTGCCGCCTATGGCATCCAAGAGGGCGATTGGGTAGAGGTGTTCTCTCCCTATGGCTGCATCCGTCAGATGGCACGGGTGACCCCCATCATCAAGAAGGGCGTCGTCCACTGCATGCACGGCTTCTGGTATCCGGAAGAGGAAGGTGCTGAGCCCAACCTCTTCGGCAACTGGAAATCCAATGTCAATATGCTCATGCCCAACAGCGTGAACGCCAAGACCGGCTTCGGCAATACCTTCAAGTCCATGATCTGCGGCATTCGCAAGGCAGACAGCCTTGGTGGCCCGAATGAGCCTGACCACATCGTGCTCGAGAAGAGCCGCCAGGAAGAGTTCACCGTCCAAGAGACGTGGCGTCCCGCCGACTCTCCCGTGGTCGATCCCGTTGACTACGAGAAAGAGATGGGGGTAACGAAATGACGCAACATGCCCTGTACCTAGATCTTGAGTTCTGCTCTGGCTGCCACAGCTGCGAGCTGGCCTGCCGCAACGAGCATGACTTCGATCCTCAGACCAATGGCATCAAGGTGCTGGAGGATAGGCCCCTCCATTACCCAGACGCCCCTGAGGGCAAGTGGCACTGGGACTTCATCGCCTATCCCACCGAGATGTGCGATCTGTGCGCCGATCGCGTGGAGCGCGGCCTCGTGCCGTCTTGCGTCCAGACCTGCCAGGCGAAGGTCCTGTATTACGGCACCATCGAAGAGTGTGCCAAGAAGCTGGCTGAGAAGGGCAAGAAGGCAGCCATCTTCATTCCCTAAGACAGAGAAAGGGCCCGAGCCTTCGGCGCTTCTCTCAGATGTTGGGGCTGGCTAACCCCCCTTCCGGCCCCAACATCACCCTGAAAGGAGGTCCTCCATGGCAGGGAGCTGCGGTGCGTTCTGCTCGTTCTGCGGACGATGCGGGCGCCAGATAGCCCAGGAGCTGCGTGCCAAGAAGCCTCACGGGGTAGCTCCTCCGGGCGTAACCGAAGCAGTGGTGAGCTTCGAAGGGCACGAGGAGGAAGCGTCAGAGCTGAGCCAAAACTGTTCAGACCGACTATCTCCTGGAGAAGGAGGGTTACATGAGCGCTAACGATACGACCATCGTCAAAG
>CAJURO010000004.1 GCA_910588985.1 uncultured Eggerthellaceae bacterium | reverse complement strand
ACAGAAGATCAAGAATTTGTCATCAGTGCAACCACGGTCAGAAAGTTTCTGGCTGACAAGCGATTTGATGAACTGAGCAGGCTTGTACCGAAAACTACGCTGCGCTATTTGATGGGGAAGCAAGAGTATTAGGTTTTCGCAGCCTTTTAGCAATACCTCTTGACTGACCTTGCAGCTATTTTTTTAATGCCTATCGCTGGGGGGCTGCAACGATTGCACAAATGCGATCAACGTCCTTTAGAGATAAATCTGGATATATAGGCAGCGTTAGGATATTATCTGCGACGTTTTTCGCAATTGGCGTATTAGCGCTAAAACGATCTTTATAGCATGCATAGTCAGTGACAAGTGGATAAAAATACTTTCGCGCATGTATATCGTCTGTTTCCAAGGTTTTAAAGAGCTCATCACGTGTGGATTTATATTTTTTATCAAGGAGAACTGGCATATATGAATAATTGGGCTCAAGTTTATTTGGGAAGTTGGGAAGCGTGATACCCTCAACGCCTTTTAGTTTTTCGTAGTATCTTTTGAATATGCTTTTCCGTTTTTCTATCGATTCTTCGATGTGACGTAGATTGCAAATTCCCATAGCTGCATTGAACTCAGTGAGCTTTGCATTTCCTCCTACGTATTCAACGCTTTCAGGACCAGTAATGCCGAAATTCTTCCATTGATTCAGAGGTTTCTCGAGTTTATTGTCGGCAAAGCAAACAGCACCGCCTTCTATAGAATTGAAGACCTTTGTAGCATGGAAGCTAAGCATGCTTGCGTCACCATAACTGGCAAGACTCCTACCATTCCACATTGCACCAAAAGCATGAGCAGCATCATAGATGACTTTGAGATTGAATTCATCCGCGATTTGCTGGATAGACTCTATATCACAAGGCATTCCATAAACATGAACGGGGAGTATGGCACACACATCTTCAGTGATAACATCTCGAATGCTATCAGGATCAATTGTGTAATCGTCTCTCTTTATATCAGCAAAAACAGGCGTTAAGCCTTTACGAACTATGGCATGAGTTGTGCTTGCGAAAGTATAAGGAGTGGTGATGATGCTTTTACGTCCATCGGAACCAAGCTCCATTGCTTCGATGATTCCTTCGAGGGCAGAGTGACCATTGGTGTAGAGAGATATGTTTTCAATACCTAGGTATTCTTTTAACGTTGTCTCAAAAGTATGGTGCTTTTCGCCCATATTGGTGATAATGTGAGACTTCCAAAGCGGTTTTATCTCTTCAACATATTCTTCAAAAGGCGGTAGAGTGGCTTGCGTGACGAATATTTGCTCACGAGGTTTTTCTATCTCGCTCATATTTCTCCTATTTATCGTTAATGCAAAAGGGCAGAGGCTAAAATCCTAGCGTCGATTTCATTGGAGCTGGCGTCTCCAATGAAAACAAGTTGCTCGGGCTTAGTAGTGCCAATGAAATTCATACATTCTGCAGTGCTGTCAAGAGAAGTTGGATCTTTAAGAAGAATTGGTGATCTTCTACTTCCAGCATAAGCTCCTAATGATATAAGCTCTTGCCAACGAGCCATGTTCGCTGAACCAACGCAAAGTTCATCGTGGTTGACAAGTGGGCGATCGTGCACAAGCTGAGCGATATTAACTGATTCAAGCATGTAATCATGGCCAGGTCTCATCATATCAAAGCCATATCTTGCAAGTTGATCAGCTAGGGGGCTTTCGGCAAAGGACCCTATTGTGATGATTCTCTCAATATTCATTTCCTTTAACTGGTTAAGATGATTTAAAGGCAGATCAGATTTCGTGTCATCCAATATGAGAAAAGGTGCCTGTTCGAAGAACGCAAGAGAAGATGTTGCAAACGCACTAATAGGGTCAGAGAAAAAGCACATTATTGCGAAATCTGATTTCCAGAGATGTTCTTTGACTCCGAATTGCAGCATTCCGTGCTCTCCGAACAACTTTCGAGGGATGCGAATTGGTTCGGTTGAGCTATTGGTTAATTCAAAGGCGGAGGTTGCTTCTTGAAATTCGTCTTCTGTGCCAACAATGTATACCTTTGAGGGTGAGAGTTTGTTTATGGCATACGATATTTCAAGAGGGATGGCGTCTGGTCTTATAGGAAGAATTGGTGCAGAGAGAGAGCCGGCTATTCCAGAGACTGTAACTGAGATGCTGTGTGCAAAATCAGGCGTAAGGATAACGGAATCGCAATTTTCTTTTGTCCATCCTGCATATACGATATTGACAGCCGTAGAATAATGGTTTTCGCCGCGAATTATCTTGTAGTTTTCTTTATTTTTGGAGGAATTAAGCGCAGTGTCTTCTGTAGAGCAAAGTGCTTTATAAACAATCTCTTCGTTTTCTGCGCTTCCCTTGCGCCCTCCTAGAACCTTATAGGCATTGCAAACTTTCTTTGCATCTCCCATGATGCGCGGATGTCCCTTTTCGATCCAGATAGCCTTGTTGCAAAGACGCTCGACTTGGTCGTTGCTGTGAGAGACGATCAGAACCGTTACGCCGTGCTTCTCGATAAGCTCCGTGATGCGATCCTCGCACTTCTGCTGGAACATGAAGTCGCCCACAGAGAGCACTTCGTCCACGATGAGGATCTCGGGCACCATGACAGTAGCGATGGCGAATGCGATGCGAGCCACCATGCCTGAAGAGTAGTTCTTCATGGGCATGTCGAGGAATTTCTCCACTTCGGCGAATTCCACGATGTCATCGAAATGCTCTTGGATGAACTCTTTTGAGTAACCAAGGAGAGCGCCATTGAGATAGATGTTCTCGCGCGCTGAGAGGTCCATATCGAAGCCAGCACCAAGCTCAATGAGGGGAGCAATGGCACCATTGATCTCAACCTTGCCGCGCGTAGGTTCCAACACGCCTGCGACGATCTTGAGCAGTGTTGACTTGCCAGAGCCGTTCGTGCCAAGGATGCCGAACACATCGCCCTTCTTCACTTCGAAGGAGATGTCATCCAAGGCGACGAGCTCTTCGAAGAAAAGCTCGTGCTTCACGATCTTCAAGAAGTACTCCTTGAGGTTGTTCAACCGCTCTGAGGCCATGTTGAACACCATGGAGACGTTCTCTATCTTGATGGCAGTGGGGCGATCGTCTTCGATGTGAAGCGATTCGCTCTCAACATCCGAATCGAATGAGAGGGCCGATGTATTGACTATCTCAGGCAATGCTTCGCCTCCGTTGATTTGCAGGCGCGGACGCGCTTAGGTCGGCGCCTTTCGGTCGTGCATTATACATACAAGATGAACTTCTTCTGCGTGCGCTTGAACACGATGAGCCCGACAATGAGGAACACGACTGCAAAGCCAAGGCAGATGACGTTCTCCATGACACCTGGCGTTGTGCCCCACAGCATGATCTCGCGGAAGTACGTGACGAAGTAATACATCGGGTTGCAGTTCATGATAGGAACGGCCCAATCGGGCAGGATCTCAACAGGGTAGAACAGCGGTGTGAAGTAGGTCCATGCCGTGATGAATACTCCCCAAAGATGGATGACATCGCGAAAGAACACAGCTAGCGAGGACAGGATCAGCCCGATGCCGAGCGTGAATACGAAGAGCATGGCAATGAGCCAGGGGAGCAAGAGCATGTTCCAGGTAGGTGTGATCTGGAAGAAGATCATAACTGCGATGACCGCGATAAGGGACACTCCGAAGTTTACGAGCGCGAACATGACCTTTTGAAGCGGGAAGATGATCTTATTGATGCGGATCTTCTTGATGAGCGTGGAGGAATCGATGATGGAGGACATGGCCGATGATGTGCCGTCGGACATGAAGGTGAAGATCGTTTGGCCAAGGATCAGATAGACAGGGAAGTGCTCGATCTGAAAGCGGAAGAAGTACGAGAACACCACTGACAGGATGATCATCATGAACAGGGGGTTCAGCACTGACCAGAGCACGCCGAGCACGCTGCGGCGGTATTTGAGCTTGAAGTCCTTGCTGACGAGAGAAGAGAGGATGAACCAATCGCGCTTAAGGTTTGATTTGGCGGTTGTGGTGGAGCTCATGTTCGGGTGTTATCCTCGCTTTTGCTGGTTGGTTGCCTTCTCTGTTTTGGCTGGGAATATGATAATACATTTGAGGTTGTGGGGTGGTTGAGGGTGGTTGCTGCCTGCTTGCTTGAGGGCGTGGGACGCGCAATGGTTTCAATGTGATCCGTGTTTTGAGGTATAGCTAGTTTTTAATCTGTACAGTATGCTGACAATGCTGAATTTGGAAACAGGGTTCAAATTTGAAAGAGGATGCTACTCAACGCAACATCCTCTTTGTTCTTATGTTGAAGGATTACGAGCTTTGACTAACTAGAAGGAATCGCTTCCCTCATCTCTCCGTAGGGTAGTCATGTTCCTCTCCTTTATGTTAGACAACACTTGATTGTCCAAATATGCCTTAATTATACCCATGCTACCTTTACTCACCTGAATTTACTGTTACATTGAAACCTGTTCTACCGAAACGAGTTCATTCAGAAATCCCCTTTATCCAAACAGCAATCCTAAATTCGTATAGCGTCCTAGGGAGTTCGTCTCAGCGTAGATGAAGTCCCACGTTTGCGAATAATCGCCTGCAGGCGTTGTCTCTTCATCATGGATCAATCTAAGGAACCCATCAGTATCATTCTTGTACTTCCGCTGAAATTCTCTTGCGCATTTCCCCTTCTCATCATCTGAGAGATCGTGCTCGATGCCAAGCAACGCGTGCTCTATATTACGGGAGAGATAATACGCTTCAAGGGGGATCTTCTTTCCTTGGCAAGTTATGTATTCGCGCGACTGAAGCTTCTTCGTATTGCGCGCCTTGCACTTGTTCCTCTTCTTGATGAACTCAGCGTAGGGTGTCTCGATATGATCGGGAAAGAAACACGGCGTTTCTTCGCTACTTGCAATCACCTTATCTTCGCTGATATATGCTCCATCGGTGTCGGTGAGCCAAACGTTCTTATTGACGTCGGCGGTATTGTAAGGTTGCTTAGAGATGTAATTGCAGACTTGTCCTGAGAGATAGTCAAGAATGTTCTTTCCTTCCAAGCTTTCATCGAAAAGCTCTGCGGTTGAAAGGTCTCCATGCATTACGTCGAAGTAGACATTCTTATCGCGGAATATCTTGGTGAAGATAAGACCAAGCGCCATCTCATCGGTTGGTCCCTCAACAATGAACAATATGACACTTCTCTCATTGGTCATAGGTGCACCGCGTTATTCGTCTTCTAATGGTTGAAGGGCCATCATAGTTGAGCTAGCCTCATCAAATGCGCCGTCGATCTCGTATTTACTGGTCGGTTCATAGATGATCTCGTTCTGTCCTCCGATGTTTATCGCGCGCAGATACTGATCGCGCATGTTGTTCGTGTCACGCAGGCCCTTGAAGGGGATGTATCGATTCTCTGGATTCGTTGTCGTGAAGATAAGGCAGTTGCTCGGAAGTGTTTCGAGCGGGCGGAGGTTATGCGCCGTGAAGATGAGCTGCCCTTTTGCGCATTCTTTCAGCACCTCAAGGATCTCCCCAAGGAGGAACTCGAAGATGCCTGAGTCGAGCTCATCGATTGCCACGCATGCGCTTGGATTGGAATACACGTCGATAAGGGAGACAAGGATCGTGACGATCTTCTTGACTCCTTCAGATTCGCAGCGGAAAGGAACTTCTTTGTCACCACGCCGTGACATAATCTCAATCTGTGTTCCCTCTTCGCCGTTATTCATTATGGATGTGCCGAGCTCCTTCACGTGAAGCGATAGTCCTGGGATCAAGGCGCCAAGAACCTCATTAGTGCTTACGAGTGTGTTTTGTATGACCAGAAGCGTGTTGTTCGAGACTACTTGGGCTTGAGAGATATCAATACGAAGTATACGACCTGCTTTATTAAAGCGATCGCCCTCATGGGAGACGAGATTGATGAAATTGAGGCTCGAGAGAGCCTGGTGCGACATCTCGATGACAGCGAGGTTTTCAAAGGCAAAGATTTTCAGATCATAATATACGACCATAAGAGGAACGATTATAGACGCGAAGGCCTTGTTATAAGTTTCTGGAGTCTTCTCTTCCGAATAGAAACGTGTCTCTAATTCTTGCGTCAAAGAGAAGAACGGATCGGCGAAGAGGAGTGATGTCCTGTTATTGTATGAGAGCGCTTCGGCAACATCGAACTTTGCACGAAGGTTTGCTTTTGAAAGAAGAGATTTCCAAAGAGTCGTCGGCGAAGGGATATTGTCTGTATCTGCTGTGGCAAGCTCGTCATACTCGAAGAGGGTTCGTAGGCTTGATTTCCCATTGAGTTCTTTGAACTGGATCTTCTCGCCGCTCAGGTAGGCTTTTTTGTCTTCTCTTGTGAGCTTGATGCTATAGATGCCGACATATTCGAAGAGCCCGTCGTCTTCGTCAGGCTCCCTTTCCTGAGAGTAAAACGTGATCTGAATGCTACAGGAATCTTTATCCACTGCGATGCAGTCACACGCACGATCACTGAGTGCTTGCCCCCAAATAAGATCTTTGATTATTCCCAGAGCCGATATGACCGATGTTTTCCCTGATCCGTTTTGACCATAGATACCTGTGATGTTTGCTGTATTCGTTGTGGTTCTGATGTCGTCGAGTTTGCAAAATTCGATCTTCCCATGTTCGACATTTCGGAAATTCTCAAGCTCGATAGATAGAAGGCGGATCATCATCTCCCCATTCATATCAAAGGAATTTTTTGAGATTCGTATATTTTATACGAAAACCTAGAAATTCATTATTCTATACAGGATTGGTAGAAATGAGGCGATGAAAAAATGCTCAGAACAAGAGCACTTCGTTCCGAAATGCCAAGATGTTCTTTCTTCCGAGTATAAGTTTTAGCGCTCAGGCGGTTTGCAGCCTGAGCGCTAAGGGCTTGCGGATTTGTGTGTTGTGCTCTCATCCTTTCCGATATCGTGCGGCTGCGGCAATGATGGTCGTGATAGCGCCCATCAAAGCAAACGCGATGAGGATATGGAGCATTGTTGGGTCATCGCCTGTTTGCGGAAGGCTGCTTCCAACGGGTTTGTGGGGCACCGAAGAATCGCTTTCTGAGACCGTGACAGTCTGCGCTGCATCATCAGGGTCGGCATGCGAGGCAACAAGCGCATCCCCTTGATAGACTTCCTCGAAGCAAACAAGCTTCGAGCCGCTCAAGCCAGAGGCATCGAATCGGAACACAACCTCAACAATGCCAGCTTCCTCCTCAGGCGTGAATTCATAGGAGGCAGTGACCTCGTTGCCTTCCGCATCAAGAAGAGGGTGGATCTCAGCGCTACCGTCAGCATCCGAACTTGTGAGCATCAGTCGGCCAAAAGCATAATAAGGATGCCCAGGAACAAGGCCTTCGTAGCTCACAGAATCGATCACGATCGCACCTCTCTGCGCGAGGATGGTCTGGTCGCCATCTTGTCCATCGCGGGCTGCAGTTGAGATCAGAGGCGCCCGTACGCTCACCGTCTGCGCTGCATTGTTGATGTCGGTATGGACGACATATTCTCGCCCATCGCTCTCAAGCGTCTCAAAAACGACCAGGTCGGTTGCATCGTCTATCGTGCTTGCATCCAGGTCGAAGGTGACCTCAACCACGCCATCTGCACTTTCAGGAACGAAGGTGAGGCTGCTTGTGACAGGGTTGCCCTGAGAATTGACCAGCGCCGCTGCGTGCGCCTCGCCATCCTCATCGACAACTTTCTTCATGACGGCACCATTGAAGGTGTATTCCCGTCCGATAGCAACATTCTTGTAATTGACCGTATCGATGATGCGAACTTGCTGAGCTTTCCCGAGGGTCTTGTCCCCATCTTCGAAATCAGTCGCGAATGTGCCAACGCCAGGCGTCATGATGCGGATCGTCTGATCGTAATCATCAAGATCCTTGTGCTCTGCAATGACCTCTTCGCTTTCGACATCGATAAGCTCCTCAAAGCAGACGACAGCTTCTCCAAAGAGATCAAGCGCATCGAATTCAAAAGCAAGCTCGACATAGCCCGTGATCGCATCAGGTGTGAACTCAGCACTTGCTTCAATGGGAGCACCATTGCCATCGAGGAGTGCCTGTCCATTGCTCTGTAGCACGACTTTTCCCTGCATGCGATAGGCGTGTCCCACTTCAACGCCGCTGTAGTTCACACGATCGATGATACGAACACTCTTCTCAGGATTGACCACCTTAAGACCATCGGCACCACTTCGAGCATTCGTCGCGATCCATGTCTCGCTTTCAGGCCGATTCTCGATCGTACCCAAGTCGATCTGCGTCGAATCCCTGAGGACCTTTATCTCATCGAGCGTGATGAGTTCAAGATGCTCATTCGCGCTGCATCGAAGCTCCTCGAGCTTATAGGTGTCATAAGGAAGCGCTCCAAGGTCGTTGTCTGGGTTGACATCTTCGCCCTCTGCCGTTTGTCCGAACCACACTCCTGCAAGCGCATCGAATCCGTCTTCATGAACAGTGCCATCACCAAAGGCATACAGGTCGTTCGTATTGGTCTTGTAGGTATGCGCATTCCATGACGATGCCGTGTTTACATATCCATTCTCATCTGTCACAAGGATATGACTCTCGCCTGTTGTGGTGGAAGTGAGGCGAAAAGGCACATTGACAAGGCGCTTGTTGTCCGTTGAGCGCATCTTCACGAAGGTAAGGTCTCCGCGCTTGACCTGGTTGAAGACAGCGTTGCTCTCGCTGTAGGAGATGACCTGGCCATCTTGCGAGATCGTGAAGGCATGTTTGCCTCCATCGCTCAGAAGATAACCCTCACCTGCATTCATTTCTTGGAAGGCATAGCTGCCGTAGGGGAGTGCGTCGGGAGAGGTTTGCGCGATGCCGTCCTTCACCACGATGGTTTCGACCACGTCGCCTGGCTGATAGCTCACGCCAGATACGATCACGGCGTGTGCGCTTTCATTCGTGATGTCGAAGGTGGTGCCATCAAGATGAGCAGCACCCAAAGGACTCATCTGCGCGCTTTCCCTATCGCGCTTCTCGATGAGCAAGCCGCCACACATTATCTCATCATCGATGGTGATCGCATCGAACCCGTTTGCGCCAGGATTGGATCCCTGGTTCACGATATGCTTCAGATAGATGTCGCTATCGCTGAGAAGGTAGCCTTCAGGTGAGCGCGTTTCCTGGATGAGCACGGTTCCGAGAGGAAGGCAGGCGCTTCCAGACGCTGTGAAATAGGGAGCCGCTGAAGCCGCGCTCGTATGGTCAAAGCGGGCAGCGCCTGTTTCATCTGTCATGACCACCCATTGCCGCGCGGGAGTCCCGCTTGCGAGAACCTCATCGACGCTGTTGAAATAGCCCGAGTAATAGCTGATGGTGAACTCGGCGCCTGCAAGCGAGGCGTCGCCTTGGGGTGCATTCGTGGCAAGCTCGGCATCATGCTTCCACACAGCGATCTCGACATCTTGAACCTGGGGCATGTCGCTCACGTTGAGCACGGAAACTTTGCCAGCACTTACCGTGACAGCGTGAACCGTCGCATCAAGCTCATATCCGCTGCTCCCATCTGCGGGCACCCGTTCGCGAAGGTAATACACGCCTTTCTTGAGCTTCCCAGACTCTCCGTGACCGTTCTTGTCAAGCGTGATCGTGCTCACATACTGCGTGCAGCCCTCATCGGCATACACGTCATAGCTGATGAGCGAGAGGTCGTAGAGGGGGTTGCCGCTCGTCACATCAGGTAGGTCAGAAGTTTTCTCAACATGGATCTTCCCTTCCACCTCGATGGCGAACTTATAGACGCCGACACCTGGCTGGTTCGCTATCGCAGGCCCTGCGAATCCAAGCACGATATAGGGACGATCGACATCAGTGTTGATCTCCAAAACGCGTGCCCACATGGTCGACCCATCTGCGCCCTGGTGCGTCAAGTTGCCTATGGGCTTCTTCGAATGCGAGCACTGAAGCCCGAACCGAGCGCCCCACTGACCGCTGTCCCATTCGGGGATATTGCGGGGCCATCGCTCGGAATGCCAGTTTTGGCCGCCTGCTTCCATATTGCCGTACCAGAAGACGTAATTGAAGTAGTTGCGTTGCTCGTTGGAGCTGCCTGTGGTGATCCCTGGGAAGTTCCCGACATCGCCGCCAGCAACACCATTCCAATCCGCGCCATTGGTCCAAGCGATGTATTCATAGAGGGCATCTGGGTTCGATACCCACGAATAGCAATAGGCGCCCGAATTGATGCACGCTTCATAGACGATATGTGCAGTGCCCACGGAGGATGGCCACCAGTAGTCGGCGGTCGTTTCGAAGAAGAAGCCAGAGCCAACGTTGAGCGTGTCAAGGTTCAGGCTGTCGAAGACGACATCGGGCACGTATGCGAGCGATTGAGACGACGTGAGAGCATCTGCGCGCGGGATGAGCGCATCAAAGAGGCTAGGAGGTGCGATCTCCACGCGAATGTCAAAGACGTTGATAGGCGCGAAGAAGAGGTCAAGAGAGCCTGTTGTGGGATCGTAGGAGGCGTTCATCCCCTCGGTGAGATCGATCGCCTCAGAGGAGCCGTTCACGTATACGCTCAAATCATCGAGCCTGATGCGGTCGGCACATGATGTATCCACGATGGGAAACGTCATATCGACGCTGAACAGCGAGGCTTCGAAGCTTGCGTTCTCAATGGTGCTGAGCGCTGCGTCAGCGCTTTCGACATGCACATCGAAGCACGTTGCAGGCTCGTCAGCCATCGATACGCGAATGAGCAGCTGCTCTTGAAGCGCAAAGGGGATCTCTTCGCCATCTTTGAAATACAGGTCCTTGGGGATGTAGGCGATCCCGCTTGTCCTGTCGAAGAGAGGGTCGTCAACGAGCGCACCTTCATTGCTCAGCTCGGCGAAAGCATAGTCGCTTGCTGAGAAGGCTCCTTTGATGTTCCCAAGATCGGCAAGGGCGATGAAGTACTCTGACTGCTCGCCAGGGTCAAGCAGATCGACTGCGATGTCATATTGGCCGAGAAGCGCTTCCATCCATCGTTCGTTCTCATAGACGTCATCGATCGTATCGTCCTCACCGATGATGTCAGCGTCAACGAGCGTGTACTTCATGTAGAGCGTATGGCCTGAGTCAGCGAACTGCCTGTCCTCATCTCGTGAGAAGAGGCTGAAAGATCGCGCCATCGCGCTCTTGTCTTCGCGATCTCCTATGATCTTCCCTTTAAGATTGTCCTTCAGGTAATCATCAAGGGTTGGGAAGCGCGCCTCCTCTGCGACGATCGCATTGGGCTCATGCGCCTCGGTCGTCTCTGCCATTTCGATCGCGTTCAGGGAAGCGCATTCTTCCGTCTCTGCCGTATCGGCACATGCCTGCAAGGGAAGCGGAATCGCCGAGATGAGCCCAAGCTGCACGCAAAGAAGCATGCAGAGAAGCGCTCGAAGAGGGTGCGAGAGGTGATCTTTCAGCCTAGTCTTCACGTCCATCAATCCTTTCGTCTCGTGGATCATTTGGTGGAAGACTCTAATCAGCGCGTCTTTCTAAAACATGGTCAGGATTCTCATCGAATGCCGCGGTGCGTCTTGGTGTGTGAAAGATGGGAATCGATGTCATCCATGCTTGTTCATCTATGGATTTGCGAGAGATTGTGATCTGATTCTTTGAAAAACCTGAGAGGATGCGGATAATATCTCACTAAAAGCTTTCTCGTGATGCATAAAGGATGTATCTCTTATGGATCTACTTGCGATCATCGTGTGCGCCGTCATCGTCATCGGCGTGCTCGTATTCATACATGAAGGTGGTCACTACCTGGCGGCACGGGCGTTCGGCGTGCGCGTGACCGAGTTCATGATCGGTCTTCCCGGGCCGAACATCGGCTTTCGCAAAGGCGGTACGAAGTTCGGCCTCACCGCCATCCCTCTTGGTGGCTATGCGAAGGTGTGCGGGATGGAAACAGGAGTGGAAAGTTCGCATCTTGAGCGTGTGTTGACGTATGTCGATGCGCATGGCACGGTGGAGAGCGAAGAGGTTTCTCAAGCGCTCGAGCTCAGTAAAGATGAGGCAGAAGAAGCGCTTGATGAGCTTGTGGAGTGGGGAAGCCTCACTGCGTTCAACGCGAAAGGCAAGCATATCTATAAGACGGCTTTGCAGGAACCCTCGCGCAAGCAGATCCGCGAAGCGCGCAGGCTCTGCCAGCCTGTTCCCACCCGAAGCGAAGAGGGCGCTTCTTTAAACATTCCCGACCCGCATGACCATTTCATACGTGAGCGCAAGCAGCAGTATCGCTCTTTGCCCTTCTGGAAGCGCTCGGTCATCGTGCTCGCAGGTATCTTCGTGAACCTGCTCTTCGCGGTCGTCGCCTTCATCATCATCTATTCCGTTATCGGGATCGATATCGTCAACAACCAAACGGGCGAGGTCACGCATTTCAATGCGACCGTCTTGCAAGCGCTCCAAGCAGGGTTCAATGTCATCGTCATGACATTCCAGGCGATCATCGGGCTGTTCAATCCGCAGACGGCTGCAGAGACCGTTTCGAACTCGACGAGCATCATCGGCATTGCGGTGATGTCGCGCGATTTCTTCGCAGCTGGGCTTGTAGACGGGCTGTTCTTCATGGCGCTCATCTCGGTTTCCTTGGGGCTCATGAACCTGCTGCCTATCCCGCCCCTTGATGGGGGGCGCTTTCTCATCGAGATTATCCAGCGCGTGACGAAGCGCGATCTTCCCATGAGCGTGGTCGGTGTTGTCTCCATGGCGGGCATGGCGCTCTTCATCTGCTTCTTCGTTTTCATGCTGAACCAAGACATCCAACGATTCATCTTCGGGAACATGTAAAATTCATGTGTCCCGTTCAAGGTGACAGAGCTAAAGGGAGAACGAGGGCCGACTATTTCTGTATCGCCTTCGCTCGATAAACGAAAAGAGCTATCAAGGTTATGGAGAATCAAGCTACCGCCCGTGAGATGACCCGTCAGGTCAAGGTTGGAAACGTCCCTCTTGGAGGAGGCGCCCCCGTTGTCGTCCAGTCGATGCTCTCTGCGCCTGCTGACGACTTCGCTGCCAACATGCGTCAGATCGAGGCGCTTGCCGATGTAGGATGCGAAGTGGTGCGCATGGCGATCCCTTCGCGTGAGAGCTTGAACGTGTTCGCGCGTGTTTGCGAGGCGTCTGTGCTTCCTGTTGTGGCAGACATCCATTTCGACAGCAAGTGCGCCATTGAAGCGGCATGGCGGGGGGCTGCTGCGTTGCGCATCAATCCTGGCAACATTGGCGGGTTAGCCGAGACCGATCTGGTCATCGATGCGGCGCGTGGGGTGGGCATCCCGATCCGCATTGGCGTGAATGCTGGTTCGCTCGACTCAGAGGTCTCTTCTCGCGAAGAGCTCTCGCTTCCAGAGAAGCTTGCGCTCTCAGCGACGCAATACGTTCGCTATTTTGAGGAAGAGCGCGATTTCCACGACATCGTCGTTTCAGCTAAGGCTCATGACGTCATGACCACAGTTGAGACCTATCGGCTCCTTTCACATGACCTGCCGCACATCCCTTTGCATATTGGGGTGACCGAAGCGGGCGGAGCTATGCAGGGTCTTGTGAAATCAGCGTGCGGGCTTGGCATCCTTTTGGCGGAGGGCATCGGTGACACCTTGCGCATCTCTCTTACTGATGACCCGACGCTTGAGGTTCAAGCTGCATGGCAGTTGCTTGGGTGCCTGAACATTCGCCGTCGCATTCCTGAGATCATCAGCTGTCCGACATGCGGGCGATGCAAGGTCGACCTCATCAGCCTTGCACGTCAAGTCGAAGATGCTCTTCTGCGCACGGATAAGCCTATCAAGGTTGCCGTGATGGGGTGCGTTGTCAATGGCCCTGGCGAGGCTCGCGATGCTGATGTCGGCGTTGCATGCGGCGACGGGCAAGGAGCCATCTTCTCCCATGGTAAAATCATCAAAAAAGTTAGCGAAGACGAGATCGTGGATGCCTTGCTTGCTGAGGTCGACAAGGTCGAGCTTTAACGGAGAGCTCTCAGCGCCATGATGGCTTCGCACATCAAGATCGAAGGGTGACCAGGTTATGCAAGAAGTACTGCGCATGAGCAAGCTCTATGTCCCGACGCTCAGGGATGATCCCGCCGATGCTGAGATCGCATCACATCGCCTTCTGCAGCGTGCGGGGATGATTCGCAAGACCGCATCAGGGGTATACACGTTCCTGCCGCTTGGCTATCGCGTTCTCTCCAAGATCGAGAACATCGTCCGAGAAGAGATGAACGCACGAGGTGCGCTTGAGATCATGATGCCCGCGTTGCAGCCCTCAGAGCTCTGGCACGAGAGCGGACGATGGGATGATTATGGCCCTGAGCTCATGCGCCTTGTTGATAGGCACGACCATGGCTTCTGCCTTGGGCCTACCCATGAGGAGCTCATCACCTCGCTCATCCGCGGCGAGCTTCGCTCCTATAAGCAATTGCCTGTGTGCCTCTATCAGATCCAGGTGAAGTTCCGCGACGAGATCCGCCCGCGCTTCGGCCTTCTGCGCTCACGTGAATTCATCATGAAGGACGCGTATTCCTTCCATGACACGCAAGAATCGCTCCAAGAGACGTATGACGCTATGAGCGATGCCTATGGCACCATCTGCAATAGGTGCGGACTGGAGTGGCGTGCGGTCGAGGCTGATTCTGGCCAGATCGGGGGCAAGGTCACGACAGAGTTCATGGCATTGGCTGATTCAGGTGAGGCCGAGCTTGTCTATTGTGATTGCGGGTATGCGGCGAACACTGAGGCGGGAGCGTGCATCGCTCATCCAAGCGTGCATGCGGTCGATCGCTTGGAGAAGATCGAAACGCCTGGCATCCATACGATCGAAGAGCTTGCTGAATTCCTTTCGATCCCAACATCGTCCACGGTGAAAGCGCTCTCTGGCAAGGACGAGGACGGTGGTCTCACGGTCCTCTTCATTCCCGGAGATCATGAGCTCAATGAGATCAAGGCGCTTCGCGCAATACCTGGGTTCGAGCTTCTGACCGACGAAGAGATGCTCGCCTTCGGGCTTCACAAAGGCTCGATGGGACCGATCGATCTTCCTGAGGGAGCTCGCGTTGTCGCTGATGTGTCGCTCAAGGCCATCCCGCAATGGGTGGTCGGAGCGAATGAGGAGGGCTACCACTATGTGGGTGCTGCTCAAGGCACTGATTTCACGGTCGATGCATGGGCTGATCTTTGCGTGGTGGCTCCCGCAGATGCGTGCCCCGAGTGTGGATGTGCTCTCAAGGGTGCGCGTGGCATCGAGGTGAGCCAGGTCTTCCAGCTTGGAGATAAGTATTCGAAGGCGATGGGGGCGACCTACCTTGACAAGAATGGCAAAGAGCAACCGTTCATTATGGGATGCTACGGTGTAGGCGTCTCTCGTACGCTTGCAGCCATCGTCGAGCAGCACTCCGATGATGTTGGCATCCGATGGCCGCTTGCGGTAGCGCCTGCGCATATTTGCGTCTTGCCGCTTGATGTCAAAGACGAGAACGTTATGAAGACGGCGGAGAACTTGGCTTCAGAGGCGGCGAAGCTTGGGTTCGAAGTGGTGCTTGATGATCGCGACGAGCGCGCAGGCGTCAAATTCGCAGATGCAGAGCTCATAGGCTGGCCACTTCAGATCATCGTAGGCAAGCGAAGCCTGGCCGAGAATAAGGTAGAGGTGCGTCGCCGGCTCACGGGCGAATCGGGAGAGATCGACCTTGATGTCATCGCAGAACTGCTCAGCTTCGCGAACAAGCGCATGAATGACATGAGTAGAGGTGGCGTCACGATCTTCGAGACGCTCTTCTCGTAAGGGCGCGTCGTCTCTTTCATCACAAACGGTTGTGTAACAGAGCGCGAAAGCGAGAGCTTGCGTGGGCGCTAAGGTGCATCATGGATGTATGTTCATAGAGCTCTAGGAGGTACATCATGACAACGACAGATCCTTTCCGCGATATATTCCTTGCAGGTATCGGCGCTCTGGCAATCGGTGCTGAGAAGTCGCAGCAAGTTCTCGACCAGCTGGTCCAAAAAGGCCAGATCACCATCGATCAGGGCAAGGATATTGCCGAGCAGCTCTCTCAGCAGACAAGCGAGAAGACGACCGAGTTGCGTGATCAGATCATCGCGGCTCGCATGAAGACGATGACCAAGGAAGAGCGCGATGCATTCGCTGCACGCGTTGCCGAGCTTGCTGCAACGGTTGATACCGACGCAGAGCTTCAGAACGAAGAGGCCGCTGAAATAGAGGCGGAAAGCGAATAGAACAAGCGGTGCGAGAGAGATGCACGCGGCATTGCGGCTGTAGGGCAAGGATTTTTGCTTCAAGTCTCTCGCGCTTCATCGAACCCTTTACAAGGCCCTGGCAGATCCGCTAGGGCCTTGGTGTATCCTTGAGGTGTTAACGGAGCTGAAGATAAGGCGCGACGAGGTGTGATTACGTGGCCTATATTGAAGGAAAACGTCCTGTTCTTGAGGCAGTGAAGAGCGGATACCCCATAGATGAGATCTTCGTCGCGGATAATCTTGAGCGTGATGATCTCGTGAAAGATATCTTGCGCAAAGCCCGAGCTGCTGACATCACCGTGCGCGAGGTATCGCGGCGCCGTCTTGACGAGATGATTGAACGTGATCCTGATGCTCGATCAGGTCGTAAGGGCAAGAAAGACGACGGATCATCTCCACGCGTCCATATCAATCAAGGGGTCATCGCGCGTGCTGGGGCCTTTCCATATTGTGGCTTAGGCGACATCGTCTCAACCGCGCAGGCCGATTTCGAGCGCAATGACTCGCGCGCGCTTGTTATCGTTTGCGATCATCTCACTGATGCGGGCAATCTTGGCGCCATTGCGCGATCTGCTGAAGCGGTAGGAGCAAGTGGCATCATCATCCCCAACAAGCGGTCTGCGCATGTGACGCCTGCAACATTCAAAAGCTCTGCGGGTGCCATAGCTCATATACAGGTTGCGCAGGTTGCGAATATAGTTGGTGCGCTCGAGAAGCTGAAAGACGAGGGTTTCTGGGTCGTTGCTGCAAGCGAACATGCGACCTCGACCGTATGGGAGACAGACCTTGTGGGAAAGATCGCGCTCGTCATGGGGAATGAGCAGACAGGCGTGTCGAGCCTTGTTCTCGACCATGCTGACCTTATGTGCAAATTACCTCAGGTGGGGCATATCTCTTCCCTCAATGTCGCACAAGCGTCAACGGCTTTGATGTATGAATGGCTCCGCCAGAACTGGGAGGCATGAGCGCATGGCATCTTCACGTCGTCGCGCTTTGATCGTTGACGGGTACAACGTCCTTCGATCGGGGTCGCGCTATAAGGTCATCAAAGGGCCTGATTACACAGACGACATGTTCAACACCGCGCGCGAGCGCCTCATCAACGATGTCATCAACTTCGCGGGAAGAGCGTATGAGGCTACGATCGTCTTCGATGGTGCGGGAAATGCCTATTCGCATGCCGAATTCCAAAAAGTGGGTCATGTGAGCGTGGTCTTCTCGAAGAGCGGGCAGTCCGCTGATCGCCTGATCGAGCAGCTCGCGCATGATGCGCGCGAGCGCGGTATCGAAACACTTGTTGTCACCAGTGATGCGGGCATACAAGATGCGGTGTTCGGCGGTGGCGTTGATCGGATGAGCTCAGAGGGCTTTTGCCAAGAGGTCAGCATGTGCTACGACGAGGTAGACGAGGAGAAGCACCCCGAGATCTCGCAGAAGCGGACGGTCTCAGAGCGTGTGCCTGCTGATGTTCGTGCGAAGCTCGAGCGTTTGCGCGAGTCGCTCTCCTGACATAAAGTCTTTATGAAATCGAGGGAGCGTAGTGAATGCTGCGAATGCTTATGAACGAAGCTGCCTCGATTTCATATCTCAAAGACTTATCCTAAGCAATGTAAGAAGAGCTCCTATGCAGGAGCTCTTCAAATTTACACAGAAGCTTAGTTGTTCTGGGCGCTTATGCTTTGAAGCGATAGCCATATCCGCGGACGGTTTCGATGAGCGTTGGGTCGTATCCAGCTCCCGAGACCTTGTCGCGCAAGCGCTTGATGTGCGTGTCAACGGTCTTGGTCTCAGTGAGATATTCCCAGCCCCATGCATCACGGAGAAGATCTTCACGGCTGACCACCTTGCCAGCATTTTTCATAAGCGAGGCAAGCAGCTCGAATTCGCGCGGTGTCAGATCGATCTCTCCGTTCTCACCAGATGCGGTGTGAGCATCTTCGTCAAGCGTGATGCCGTTCACAGTAACGGTATTGTGCTGTCCACCGATGCTTCCAGAGCCACGGCGAAGCAGGGCACGGACGCGTGCAATGAGCTCGCGCACGCCAAAGGGCTTTGCCAGGTAGTCATCTCCGCCGATCTCGAGCCCGACGACCTTGTCAAGTTCAGTATCACGAGCGGAGAGGAAGAGGACGGGGGAGTCGGAATTGGTGCGGATGCGGCGGCAGAGCTCGTATCCATCCATGCCTGGCAGCATGATATCTAAGATAAAGAGCGCGTAGTCATTTTGCGCTGCCATTGAGAGTGCATCCTCGCCTGTTGAAACGATATCAGCTAGATAGCCTTCCTTGCGCAGAGCATATCCAACGAAATCAGTGATGGTGGCTTCGTCGTCAACAACGAGGATGCGAGTGGATGTGTCGCTCATATTTGTGATGCCCCCTTGTTCGATCATGCAGCTTCTGCTGATCGTCCCGATTGCTATACTCTCGATATTATAGTGGAAGACTCATATATGAAAGTTGAACGTCACTAATATGCTACTTACTTTAGATGTCGGAAATACACAGACCGTGATCGGGCTTTACAGAGGCGCGCAAGCGGACGAGGTTCCGATTACATGGAGGATTAGAACGAACAAGGCAGCTGCGGTCGATGACATTCGAGCGAAGTTGCTGCCGCTGTTCTCGCTTGCGAGCATCGATCCTACGTCGATAGATGCAGCGATCTTGGCCTCCGTGGTGCCAGCGCTTACAGAAGCTTGGCGCTCGGCTATTCGAAGCATCTGGGGAATAGAGGCCATGATGTGTACGGCAGATGCCGCACAGCGCGTAGGCCTTTTCAAGGCATCGTATGCCAACCCCCATGAGATCGGCCAGGACCGTATAGCAGATGCAGTCGCTGCGCGAGCGCTCTTCGGTGCTCCTGTCATGGTGGTCGATTTCGGGACGGCAACGAATATCGAAGCGATAGATCGATCGGGCGCATTCGTTGGTGGCGTCATCGCGCCAGGGCTTAAAACAGGGGCAGATGCGCTCTTTTCGCATGCGACGAAGCTTGCTGCCACCGAGCTTGTTGCGCCTGCGCACATCATCGGGTCCAACACAGAAGAAGCTATTCAATCCGGTGTCATATTCGGCGAGTCATTCCGAGCTGATGCGCTCATCCGTGGCATGGTCGCAGAGCTTGGCGAGAAGCCTCGAGGCGAAGGTGGTGCGTGCAGCATCGTTGCTACCGGTGGCTTCGCCGAGCTTGTGAGCCAGTATTCGAGCATCATCACCGATGTTGAGCCGAATCTGACCCTTATTGGGTTACGCTTGGTCGCACAGAACAGAGAAGAGGAGGGGTAATGCTTACCGATATCGAGATCGCACAAAAAGCAACGCCGAAGAAGATCACCGAGGTGGCCGCAGCGGCAGGTGTCGCTGAAGAGTACCTGGAGTGCTATGGCTCCCATAAGGCGAAAGTGGATTACAACCTCCTCAAGAAAGAGAGCCATGAGCAAGGTAAGCTTGTCCTGGTCACTGCTATCAATCCGACGCCTGCGGGCGAGGGCAAGACCACTACGACCGTCGGCCTTGCTGACGCTCTCTCGAAGATCGGCAAGAATGTTGTCGTCGCGTTGCGCGAGCCGTCGCTCGGTCCTGTCTTCGGCATCAAGGGAGGTGCTGCGGGTGGTGGATATGCTCAGGTCATTCCCATGGAGGACATCAACCTTCACTTCACAGGCGACTTCCACGCTATAGGCGCGGCGAACAATCTCCTTGCTGCCATGCTCGATGCTCATATCCAAGCAGGCAACGAGCTCAATATCGATCCGCGTCGCATCACATGGAAGCGCGTCGTCGACATGAACGACCGCCAGCTTCGTCACATCGTTGATGGTCTGGGAGGTCGGGCGCACGGCGTTCCTCGCGAGGACGGCTTCGATATCACGGTGGCAAGCGAGGTCATGGCGATCTTCTGCCTGGCAACCTCTATCACTGACCTTAAAGAGCGTCTCGGTCGGATCGTCGTTGGCTATACCTATGATGACGAACCTGTGACTGCCCATGACCTTAAGGCCGAGGGGGCGATGTGCGCCCTTCTCAAGGATGCGCTCAAGCCTAACCTTGTTCAGACGCTTGAGGGAACGCCAGCATTCGTGCATGGTGGACCTTTCGCTAACATCGCACATGGGTGCAACTCGATCATGGCAACGCGCATGGCGCTTGCTTTGGGTGACTATTGCATCACCGAGGCTGGGTTCGGCGCCGACCTTGGTGCTGAGAAATTCCTCGATATCAAATGCCGTTTGGCCGATCTCAAGCCAGATGCTGTTGTCGTTGTGGCAACGGTGCGTGCGCTCAAGAACCACGGAGGCGTGGCAAAAGAAGACCTGAACGATGAGAACCTTGCTGCGCTCGAGGCGGGTCTTCCCAACCTTTTGCAACATGTGCAGAACATCACCGATGTCTATCATCTGCCTTGCGTGGTCGCCATTAACGCGTTCCCGACCGATACGCAGGCTGAGCTTGAGCTTGTGAGGACAAAGTGCGAAGAGCTCGGGGTCAACGTTGCGCTCTCTGAGGTATGGGCACGCGGCGGTGAGGGGGGCATCGAGCTTGCCGAAGAGGTCGTAGCGCTTTGCGAGCAAGGCGACGAGGCGGGTCGCTCAGCTGAGACATTCGAGTTCTGCTATAGCGATGACCTTTCGCTGACCGAGAAGATCGAGTCGATCGCTCAGCGCATCTACCATGCAGATGGTGTGGTATTCGAGCCGCAAGCCGTGCGTGAGATCCAGAAGCTTGAGCGACTCGGCTTCGCGAACATGCCTGTATGCATGGCGAAGACGCAGTACTCGTTCAGCGATGATGCAGCAAAGCTCGGTGCGCCGCGTGACTTCACGATCACCGTGCGCGAGGTGAAGGTGTCGGCGGGCGCAGGCTTCGTTGTGGCGCTCACAGGCTCTATCATGACGATGCCAGGTCTTGGGAAGACGCCTGCGGCTCAGCGCATCGATGTTGATGAGAATGGCGTCATCAGCGGCTTGTTCTAAGCACGCATTAAAAGGACAACTCAATAGTTTCGACATATTATGCGCTTGAAGGCTGCCATGAGGTGGATGAGAGCGAGGTAAGCCAAAGTCGCTGAGAGACCTTGGCTCGAAGCGACGACGCGGCGAGACTTTCACCTGTCTCCTGGCAGCCTGTTCTACGCCTCTTCGGACTAGGATATCAAAAAGAAAACATTTGTACGATAGAGCGCATGATGCTACTATGTGACCTATGGATACGAACAGCTTATTCCAAGAGATCGAGGACACACGGCGCAAGGAGAATGCACCGCTTGCTGTGCGCATGCGTCCACGAACGCTTGATGAGGTCGTTGGGCAAAAAGAGGCTATAGGCGAGGGCAGCTGGCTTGCTGGCGCTATTGAGGCAGACACGCTGAGCTCGGTCATCCTCTTTGGCCCTGCGGGCACAGGCAAGACCTCGATCGCGCACGTCATTGCTGAGACCACGCGCTCCACGTTCGTTGAAGTGAGCGCTATTGGTGGCACGGTTTCTGATCTTCGCCGTGAGATCGCAGCCGCTGAGTCTCGCCTTACGATGAATGGCATGAAGACGATACTCTTCGTCGACGAGATCCATCGCTTCAATCGAAGCCAGCAAGATTCGCTCTTGCATGCTGTCGAGGATCGCACGATCATCCTCATCGGCGCCACTACCGAGAATCCCTACTTCGAGGTGAATACAGCGCTCCTTTCACGCTCGCGCGTGGTCGAGCTCCATTCGCTTGCAGATGAGGACATCGAAGCCCTTCTTGATCGTGCCCTTTCAGATCCAGATCTTCTTGGGGGCAAGGCTGTGCTCGATCGACCTGCGAAGGAAGCCATCGTCATGATGGCAGGCGGAGATGGGAGAGCTGCGCTCACAACGCTCGAGCTTGCCTTTGGCGTTGCTCGTGCGAAGGCGTCTCAGAGCAAGTCGAAGGGCGCTTCTCTCATCACCGAAGAGCATGTGCGCATTGCGAATCCTCATCGAGGGTTGCCTTATGACAAGAACAAGGATATGCATTATGACATCATCTCTGCGTTCATAAAGTCCATGCGCGGCTCCGACCCCGACGCTGCCCTTTACTGGCTTGCTCGCATGATCGAGGGGGGCGAAGACCCGAAGTTCATTGCACGCCGCATCTTCATCCTTGCTGCTGAGGATATCGGCAATGCCGACCCTCAGGCACTGCTTATCGCTGAGGCGGCTTTCCGTTCAGCGGAGGTCATCGGGTATCCTGAGTGCCAGCTCATCCTTGCTCAAGCAGCAACCTATATGGCCCTTGCGCCGAAATCGAATGCAGCCTGTGGCATCTTCGATGCGCTCAACGAGGTCAAAAATGGCCCCTTGCGCAACGTCCCCGACCATCTTCGCGATCGCCATCGTCCTGGTTCGGATGATTACGGCACTTACAAATATCCCCACAGCTATCCAGGGGCCTGGGTCGATCAGCAGTATCTTCCCGATGGGCTCGAGCGTGGGTGCTTCTATCATCCAAGCGAGCGTGGATGGGAAGCTTATAGAAGCGAAGCCGCCTTACGTGATCGCACAGACGAATAGAGAAGCCTATCTTTCATCATCCTGATGGTGCTTCACATGTATGAAATGCAGCACCGCAGACCGATTCTTCATCGGTGACGAATAAGATGATGTAAAGTTACAACGTGGAAACTAGATAGATTGAGATCAATGCTGCTTGGATCCTTGAACTAGAATCCAAGCAGCATCATCTATGCGAATACGCGGGAATTGTTGATCTTGACGAGGAGCAGGAGGACGTCATGGATGTGTTTGGCATCGTGCTTCCCATCGTGTATATACTTGCGGGCTGTGCACTGGTTTGGTTCATTGTCGAGCTTGCGCTGGCGGTAAGGCGCCTGCGCGCAACAGTGACCGACCTTAAGCGGCAGGTCGATCCTGCGCTCGATAACGTCAATCGTATCGCGAAGCAGCTCCCTCCCATCATCGACAAGGCCGATCCGCTTATGGATCGCGTTACGCTCACCGTTGACTCTGTGAACTTAGAGCTCATGCGCGTTGATGAGATGCTCGAGGATATCACGCAGATCACAGGCACGGTCTCGAAGGCTACGACCGCGGTTGATTCTGTTACAAGCGCTCCGCTTGACATCGTCACGAACATGACCAACAAGGTACGCGGTCTCTTCAAGCCGAAGTACGCGAGCAGCGAGACAGCAGATATGCATGCAGATGAAGAGAAGACGAACCCCATCGTTGATTTCGCCAATGCTGCTGCCACTGCAGCAGGCGAGGCGGTACGCGAACAGCGCGAGGTCCAAGCTGACAAGAGGCAAGCTGCCGAGAAGCGCGCTCAAGAGGATAGCTTGAAGGACGACACGCTTCGCAGCGTGGCAAGCGTGATCACTGACGAGGTCCTTGCGAATGCGGACACGGATGCGCCCAGTGCGACGCAAGCTTCCTCCATCCCGCATTCCGAGCCGATCGACCCAAGCCTGTACATGGTTCAAGAGGTCGAGGAGACTGGCTCTGAAGACGACCATATCGAGGCAGTAGGCGAGGTCGTTCCGAGTGCGGATGGAGGCGTGGTCATCTCAAGCGAGATCCTTTTGGATGTCGATGCAGACGAGAGTGGTTCTGATGATGAAGGCTCGGTAGGGCGTTAGGCTAGCTTGCGGACAGATGCCTGATTCTTCTGAACATAAGGACAAGGCCACGGAAGCCAAAAGCGCATCCAAGAGCGGAAGCGGGCGCAAGAAAGGCTCTGCGAAGAGCTATCGGGATATCATCGCCTACGATGAGCATATTCGCGCACATGCGAATGCGCAAGTACGCGCGAACAAGGCGAAAGCCGATCGAGCGGCCATCGCAAGCGAATCAGATGCTATCAAGGCAGACAAGCGCAAGCGCCTCTTCCTCGCGATCTGGACTGCTGTGGGAGCCATCGTCCTTGTTGGCGTCCTTGTTTTCATGCTCCGTATTCTCGCGATCCCTGTTTCCATCGCGATATGGACGCTCATATTCGTATTCTGTCTCCGCGGCATCGTCAACAAGTTCTCTGATCTTGGGATGAATCGCGCCGTGGCAACAGCATTGGCTTATGTTGTCATGTTCGTCGTTCTTACAGTCATCCTCTTTCTTGCGTTCTCGCCGATCTTCGGCCTGAACGTTCAATTCGAGAATCTGATCAGCTCCATTCCTGGATACATAGATGCATTCACGAAGTGGGTTGGCGAGCAATATGACAAGTATGCTGGTTGGCTTGATAACGAGACCATACGAAACGCGGTTGGAGAGGTGTCATCCTCTATATCAAGCTGGACATCGTCTCTTGCATCAGGCACGGCGAATATGGTCGTCGACATGGGAGCGGCCATTGCGAATTCTCTTCTTGCGATCGGCTTCGGATTGGTGATCGCGTTCTGGATCCTCATGGAGCTTCCTGCTATCGGAGAGGAGACGAAGCGTCTCATCAGCCCGCGCCATTACGAGGATGCTCATTTTCTCCATATCACGTTCACGCGCATCATGGGTGGGTATATCAAAGGCACGCTTCTTCAGTGCATCATCATTGGTGTTGCTTGCGGGATCCTGTTTGCGGTCGCAGGGGTGGCGAACGCTCCCGCGCTTGGCGTCATCACGGGCATCTTGAATATCATCCCTATCATCGGTCCGTGGTTGGGTGGTGCTGCAGCGGCCATCGTCGCATTGTTCACGAGTCCTATCGCTGCCCTTATCTGTCTTATCGGCACCATCATCATCCAACAGTTCGTCTACACCTTCGTGAGTCCCAAGATCATGCAGAATTCCGTTGACGTGCATCCAGCTGTCACGCTTGCTGCGATGATGGTCGGCTCTGCGATAGGTGGCGCGATGGATGGGCTTCTCGGGTCGCTCGTGGGCATGCTCTTTTCCATTCCTGCGGCCGCTGTCATCAAGTCGTGCTTCGTGTACTACTTCGAGAAGCGCACCGGACGTCAGCTCGTTTCAGAGGATGGCGTGTTCTTCAAGGGTACGCCTGGCAATACCGACGGTGTTGACCCGCTTGGTGATGCGACTTCTGCTCCCAGTCAGGGAGCGCCTCGTCGAGGGGCGGATATCCTTCCCGATCCACGCAACTGACCTTACGTGAGGCGTATCTTGCGCAAGCCCTCGTGCGCGGCAGATCTCAAACGTGGGATACCAGAGCTTTGAACTATAATGATGCAGTTCAAACGGTTTAGACATGGAAAGAATCCACAACTATGAAATACATGACAACCGCTGAGATTCGCGAAGCATATTTGAAGTACTTCGAGGATAAGGGCTGTGCTCGCTGGCCATCATCCTCGCTCGTTCCCGATGATCCTTCGTTGCTTCTTACAAGCGCGGGCATGGTTCAATTCAAGCCTTATTTTCTTCAGCAGAAGCAGATCCCTGAAGAGTACATCGGCACGACGACGGTGCAGAAGTGTGTGCGCACGAACGATATCGATATCATTGGGACGACGGGACGACACCTGAGCTTCTTCGAGATGCTCGGCAACTTCTCGTTCGGTCGTTATTTCAAGAAGGAGATGTGCGCGTGGGCGCTCGACTTCTCGGTCAACGTGCTCGGGCTTCCACAGGAAAAGCTCTATTTCACCGTCTTCGAGGATGATGACGAGACCATCGAGATCTGGAAGGCCCTTGGTGTCGATGAGAGCCATATCTCCAAGCTTGGCGAAGATGACAATTTCTGGCGTGCTGGCCCTACAGGTCCGTGCGGTCCCTGCTCTGAGCTCTACTTCGACCAGGGTGAGGATTTTGGTTGTGGGAGCCCTGACTGTGCACCAGGATGCGATTGCGACCGTTTCCTGGAGTACTGGAATTGCGTGTTCACGCAATATGACGGGCAAGAGGATGGCACGCTCACAGAGCTTCCGAAGAAGAACATCGATACTGGCATGGGTCTTGAACGCATTGCCGCCATCATGCAGGGCGTGCAGTCGAACTATGAGACCGATGTGCTGCGCAGCCTCGTTGCTGTCGGTGAGCGTCTTTCAGGCAAATCATATGGCGAAGATCCTCAGACCGACCTCTCCTTGAGGATCATTGCCGATCATTCCCGTGCAGTGACCTTCATGATCGCTGATGGTATCCTTCCTTCGAACGAGGGACGTGGCTATGTGCTCAGACGCTTGCTCCGCCGCGCGATCATGAAAGCGCATCTCATCGGCATCGAGGGTCTCTTCTTGAATGACTACGTTGACGAGATCGTTCGCCTTATGGGCGATGTGTATCCCGAGATCGTGGAGAATCGCGAGCTTGAGCGCAAGCTGATCGTATCAGAGGAGGAGCGCTTTGGCGCAACCTTGAAGCAAGGTCAGGCGTATCTCGAAGACGCGCTCTCAACGCTTGAGGGAGACGTGCTGCCTGGCGAGACGGCATTCACGCTCCACGATACCTATGGGTTCCCCGTCGAGATCACCTCTGAGATCACCTCTGAGCGAGGCATCGATGTCGATATGGAGGGCTTCCAGGCCGAGATGGCGGCACAGCGTGAGCGTGCACGCCAAGCAGGCGCAAAGGATGCAGAGGCAGCATGGTCAACCTATGGCGGCATCTATGCCGACATTTTGAAGAGCGAAGGTGCAACAACATTTGTTGGATATGACAAATGCGCATCTGAGGCGCGCATCCGTGCGCTTGTCTTTCAAGGAGAGCAGGTAGCTGAGCTCAAAGATGGGCAAAAGGGTGAGGCGGTGCTCGATATCACGCCCTTCTATGCGGAAATGGGCGGCGAAGTTGGTGACACAGGTTACTTTACCGATGGTCGCGCCAAGGCATTCGTCACGGATACCATCACGCCAGAGAGCGGTCTCTACGTTCATCAGGTGAGCGTAGAGGGGGGCACCATCTCAGTGGGGGATGTTGTCGAATGCGTGGTCGATGGGCATCGTCGTGCAGCGATCGAGCGCAATCATACAGGCACGCATATCCTTCACGCAGCCCTCAGGCACGTGCTTGGCGATCATGTTCGTCAAGCAGGATCCTATGTTGGCCCTGAGCGACTTCGCTTCGACTTCACGCATTTCGAGGCCTTGACTGCTGAGCAGATCGCAGAGGTCGAGCGTGTTGCGAACAACAAGGTTATGGAGGCCATTCCAACGACGATCTATGAGACGACCCTTGACGAGGCACGCGCGGCAGGTGTTACGGCGCTCTTCGGTGAAAAGTACGGAGAGCATGTGCGCGTAGTGGAAGCAGGCGATTTCTCGAAAGAGCTCTGCGGCGGCTGCCATGTTTCAAACACCTCCGAGATCGGATTCATCAAGATCACGAGCGAGTCGAGCGTAGGAGCGAATCTGCGTCGTATCGAGGCGGTAACGAGCTATGGTGCGCTTGAGTATGTGAACAAGATCGAGGCTGAGCTCAAGGAGACCGCAGCTGAGCTCAAGGTTCCGCTATTCGATGTATCTGAGCGCACTGCTTCCAACTTGAAGAGCTTCAAAGAGTTCCAGCAGGCAGCCAAACGTGGCAAGCAGGCTATTTCCGATGATGGCATCAGCAGGCTTCTTGAGCAGCAGCAGATCGCGGCAGCAGGCTATCCTGTCATCATCGAGAGTGCGCCAGCTGTCGAGAGCGGCGGGCAGCGCCATATGTGGGACGTGATCCGCTCTCGTATGGAGAAGCCTGGCGCTTTGATCATCGCGGGCGAGAAGGATGGCAAAGTGACGCTCATGGCCGCGGGAAGCGACGAGGCCGTTGCTGCAGGGTTCGATGCTGGTGCGATCATTCGTGCCATGGGGCCTGCGATTGGTGGTGGCGGTGGTGGCAAGCCTGGCATGGCTCAGGCTGGCGGCAAGAATCCCGCTGGCATCGATGAGGCGCTGCAGATAGCGCGCGATATGATCCTCTAAGCCGCGAGTGCGCGTATTAGCACTTGATATAGGAAATGTACGCTGCGGGATCGCGGTGAGCGACCCGCAGGCACGCATTGCCTCTCCCGTATGCGTGCTGCCGAGCGCCGAAGTCGCGGCGTGCGCTTCGAGCTTTCGACGGGTACTCGAGGATTGGGAACCAGACCTTCTCGTGGCTGGCCTTCCCAGGACCCTTTCAGGTGAGGAGGGGCCGCAAGCACAACATATTCGCGATCGAGCGGAGAAGATAGCAAAATGTTGTGGACTTCCCTTGGAGTTCGTCGATGAGAGGCTCTCCTCGCAAGAAGCTAAACGAACTCTCCATGATTTAGGGTATGATGAAAAGAAAATGAGAGGAAAGGTCGACATGATCGCTGCAAGCCTCTTCCTTCAGACGTGGCTTGATTCTCATGGCGAACACGATTAGGAGGTAGCGCGTTGCCGTTCAACAACAAGCAAGTTCCGATCTCCTCGAAGCCCACACGAGCCGCTCGCAATGCACATGCGCGCGCAAAGCAAGAATTCAAAACCTATGACACAAGCGCCATTCGCCCTAAGCAATCGAAGGCGCCTCTTGTTATCGCCTGCTGCGTCGTCGTTGCGCTCATAATCGTCATCGTCGTCGTGCTCACCAGCTGTGCTCCTAAAGTCGACCTTCTTCCTGATGGGCAGAAGGTCGTTGTCGAGGTCTCGCAAGGAGAAGGCGCGAAGGCCATTGCAGAGACGCTCGTTGATGAGCGGCTCATCACCGATACGCAGAGCTTTGTGGATCTTATCAACAAGAAGAATGCCGCTTCCTCCCTTATGAGCGGAACGTATCTGTTCGAGGGTGGGATGACGCAAGAGGAGATCCTAGATGCGCTTGTGAAAGGGCCAGGGTCAACAGCTGATGTGCTCACCGTGCCCGAAGGATACACCCGTGAGGCCATAGCAACCGCGATCGAGTCTGCCACGGCTGGCCGCATCACCGAGGAGGCGTTCCTTAAGGCAAGCGCTGATGCATCGGATTATGCGGCAAGCTACGACTTCCTCTCTGAGGCGGGCACCAATAACCTCGAAGGGTTCCTCTTCCCGAAGACCTATTCCATCACCGCAACAGATGATGCGGTAGCAGTGGTGAAGATGATGCTCGATCAGTTCAAGATCGAAACGCGGGACCTTGATTGGAGCTATGCTGCATCGCAGGGGCTCTCCGAATATGACGTGGTGAAGCTCGCCTCGATCGTCGAGAAGGAGGCGAAGGCAGATAACGCAGCCACGGTGGCAGGGGTGTTCTACAACAGGCTTGCCTCTTCGCGCCCCTATCTCGAGTCGGATGCGACAACGGCATATGAGGTTGGTCATGACCCTACAGGAGAAGAGGTGCATGCTGATACGTCATACAGCACCTATTCGAACCCTGGTTTGCCGCCAACGCCGATCTGCAACCCTTCGCTCATCATGCTGCAAGCAGTCTGCGACCCAGAAGATACGGACTACTTCTACTTCTACACGCAGCCTGATGGCACCTATTCATTCAGCGTCACCTATGACGAGCATCTTGCTGCGATAGGCTAGCGTCTCTTCGCAGGAGTGTCGGATTGTTATGTCGCTGCTCGAGCCAGAGCGCTATTTCTCTCGGATCTCACAGATCGACATCAAAGCTGACCTGTTCGATCAGGGCTTCGAACACGTCTTGCTCGACATCGATAACACCATCCTTTCGCGTGCAACGCATGATGTTCCGCGGGATGTCATGGCATGGATAGCCCGTGCGCGTGATATGGGCGTCTCCTTCTGCCTTGTCTCGAACAATTGGCATGAGAGTGCTTTGCGCCTTGCTGAGAGTATCAACGTGCCCATCGTGGCGAAATCGCTGAAACCGCTTCCCTTTGCGTTCCTTCGGGCTCTTCGAAAGATCGATGCGACGCGTGCGAACACGGTGTGCATAGGAGACCAGCTTATGACCGATGTGCTTGGGGCGCACCTTGCTGGTATGGCAGCCTATATGGTCGCACCGCTCGTTGATGTTGACCTGAAGCATACGCTCATGTTGCGCAATCTTGAGCGCGCCCTTCTCAAAGGGCGCCAACCTGAACCGATCCCGAGCACCTCTCCAAGTGTGGGAGAGTATGCTGTGCACCTTAGTCGTGCATCGCAAGAAAACAAGAGTGAAAAGGAGCAGAAATGACCGAGAGGCTCTATATCGTAGGGCATCCGATAGCGCATTCGAAATCGCCCGTCATGTACAACGCTGTTTACCGAGAAGCAGGCCTTGACTGGGATTATGGTGCTCAGGACATTGAAACGCCTGAGAAGGCACTGGAGCTCTTGCGCTCGGATGCATATCTTTCCGTGAATATAACAACTCCCTATAAGCCGTGCGGATTCGAGGTTGCAGACATCCTTGCTGCAAGCGCAAAGCTCTCTCATGGCGTGAACTTGCTCATTCGGGCAAAGGGGAAGCTCCTTGGCTATAACGTCGATGGAGCAGGATGCATCTCGTTCCTCGAGCGCATGGGCGTGGAATTCGCGAATGCACGCGTTGCTGTGTGTGGCACAGGCCCAACTTCTTTGGCTATCCTTCATGAAGCTGCGGTGGCTGGCGCGAATGAGGTGCTCTTGCTCGGGCGCGATCGTGCGCGTGCGCGTCGGATCCTTGAGCGTTACCTTGAGGAGTTCAGGCGCATAGTCTCGACAGCGATCATGCTCCCGCCCCCCGACAAGCATCATCGCGACCTTCAAACCACCTACGATGAGACGACCTTCAAGTTCGGAACCTATGAAACCTCCACGAAGGCCATCTCATCTGCTGACATCATCATCGATGCAACCCCTTTGGGGATGAATGAGGCTGACGCAGCCCCCTTTGCTCCCGAGCTTATCCATGAGGGCCAGACGATCATGGACACGGTGTATGGGCATGGTGAGACGGCCCTTGTTCGAACTGCCCGTGAGCGTGGTGCGCGCGCATTCGATGGGGCGGGGATGCTCGTCTCGCAAGCAGCGCTCACAGCAACGATGCTCTCTGAGGTCCAAGACGTCGATCTCAAGATGGATATGGATGCTCTTTTTGCAACTATGGCAAAGGCTGCGGGCTTCTCCTTCTAGGTGCAGCGCGTGATGCGCGCAAGTATTGCTACAATCTCATATGAACAATATGAGGAGAAGAGAGAAGATGCAATACATCACTGCTGGCGAGAGCCACGGTTCTGAGCTGACTGCCATTGTGACAGGGGTTCCTGCAGGTCTTTCACTCTCTCAGGCGAACCTGAACTCCGATCTTGCCAGGCGACAAGCAGGGTATGGGCGGGGAGATCGTCAGAAGATAGAGAAGGACGCTGCGATCATTACAGGTGGAGTGCGTTTCGGCAAGACCACCGGTGCTCCTGTTTGCGTGAAGGTGATCAATCGTGATTGGGAGAATTGGGCGTCGCGCATGGCGCCTTTCGGCAATCTGCCCGATGGATACCAACGTGAAGTGACTCCCCGCCCCGGTCATGCTGATCTTGTGGGCGCCTTAAGGACGAACACGGATGATTGCCGCAATATCCTCGAACGCTCAAGCGCACGTGAAACGGCAGCGCGGGTAGCGGCAGGCGCTATCGCGAAAGAATTTCTCGGTGATGTGGGCGTAGATGTGTTCAGCTATGTCATCTCGATCGGAGATGCCTCCATGGATGCGCCCGATCTGGATACGATCGATCCATGCCAAGTCGAATTCTCTGAAGTGCGCTGTCCTGATGAGGAGGCTTCAGCGCGTATGATGGCTGCCATTGATGAGGCAGCTGCGGCAGGGGAGAGCTTAGGCGGCACCTTCCGTGTGGTCGCAACAGGGCTTATTCCGGGACTTGGCAACTATGCGACGGGAGGTGAGCGTCTCACCTCAAGGCTCGGCGGCGCAGTGTTCTCCATTCCTGCGATAAAAGGCGTGGAATTCGGCATGGGATTCGGTGTTTCCCGCTTGCCAGGCTCATGCGTGCATGATGAGATCGTGCTCGAGGAAGGGCATTTCAGGCGTACGAGCAACAATGCGGGGGGGCTTGAGGGCGGCATGACCACGGGCGAGCCTCTTGTCATCACCGCTGCCATGAAGCCGATACCAACGCTCATGACGCCTCTTCGCACGGTTGACCTTGATACCCTTGAGGAAGCACAAGCCTCGCGTGAGCGAAGCGATGTTTGCGCGGTCCCAGCGTGTGCGGTTGTGGCAGAAGCAGAGGTTGCGCTCGTCCTCGCCGATGCGTATACGAGAGCATTCGGAGATACCTCAATGGCCGATCTGAAAGCATCGATGCTGTCCTATCTTGATCGAATCTCAACGTATAGCAGATAGGGTTGATAGATGGCATTGATGGAAAGAGAGTCTGCCCCTATATACGATCTGAACCAGAATGTTTTCCTGATCGGCTTCATGGGGGCGGGGAAGTCGAGCGTTGCGCGGAAGATCGCGCGTGAGTGTCATGTGGCAAGCCTCGATCTCGATACATTCATCGAGCGGAGGTGTGGCATGCCCATCTCTGAGATCTTCGAGAAGCATGGTGAGGAGAAGTTCCGCGAGATCGAGACGCTCACCTTGCAAACATTCGCGGATTCAGACGAGCATATCATCATCTCTTGCGGGGGTGGCATCGTCTGCCGCGAAAGGAACATCGAGATCCTCAAGAATACGAAGAATTACACCGTGCATCTGAAGACAGATGCCGATACCGCAGCGCGCCGGATAAGCGATATCTCAACGCGCCCTTTGTTCAATGATCTGGAAAGCGCTCGTGCGCGTTGCCTTTCGCGCATGCCTGCCTATGAGGACGCAGCTGATGTGACCATCGATACGAAGGGGCTTGGTGTGTATGCTGTTTCGCAGCAAGTCATCTATCAGCTCAAGGGGGAAGGGATCCTATGTCAACGACGAGGATAGTCGTGCAAATACCCGATGAGGAACGATATGATGTTCGCATTGGAGACGGTGTGCTTGAGCGCCTTGGCGCTACGATCGTCGAAGAGGGCATCCTCAAGTTGGGCGGCCGCGTGCTCGTCATTACGGATTCGAACGTAGCCCCCCTCTACCTTGCGCGCGCCAAAGCATCGCTCAAGGGTGCGGGGCTTATCGTCGATGACATCACCATCCCAGCAGGAGAGGCATCGAAATGCTTGAGCATCGCAGGTGAGATATGGGAGGCAATGGCAGCGCTTGGTCTCGGCCGTGATTGCCTTGTCGTTGCTCTTGGTGGTGGCGTGATAGGCGACATCGCGGGGTTTGTGGCATCAACGTATATGCGCGGCGTGTCGGTCGTGCAGGTTCCAACGACGCTTCTATCGATGGTCGACTCCTCGGTGGGGGGCAAGACAGGCGTGAACCTTATTGCAGGCAAGAACCTGGTCGGTACGTTTTGCCAGCCATCGTATGTGTGTGCTTCAACGGATGTGCTCTCGACGCTTGATGAGCGCGAATGGCGTTGCGGTCTTGGCGAGATCGCTAAATCAGCCGTTCTTGATTCCGATGAGTTCTTCTTCTGGCTGCTCGATTCCTCATCGTGCATGGTCGAGCGCAAGCAGGAGCAAGTTGCCGAGGCGGTCAGTCGATGCGTGGTGTTCAAGGCGAACGTCGTCGCGCAGGATGCAACTGAGAGCCATGGCATCCGAGAATGCCTCAACTTTGGCCATACGCTTGCGCACGCCATTGAGAAGCTCTCTGGTTATGGGACATTCTCGCACGGGGAAGCGGTGGCGGAGGGGATGCGCTTCGCGCTTCTGCTCTCTGAGCGCATGATCGGCGCAGAAGCTGCGTTCACTGAGACGGTTTGTGGACTACTCGATTCTCTTGGCCTGTTCCCCCTAGATTGGAATGCGCCCATTGATGAGATCGTCGATTGCATGAAAGGCGACAAGAAGGTACGTGCAGGAGCGCTTCGCTTCGTGCTCATGGACGATGTGGCTTCGTGGCAACTCGTCCAGGTCCCCGACGAGATCCTTCGTGAAGCGCTTGAGGAGTATTTCGAAGGGAAAAAGGAGGCATGATGAAGCGGATCCTTCTTATGAATGGCCCGAACCTCAATATGCTGGGAATTCGCGAGCCTGCAATCTATGGCAGTGATACGCTTGCTTCCATCGAAGAGGAGGTCGTCTCGTACGGACGAGAGAAGGGCGTTCATGTTGATTGCTTTCAGTCCAACCATGAAGGCGACCTCATTGACAAGCTTCATGAGGCTCATGCCTCCTATGATGCGGTGATCTACAACCCAGGCGCGCATACGCACTATTCGTATGCGCTGAGAGATGCGGTGGCAAGCATCGATGTGCCTGTGGTCGAGGTGCATCTGTCAGATGTGGATGCGCGAGAGGAGTTCCGTCGTATCTCTGTGTTCGACGGGGTTGTCGCCGCGAAGATCAAAGGCAAGGGACGCGCGGGGTATTTGGAGGCGCTTGATGTGCTCTGCGATCGGTAGGCCTGGGATATGGGCCGCCCAAGAGCGCTTATCTCGGCTCAAGCGAGCATGCGCTGAAGAAGGTCTTGATGGAATGGTCATACGCGACACTGCGAACATCGCATGGCTGACAGCTTTTCGCCAGGTATTCGATGAGGAGCAAGCGCACGTTGCCTTTGTAGGCGCAGATGCTGATGAGGTGCTCGTCCATACCGACTCACGCTATGTGACCGCCTTGGAGCGCGAGGCGGCTGATACGGTCTTTCGCATCGATGCTGAGGTGGTGAGCTTCAGCCAATGGATCCATGCAGCGTGGGAGCGCTATCGGTCACGCATGAGCGAAGAGGGACATACCGCGCGATGCTTCGGCATCGAGGATTCCATGAGCTTGGCTCAGTTTCGTGCGTTGGAGCGGGCATTCCTCCCTCAGAATGATGAGGAGCTCACGGCTGAGACGGTGCTGCCGTTCGTGGAGACCTCGAACCTCATCCTCAAGCTGCGCGCTCAGAAGGACGATTTCGAGATCAGGCGTTGCAAGGCTGCGCAAGCGGTCACGGATGCCGCCTTCGAGCATATCGTCGATTACATGCGCCCTGGCATGACCGAGCGGAACGTGCAGCTCGAGCTGGATCGATTCATGCTGGAGAACGGTGCAGATGGATTGGCATTCCCGACCATCATCGCATGTGGTGAGAACGGGGCTTCACCCCATGCGATCGTGAGTGATAAGAAGCTTGAGGCGGGCCAGTGCGTGGTCATGGATTTTGGCGCGTGTTGGGAAGGCTACTGTTCCGATATGACGCGGACGGTCTTTCTGGGCGAGCCATCTTCTCAGATGCAGGCTGCATGGGAGTGCTTGCGTCATGCAAATGAGAGCGTTGAGGCGATGCTGCGACCTGGCATCACGGGACGTGCAGCGCATGAGCTTGCGCTCTCCGTGCTTGAAGAGAGCGGCTTCGGTGGTCGTATGGGGCATGGGCTTGGGCACGGCGTTGGCATCGAGATCCATGAAGAGCCTGTGCTCTCGCCACGCAATGAGGACCCTCTTGTAGCAGGCAACGTGGTCACCGTCGAGCCTGGCATCTACATTCCAGGCTCTTTCGGGATGCGCCTTGAGGACTTTGGTGTCATCACCGAAGAGGGATTCGAGGTATTCACCCAGTCAACGCACGAGATGGTTGTGATCTGACCTTTATACGGTGCCCATGTTCCAAGAATTCATGTACTTGATCTGCTCTGGCGTGAGAACGTCGATGTCGATGCCAAGCGTCTCGAGCTTGAGCGTAGCGACAAGCTCGTCGATCTCAGCGGGCACGTCATAGACCGCACGTTCCATCTCAGAGGCGTGATCGAGGATGTATTCAGCGCAGAGGGCTTGATTGGCGAAGCTCATGTCCATCACGTTCGCAGGGTGACCTTCGGCGCCAGAGAGGTTCACAAGCCTTCCCTCTGCAAGCAAGATGATGCGACGCCCATCTTCGAGCGTGAATTCCTCGACCATCGGCTTGAGCTCGCGACGGCTCACGCAGTGCTCCTCTAACCAAGGGATGTTGATCTCTGAGTTGAAATGCCCCGAATTGCAGATGATGGCACCATCCTTCATGTTCTTGAAGCAGGGCTCGTCGATCACATTCAGATTGCCTGTGACGGTTGTCCAGATGTCGGCATGCTTTGCCGCCTCTTCGCGCGGCATGACCGCGAATCCGTCCATATGGGCCTCAAGGGCTGCGGTCGGATCGACCTCGCAGACGATGACCTGGCAACCCATGCCTCGTGCTCGCATCGCAAGCCCTTTGCCACACCAGCCATATCCGCTGATGACGAAGGTGCGACCAGCAAGCAGGCGATTGGTAAGGCGGATGATCCCGTCGAGCGTGGATTGACCTGTCCCGTAGCGGTTATCGAAGAAATGCTTCGTCTTGGCATTGTTGACTGCGATGATGGGGTAGGTGAGCTCTCCGTCCGCCGCCATTGCGGCAAGGCGGATGACGCCTGTCGTTGTCTCCTCGGTGCCACCGATGATCGTCTCAAGCGCATCACGGCGAGATTCGTGGATACGGCCGACAACGTCTGCGCCATCATCCATGGTGATCTGAGGCTTGAAATCGATGACGGCATCGACATGCTCGTAATAGGTGTCAGTGTCTTCACCGCAAATAGCGAAGACGGAGACGCCGAAGTCGCGCACAAGCGAAGCGGCGGTATCATCTTGGGTGGAAAGCGGGTTTGACGCGCAAAGCCTCACCTCGGCCCCGCCTGCGACAAGCGTGCGCATGAGGTTCGCTGTTTCGGTCGTGACATGCAGGCATGCGCCGATGCGGATACCTGCAAGTGGCTTCTCTGCCTCGAAGCGTTGGCGGATCTTTGCCAGCACGGGCATGTCGGCATCAGCCCACATGATGCGTGCATAGCCTTCGTCTGCAAGATTGATGTCACGTATGTCAAAATCTTCGATCAAGGTCGATCCCACCCTTCGTTTCTGCCGATAACATGGATTAAGGATACCCTAATCATGGTATTTGCAGTCGTTCACTTTCAAATCTTGGAGCAAGTCGCTATACTTTCGAGGTTAGACTTTGATCTTGCGATCTCATGTATAAGGTCGAACAAAGGAGAGATGTGTTCCAGGTGCTTTCAGAGTCGATGGCTGCGCTATCGTTCGTGGACATCTTCAACTGTTGCGTATTCCTGACCTTCACGATCTGCTATACGTATCAACTTTTCTACGTGTTCGTGGTGCTCACGCGCAAGGCACCGAAGCACGTCGCTTCCAAGAACCATAAGTATGCCGTCCTTGTTGCAGCGCGCAACGAGCGTGCTGTTATCGGGGATCTCATCTCGTCCATCCGTGCTCAGAACTATCCACAAGAGCTTATCGATGTGTACGTCATCGCCGATAATTGCACTGACGATACAGCTGCTATCGCGCGCAGCGCAGGCGCTACGGTGTTCACACGCCACAATAAGGAAGAAGTAGGGAAGGGATATGCGCTCGATTATGGCCTGAAGGCGATCTGGCAGGAATTCCCGAACAAGGGCTATGAGGCATATTTCGTGTTCGATGCTGACAACGTGCTCGATGCCAATTACTTCCGTGAGATGAACTCCACATTCGATTCGGGGGCGAAGGCATCCACGTCGTATCGCAATTCCAAGAACTTCGACTCCAATTGGATCTCCTCGGGCTATGGTGTCTGGTTCCTGCGCGAGGCGAAGTTCTTGAACCAGGCTCGCCTTACGCTCAACACCTCCTGCGCTGTTTCGGGCACGGGCTTCTTTATCGCGGCCGACATTCTCGAGAACGCAGGTGGCTGGAAGTGGCATCTGCTCACTGAGGATATCGAATTCTCCACCTCTTCCATCATCGATGGCGTGCGCATTGCGTATTGTCCGACAGCTGTGCTCTATGATGAGCAGCCGATCTCCTTCAAGGATTCGTGGAACCAGCGCTTCCGTTGGGCAAAGGGCTTCTATCAGGTGTTCGCTCATTATGCGCTTGGCTTGGTCAAGGGCATCTTCAAGAACGAGCGTGGTCACAAGTTCGCGTGCTATGACATGCTCATGACCATCTCTCCTGGCATGCTCCTAAGCGTGGTCTCCATCGTCTTCAATGCCGTCATCGTCGTGCTTGGCTTCATGGGCGTCATGAGCACGGGCATCGCGATCGCAAGCTCCATCTCATCGATCTTCTTCTGCTTGTTCAACTACTTTATGTTCATGTTCGTCTTCGGCGTCCTTACGACATTCGTTGAGTGGAACAGCATCCGAGCAACAACGAGGCGCAAGGTGCTCAGCATGTTCACCTTCCCCTTCTTCATGCTCACCTACATCCCGATCGCCATCGTTGCGCTGTTCAAGAAGTGCACATGGAAGCCGATCGCGCATACGATCTCAGTTGATGTGAACGAGTACGCCGAAACAGAGATCGCGTCCAATAAGGTGGTTGGCTAGACTCAGCCGATCACGTGCCCGAAGGTGAGCCCCCAGAGATGATCGGCGCCGTTCGCCCTGAGCGTATCTGCTGCGCTATACAAGGTTGACCCCGTTGTGCAGATGTCATCGATCACGATGATGTTCTTCGGCACGCATTCATGCTCCTTGAGCATGAATGCGTGCATCTGATTCCCAATGCGCCTTTTACGCGAGAGCGCACGCTGATCCTCTTGAGTCGGTCGTTCGAAGAGGAATGCGAGCGGTATATCTGCTTGCTCGGCAAGTGTGCGGGCGATGAGCTCGCAATGATCGAACCCTCTTCGGAGAGCGGCCTTCTTAGATGAAGGTATGAAGGTGAGGACAGGATCATGAATGAGCCACGCGGGGTTCAGGTAGCGATGCATGGCACCTGCTATGAACTCGACCAAGCGCATCTCGTCATGGTCCTTATAGGTGGTGATGATGCGCTTGGTATCATCATTGATGATGAGCGCATGCGCAAGAGCGTCGTAGGGCAGCTCATCGCGTCCATGCGAGGCGAGCGTCGTATCGTTGCATTCGGTGCAAAGAAGAGCTCCGAATGGTGCGCCACAGCGAGGGCACGCTTTGAGCACATCGATATAAGGAAGAGAAGAGAGGCAACGTTTGCAAAGGAGAGCGCCAGGCGCGTCGCAAATAGCACAGCGTGTCGGCCAAAGCGTTTCGGCTACGGTCTCAGTGAGCTCTGTGAAGAAGGAGCCGAGCATTCCTGGTATGCGCTGTGCGTTTCTCATGAAAGGGATGCTATCGCAGGCATCTTTGCATCCGACCCCGTCACTCTTTGCTCTCTGTCGCACGTATCTTTGCTCGTCCTTGTACGTATCTTGTTCACGAATCGCTTCTTTAGGTGCTTCTGCTACACTTATCCACCAAGCTTCTTTTAAGTCTGTAGCTGCGAAGATCCATGATCTTCTATTCCAAGGCAGATGCGGTCAAAAGGATCCACGTAAGCATCGCGCATGCGGTGTGAGCATGGCGTATTCTAGACGTAAGACGCACCGTCTGTGATACATCGAGCATACGGCTCGACAGGCGAGAGGGTGAAGCGGCAACGCAAAGCTCCTGTGCGCGGGTGTGGGGGCAAAGGCTAGGTCAGTTAAAAGAAGCTGCACGCATTCCACAACAGGTTTGCGATTATACTAATACGAAACCATCGTTTCCGATTGGGAGGTCGTCTGTGCTAAGAAACGTTCGTTTCGCTCTTTGCGCTGCATGTGCGCTTTGCTTATCTCTCATTCTCGTAGGGTGCGCCTCGAGCGAGGATCCTGCGCCTCAGCTTAAAAGCCCAACCATCTCTTCTCCTGCTATCGAGAAGGATGGGACGCTTTCTGTGGGCGTTGATACGTCGAAGTCTCCTCTTGCTGGCATAGGCAATGATGGCCGCATCATTGGCATCAACGTGGATATTGCCGCTGCGCTTGCTGATGAGCTTGGCCTCAAGCTCGAGATCGTCGATGTTGGCTCTGCCACTGCAACAGCACTCGACGAGGGCGAGGCTGATATTGTCATGGGCATCGATAGCTCAGACTCTACGACAGAGCTGTGGCTGTCTCAGGAATACCTGCCTACGGGAGTCGCCCTTTTTGCGCTCTCTTCCTCAGATGCCGAGGTTCCCACGGATGCGACTGGACTGAAGATCGCTGCGCAGGTCTCCTCGAAGAGCGCCTGGGCCGTTGGCAACGAATTTGGCGAAGAAGCCCTTGAATCCGCCTCAGATCTCTCCAGTGCGTTCTCAGACCTTAAAGACGGTACCGTTGACTTCGTAGCATCTGATGCGGTCATTGGCATGTACGCTGCCAACCGTCAAGGACTTGATGTGAAGGTGGTTGCCCTTATGGGCGCGCCAAGTGGATATTGCATCGCGCTTGATAACCAGAATCTCGAGCTGCAGGCTGCGATCGCTGAGGCTATCAAGGCTCTTGAGAACCAAGGCATCATCGACATCATCGAAGATAAATGGCTTGGCAAAGAGCTCGACCTCTCGGGCATCGAGCAAACCAAGGGCGCACCTGAAGAGCCTGCTGACTCTGCTACCTCAGAGGGTAGCAACGTTGCAACCAACACGAGCGCGACCAATACAGCTGCTGCGTAACATGCTCAACGCTTGCATGACCAATCTTGAAAAGCCACGTGAGCGCGTGGCTTTTCTTATACCCTCTGCATTGATGAGGAAGAAAGGCGGTATGGCACATGCCTGATATGATCAACTCGATCGCCCATGACAACGGCTTTGACATCATTTCCGCTGAAGCTGTTCCCGAGATAGATGGCGATGCATTTCAGATGGTGCATCGATCAAGCGGCGTAAAGCTGCTCTTCTTGCGCAACGATGACGATGACAAGGCCTTCTCCATCTCATTCAAGACCCCTGCGGCTGATGATACGGGCGTATTCCATATCCTTGAGCACTCGGTGCTTTGTGGATCGAGGAAGTTCTCGGTGAAAGAGCCCTTCGTCAACTTGCTCAAGAGCTCGATGCAGACATTCTTGAATGCGATGACGTTCCCTGACAAGACGATGTACCCTGTCGCTTCAACCAACGAGCAAGACCTTCTCAATCTCATGGACGTTTACCTTGATGCTGTCTTTCATCCTAACATCTATCGCAAGGAGATGATATTCGAGCAAGAGGGCTGGCATATCGAGGAAGCAGAGGGGGAAAGAACGCAAAGCGGCCTTGTGTACAACGGCGTGGTCTTCAACGAGATGAAAGGAGCGCTCTCTGATACCGAGAGCGTGCTCTACGATACGCTCTCAGCGGCTCTCTTCCCTGATACGACCTATCGATTCGAATCAGGTGGCACGCCTGTGGCAATCCCCGAGCTCACCTATGAGGCGTTCCTTGATGGGCATCGTCGTCATTATCGTCCTGACAACAGCTTCATCGTGCTCTATGGCAATCTTGATGCCGATCGCTTCCTGTCATTCCTTGACAAAGAGTATCTCGCTGCTTTCGATCGTTCCGCCCTCGGTCCGCTCGATATCAATCCTCTTACCTTGCAGTCGCCGATCACTCCGCCGCCTGTGGTGCGCACTATGGATAGTTCGCCCGACAACTCGTGCATGGCGCTTGGATATGTGGTTTCTGAAGCGAGCGACGTGGAGCGTGTGGTAGCGGTTGATATTCTCATGGATGCGCTCATGGGATCTAACGAGGCTCCTCTCAAGCGCGCCTTGCTTGATACGGGCATTGCTGATGATTGCAAAGGCTACCTTGCTGATTCGGTTCGCCAGCCTTTCGCTGTTCTGCAGATCAAGGGACTTGCAACGGGTGCTGAAGATCAGTTTGAGCGCCTTGTCGATGAGACGATGCGCTACCTCGCTGCAGGCGGCCTCGATAAGGCGATCATCGAAGCTGCGCTCTCGCATGCCGAGTTCGTCATGCGTGAGCATGCATTCGGCTATCCAGATGGGGTCGTGCTCTCAATGGCAGCTTTGAGCGGGTGGCTTTACTCGGATGATGGCGCGCTCGACTATATTCGCTATGAAGATGTCTATGCTTCGCTTCGCCGCAAGCTTGAAGGGGATTATTTCTGTTCGCTTATCGAAGAGGTGTTCTGCAAGAGCGACCACAAGGCAAGCGCACGCATCAAGCCTATCTCGGAGGATGTGGACGCGACCACCGAGACGCTTCAAGGGCGATTGTCGGCGCTGAGCGCAGATGAGGTGAGCATCGCCCTTGAAAAGGCGGCGGCGCTCAAGGAAGCGCAGATGGCTCCCGATGCACCCGAAGAGGTAGCCAAGCTTCCCAAGCTCACTCGTGACGATATTGGCGAAGCGGCGTATGAGCCAGCTTTCCATCTCGAAGAGTGTTCGTGCGGGAGTGTCTTGCTCCATGATGTAGAGACGCACGGTATCGTTTACGCGACGAGGTACTTCGACGTCTCCTGCGTTTCATTTGACGAGATGTTCTATCTCTCCCTTTTAGCCAAAGTGCTCGGCAAGCTTGATTGTGCTGAAACGACTGCTGCTGAAATGGACACGCTCATCCAAAGCAAGCTCGGTAATCTGAGCTTCTCGGTCGAAGTCTATGAAGATCTCTCTGTTCGCTCTCGGTTCTATCCACGCTTTGTGGTGGGGGCATCAGCGCTTGCGGAGAACACAGAGGCGATCGCTGAGCTTGCCAACGAGATCATGTGCACCTCTTGCTTCTCTGATTTCGATCGGATACACGATATCCTCCTTCAGAGAAAGGTTGCATTCGAGCAGACCTTCGCGCTGGCGGGGCACTCGGTTGCGGCAGCACGGGCTGCTACCTATTATTCGCCTGCAGCAGTGCTGAGGGATGCGCTCTCAGGTATCGAGTGCTACCGAATGACGCTTGCTTTGCTTGCTGACTTCGATGAGCGCAAGGAAGGGATCGCTGACAAGCTCAGCTCCTTGGCTACGAGGATATTCAGCGATGAGAAGGTTCTTCTTTCCTTTGCAGGGCCTGAGGGAAGCCTGGAGCGTCTTATCAACGCATCTTTTGCTCTTGGCGCAAGGTCGGACGTCTTTTGTGATGTTCTCAAGGTTCCCGCCCCAAAGCCAAGGCGTGAAGCATTCATCGTTCCTTCTGATGTGAGCTATACGGCGCTCAGCGCTGATAGGCGTGATGTCGATCCTGAGTACAGCGGAACGTGGTCTGTTGCGTCTCGCATCCTTTCCTTCGATTATCTCTGGAACGAGGTGCGTGTATTGGGTGGTGCGTATGGATGTGGCTTCAATGCCTCCCTTGCGGGTACTTCGTTCTTCTATTCATATCGCGACCCGCATCTTGATGAGACAGTGGAGCGATTCAAAGAAGCGGGGAAGTGGCTTGCTTCCTTTGCGCCTTCTGATGAGGAGTTCACAGGCTATGTTGTGAGCACGGTGGCCTCGATCGACAACTCCCTCAAGCCGCGCGACCTCATCAAGCGACAGGACACGATGCATATCACGGGCTATACACCTGAAGCTCGTTCCCGTGTTCGGCTTGAGGCGCTCCAGTGCACGCTCGATGAGGTACGTTCTCTTGGTGACAAGATCAACGCGCTTGCATGCGAGGACCATCTCTGCAGCGTTGGTTCTCGAGAGATCATTGAGGGAAGCAGCGTGGGATTCGATATCGAAGAGCTTTGCTGATGCATAAGGCGACATGGTGCGCTTTAGCGTATAATTCTCATATGCTTGGTCAAGATCTCTAGGACTACAAACGTGGCTGAAACACAGGATGAAAGGCATATCACGATCAACGCTCATGAGGATGAGGTGGTCATCTTCGCAGGGCAACGGGAAGCGGAGAGAATCCCTGTTGACCAAGGCGAAGGTGCTTGCAAATCATCTTCCTCGGTTGCATTGCCTGACCCCGATCAAGGCTCCTCTCAGGCAAGCAAGGGTGATCCTGCTCATGTGAATGCGGATGGATATCAAGCAACAACGTTAGACGACCTGAAGTCTTCGAAGATGTCCACAACGCAGAAAGCCATCATCGTTCTTGCGGTAATAGGCCTTATAGCATTCATTGTATGGTATGTAGTATTTTCCGGATAAGGTTGGAAGATGAGCGATTCGAATACGCAGAACCCCGATACTCAGACACCGATCAGCACGCCAATTGAGACGGATGCTGAGACAGAGATAGGCGTTATGACGCCTCCAGAGGCTGCCTCTGAGCAAGCGCCTGTAGGGGGTTCCCATGCACGGGCAGGTCAGGCAGCCTACATACGGCATTCTGCTCGCATGAGGAAGATCCTCCTTGCGGTCATCATCATCCTCATCCTGCTTGTAGTGGCAATCGGATTCGTTGTCTTCAGGCTCTTCGATACGGCAAGCACAGCTGCAACACAGCAGACACAGGTGAGCGACATATCTACCATATCCGAGGATGAGGTATCGAAGGATGCTTCATCGATAACGACAAAGCGCACGACGGTGCCCGACCTTACGGCGCTCTTGGGAATGACCCAAGACGAGGTGATCGCGACGTTGCAGCGTGGCGCTCAGATAACAAGCGCATTGGAGCAGAACGAAGAAGGCAACCCTGTTCGCTGGGAGATCAAGATAAGCCTGACGAGCGAGCCTTCAGACGGGAAGAGCGGCACCCCGACGGTGTATCTGAGCTTGAACGAAGAAGGTCGCGCCATTCGATGTGGCTATTCAGCAGCAACCTCTGTTCTTGGGTACGGTTCCCTCAGCTTCTCCGATGCTGTGAAGAACGAGGCTATCATCGAGAAGACGCTTGCCGAGGCAGGGCTTGAGGTTCCCGTCGGCTCTGTCGAGCTGCCCGCAGATAAAATGGCGTATTCCTCATATGGGAGCGATGGTACGACGCTTGTGAGGGAGTATTGCTCGTTCGAAGGTGTTGGGACTGCGAATGGGGTCGAACATCCATGGAGCGCAGTGCTTTCGTATGATTACTCGGCAGCGAATGCTACAGGCAATCTTGCTGATACGGTTCGCATCGTATACGTCTATATCGATGCATAGCCCATATTGATCGCATATCATCATGCTCTTATCGGGAAGATGAATGATACGCCTCGTGGATGCTGAGATGAGAAAGGCCGCCCTCGGGCGGCCTTTGAATTCTCTGGTGCCCCCAACGGGAATCGAACCCGTGTCTCAGCCTTGAAAGGGCCGTGTCCTAACCTCTAGACTATGGGGACTCAAAACAGCTTTCATATTATGACAAAGCCGAGACATTCGCGCAAGGATAGTTTCAGCGATCGGCTTTTCAAAAATGGGATAGCAAGGATATATAGAAATATATGAATTTGGATATTTATTACATGAAAAATATGTGATAATATGATTTCGAAGCGACGAGATGTAAACAGGAGCACCAAGGCAAAGGAGATGCTCGGCCTCGTCGCTTCGTTTATATGCGATCGGTATCGTAGGTGCGATACACCATCAATTCCCACTGTTTGCGATTGTTCTTCGCCACCGTATCGAGCACAAGCCCCACTGTGAGAGCGAGCGCGCCGCAAAGGATGAGCGCAACGGCGAGGAGGGCGGTGGGGAAGCGTTCGACAAGATGCGTAACAGTGAACTCTGCAATTACGGGGATACCTGCGATCAAGCCAAGTATCACGAAGAGAAGGGCGAGCCACCCAAAGAATGCCATCGGCTTGTAGTCTTTGAACAGCGAAGCGATGGCCATGAGCACGCGTGCGCCATCACCGAATGTCGAGAGCTTCGACTCGCTTCCCTCAGGACGGTCACGATATTCGATCGGCACATCCGCAATACGCCAGTTCTTGTCGATCGCATGGATGGAAAGCTCGGTCTCGATCTGAAAGCCTGAAGAGAGGACAGGGAACGTTTTCACGAAAACGCGATTGAATGCTCGATAACCCGTCATAACATCATCGAATGAGTAGCCATAGATCACTTTGATGAGCCATCTGACAAGGTTGTTCCCAAACCCATGGAACGCGCGATCATTCTCTTTCCCATAGCTACCGTTGGACAAGCGATCGCCCACGGTCATGTCAGCCCTGTTCTCAGCAAGCGGGCGGATCAGATCGGGTCCCGCATCTGCTGGATAGGTGTCATCGCCATCGACCATGAGGTAGTACTCTGCGTCGATCTCGCGAAACATCTGACGCACAACATTGCCTTTTCCTTGGCGAGGCTCGTGGACGACGATCGCCCCATGCTCACGGGCGATCTCTGCGGTCCTATCGGAAGAATTGTTGTCATAGACGTAGATCTTTGCCAAAGGAAGAGAGGCGGCGAAATCATCGACGACCTTGCCAACAGTGAGCTCCTCGTTATAGCAGGGTATGAGCACAGCAACATTCGCGCCTTGGCATGCTTGATCGATAGAGCGTTGCTTCTCTGTTGCGTTCATGCTCGCATCAACTGGACTCATGCTCTTTAAGCATCCTTTCGCATCAGCCGACTCATATGTTGAGTCGGCTTCCGTACAGCAACAACAGACCGAAGAGAGCAACCCTTGAAAATCAGTCTGCACCAAATAAGTTATGATTGATTACATGATAACCAAAACCGACGATACAGACTCTGTGAATCCTTCATTGCAAGACGATGGAGCTAAAGAGCTCTCCATCGTGCAGGTTGATGCATCAAGCGAAGGTCTTGACGCATCTTCTCATGCGCTCTCTCAAAAGCAGCGCAGAAGCATCCTTATCGTGCATGCATCGGTAGGTAGTGGGCATAGGAGCGCTGCCTATGCCATTGCGAGCGCCTTTGACCTGCTTGCTCATGGCGCTGATCAGGAGCAGGGAGAAGAGCTTGGTAGTGACCACGTTGACGAGGCGCTTGCGCTCTCCGAAAAGCTCAGGCCAGAGCTTGCCGCTCTCGATTTCAACGACCTTGATGTGGAAGTCCTTGATATCCTTGATTTTGGGCGTATCGTCTTCAATGGCGATAACACGGCTTCTATGTTCACGGGTGCAACGCGCCCGTTCTATGACCTGACATGGCGCTATACGCTCACAGGTCGTCTTCTCTGGGGTGGTGGCACTATCTGGGCGCGGCTCATGTACCATAAATTCGTCGATTATGTTGCCGAGAAGAAGCCTGTTGCGATCGTTTGTACGCATATCACGGCAGCGAACGCGGCAGTGAGCGCGCGTATGATCCTCCATGAGACGTTCCCTATCATCTGCGTTCCCACTGATTATGAGGTCGAAGGCCTCTGGCCACATCTCTACACCGATCTGTTCTGCGTTTCAGATGAGCGCATGGCAGAGACCCTGCGTCCCCGCAAGATCTCAGAGGATGCCATTCAGGTCACTGGTATTCCAACGAAGCCCGATTTTGACAATGATTACGATCGCGAAGCATCTCGGGCTGCCTTCGGACTCCCTCAGGACAAGCAGATCGTCCTCTTCTTGGCGGGTGCGAAGTTGCCGCGTCCGTATGTGCATTTCAGGAAAGCCGTCCACGATCTCATTCCCTATGTGCATTCATTCGAGAATATGCACGTGGTGATCGTGGCGGGCAGCGACGAAGAGTATGCGCGTGAAGTGCGCCGTGATGTTGCTGATCACAAGCTTGATAACGTGAGCGTCTTCGGGTATGTCGAAGAGATGGCACGCTTGATGAAAGCAGTTGATGTCATCGTTTGCAAGCCTGGTGGCCTTACGGTGACAGAGTGTCTGAACGCGAATGAGCCTATGGTCAGGAGAAGGCGAATGTGAGCATGTTGACATCTTATGGAGCAGCATTCCATGTCACCACCTCGCGCGAGCTGGTTGACCTGCTTCGACAGATCAACCATTACCCTGAGACTACAAGCGCTATCCTCGTGAACGCTTCGTTCATCCGACGTCCTCGCGCAGCTATCGATATCGCAAAAGCGACGCTTGACTTGGCGAAGCGCGCTCCAGACCATCTCGATCGAAGATACAAGAAGCATTTCATGCGCTTCTACTTTGGTGGAAAGCCAGCGCATATTCGCTAGTCGGGTTGGCATGGAGCAGTCCTGGTACGCCGCTCCTGCAAGATCGAGGCCGATCTGGGATGTCAAGGCATAAAAAAATGCCGCCTGAGGCGGCATTTTTTTATCAAAGCGAAAAAGGCGCTCTACAGAGCAGCTTTAGCCACACCGACAAGAGCGGTGAAAGCCTCAGGGTCATTTACGGCCATATCAGCGAGAACCTTGCGGTCGAGCTCGACTCCTGCCTTCTTGAGGCCATTCATGAATGTTGAATAGGACATATCGTTCAAACGAGCCGCAGCATTGATGCGCGTGATCCACAAGCTGCGGATATTGCGCTTCTTGGTACGACGATCGCGGTATTGATATTGAAGCGAATGACGTACCTGCTCTTTAGCGTTCTTGTAGGAGCGGGAGCGGGCGCCATAATAGCCCTTTGCCTTCTTCAGGATTGCGCGACGCTTCTTGTGCGCGTTCAGTGCTCTTTTTACACGTGCCATTTCGATGTACCTCTTTTCTCGGGATTAGCGAAGACCAAGGTTCCTTGCAACAACCTTCTGGTCTGCTGAGGAAACCTCTGTCTCGTGGCGGAAATTACGCTTGCGCTTCTGGCTCTTCTTCGTGAGGATATGGCTCTTGAAAGCCTTGGCACGCATGATCTTCCCGCTGCCTGTAACGCGGAAGCGCTTCGCTGTCCCGCGATGTGTCTTCATCTTAGGCATCTTCTTCTCCCTTCGAGCTTGCCTCATCGGCGTCGTCTTTCTTCTTCTTGTTCGTCTGTGGAATAGGGGCGATCAACATATGCATGTTGCGACCCTCCATCTTAGGCTGGTTCTCGATGACGGCAACGTCCTTCAGGTCATCAGCGAGTCTCTCGAGAATGTTGAGACCTTGCTCGGGGTGTGCCATCTCGCGTCCGCGGAACATGATCGTGATCTTGACCTTGTTGCCTGCAGAAAGGAAGCGCATGATGTGCTTCTTCTTGGTGGTGTAATCTCCGACGTCGATCTTGGGACGGAACTTCATCTCCTTGATCTCGATCTTCGTCTGGTTCTTGCGTGCCTGCTTCGCCTTGATCGCCTGGTCATATTTGAACTTTCCGTAGTCCATGACGCGGCAAACGGGCGGATCGGCATTCGGGGCTATCTCGACCAGGTCAAGTCCAGCTGCATCAGCGATGCTCTGTGCTTGCTCGATCGGGTAGACACCCATCTGGTTTCCGTCGAAATCGACCAAACGACAGGTGTCGATGGTGATCTCTTCGTTGAGCCTGGGCTCTTGAGCGGCTATGGCGCTCACCTCCTTACGCGGTGCAATAAAAAAAGACCTGCATCTTTCGCGCAGGCCGTCTCACATCCATATGTGCAAATCAAAAGAGATGCACTATTCGATATTCGTACGACCCATCAGCGATCAGCCGAAACAGGTGGAGCGATGCATTCGCTCGCTTGTTCGTTAAAGCCTGAACATTCTACCTTTGTTCGTACATCAATGCAACCTGTTTCTTCAGGGTACGAGCATGGTATGTGCGAGCAGGGCAGACATGCTGAGAAGCTGCAACATCTCAACACTGAGAGGCTGCAGCGAGGATGCGGAAGAGATGGTGCCCCCGACAGGAGTCGAACCTGCGGCACCTTGCTCCGGAGGCAAGTGCTCTATCCACTGAGCTACGGGGGCCGATTCTCCGAACATGTGCTTGCTCTAGCAGTGATGTCGATTAGGATTATAGTGCAAGACAGGGTTGCTGCGAACAAGGAGCATGCGGATTGATCGTCGATGTTGAGAAAATGAGCTATGGCCCAGATGCGATCGCGCATCTGGAGAGCGGGAAGGTCGTTTTCATTCCCTTTGGTGTGCCAGGGGATCGTCTCGACATCGAGCTCACAGAGGAGAAGCCAAGGATGGCTCGAGGGCGCATCAAGGAGATCATCACTCCTTCTGAGATGCGCATTCCCCTTCGTGCGCCTGATCTTCTTGAGTCGCTTGCCCCATGGGAAGCGATCGATTATAGCTGCTCGCTTGAGCAAAAGCGCATGATCGTCCGTGATGCGCTTTTGCGTGTAGGGCATCTGGATGCATCTCGCATCGAAGAAGTGGTTACTCCTGTTGTGGCATGTGAGCAATCTTGGGGCTATCGGAACAAGCTTGAGTTCGCCTGCATGCAAAACGCGAAAGGTAAGCTGGATCTCGGCTTTCATAGGTATGGAAGCACGTGCGTAGAGCCTGTCTCGACGTGCCCTCTTGGCAATGACCTCATCAAGGAAAGCCCCAAGAAGCTCACGGGCGCTCTTCGCTATGCGCTTGGCGATGCAGCTAGCGACCTCTTTCGCGTTGGGGTGCGTGGAAGCACCATCACGAGAAGCCTCGAGGTTGCGCTCTGGACCGTGCCAGGGAAGATCGAGCGTGCTTTCGTCGCAAAGGCGTTGAAGGACGCGGTCGGGGCAAGCTCTCTTGTGCGCATCATCGCAAAGAAGGGAAGCGAGCGACGCGTGAAGAAGCTGGAGGTCTTGAGCGGCTCTGGGCTTTGGAAGGAGCGTATCGCGGGGTGCACCTTCAAGGTCTCAGCACCATCCTTCTTTCAGGTGAACACCGCGCAGGCTGAGAAGATGGTGGAGCTTGTGATGGAGGGATTGGGGGAGGTCGATGGGAAGCTCATCGCTGATCTCTATTGCGGGGTGGGCACGTTCTCGGTGCCTCTTGCGAAGCGCGGCGCCGATCTGCTCTGTATCGAGCTTGCTGGTTCGTCCACTGCGAACCTTGCTGAGAATCTTGCAAGCGCTGGTGCTCAGGCGGACATCATTTGCGATGATGTCGAGCGTGTCTTGCCTGAGCTGAGAGACCTTGATGCCATTGTGGTCGACCCGCCCCGCGCGGGATTGGCAAAGCCCGTTATCGAGCGCATTGCGGCATCGGGTGCGCAAAGGCTCGTCTATGTCAGCTGCGATCCGCAAACGCTTGCTCGCGACATAGCGCACTTCGAGAGCAGGGGCGCTCAGCTTGAGCGCTGCACGCCTGTTGACATGTTCCCGCAGACGTACCACATTGAGTGCGTGTGCGAGCTATCGTTTTGATGCCGCTTCATATTCTGATAAAATCGAAATCCATATGTGAACATTTCCGAGTACGCACATCTGAAAGGAACGCACATGGCTCTCTATACTCCTGAATACAAGCCGAACGGGGAAGAGATCGCAGACATCAAGACGAACAAGGGCACCATCAGGGTCAAGCTTGCAGGCAAGGATGCTCCGATCCATGTCGGCAACTTCGTCGAGCTTGCTACGAAGGGTTTCTATGATGGTGTGAAATTCCATCGCTATGTCCCTAACTTCGTCATCCAAGGCGGCGATCCTCAGACGAAGGATGCGACGGGCGAAGAGGTTGCGAACGCAGTGCGCGGTGGGCGCTCTTTGTTCGGAACTGGTGGCCCAGGTTATTCCATCAAGGAAGAGTTCACCTCTAACCCGAACAATGTGCATAAGGATGGCACGCTTGCCATGGCGCGTTCCCAGAACCCTGACTCTGCTGGTTCGCAGTTTTACTTCTGCCTTGGCGATCAGCCTTTCCTCGATGATGGCTACACTGTCTTCGGTGACACCATCGAAGGCCTTGATGTCATCGGCGAGCTTCGTGTAGGGGACGAAATCGAATCGATCACCATCGAGAACGCTAACGCATGAGATACGTTATCCGCCGATCGATCCATACATTCAGGATTTAGGGAAACGTAGTGAATACGCAATTATTCGAACAAGCTCAGACGCTCTACTCGGGCAACGATTATCGCGGGGCGCTTCGCGTCTACACCTCTTGCTTGCAGGACACCACTGTTCCATTCGCGCGCGGCGAGGTGGGACTGATCTATCACCGCATCGGCAACTGCCTTGTCAAGCTCAAGAACCCAACCGAGGCGATCCAGGCTTACGCACAGGCTACCGCCGATCCAACCTATGACGCGAAGGGCGCGCTTCAGAACAACATCGGCATGGCGTATGCCACGCTGAAGGATTACGAGAATGCAGTCAAGCACTTCGAGCTTGCGGTGCAGGATGTCAACTACAAGACGCCGTACAAGGCATACATGGGCCTTGGCAATGCTCAGCTCAAGCTTGGCAAGAGCGCCGAGGCGGGCGTTGCCTTCAGAGAGGCTGCGCTTGATGAGGAGAATCCTGATCCAGCAAAGGCGCTGCTGAACCTCGGCATTTGCTTCATGGCGCTCGATCGGCCAGAAGACGCCATCGCCTCGTATGATTCTGCTCTGCAATTCGAGATGTCCCAAGATACGCTCAATCGCTTGAACGCAAGCATGGGACAAGCCTATGCTGCTAATGGTCAGATGGTCGAAGCGGTGAACGCCTTCGAGGCGGCTACGATGGGTGGTAACTACTTCCTTTCGGATTCCGCCAGCGTTGACTATCAGCGTGCGCTCAGCGCCGTTGCCAAAGACGCTGCGCAGATCCCGATGGCAGATACCGACCTTTCGGGACTCGATGTGACGGGCAATATCTCAGGCATTCCCGAAGAGGATCCTTTCTTCTACGATACAGGATATGACGAAGCAGCGGTTGCGCAGTATCCTGGCTTCGTTGATGCCTACAACGGCAATGACGATCGCTTCTTCGAGAGCTCTCCCGAAGAGATCGAGCAATGGTCAAAGAGCCTGGCGAAGAAGGATCGCAAACGTCGCAATGTCGGCTTGAAGATACTCGTATTCCTCATCATCATCTTGATAATCGCCCTTGCGGGTCTTGTTTTCGCCTATACGCAAGGCTATGGGTTCCCTACGCAGACCCAAATCACCCAGGAGCTCTTCGCAGCGCCCGAGTCCGCTGGTGATAACGTGTTCTCCTCTTCAGTTACCGAAGAGAACCGCAAAGCCATGCTTGCGCCTGTCGTTCCTGATAGTGATGTCAAGATCGATGGTGTGAGCCAGGCGATGACAGATTCGGTCGTCTATGCCACCGCTGATACACAGCAGGGAGGCACGATGACCTATAAGCTGGTGCTTGTCCGTGACATGATCGGCTGGAAGGTTTCAAGCATCGAGTTGTATTTCCCCTCGCAAAACCAATGATCGATTCATGTTCGAAGATAGATCGAAGAACGAAAGGATGAACATGGCAGAACAAAAGACCTATTGCATGATCAAACCAGACGGCGTGCGCAATCACCATATCGGCGAGATCGTCAATCGCTTCGAGCGTGCGGGCCTCACGATCGAGCGCATGGAGCTTGGCATGGTGACCCCTGAGCAGGCGAAGGCGAACTACGCCGAGCACGAGGGCAAGCCGTTCTATGACGGGTTGATCTCCTATATCACCTCAGGACCTGTTGTGAAGATGGTCATCTCTGGTGAGGGCGCTGTTGCCAAATGCCGCTCCCTCATGGGTGCTACGAATCCGGCTGAGGCAGCTCCAGGGACCATCCGTGGTGATTTTGGCTTGATCATGGACGAGAATGTGATCCATGGCTCTGATTCGCCAGCTTCTGCCGAGCGAGAGATTAGCATCTTCTTCTAAAAGTTGCTCAAAGGAAGCTCAAGATGATGCCCCGCTGTGCACATAGCGGGGCATTTCGTTTGCTTGGGCGCTTTTCCGCCCCACAGGCAAGCACCACTCATATAGAATGAAGCCAAAGATGTAAACGTCTCACCAGATGGAGATATCTCTATGCTGTACAGGGTCATCGATGCATCAGAGCTTCCTCGGCTCATCGAGGCATTCATGGCGGAATACGAAGTCATCGCTCCGGTCAAGAGCGGCAGGAGCTTCGCGTTTGAGGTGGTCGAGAGCTTCGATGAGATCGTTCTCGATTACCCTACGACGCTGACCTCGCTCAAGAAGTTCTTCCTTCCTCCGCAAGAGACGCTCTTTGAATACAACGTCGATGATGCAGAGGTCACTGACTACGAGCTTACGGTGAAGCCTCGCGTGCTCTTTGGCGCGCATGCATGCGATATCAACGCTTTGAACAATCTCAGGCTCGTGTTCGATGATCCTGCATATCCAGACCCGTACTTCGAGGCGCATAGCTCGGCGAACATGGTCGTCGGCATAAGCTGCTCGCCAACCGATACCTGCTTTTGCCATCTGCTCGATTCTGATGAGGTAAGAAGCGGGTATGACTTGTTCCTCCAGGATCTTGGTGACCGTTATCTCGTATCGATCGGCAGCGTTCAGGCAGCGAACATCCTGGAGGCGGCCTGCAATCCGCGGGAGGCGACCGATGAGGATAGACGTGCTTTCAGGCAGCGCACGCGCGCTCGCCAAGAGGCGTTTGACACGTCGATCCCTGATATCCAAGAGATCCCCATGCTCATGGATGCGTTTCATTCCGATCCTTTCTGGGAAGAGCTTGGTGGAAGATGCTTGTCGTGCACGGCATGCTCAGCGGTATGCCCAACGTGCTATTGCTTCGATATCGTCGATGTGCTCGACCCTTCGGGCAAGCAGGGAAGACGTGAGCGGAGATGGGACGCATGCACCTCTCCTCAATTTGCGCTCGTGGCAGGAGGCCACAACTTCCGCGATGACGGTCGTGATCGTGTTCGCCATCGCATGTATCACAAGCTCAATGGCTTCAATTCGAAGCATGGAAGATATCTTTGCGTCGGATGTGGCCGTTGCGTGCGTGCCTGCAAGGCCGACATCTCACCGATCGAGGTGCTGAAGTTCTTCGAGCGCAAGGGTGCCGAGGAGGAGCTTGCGTCTTCGAGTGATACAGGCAAGGAGGAGCGCGATGCCTGAGCCAAAGAAAGTGAGCGTTGCGCCTCTGGCGCCGAACGAGCATGTCTCTGATGGGCTTGCGCTCATGCGCGAGAATCCTTATCGCCCATGGCCTGCGCGCATCACATCGATCACACCGCTCACTGAGACTGAAAAGCTCTTCGAGTTCCGGCTCATCGACGATCGCATTCGCGAGGCGTTCCACCACAAGCCTGGGCAATTCGTGGAGGTATCGATCTTCGGGGTGGGAGAAGCGCCTATTTCCATTTCCAGTTCCCCTTCGAAAGGCGGATTCATCGAGCTTTGCGTTCGGCGTGCTGGCGAGTTCACCGAGCGACTGCATGAGATGCAGTGCGGCGAGATCGTGGGCATTCGCGGTCCCTATGGTCGGCCCTTTCCGTTCGAGGAGATGAAGGGGCATGACATCTTGCTTGTAGCAGGTGGTCTTGGCATCGCGCCTTTGCGCTCCTTGATCAACAACATCCATGACGAGCGCTCTGAGTTCGGCAAGGTCACGATCATCTATGGATCGAAGACGCCCGCAGAGGTCATGTTCCGCAACCAATTCGAGATGTGGCGTCACCGCAAGGATTTCGATCTCTATCTTACGGTTGACAACCCCGACGAGACATGGGATGGCGAAGTGGGGCTTGTTACCGCACCTTTTGCTCATCTAGAGGTAGATGCTGACAAGACCTTCGGAGCTGTGTGCGGGCCACCAGTGATGTATAGGTTCGTGGTCGAAGAGATGCGGAAGAAAGGCATCAGCTACGATCGTATCTATATGAGCTTCGAGCGGCATATGAAGTGCGGCATGGGCAAATGCGGGCATTGTCAGATCGGGCATCAATACTGCTGCATCGATGGCCCGGTCTTCAATTATTGGGAAGCGAAGAACATTCAGGGGAGCATGTGAGCGAGGATACGCAAAGAGCACCGAAGGTGGTCATGGCGGGGTTCGCCAGCTGCTTCGGGTGCCAGATCAACATCACGAATATCGAACGGTATCTGCTTGATGTGCTTGGGCAGATCGACATGCAGTATTGGCAACTCACCTCGAGCGATCCGATGCCTGATGATTTCGATGTATGCGTCATCGAAGGAGCGATCACCACAAGCGAGGCTGAGAAGAGCGCTCGGCTCCTTCGTGACGTGGCTGATGTCGTCATCACGATCGGGGCGTGTGCGAAAACAGCAGGTATCCCAGGAATGGCGAGCGTCGACTATCGTCTGCGTCAGGGCGAGGTATATGGCGATGACGTGCCAGATGTGGTGAGCGACACTGCCTATGAGCCACGAGCAGTCAAGGATGTCATCAAGGTTGACTTTGAGGTACCGTGCTGTCCAGCGGATCCCTATGTGTTCGTCGAAGTGCTGCAAAAAGCCCTGCGGGGGTCGAATGCCTATGTACGCACCTCAACCCTTTGCGGAGAATGCAAGCAGAACGAGCGCGGGTGCTTCTACGGACGAGGCATCCTCTGTCTTGGCATGGTGACGCAATCGGGTTGTCATGCGAAATGTCCGAATCTTGGCCGTCCCTGCAGCGGATGCGCGGGGCTTTCAACTGATGCTAATCTTGAGGTTGCTCGTCGGATCGCTTCGAAGAGCGGCATCGGTGCCGAGGCGTTCGATGCTGCTGTAACCGTATTCAATCAGACTGACCCACGCGTCGGAGACCCCTCAATCTAGACGCACACTGTTCTAAGGATCGCGCGATGACCAGCATGAAGATCGACGTTGACCATCTTGCCCGTATCGAAGGGCATGGAGATATCCATCTTGTCATCAAGAATGGACAGATCGAGCAATGCGAGTTCTCGGTCACCGAGCCTGCGCGTTTCTTCGAATCCATGGTCAAAGGTCATTTCTTCTATGAGGCGCCCTACATCGCTTCTCGCGTTTGCGGCATTTGCTCGGCAAGCCATACGATCACGGATATCCTTGCGATTGAGCGGATCTTCGGGGTAGAGGTGAGCGAAAGAACACGGGCCATACGCGAGCTTCTCGTCTATGGCTCCTTCCTGCAAAACCATGCAACCCATCTGTTCGTCTTCGCTGCGCCCGATTTCCTTGGGCACAAGAGCGTATTCCCCTTGGCCGATGCTGATCGCACGCTCTTTGATGCGGCGCTTGGCTTGAAGGCGATGGGAAACGAGCTTTGTGCGGCAGTGGGAGGGAGGTCGATCCATCCGATCACTGCTGTGGTGGGCGGCTTCACCTCAGAGATATCATCTGACGAGTACCTCCGTCTTGCAGATGCACTTGATGCGCACCTCGCCTTTGCGCTTGATGCAGTTGATCTTTTCAATGATTTCGGATCCATTGACTTCGAGACCAAGGGAGACTTCCTTGCAATGGTCGAAGAAGGGTCATACCCCGTTGTTGGCTCAGATGTGGCTCGGTTCGTCCGTGCAGACAAGACATTCTCCATTCAAGACTTCGCGAACGAGATCGAGGAGTACTCAGCAGATCACTCGGCAGCGCTCCTCTCTCGAATGCGTGATGGAGGGAACACCTACATGCCTTCTGCGCTTGCGCGCGTCAATGCGTCATGGGCAGAGCTGACCGAACCCGCCCGATTCGCGGCTGCGAAGGCGGGATTGCGACCTCCTGAGTTCAATCCCTTCGCGAATAACATTGCGCAAGCAGTGGAGATCGTTGATGCCTTGGTACGATGCTCTGCACTTTGCCGAAAGCTTGCCGTCGATGATTTCGAAGATACGAGCGAACCTGTCGAGTTCGAGGTTCGCGCAGGCCGTGGCGTTGGATTCACCGAGGCTCCACGCGGCTCGCTTATCCATGAGATCGAGCTTGATGAGCGGGGACGTGTCACCCATGCGCGCATCATCACGCCGACCTCGCAGAACCTTGCGAATCTTGAGCGCGACATGCGCTCCTTGGCCAAGCAGCTTCTTGATGCGCGCTTCACTGCAGAGGCTATCCAGCTTGAGATCGAGAAGCTCATCCGTGCATATGATCCATGTTTGAGCTGTAGCGTTCATTAAAGTGGTGACAGGGTGACAGGGGACGGTTAAAAATCAATAAGAATAAGCGGCTCTGTGATGTCACAACCCTGCTTCGCTTGCTTAGGCTTCCCATTGAAAGGGTGAGGGCATGACCGAGATCGAAAAGCTTCTTGAAGATGTTGCTGCAGGAGCGATCGCGCCCGATGACGCGCTGCTCAAGATCAAGGCCCAGCCATACACGGACATCGGGTATGCGAAGGTTGATCTGCATCGTCAAGCCCGACAAGGCTATACCGAGGTGATCTATGGCGAAGGCAAGACGGTCGAGCAGATCTGCGGCATCATCTCAGCGCTCGTGCGTGCAGGACAGGATCGCGTGCTCATCACGCGGCTCGAGCCTGAGAAAGCAGCGCAGATAGAGCAGGCACATCCTATTCATTACGATGCTCAATCGCGCTGTGCTTTCACAGGCCAGATGAAAGAGCCAGATGGTATCGGATACGTTCTTGTCGTCACTGCGGGAACAAGCGACATACCCGTTGCTGAAGAGGCTGCTCTCACCTGCGAGTTCTTCGGGAGCGCTGTCAAGCGTGCCTACGATATGGGCGTGTCGGGCCTTCATCGCACGCTTGATAATCTTGACCTGATCTCTGGTGCGAGCGTTATCATCGCGCTCGCGGGCATGGAAGGCGCGCTCGTGAGCGTCATAGGTGGCCTGGCAGACTGTCCTGTGATCGCAGTTCCGACGAGCGTTGGATATGGTGCGTCCTTCGGGGGCATCGCCGCTCTGCTCTCCATGCTCAATTCTTGTGCGAGCGGTGTCTCTGTCGTGAACATCGACAATGGGTTTGGAGCGGGATATCTCGCTAACATGATCAATCATATGAGGTAAGAGATGGCTGAGCTGTTCTTCGATTGCACGCATGGCGTTCATAAGGATACATTCGCTTCATCCTTGATAGCGTTGCTTCCCGACCCACAGGCATTCATGGGATCGCTGGAAGCTCTTGACATCCCTGGATGTCGCTTCGATCTCCTTGTTGCGCAGGATCGTGGCGTTTTCGGCGTGCATCTTGCTGTTCGCCAAAAGAACCATGAGGCACAAGCGCATGGGCATGACGTTTCGGGGCATGCCCACGGCGCTCACGAGCATCCGCATCATAGCGTGGAAGAGGTGCATCACATCATCGAGCATGCAGGCTTGCCTGAGGAGGTACGTGAGCATGTCCTTGGTGTCTATGACATCATCGCTGCTGCTGAAGCTGCTGCTCATGGGGTCGATGTCTCTGAAGTTCATTTCCACGAGGTGGGAAACCATGAGGCGATCGCCTATATCTGTGCTGCGAGCATGGCGTTTGTTCAGCTTGATGTTGAGAGAGCAACGGCATCAAGCGTCTGCACGGGGTTTGGGTTCGTCGATTGCGCGCATGGGCGCTTGCCCATCCCTGCGCCAGCTACCGCGAACATCCTTACGGACGTTCCAACGTTCGCAGGCAATGTCGAAGGCGAGCTCACCACGCCAACAGGCGCCGCGCTTGTCAAGCATTTCGCATCAAGCTTTGGTGATATGCCCTCCCTTGTCTTCGAGGCTTTCGGGTTCGGCGTAGGACCTCAGGGGCTTGATTCGAAGAGCACGATGCGGACCGTTCTGGGAACCGAGCGATAAATGGCGAAGATCGAAGCTGCCTTCGTAGAGGAGTTCCTCTCCCTTGCTGATGGAGCGGTTGCGCAAGGCTGGCACGAGGCGAATGCAGGCAACCTTTCTTATCGGATGCCCCCAGAGCAGATCGATGGCATCAGTGGCTCGTTTCGACAAGGCGCGTGGGAGCCGCTTGGCTTAGCGGTTCCAGGGATCGCTGAGCAGTTCTTCTTCATCACGGCCGCGGGATCATACTTTCGGGATATGCGCGCCGATCTTGAGCACAACGCAGGCGTCATCGAGCTTGATGATGCGGGCACGCACTATCGTGTTCGTTGGGGCTTTTCGGAAGGGAGGCGTCCCACTTCAGAGCTCTTCATGCATATGCTGTGCCAAGAGGCGAAGATGATCGCCTCGCGTGATGCCAATCGGATCATCTACCATGCGCATCCTGCCAACGTGAACGCGCTCACGTTCGTCCTTCCGCTCACCTCAACTGCCTTCACGCGTGAGCTCTGGACGACGATCAGCGAATGCGCGATGGTCTTTCCTCGTGGGATCGGCGTCATCGATTGGATGGTGCCTGGGAGCAGAGAGCTTGCCGTTGCGTCGGCTGAGGCACTTGAGATCCATGATGCTGTGGTGTGGCCCCATCATGGCATCTTCTGCGCAGGTGATACCTTTGCTCGTGCATATGGCTTGCTTTCGACCATCGAGAAGGCATCCGAGGTTGCAGTCAAGGTGCGTTCGATGACGACCGCACCGCTCAACCGCATTTCAAAAGAAGATATCTGCAAGATCAACGAGGCATATGCGCTCGGGATACCTCCAGAGCTCATCGCGGCTGTTTTCCAGTGATAAAATAGCAAAACTGCTCACAGTGGCATGTCATCTGCCGATGTGAGGCAAGCATCATGATCCTCAACGACGCTTTGAAGGAAGAGACACGCATGCAGAAGAAACCATATGCGATCACAACACCCATCTATTACGTGAACGCGGCTCCGCACCTGGGTACCGCATATACGACCATAGCTGCCGACAGCGTGGCGCGTTACCAACGTATGAACGGCTGCGAAGTGGCGTTCGTCACAGGTATGGATGAGCATGGGCAAAAGGTTGCCGATACGGCTCAAGAGCATGGTATGACACCTCAAGAGTGGTGCGATTCGATGGAACCAGCCTTTCGCGACGCATGGGCGCTCCTCGATATAACCTATACCGACTTCGTACGTACCACGGAGCCTCGGCAGGCAAAGACTGTTCAGTCCTTCTGGCAGCTCCTTCATGACAAGGGGTGGCTCTACAAGGGCACCTATGAAGGGTGGTACTGCGTTCATGAGGAAACGTACTATGCAGAGAGCGAGCTTGAGAAGGACGAGGATGGGAACTTCATCTGCCCTGATTGCAAGCGCCCTGTTCAAGTGATGGCTTCTGGGGAGGAGAACTGGTTCTTCAAGCTCTCGGAGTTCCAGCAGCCCCTCCTTGACTTCTATGAGACCCATCCCGACTTCATCAGGCCCATTACCCGTAAGAACGAGATCGTCTCATTCGTCAAAGGGGGTCTCAAGGACCTCTCCATCTCTCGCTCAACGTTTGATTGGGGCATCCCGTTGCCCTTCGATGAGGGTCATGTTGCCTATGTTTGGGCAGATGCTCTGCTTGCTTACTGCACGGGCTGTGGTTATGGTGATGACATCGATCCTGATGCGTTCGATGAGTTCTGGCCCCCGCAATATCATTTTGTCGGCAAGGATATCATCCGCTTCCATTGCGTTATCTGGCCTGCGATGCTGATGGCGGCAGGATGGCCGATCGCACATACGGTGTTCGGCCATGGCTTCTTGCTCACCAAGGGTGAGAAGATGTCGAAGTCAAAGGGAAATGCGCTCAAGCCCGCAGACCTGATATCGATCTTCGGCGTTGATGCCTATCGTTACTACTTCATGAGCGATGTCCAGTTCGGCCATGATGGCTCCATCTCGATGGAACGTATGGTGCAGGTCTACAACAACGAGCTTGCCAACACATGGGGCAACCTTGTGAGCCGTGTCACGAACATGACGAAGAAGTACTTCGACGGCATCGTTCCCGAGCCGAGCGAAGCAGCATCGGTGAATCCGTTGCGCGAGATCAGCGACGAGCTCTACGCGAAATACGATTCTGCCATGGAGATCGTTGACTTCACGGGTGCCATCAAAGAGGTGCAGGCTTTGGCAGCGCGCGCGAATCGCTACATCGAAGAGACCGAGCCATTCAAGCTTGCGAAGGATGCCTCTCGCGCACAGGATCTTGCCGATATCATGTATAACCTGCTTGAGGCTATACGCATCATCGCGATATTCATGGCGCCTTTCGCTCCTAACACCTCCAACGAGGTCTTCTCTCGTTTCGGGCTTGGCACCACCTATGACATCGAGGATATCCAACAAGCAAGCGTATGGGGTCAGCTCAAACCTGGGTCCTCCATTGAAGTGGGTGACCCGCTCTTCCCGCGCCTTGATGTGGATAACCTGCCTGAGATGGAGTAATCGCTGTGGCTGAGACCGAGCAGGAGGAGCGTTACGAAGACGAGCACTTTCGCATGCGGAAGAAGCATAAGAACGTCATCATCGATTGCCCGCACACCTTCGCTCCCATTGCCGATACGCATGCGCATCTGAACATGCTTGCCGACCCTGCGCTTGCGCTTGCGCGGGCAGGCGTGCACGACGTTGCCTTCATCGAGGCCATGGTTGATCCATCAGAGGGTGATACGGTCACGTATGCGAAGCTCGATGAATGGCGACGGGATGCTGAGCTCTTCGTTCGCAAGATGGGCTCGCTGTGCTGTGGGCAGGCTCCCTATCGCGTGCCTGAAGTGCGAATCGCGGCGGGCGTGCACCCACATAACGCGAAGCTCTACGATGAGGCGCTTGAAGCTGAGCTGCTTGATCTCTTGCGAGATCCCCGTACGAGCGCAGTGGGGGAGATAGGCCTTGACTACCATTACGATCTTTCTCCTCGCGAGGTGCAACGCGAGGTCTTTGCACGTCAGGTCGAGATCGCGAAAGAAGCGGGACTCCCTGTCATCTTGCATATGCGTGAGGCTCATGATGATGGGTTCGATATCATGCAGCGCGTCGGCTTCCCTGAGGCGGGGACGCTTCTGCATTGCTACAACTTAGGACCAGAGGAGCTTGAGTGTTGGATCGAGGCAGGCTGCTTCGTTGCGTTCGGTGGGGCGCTCACCTTCAAGAAGAACGATGAGGTGCGGCGTGCTGCCCTGCTTGTACCGCAAGACAGGCTTCTCTCTGAGACGGATTCACCTTACATGACGCCTGAGCCGATGAGAAGCCTTTCCTGCGAGCCAGCTCATGTTGTCTGGGTATGCACGAAGCTGGCTGATATACGCCTTGATGATGATCTGGAGCCTCGTTACAGCATGCCTTCGCCAGGCGATGAGCAGCGGATAGCATTCCAAGAACAGCTCTACCGAAATGCGCGCTCGTTGCTCGATCGGCCACCGACGGCATGGCAGAGAGGGGAGAGCAATGCATAGAACCATCCTTGTTGGCTCACCGCGCCCTGATGGGCGCTCGGCTCATCTTGCTGACGAGCTCTTCGATGCGTGCATTGAGGAATGTCCTGACGATGGCGTCTCCATCATCACCATCTCTTCTACGGATATAGCGCCTTGCATTGGATGTAATAGGTGCGAGAAGGCCACACCAGAGGCAGAATTGCCTGAGCGCCCAGAAAAGGGCGATCCGCTCCACCAGCATCCTCTTGTATTCAAAAGCGATGCATTCGCGCATCGCTGCTTCCTTCGCGATGATATGGATGAGGTTCGCAAGCACATGGATGCTGCTGACGAGCTCATCGTCGTGTGCCCTCTCTACTTCGCCTCAACCCCATCGCAATTCAAGGCATTGCTTGATCGCTTGCAGCCGTATTACTTCTCTGACCTGCGAGAGAGGACGAACGTTCGCCGTTCTCTCACGATCCACGTCATCGGCGAAGAAGGCAATCCCTACGGGATCGATGCTTGTGTCGATACGATTCGGAGCGCCTGCGGATGTGCAGGGTTCAAGCTTGATCGCGTCCTTGATTGGACGGGAAAGGTCACCGAGGACGGAACGATCATCGCAGATGCCGAGGAGACCGCATTCTAATGCCACATGCCTCTGATATTGCCACTCCAAGCGCGACGCTTAAGGTGCTTGAGCGCTTCGGTATCAAGCCGACGAAAGCGCTGGGGCAAAATTTCCTTGTGAATGATGCCATCGTCGGGAAGATATGCGAGCTTGCACAGCTGGGCGAGGCTGATAGCGTCCTTGAGGTCGGGCCAGGGATCGGCACGCTCACGAACGCTCTCTTGAAACGGGCGCTCTTGGTCACATCCATCGAGAAGGACCCAAAGCTTCCACGCGTCCTTGAGCATACGCTTGCGCAATGGCAGGGACGCTTCAAGCTGATCGAGAAGGATGCGCTCGATGTGAAAGCAGAGGACTTCGCACACCCTCTTCCTACGAAGCTTGTGGCGAACTTGCCCTATTCGGTCGCTGCCACCATCGTCTTGGAGTACTTTCAGCGCTTCGCCCATCTTGAGAGCGCAACCGTGATGGTGCAAAAGGAGGTCGCACAGCGTATGGCGGCGCATCCTGGCACGAAGAGCTACGGAGCTTACACGGTGAAGCTTGCGCTCTATGCGCATCCAGAAGGATCCTTTGATGTGTCGCGGAATGACTTCATGCCTAAGCCCCATGTGGATAGCACGGTGATACGCCTGGTACGCAATGATGCGCTGGATGAAGGAGAGCCACCAGATGCCATCCATGCGGCGGCCATCATGGCCGATGCTGCTTTCGCTTCGCGCCGCAAGACGATCATGAACTCTTGCAAGACGTTCCTTGCGGGGCGCGTTGGCGACTCAGCGAGGATCACGAGAGCGCTCTCAGATGCCTTCTCGCAAGCGGGGATCGAAGGATCGGTGCGGGGCGAGATGCTCGAAGTCGAAGATTACATTCGCTTGGGCAAGGCCGTCTCGGATACCCTTCCAGAGATCAACACAGATCGCTCGCAGCAGTGAGCCCATAGGCGCTCTGTGCACTGAGCACTGCCTTTCTGATAGCGCGTTCCATCGCTTCGGTTGCCATCATGCCAACAAGGTCGGTATTCGTCTTCACCTCACCTGTTGCCATCGTGAAGATAGCATCCCCATCATTAAGAGTATGAACTGGCTTGATGCAGCGAGCATATGCGTCTTGGGCAATCTGTGAGACCTTGGTAGCTTGAGCTTTTGCAAGGTCAGCATTTGTGAGGATGACCCCAAGCGTTGTGTTGGTCGATGCCTGTGCGCCATTTTGGATGTGAGATGCAGCGCTGGTTTGAGCGGCGCTCATCTGAGCTGCGAGGGCCGCTTCGAAGGGGGAGAGGATATGCCCGTCAGAGTTGAGGACACCTGCGATGAAGGAGCCGTCTTCTGCCATCACATTGCCTACAGCATTGACAGCAACATTAGCGATGACAACGAGCTCTCCAAGCTTGATACCGCTCCAGCCGAAGCCTGACTTCATCGCTTGGCTTGGTAACCCCATCTTCCCAACGGTAGCTCCCGTGCCAGCGCCAACGTTGCCGCAAGCAAGTGGAAGCGAGTCACCCTCCAAAGCAGAACGGCTGGCCTCTTCGCCCATTTCCTTGTCGGGCCAGACGGCGGCACCGAGGGGGAGATCGAACAGGCATGCACCGCAGACGATGGGAACCGTCTGACCCGCAAGCGCGAAGCCAATCCCGCGCTCGCTCAAGGTTTCCGCCACACCACAGCAAGCCTCAAGGCCAAAAGCTGAGCCGCCACCGATCACAACAGCATGGATCTTCTCGATCATGTTCTCAGGCTTGAGCAGATCGGTCTCCCGTGTAGCAGGAGCACCTCCGCGCACATCTACCCCGCAGGCGCACCCATTCTCGGCGATGAACACAGTGATACCGGTGGCAGCAGAAATATCATGCGCATGCGCTGCATGGATGGCGGGCAGATCTGTGAAATTCGCTTCTTTGAACATCATATTCTCCTGATCATGCTTCTTTTGTACCATTCACCCTTCTAAAACTACCGTTCATCTTGAAGATGCTAGCATGCTTTCAACATAAAAACGGATAGAACGTGAAGGAAGTGCATATGGACCTAGCGAAACAAGCTAAGATCGTTGACAACATCCATGATACGCTAAGCGATTTCATTGGGACAAAGATCAAGGTACGTGCGAATATGGGACGCTCTAAGATCGTTGAGAATGAGGGGATCCTCACGCAGGTACACCCGAGGCTCTTCATCATGGAGATCGAGCGCAAGCGTGGCAGAACCGCTCGCCAGTCCTTCCAGTATGCCGATGTTCTGACGGGAATGGTCGAGCTTTCGCGGGATGGCGAGCCGATTTTCGATAGCTTTATTGATGATACGCCCATCGAGCCATCACCTGAGAACGTCATGCTCTTCAAGGATGAAGTTGAGGAGCATATTCTCAGCTAGTTTTGATAGAATATCCATTCGCAGTCTTGATGCTTGATGCATAATAGCATCAAGGGAGCGCATCAGTAGCCTTTATTCGATCGCTACAACATTTGGGGCATTAGCTCAGCTGGGAGAGCGCAAGGTTCGCAATCTTGAGGTCAGGGGTTCGATCCCCCTATGCTCCACCATAGAAGAAGTAGACGAACACCTTTGGGTGTTCGTCTTTTTTTTCTACTGAGCTCCATCAAAGACGTTTGTGTGATCGAGGTGCCCATGTCATATGAGCCGCTATACATCCTCGCACACCGAATGATGAATTGCGTTGCAGATATCATTGAGGCATGAGGATGTGAACTTCAGTAGAACCTGGCATTTTTTCATTGCCTTAGACCTGAGCAAGTGTGATATTTATATGATTAAAGCTAATACGGGGTCTGTTTTCGCACCAGAGAAGTGGGGTTGCAGCTATGAGCATGAAGCATGTTCTCTTGTCCAAATGTGGGAGAGTTGGTTTGGCGTGCGCGCTGGCTCTCACCATGACACCTTCTTTTGCCTGGGCAGATGTGCAAAACATCTCTTTGGATCCTTCTGATACTCAGATGAGCGAAGCGGCGAACACTGCTTCTAACGTGAGCGATGAAGCAGTGGATAGCGTTCCAGCGAACGAAGCCTCAGAGCCGCTTTCTCCCGCGAATGCTTCCTCCGTTGTGGACAACGAGAACAGCAATGATACAGGTACGGCAACGACACCTTCTGCAGATCCGATCGTATCTCTCGATGCAGTTGACGATCCTTTCAAGGTCGAGGTTTCTCCTGATGAGAAGACAGCGTTCATCACGCTTGACGCATCGGTTGCACCTCAGGCCTCGGCTATCTCATTCCCCACCTGGTCTGACAAGAACGGACAGGACGATATCGTTTGGTATCAAGGCACGCTCAACAAAGAGGGGCTCTGGGAGGCAAAAATCCCGATTGCCAATCATAAGACGGCAGGTGCCTATATCGTCCATGCGTATGCAACCCGAGCAGGGGCGCAACACATGGTCGGAGCTGCTTCCTTCGATATAAAGGCGCCTCATGCTGATGTGTCTTTTGTCCCGCAAACCTCTGAAGAGCAAAAGTCAGGCACCATCACCATCGAGGTTGCGCTCACTGATGTTCCTTCAGGCATCACCCGCGTTCAAGTTCCCTTCTGGTCGGCAGCGAACGGTCAAGACGACATCGAGTGGCTTGAAGCTCATGAAACCTCTCCCGACACATGGCAAGCAACAACCTCTCTTATGAACCCGCGTCGCGCATCGGGTGACTACATCGCGCATGTCTATGTGACCACAGGAAACAGGATCTATGCATTTGCTGGGGCTAAGACAGACGTCGCTCAGGTCGACCCTATCATCGCCACTGCTGATGTCTCGCAAGACCAGAAGACGGTCACGATCAAGGCTCATGGAGGCTGGATAGATCATGCAAGCGCGGTGAGCTTCCCAACCTGGTCCTCTCAGAATGGTCAAGACGATATCAGGTGGTACCAAGCAACCAGAAGCGGTGACGCCTGGACGGCAACAGTCCAGATAGCAGATCATCGCAGTGTTGGCACCTATGCTGTTCACGTCTATGGCACGATGTGGGGACAGACCTACATGGCCAGTGCGATAAGCTTCACGATCGATGCCCCGAAGGCAAGTGTGAGCATCACGCAGTCCGAGGATCAGAAGAAGTCAGGCTCCTTCTCCGTTTTGGTCGAGTTCCCAGCTGATATGAAGGCGGCAGCTCCCGAGCGTGTGCAGGTCCCTGTTTGGTCTACGGTCAATGGCCAAGATGACATCGAGTGGCTTGATGCGCGCAAGCTGGCATCTGGCGCGTGGCAAGCAGATGTAACGTTGATCCATCCTCGTCGTGATGTAGGCGAATATCAAGCACATGTGTATGTGACGTGTGCGAATCGAGTTTTCAGCTTTGCAGGCTCTTGCTCTGCGAAGGTTGAAACAACGCCTGTTGAGATCAAGGCGGAGTGCTCTGATGACCAGATGCATGTGACGATAACGATGAGCGGAGGCATGTTCGCGCTTGCAACAGCCGTGTCGGTTCCTACCTGGTCTGTTCTGAATAGCCAAGATGATGTCAGGTGGTATCCTGCGCGTCGCGATGATGGTGTGTGGACCGTGGTCGTCTCCATCACGAACCACCGCACAGCAGGTGACTACATCGCCCATGCGTATGCCACGGTGTGTGGTGCTCAGCGCATGGTTGCTGCAACGAACTTCTCGATAGATAAGCCAACGGCAGCATCGGTGAGTACGCAAGCAGACAATGATGCAGGAACGATCACGGTGACGGTGTCAGGCATCGTATCGCCATCAGGTATTTCGCACGTGCAGATCCCGACCTGGACTGCTTTTAACAACCAAGACGACATTGTGTGGCATGATGCTCAAAAGGTATCCGATGGGGTCTACAGCGCATGCATCCCTGCAGGAATGCATCGTGCTGAAGAGGGGGCATACATATCTCACGTATATGTGACATCAGGAAATGGTGTCCAGGCACTTGTCGGTACGGCACAGGATTCTCTTGTGCTCTCCAACTACATGTATGTGACCCAAAGTGGTGTGACACGCACGCTTTGGGTGCGCAACCCCTCTACGAGTGCTGGCGGGATCCAGGTTCCCACCTGGTCTGCAACTGGCGGTCAAGATGATATCTATTGGTATCAGGCACGTAACGAGGGCGGTGGTCTTTGGTGTGCTGATATCGATTGCCGACGTCTGTTGCATGCAGGCACATGCTATTCGCACGTTTACTCTGGCTCGACATGCTTAGGTGGCCTCTCGTTCACAGCTCGCGAGGAAGAGGTCCAGCCCATCGTCCAATTCCATAACATCCAATGGGCGGGACAGCCGAATGGATATTGGTGCGGACCAACGTCGGGATACATGGTTTTGCGCTACCTCGGAGCAACACGGGCAGCGAACGGCGAAGCGCTTACCATCGCTAACGTCGCGCGTCGAATGGGTGCAGGCCCTGGCGGCGTCTTCATGAACACAAGGGATTTCGAGCGAGGGATGAATAGCTGGCTTGGCTACAACGCTTACACGACGATCCCGCATCCTTCATACGAAACCGTGCGCGAGGCGATCCTTGATTCATTCAGGACGGGATATCCGGTGGTCGTTCATACCTGGGAGTCTGCAGGTGGAGCTCATTACAACGGACATGGGAACTCGACGATGGGCCATTTGATGGTCGTCGATGGATACGATCGCGCGACCGACTCGGTATACATCGCTGACCCTTGGGCTGGAGTATGGGGTAATTCGCAACAGAAATTCTGGTATGGCAGCCTTCGGGATTTCACGAACACCTTCATCAGGCCACAACGCGGGATCTATGCGCATCGCTAAGCAGGGTAGCTTTTCCGTTCTAGTCTTCGCCTAGCTCGCGTTCCCAATCGAAATCCTCAGGGGGCGCGCTTGGGATGTTGGCATCACCTCGCACAGCTTGAAGTGCTTCTGGAATCGTCATATCCCACTGGCATGCTTGCATGTCGACGCGCCCATCTGCCGTGAATGAGACTCCTTCGCTCTCAAGCATCTCACGCTGCACATCAGGGCCGCCAAAAGCAAAGCCGCTTGCCATCGATCCATCTTTGAACACAACGCGGTGACAGGGGATAGATGAGGGGTCAACACCTGGGGTCGGGTTCGCACGGAGCGCATAGCCGACATATCGTGCTGATCGTGGCGCACCTATGAGCTTGCCAACCTGCCCGTAACTGGCCACTTTGCCTCGAGGTATCTGCTGCACCACCTCAAAGACCCTCTCAGCGAATGCGCCCATAAGCTCCTTCTTTTCGTTTGCTTGCATTCGACATCTTACGTCACATTATGCGAGGAGAGCGAACAGGATGGCAAAAGCGTGGGATAATGAGGCAAAAGCAACCTAAGGAGGGAAGAGGTTATGGCGAAGAAGATACTGGTTGTGCATTGTAGTCCCCGCCAAGGTGGCAATTCGAGCATGCTTGCCGATAGCTTCATCGAAGGGGCAGAGGCTGCTGGCAATGAGGTCAAACGCATCGATGTCGGGCACGCGCATATCGCTGGATGCAAGGCATGCGAGTATTGCTTCTCTCATGAAGGGCAGTGCGTACAACAAGATGATATGCAACAGTTCTATCCGCTTCTTCGCGAATACGATGTGCTTGTATGGGCAACGCCTCTTTACTTCTATAACTTCCCTGCTCAGCTGCGTGCATTCCAAGATCGTATGTTCTGTCAGATCGGAAGCCCCTTCTCCATCAAGGCAACAGCATTGCTGCTTTGCTTCGAAGATGCAGATGCAACGCGTGCGGATCCCGCTATCGCGAGCTATCGAGTTTGCGCTGACTACTGCAAGCTCGAGAATCTAGGAGAAGTGATCGTCAATAGTGTCTATGAAAAAGGTGCCATTGCGGGAAATGCTGGCCTCGATCAGGCACGTGATCTGGGCGCTTCAATACAGTAGCCTATCTGCGAGCAAATAACGGAGGATCTCATGGTCATTTTAGATGCGCCTTATGCATCGGATATGTTGCTTGATTGGTTGCAGGCTTCGCAGCACCCTGTTCTTTGCAATGACTTCACGGGCAGCATCGATACGCATGCGCTCAACCTTATCGAAGAAGCTGAGGCTATTTCGCTGGTGAACGAAGGGCAACGTGTCTATACGAATTCGGAGAACGCCCTTGCATGGATCCAGGATAAGACAGATGCTCGTACGCTCAAGGACGGCATTCAGCTGTTCAAGGACAAACTTGCGACACGTCGCGCTCTGAGCGGGCTTGATGTGGATCTCTTCTTCCAAGAATACACGCTCGAAGAGCTTGTCTCTGAGGATTATGCGCGCTTACCTGAACACCTGGTCCTCAAACCTACCGTAGGGTTTTGCAGCATGGGAGTCTATGTGATCTCGAATGCCGACGAATGGGATGCGGCGCTTGCTGATATCAAGCGTGATGCGAAGCGTTGGCAAAGCATGTACCCTGCAAGCGTCATCGATACGCAAAGCTTCATCGTAGAAGGCTATATCGAGGGACAAGAGTATGCGATAGATGCCTTCTTCGATGGCGAAGGTGAAGCGCATGTTCTGAACGTCCTCAAACATGACTTTGCATCTCCTGAGGATACGAGCGATCGCATGTATGTTTCTGGAGAGCATATCTATGAGAAGATGGTGCCTCTCTTCAAGGAATGGCTTGATAAGGTGGGTCGAATAGCTGGTGTTAAGGATTTTCCTGTTCATGTTGAGGTGCGCGTGAAGGATGACCACATCAGCCCGATCGAATTCAACCCGCTCCGCTTTGCAGGTCTTGGTGGAACCGATGTTTCAGAGTACGCATTCGGTTTCAGGACATATGAAGCTTATCTTGAGGATAAGCTTCCTGACCCATCGTGCTATAGGACAGATGATCCAGACCAAGTGGTGACGATGTCGCTTCTGAATCCGCCGTCAGGCACTGATGGAAGCGAGAGCTTCGATTATGACGCGTTCCTTGAGCACTTCAGCGATGTTTGCGAGATGCGTCGGTTCGACGTCAACAAGGTCGGCAACTACGGATTCCTTTTCGTACGAGTCCCTTCAGAGGATAGCCCTGAGCTTGACTTCCTTCTTCATGATGACCTGCGCTCGTTCATCCATGCAGGCGTCTAGGAAATCCATGCATGCCTTGCATGCATTCTCTTTTAGGTCGGAGAGGTCTTTACGAGCTCGTTGACTTTCGTATGGTTGACTCGGTAACGATGACGTCCATAGGCGTATCCCAAGAAGCGGCAGGGATGTTGGGAACGCGCTGAGCTTCGAACGCAGCAAGAAGGAAGTGCGCACGCGTGCATCGCTCAAGGAAGCGGTCATAATAACCCGCTCCCATGCCGATCCTCTTGCATGCGTCGTCGAACGCTGTTCCAGGGCAGATAACAAGGTCGATCTCAGCAGGATCAATAATGTTGCTAGCGCTGGTGACGGGTTCCTTGATCCCGAAACGCCCGCGCACCCATCCCTCTTCTGACGGCTGCACTGCCTGCATGGTGGTCTCATCAAGGCAGACAGGGAAGGCGAGCCGTTTATGAGCTGTTTGCGCAACTTCGATGAGATCCGCTAGGTCAACTTCTGCATCCCTCGCTTGGTACATCATCACGCATTGAGCATTGGAGAACAAAGGGAGCTGCGCGATCTTCTTGCATATCATGCGAGACTTCTTCATCCGCTCTTCTAGAGAAAGGCTTCTTCGACGATCGATCCCTCTTTGTCGCAGCTCATCGCGAATGAGCGCCATGCAACGCGCTTCGTCTTCTTGCGCGATCGCTGCGGTCACCTCTTCAACATGGGAAGGGATGCCGAAGAGCGTTCTCTGAGAGGAGAGCGTTATCGGAGCATCACCGCGCGCTTCCGACCCAAGGAGATCTTGGATGCGCTTCCATCTCTTCTCGAAGTTGTCCATTGTGCCTTCCGTAGAGTTCCTGCTGTCAGTTCTCACCCATATCTTCAGGGATGATCTGCTCGTTCTCTTGCGCTTGCTGGATCTGCTCGGCCTTGTTCGGAGTTGCCCAGTCACCTGCGCAGGCGAAGGCGACGCAAAGAACGATCACGGCGATGATGGCGATCGCTGCCCAAAGAAGGCCAGGATGCTTCTTCGTTGAACCTCGGGGACCATCTTCGTCAACTTCGAACTCTTCCTGCGCAGGGAACTCAGGATCAGTCTCAGAGGATTCAAGGACGACGGGCTGGTCGTTTGCAAGCGTATCCTTTGCGTGCTTCTTCTCTGATGCGCGAAGCGCTGCCTCGTCTATTCTCGGAATGCTGCTCATGCCTGCCTCGCTTTCACGGCAAAATGCGTGCTTTGCTGCCGATGCTATCCTACTCTTCTCAATGTCATCAGCATACAAGCCAAAGGCTATGGTGCGAAGGGGATGCTCGTTAACCGTTGTTAACGCGTTGAATCCTTGGCATCTGACCAGAGCTCTTCTAAGCGACCTTGGGGAAGAGCTTCAAGCGCAACGCCTTCACGCTCGGCCGCCTCTTCCATATGGTTCCAGCGTGTGCGGAACTTCTGGCAACTTGCTCGCAAGGCGCTTTCGGCATCAAGCCCCATTTTGCGAGCGACGTTCACAAGCGAGAAGAGAACATCGCCCAACTCGAGCTCCGCCTCCTGCTGAGCGTGCTCATCCTCTTTCGAGATCTTTCCGTTCGGTGATTTCGATGAGTGAGCATACGCTTGCTTGAGCTCGTCGATCTCTTCGTTGACCTTAGCCCAAACGTCATCGACGCTTTCCCAATCGAATCCGCATGCGGCGGCTTTGCGGGAGATCTTCTGCGCTTGCATGAGCGCGGGGAAGCTCTTCGGGACGCCATCGAGCAGTCCCTCCTTTACGCCCCCGCGCTCAGCGAGCTTCGTCTTGTCCCAGAGGTCGAGCACTTCGTTCGCATCATCTGCATGCATATCTCCGAACACATGGGGATGACGACGGATGATCTTCTCGTTGACCTCGGTGCATACGTCATCAATGGTGAATTCCCCAGCATCCTTGGCTATCTGAGATTGCAAGACGACTTGCAGCAGAACATCGCCAAGCTCTTCGCGCATATGCGCTACGTCTTGCGCCTCTATGGCATCCACGGCCTCATAGGCTTCCTCGATCATGTTCGATGCGATGGAACGATGGGTTTGCTCTCGGTCCCAGGGGCATCCATCAGGAGCCCTGAGGGCTGCGATGGTATCCACGAACGCGTCGAATGCTGGATGCTGGGTCATGCCTCTCTCCGATCTAACGCTGATCTAGCCTACGTAATAGGTCCATGCGAGCACATCGCCATCAGCAAGGATGTAGGTGCCTGCTGATTCCGCAACATACTCTCCATTGACCGTGTATGTCCATCCTGACGAGCCTTCATTGGCAAGGCCGCCGATGGAGGACACGAAAGGACCGTAGCTGCTCTCTTCAACGACCACGTCGCTTGAGACGAGCTGAAGCGCATCAAGGGCCGTAACGCCAACCGCAACGCTCATATCCGTTGCATCATTGATGCTGATGCCGTCCTTCTCGCCTGTTACCGTGACGCTGATGGTCACCTCTTCCTCAGGGGCTTCAGGAGCGTCATTTGAAACAGCTGCCGAAGAAGATGCTTCGTTGCCACTCGATGCGTTGCTCGTGCTTTGCGCGGTGCAGCCGAACAAGAGCGCGCAGCTGAGAAGCGCAGCACAGAGTACTGCGAGCAGCCTCTTCTCTCCCAGGGATTGCTTGATGGTCCTTTTCATAGTTCCTCTTTTCTCCAGGGCTTCTTCAGAAGGGTGTTCCGACTTGGTGCCTCAAGGCATTTACGGTTGCTGGTACAGCGGAGGATGCTCGCCTCCATTTCCCCCGACGCTCAAAGCGTCATGCAAGCCTCTCTTGCATTCTTCAAAGCCAATGACGTCCTGAATTCTATCAGGAGACGCTCGCATTCTTCTAGTACGCATTGGTGGCAGTTGATATGCGGAAAGCGCGTTACAGTGCGGTATTGTTTGGAGATGGTGTTATCATCCCAGTGCAGGCTGAACGTTCACGCTCGTATGCTATTGCATGATGCGGGAATATCCAAGGAAAAGAGGCTGCGTATGCCGATTGAGATAGATGTGAGCGAATTCGAGTATCCGTCATTTGATGGAACGAGCACGATACATGCCATGACGTGGATCCCATCGGGCAATGTGGTGGGAGTCCTCCAGATGATACATGGCATGAGCGAGCACATCGAGCGCTATGACGCCTTCGCGCGTTTCATGGCAGAGCGCGGCTTTGTCGTTTGCGGCCATGATCATATCGGGCATGGGAGGAGCGTTTCCTCGAAGGATGATCTTGGGCATATGCCGATCGATCGCGGTGCAGACGCGCTTGTGGAGGATGTGGACACCTTGCGTCTCATCATGCAGGAAGCATACGGAGAAGGCTTGCCGTACTTCATCTTCGGCCATTCCATGGGCAGCTTTGTGCTGCGTGTCTATCTCACGCGCCATGCGTCTGGCCTTAGCGGGGCGATCCTTTGTGGGACTGGACAGCAGCCTCGTATTGCCTCGCTTGTTGGCAATGCGCTTGCACGTATGGGCGCTCTTGTGAGCGGTGAGAGGAAACAGAGCAAGCTCATCCACTCCCTTGCTGATGGGGCCTTTTCGCGAGCTATCAAGGAGGCGCGCACTGAATTCGACTGGATCTCTGCCGATCCCGACAATGTGGATGCCTATATCGCAGATGAGCTCAACGGCTTTCCTTTCACACTCGGTGGGTATGTTGCGTTGACCTCGCTTACGCGCACTGCTGCAGACCTCAAGGCGGCGAAGCGCATTCCGAACGACTTGCCGTTGCTTTTCATAGCTGGTTCTGAAGACCCTGTGGGGGAGCGCGGACGCGGTGTGCATGCGGCTGCAGATATGATGCGCACTGCAGGAGTACGCGATGTCGAGGTCATCCTTTATGACGGGATGAGGCATGAGATCCTGAACGAGCGGGAGAAGAGCTCGGTATTCGAGGACGTGCTCATGTGGATGCAGGGATGTATCTAGAGGGTATGCGCAGAAGGGGAAGAGCATGTTGAGCGAACGACCTACAAAAGAGGAGCTTGAGGCATTCTTCAGCAAAGATCGGTTTGCTGTTGGAGCTGCAGGATGTGCAATTGTTGAGGGATGGCGCGGTCATGGCATAGCTGAGATGTCTATCAGCGATGCTCATATGAATGCTCATGGCAATGTCATGGGCGGAGCGATCTTTACGCTTGCTGATTTTGCGCTTGCTATCGCCTCCAATACGGGATGCGGACCAAGCGTCAACGTTTCTACGAACATCGATTATCTCTCTTCAAGCGCGGGGACGAAGCTGATCGCAACGGCTGATTGCACGAAAGAAGGGCGCCGTCTGTCGTTTTACGACGTAATCATTACAGATGATACGGAAAAGCTGATTGCGCGGGCGAGCGTTGTATGCTGTAACGTGTGATCGCAAGCACCAAGGGTGGTGCTGTTGAGCTTATCGCAGAGATGCGTATATGGGTAAGAATATACAGAAAATACTTGTTGGCCTTGTCATCGTCATCGTGCTTGCGGTGATCTTCATGCGTGGCGACCAGCTTGAGAAGCTGGTCGAGACGGTACGGCAGGGCACGCCTCTCTTCCTTATCCTTGCTGTTATGTTCCAAATAGGGAAGTACTTGCTCCAAGGCGTTCAGTTCATATGGTGCTTCCGCTCGGTTGGGTCGACGCTGACCTATCTTGAAGGCATCAAGCTTGTTTTCGGGACGTTCTTCGTCAATACCGTTGCCCCCTCGCTCAATCTTGCGGGTACCACTCTTGTTGTCGATGACGCAGCGAAACGAGGCGTGCCTGCAGGCAAAGCTACGGGTGCGGCGCTGCTGATGCAGCTTTCCGTCGATTCTGGCTTCCTGATGATCATGATCATCGTGTTCACAACGATGTCGCTCACCGTTGGCCTGCAACCAGGTTGGATCTTGCTTGGGGTTGTTGCGGCAGCGCTCGTGGGCGGCTTGCTGAGCGTCATGGTCGTTGGGGGTACAAAGCCACAGCTTCTCCTGAAAGTGCTCCATCCCGTCGAGCGCCTCATTGACAAGATCAGCCGCAAGCTTCGCAAGAAGCCCGTTGATGCTTGGGTCGATCGTACGGTCGTGGCATTCTCAGGCGCTGCTGCTTCGATGGCGAAGCGACCAACGGTCACCGCGCGAGCTTTCCTCTTCGCGCTCCTCGTCTCCACCTGCGAGCTTACGTGCTTTGTCATGACAGGGCTTGCCTTCGGTGTCCATAACATCCATCCGCTCATCTGCGGATACGTTGTTGCAACATTGGCTGCAATGGTCGCCATCACGCCCCAGGGTGTAGGCATCGTCGAAGCTGCGGTTCTGCTCGCGTTCACGCTCTTCGGCGAAGACCAGGCAACGGGCATGGCGGTCGTGCTCGTCTATCGTGCGATCGTGTTCTGGCTTCCTTTCCTTGTTGGTGCCATCATGATCCAGCGAACCAAAGCCTTCAAGAATGCGGGTGTCAAGACAAAGCAAGAGGCAAAGATGGAAGATGCGGGAGCGGCAATGCAGGTTGGCGCATCGCAAGAGCGCCCTGAGAGCTCTGAGCCTCATGCATCTGAAGGAGAGGTCTCATCAAGTTCTCCCAGAGAACAACTCCAGGAAGAAACAAAAGAAGCGAAAGAAGAGGAGAAGGCTCTGTCTTCGGCTTCATTATCCGACCGCTAACTGCTTGCTCTTTCCGTTTTTCAGCTTGCACATCCGTCTCTTTTTTGCTCATGCGTATAATCGAGTCCATGCTTTAGCAAGATAAAGTGAGCAAGCTCGCGCAGGATGAGAAAGATCTAAGTATGGACGCTTTCGTTGATATCGTTAATTCCATTGATGCATTCGTGTGGGGCATTCCCATGCTGGTCATCCTCTTAGGAAGCCATGTCTTTCTCACGTTCAGGACTGGCATTATCCAGCGGAAGCTTGGGACAGGGATCAAGCTTTCTGTAACGAAAGACCCTGATGCACCAGGAGACATTTCCCAATTCGGCGCACTGTGCACTGCGCTTTCAGCCACGATCGGTACGGGCAATATCGTCGGTGTCGGCACAGCGATCCTTGCCGGTGGTCCAGGGGCTGTTCTCTGGATGTGGCTTACGGGAGTCTTTGGCATCGCTACGAAGTACTCGGAAACATTCGCTGCGGTCAAGTACCGTGTCAAGGATCACAATGGCAACATGCTCGGCGGTGCAATGTATGCTTGGCAGCGTGCCTTCACGCGCAAGGATGGGACGACGCCGTGGTGGGCACGTCTTGGTGCAGTCCTCTTTGCGCTCTTTGCCGCTATTGCCGCCTTTGGCATTGGAGCTGCGGTCCAGGCATCTGCTATGACGAGCGTCATCACGACCAACGTTGACGCTATTCCTGATTGGATCGGTGCTATCGCAGGATGGCTCGGTGCTACGGGCCCCAATCCCGCAGATGGGGCGGCCGAGGCTGTTATCGGGCTTCTGATCGTCGCGCTTGTCGCAGCTGTCACATTCGGCGGCGTCAAGGTCATCTCCCGCGTGTGCGAAAAGCTCGTGCCATTCATGGCTTTCGCCTACACGATCGGTTGCATCATCATCCTTGCGTTCAATTGGGCCTACATTTGGCCAGCTCTGTGCTTGATCGTTGAGTGCGCCTTCACCCCTCGCGCAGCCTTTGGCGGTGCGGTTGGGTCGGGTCTCATGCTCGCGCTTCAATTCGGTTGTGCTCGTGGCTTGTTCTCGAACGAGTCAGGCCTTGGCTCTGCGCCTATCGTAGCGTCAGCGGCATCCACTCGCAATCCAGCACGCCAGGCACTCGTGTCCATGACGGGAACATTTTGGGATACGGTGGTGGTCTGTGCGCTTACCGGCCTTGTCCTGATCTCAACGATGCTTGGTAACGCTGATCTGCAGACGGCGCTCGAAGCGGGCAGCATCGCAGCTGGTGCAGAGCTCACAAGCGCCGCCTTCGCCGAGATCCCTGTGATCGGTACACCTATCCTTGTCATCGGGATGATCCTCTTCGCCTATTCGACCATCCTTGGATGGTCGTACTATGGCAATCGCTGCATCACCTATCTCTTCGGCAAGAAGGCGATCAAGCCGTATCAGCTGCTTTATCTTGTGATGATCTTTTTGGGAGCTATCGGCGTGGGAGACGTGGTGTGGACCATCTCTGATATCACGAATGCGCTCATGGCGATCCCGAACATCATCGTCGTCCTTCTTCTCTCAACGATGATCGCACGTGAGACGAAGCATTACGTTTATGAGGGGAACCTTGACGAGGTTGACGACGAACCGATCCCGCAGTTCGATGATAAGTGATGGATGAGGCCAAGCCGTTTATAATCATCACATGTTCGAAATAGCCATCATAGGAGGCGGCGCGAGCGGCTTAGCAGCTGCATGCGCCTTGGCAATCACGCTCGCTCAAGGGTACGGGTCATGCGCGAGAGAATCTGTTCGCATCGTGCTCATCGAAGCGAGCGACAAGGTCGGACGCTCCATCCTAAGGTCTGGGAATGGCCGCTGCAATTTCTCCAATCTTGCGATCGACCCCGATTGCTATAACGACCCCTCATTCGTGCATGATGTGCTTCGTGCCTTTGAAGATGCAGCATCAAGGCATTCGGTGGCGTCTTTTTGCGAATATCCAAACGGCGTTATCGGCTTTCTCGCTGATGCTGGGCTTCTTTGGGAAGAGGCGGGCGAAGGACGTGTCTATCCGATAACGAACAAGGCATCAAGTGTTCTTGATATCTTGCGTGCCTTGATGGAGAAGAGTGGTATCGAGGTGCTTACGGGCGTACGGGTAAGCAAGATCGTGCCTGCCCAAGGCGCGCAAAAGCGATTTGCGGTTCATCTTGAAGATGAGTCTGTCTTGCATGCCGATGCGCTTATCTATGCTCCAGGAGGAAAGGCCGCTCAGAGCATCGAGCTTCCTTTGCCCCTTGCGCCGCTTCGACCTATTCTTGCCTCGCTCGCAACAACTGAGAGGGATGTTCGCGTGCTTGACGGCATTCGGGTGCATGCTCGTCTCTCTGTTTTGCGCGACGGTGCGGTGATCTTTGCCGATGAAGGGGAGGTTCTCTTTAGAAAATATGGCATCTCGGGGATCGTGACCTTCGATGCATCTCGATTCGCTTCCGCAGGAGATGCTCTGGTGCTCGACCTCTTTCCCGATCGTGAGCTCGATGACCTCACTGCTTTCCTCATCGAGCGTCAGCGGATCATGGACAAGATGCGCATGATGCCTGCCTGCGCGCTCGACTGCCTTTCTGGCATTCTGCTTCCTGCCTTTGCATCCGTCATGCTCAAACGCGTCGGCATTCCCGAGAATGCGAGCGTGGATGAATCTGTACTGCGGATATTGGCGAGGCAGTTGAAGCATTTCGAGCTCACGTGCGATGGCGTTGGTGACGCAGAGCATAGCCAGGTCATGCGAGGGGGGATCCACACAAGCGTTGTCGAGCGCACCACCCTTGAGGCAACAGACATCCCTCATTTGTTCGTTTGCGGAGAAGCGCTTGATGTCGATGGACCCTGTGGGGGCTTCAACCTTCATTGGGCATTCGCATCAGGGCTTCTCGCTGGTTGGGTTCTAGCTGAGAGGCTTCAGGGCGAGAGCGGGTGCTCGCAGTGAACGTGCTCTTCTCAGGCATTCGCATCGCTCCTTCCGTGATGAACAAGGGCGATCAGGCTGTGAAGAGGGCCATCATGCAGATCATAGGACTCTCTTCTGATGATGCTCGCCGTGTCGAAGTGACGCGTCGAAGCATTGATGCACGCAAGAAGGCTGATATTGCCTATGTGGTCTCTGCTGTTGCTGATGTTGATGATCGCATTGCGAAGGCATATCTGAAAACCGACCATGACCGCAGCGCAGGCAACCGCCCTTCGCGCTCTCATGGCAAGGGCAACGGCTCTTCGCTCCCTTCAGGCGTTTCGGCTCGACCATTTGAGCAGCCTGAACCTCTCGACATCCCCGATCTTTCAAGTGGACGCTCAGATGGAGCACAGCGTCCCCTTATCGTTGGTGCAGGGCCAGCAGGGCTTTTCTGCGCGCTCTACCTTGCTCGCGCGGGCTTGAAGCCTGTGCTTATCGAACGAGGCGAGGCCGTTTCAGCACGCGAGCATACGATCGCTCGTTTCATCGAAACAGGAGAGCTCGATCCAAACTCGAATATCCAGTTCGGCGAAGGCGGAGCTGGGACATTCTCGGATGGGAAGCTCACGACGGGCACGAAAAGCCCCTTCGCACGCTTCATCCTTGAAGAGTTCGTTTCCGCAGGCGCGCCTGAGAGCATCCTTGTGGATGCAAAGCCGCATGTGGGAACTGACTATCTTGGCATCGTGGTGAGCACGCTGCGCCAACGCATCGAGGAGGCGGGCGGCATTGTCAGGTTCAACACGCTCCTTGAAGACCTTGACATCGACATCGACCCAAAAGGGGAGCGCATCATCAAAGGCGCGCTCTTGCGAGATCTTGCCAAGGATGAATCGTATCGTTTCCCAACGGATCGCATCGTGCTTGCACTCGGGCATTCAGCGCGCGATACCTATGAGATGTTGAAGGGGCATGCAGTGATGCTTGAGCGCAAGCCGTTCGCTATTGGTGCCCGCATCGAGCATCCGCAAGCTCTCATCGATCACGCCCAATACGGCAATGCGGCATCGCTTTTGCCTCCTGCTGATTACAAGCTTGCCATGCACACCAGTGAGGGACGCGGCGTGTACACCTTCTGCATGTGCCCTGGTGGCGAGGTCGTTGCCTCTGCGAGCGAGGAAGGTGGCGTTTGCGTCAACGGGATGAGCCGCTATGCTCGTGATGGCAGGCAGGCTAATTCGGCGCTCCTCGTTGAAGTGCACCCCTCTGACCTTGCAGGAGAAGATGTGCTTGCTGGCATGTACTTGCAACGGGACCTTGAGCAGCGTGCCTATGAGATGGCGCAACAAGCAGGTGCGTATGCTGCCCCGATCTCTCGTGTGGGAGATTTTCTTGCACCCTCTTCGCGAGCTGATGAAACAGCCTCTCTCGATGTCCATCCAACCTATCCGCGTGGCGTGAGATCGGTAAGCTTCGATGAGCTCTTCCCGTCGTTCGTCACTGATGCGATGCGCGAGGCTCTCCCTCTTTTCGATCGTCGATTACACGGCTTTGCTCATCCAGACGCTGTCATGACCGCGCCTGAAGCGCGCTCGTCTGCCCCTGTCAGGATCATCCGCGACCCGCAAAGCCTCTGCTCTGCCAACACGCAAGGGCTTTACCCTACGGGTGAGGGTGCCGGCTATGCGGGTGGCATCATGAGCGCGGCTGCAGATGGGCTGAAGGTGGCAAGCCGTATCGTGGATGGATTATGCGAAGCGAAAGAGGATGCTTGAGATGGATCGTGCATGCATCACGTTTGAAGAAGCCGTCATGCGCCTGAAACGAGGCGAGGCGGTCGTTTTTCCAACGGATACCGTGGCTGGCCTTGGCATCTCAGCATTGCATGCCGCATCACCTGCTGTGCTCTACGCGATCAAAGGCCGTCCCGCGCAAAAGCCTATTTCCTGGTTGTTGCCTTCGATCGAAGAGTTCTTCATCTTTGGAGAGGGTATTTCCGATGATACGCTTCAGCTTGCTCGCGCGTTCTGGCCTGGCGCGCTCACGCTTGTCGTGCATGCAAGCGCACACGTTCCTGCGGCTTTCGCATCCGCTGATGGGACCATTGGCTTGCGCGTGCCGAATCATCCTGTGCCATTGGCCCTCATGGGCAAAGATGGCATCGAAGGTCCTCTTGTTGCGACTTCAGCGAACATGTCAGGAGAGTCGGATGCGGATACGGTCGAGGACATCGACGCACGTATCCTCTCTCAGGCTCCCTGGGTAGAGAGCCCCTCATTGAAGCAGGCGCAGGGACTCTCATGCGCTTCAACTGTCTTGGATTGCACGGGGGAGACCTTCTCTCTTCTCCGTGAGGGATCGATCTCGTTGAGCGAGATCGAGGCTGTGCTTTCATAAAGGATGCTTCAGAGAGGGTGGAGAGCTCTCTTCGGCTTGGTCGGGTATGCGTGTCTTTCCTGTGGGCGAGGAGGTCTTTCAGAGGAAGCCGCTGCTATACTTATCCGATCGACAAGCGAGCTGAAGGAGAATTCGCATGCGCGTAGCGATCGCATCGGATCATGCAGGATTCGAGCAGAAACAGATTCTTCGCGATTATATGGGCGGCAACGGCATCGAGGTCATCGATCTCGGGCCTGACACTGATGACCGTGTTGACTATCCTGATTATGCTGAGATGGTTGCACGTGCCATCGCGCACGGCGATGCCGAGCGTGGCGTTCTTGTCTGCGGCACAGGGATCGGGATGGCCATCGCTGCGAACAAGATCGATGGCATACGGGCCGCTAATGTGATCTCGCCTGAGTTCGCTGCTCTCGCACGTGAGCATAATGATGCGAACATCGTTTCCGTTTCAGGACGTTTTGTTGATGCAGAGGAGAATGCGCGTATCATCGATGCATTCCTTTCGACCGAGTTTGCAGGAGGTCGCCATGCTGGCCGCGTTGATAAGATTGCCGCACTTGAGAGAGCTAAGGAGAGATAGATGACCCTTGAGAACCTTCGTGAAACCGACTCCCAGATCGCAGAGGTGCTCGACGAGGAGCTTGGGCGCCAACGTGATTCGATCGAGTTGATCGCATCTGAGAACTTCACGAGCCGCGCTGTGATGGAAGCAGTCGGGAGCGTGCTCACCAACAAATATGCTGAAGGCTACCCGGGGCATCGCTATTACGGTGGTTGTCAGAAGGTCGACCTTGCCGAGGAGCTTGCACGAGAGCGTGCGTGCCGCCTCTTTGGCTCGTCGTTCGCCAATGTGCAGCCACATTCAGGCGCAAGTGCCAATTTTGGTGCATACATAGCGCTCGTTAAGCCTGGTGATACGGTGCTTGGCATGAGCCTCGACAACGGTGGTCATCTTACCCATGGCTCTCCTGTCAATTTCTCAGGCCTCATGTACAACATCGTTTCCTACGGAGTAGACCCTGAGACAGAGGTCATCGATTACGATGAGGTCGAGCGCATTGCTCGTGAGAATCAACCAAAGATGATCATTGCAGGTGCGAGCGCGTATCCTCGTGTGATAGATTTCGAGCGCATGGCAGATATCGCGCACGGCGTTGGTGCGTATCTCATGGTTGATATGGCTCATATCGCAGGCCTTGTCGCAACAGGAGCTCATCCTTCTCCTATTCCTTTCGCCGATGTCGTCACGTCGACCAGCCATAAGACGCTGCGTGGCCCACGCGGAGGGTTCATCCTTACGAACAATGAGGAGATCGCGAAGAAGATCGACAAAGCCCTCTTCCCTGGTTCGCAGGGTGGTCCTTTGATGCACGTCATCGCAGGGAAGGCCGTAGCATTTGGTGAAGCGCTGAAGCCTGAGTTCAAGACCTATATCGATAACGTCGTCAAGAATGCTGCGGCGCTTGGCGAAGGGATCAGAGAGGGTGGCTTGCGTCTTGTGTCGGGCGGCACGGACAATCATCTTTGCCTCGTTGACCTTACGGCTGCCGATGTCACGGGTAAGGAAGCGGAGAATCTTCTCGAAGAGGTTCACATCACGGTCAATAAGAACACCATCCCCAACGAACAGCGCTCCCCGTTCGTGACGAGCGGCATCCGAGTAGGCTCTGCTGCTGCAACGACGCGCGGGTTCACCGAGGAGGATTTCCGTGAAGTGGGCATGCTCATCTCTGAGACCGTCTTCAATGCTGACGACCCCCTTGCGTGTGAGCGCATCGCCGAGCGTGCGCAGGCGCTCTTGGATGCGCATCCTCTCTATCCAGGGCTCGTCTATTAGAGCGATTCCGTGAAAGGCTGATGTGATGGGAGAGATCGAACGTCCGAGCTGGGACGAATACTTCATGGGACTTGCGAATCAAGTAGCTAGTCGCACCACATGCATGCGTCGCGGAGTTGGAGCTGTCATCGTCAAGGACAAGCGCATCCTTGCGACTGGCTACAATGGGGTGCCTACGGGCCTTCGCCATTGCTCGGAGACGGGTTGTTTGCGCCAAGAGCTTGGCATCCCTTCAGGGCAGCGCCATGAGATCTGTCGTGGATTGCATGCTGAGCAGAATGCGATCATCCAAGCTGCGCGCTATGGGATCAACATCGAGGGTTCGTCTATCTATGTCAATACGCAACCGTGTGTTGTTTGTGCGAAGATGATCATCAATGCGGGCATCACTGAGATCGTTTATCAGAATCCATACCCGGACGAGCTTGCCATGTCTATGCTTGAGGAATCAGGCATTCTTCTGCGCTCGCTTTCGTAAGGCGCTTTATAACAATTCGGAAAAATCGCTTGTCTTGTTGAAATCGCGCGCCTGAACCCTTGCAAAGTAGCGTATAGTGGTCTTGCTTTCGAAGTGAAAGCGTGCGGGTCTTAGATCCGCGCAAGTTTTATGGTCCCTGCGGTTTCTGTGGGGAGCGGAAAAGAGGAAATGAGCATGGCAGAAGGCACTGTTAAATGGTTTAACCCCGAGAAGGGTTATGGGTTCATCTCTCAGGAAGATGGCGAGGATCTGTTCGTACACTTCTCTGAGATCAAGATGGACGGCTTCAAGACCCTGGATGAGGGAGCAGCAGTTTCCTTCGATGTCACTACTGGCCAAAATGGCAAGCTTCAGGCAAGCAATGTGGTGAAGAAGTAACGAAGCACACCGAAACCATTCGATGTCAAAAGCGGTGAGGGATATGCCCTCACCGCTTTCTTTTTGCCCTTCCTTGAAAGAAGCCTTATCCCTCTTGTTATAGTTGAGGCAATCTGCGGCTAATCCTCTTCGAGGTAGAGCTCGGCAGCATCAAGAAGCACCTCATGCTCGTTCTCAAGTTCGCCGTCGATGACAGCATTGAGCAGGCAATCGAGCACGAAGCCTATCTGAGGACCTGTCTCAAAGCCTAGATCGATCAGATCGGCGCCGTCTATCTCAAGATCTGAGATGCGGAAAGCTTCTCCTTCGGCGAGGATCTCTTGGAAGATGCGCTCCGTGAGCTCACGATCGAAGCGCTTTGCAGCGATAGGGGCATGCGCCTTCGCGTCAACCTCTTTAAGCTCGCAGAGCGCCCAGAAGAGATCCTCTCGTCCATCAAGCTTGCGCAGCATTCGCTTGACCGACTTCCTTGTTGGCTCCAAGTTCTTGAAATCGTGAAGCGCGACAAGGCGAGAGACATCGTTGATGAAATGGTCAGAGAACTGGAATCGTCGCAGCATTCCTTGTGCGATCTTCGCAGAGAGCCGCGAGTGTCCATAGAAATGCTCTTGGCCATCAGGTGTGAAGAATGCGCTGCCAGGCTTGCCAAGATCGTGGCAGAGAGCTGCCCACTTGACCAAGAGGCTCGGCGCTGCATGTTGAACGGCATATGCAGTGTGCTCGAGCACATCATATATATGGTAGGTGGTCTTTTGGGCAAAGCCTTTGCATGCCACGAGCTCAGGGAGCACATATGAAAGGACCTCGACATTGTCAACGAGAGCATCATGCACGTGATCCCCAAGCAACGTTTGATTCAGCTCGCGCGTTATGCGCTCGACCGATATGTTCGACAACCTCCATTTGTTCATCATCATCGCTTCGAAGGTGAAGACCTCGATCTCGAAGCCAAGGGTGGAGGAGAATCGGACAGCGCGCAGGATCCGCAGGGCATCTTCGCGGAAGCGCTCTTGCGCAACGCCAACGACGCGGATGAGCTTCGAGCGCAGATCCTTATAACCACCATAAGGGTCAAGGAGACCAGAGGCGGGATTGTAGGCCATGGCGTTGATGGTGAAATCGCGACGCGCAAGATCCTCGTAGACAGAGTTCACGAACTCAACATCATCTGGATGGCGAGAATCCGAGTAATACCCTTCTTTGCGGAAGGTCGTTATCTCAAGAGGATCGCAATCGGGAAATACGACCGTGATGGTGCCATGCTTCACACCAGTCTCGAACGTTCTTGCTCCATGCGATTCGGCTACATCTCTTACCTGGGGCCAGACCGCATTTGTCGCAAGGTCCACATCGGCGGTCTCACGCTTGAGGAAATAATCGCGGATATAGCCTCCAACGACCCACGCTTCAAACCCTGCATCTTCAAGGAAAGAGATCATAGAGGCAGCATGATCGGGAAGGGGAATGTCGATCCGCGCGTGGAGCGGACCTTTCTCAGCGCGCTTCTTCACGACTTCTCGGTATGTAACCTGAGTGCCCATACTCTCCCTTTCTCAGATTAGATTTCAAAAAATCCAGACTTTTTTGAAAAAGTAGTTGATTTGTTTTCGAATACTGATATTATAGCTTGTCGCGTCGCAATTACGACGCAGCCGAGGAAACCCTCGGCAGGCACCTTGAGAATCGGATACTGTGGAG
>CAJURO010000003.1:75023-88167 GCA_910588985.1 uncultured Eggerthellaceae bacterium | reverse complement strand
GTGCGATATTGCTCAACGCGTACCTCATCTCGCTTGATGATCTCGTAGCGCTCGAAGCGCCCAACGTTCGAACGGTAGAGATCTTGGGCATCAAGGAAAAGGGAGTTGACGATGTTGTGATCACGCTCTCCATGGTGGCCACCGCATGCCCACGGCTTGCTTGGCAATGTGCTCGGGTCGATCGGCTCAGGCAAGAGCACGGGTTCCATCATTTGGCCAAGCACCCCATCAGCAAGGATCACAACGGGGGTGCGATAACGATCAGCCACATCAAAGGCAAGGTAGACAAGATCGGCAGCTTCCTGAACCGTTGATGGGGCAAACACGGGCAAGAAGAAGTCCCCGTGCCCCATAGCGCGTGTAGCCTGCCAATAATCTGATTGCGAAGGCTGGATGGAACCGAGCCCTGGACCTCCCCGTTGCACGTTGATGATGACAGCAGGCAAGTCAGCACCAGCAAGATATGATATACCCTCGGTCTTGAGGGAGATTCCTGGCGAAGACGATGAGGTCATCGCGCGCGCTCCGCAAGCGGAAGCTCCGTAAACCATATTGATCGCAGCGATCTCGCTTTCTGCTTGGAGATAAGTGCCGCCGATCTTAGGCATCATCTTTGACATATAAGCTGCAAGCTCAGTCTGTGGAGTGATCGGATATCCAAAGAAGAAGCGACAGCCTGCGCGCATAGCTGCTTCGGCAAGCGCCTCGTTTCCCTTCATGAGGACTTTTTCCGCCATCCTACCTCACCTCCCGATACACGGTGATGGCAACATCTGGGCAAACGAGCGCACAGGTTGCACATCCAGTGCAGAGATTCTCATCGATACAGGTTGCAGGGTGATACCCCTTTGGCGTGATCGTATCTTGGTCAAGCTCAAGAATGTGCGATGGGCAGACATTCGTGCAAAGCCCACACCCTTTGCAGAATCCTTGGTCTATCTCAACACGGCCTTTTGCCATAACATCTCCTTCTTCTCTTCAGGGTTAAACGAGGCCTTCGGCAACACGTTCGGCTTGATCTGCTTCACGTATAGCAACGCGTCTGATCTTGCCATTGACGGTGCGAGGGAGCTCGGTGACATACTCGATGATGCGCGGGTACTTATAAGGAGCCGTTTGCTCTTTCACCCACGTCTGGAGCTCTTGGGTAAGCGCGTCGGAGCCTTGGACATCCTCTGCGAGCACGACAGTAGCCTTCACTATCATGCCGCGCAATTCATCCGGAACACCCGTTACCGCGCACTCGCGTACCGCTGGATGCTCTAAAAGGACGCTTTCGATCTCGAACGGCCCGATGCGATATCCGCTTGACTTTATCACGTCGTCATTGCGACCAACATACCAGTAGTAACCGTCTTCGTCTTCCCAAGCGGTATCTCCTGTGTGGTACCATCCGTCGCGCATGGCTGAAGCGGTCTTCTCTGGATCGCGATAGTATTCCATCATGATGCCCGCAGGATGCGGGTCGATCTTGATGCAGATCTCGCCTGTTTCACCGATATCGCAAGGAGTGTCATCAGTGCGAAGAATGGCGACTTCATAGAGTGGCACGGGCTTGCCCATCGAGCCGGGTCGCGGAGTTGAGTTCGTCAGATTGCCGATGGTAAGCGGCGTCTCCGTTTGACCAAAGCCCTCGAAGATAGTGAGCCCTGTCTGCTCTTTCCAGAAATCGAAGAGATCAGGGTTGAGCGCTTCACCTGCAGTCGTCGAGTATTCGAGCGAAGAGAGGTCGTGGGCTTTCAGATCGCTCTGCATCATGAGACGGTACATGGTAGGTGGAGCACAGAACGTAGTAACCTTGTATCGTCCGATGAGATCGAGGATCTCATCGGCATGGAAGCGGTCGAAGTCATACGTAAGGACACAGGCCTCCATAAGCCATTGTCCGTAGAACTTGCCCCAGACCGCCTTTCCCCACCCAGTATCCGCAATCGTGAAATGCAGACCATCTGGACGGACATTATGCCAATGCTTTGCCGTCATAAGATGCCCAAGCGAATAGAGCGAATCATGGAGAACCATCTTGGGGTTTCCCGATGTGCCTGAAGAGAAATACATGAGCATTGGCTCAGCTGCAAGCGTCTCTCGACGTTCGAAGATATCGCTTGAGAGGCGAACGCCCGTATTGAAATCTATCCACCCTTGACGTTCGACACCAAGTGCGCAAATCCCCTCTGGCCCTGAAAGCGCCTCGCCAAAGCCTTGCCCCCCATCGAGCAATGCCCCACCTTCATTGCGCGCGGTAAGACCACCACCCGCAGGATTAACCAAGAAGCATGCTCTCACGGTAGGGCAATCATCCACAACAGCATCCACCACATCGGCAACGTCTCCGATGCTTGTAGCGATGATAGCGTTGATGCCTGCTCGTTCCAGCCGATACGACATGTCATGCTCTTTGAGCATGAAGGTTGCAGGCACCATGACAGCGCCCAATTTCGCCAACGCAAGCGCAACGAACCAGAATTGATAATGACGTCGCAGGACGACGAGCACCTTGTCACCTCGACCTATCCCCTTATCAGAAAGAAAGTTCGCGGTCTTGTCCGACCATCTCTTCATGTCTGCGAACGTGAAGATGTGCTCCTCGCCCTCAGGGTTGCACCAGACCATTGCACGACGCTCTGGGTCGGCAATGGCAATGTCATCAACAACGTCATAAGCAAAGTTGTAGTCATCATTGCAATGGACGCTGAAGGAGGTCAGCAAGCCATCCTCATATGATTCTGTTACAAATCTCTCATTGATGTGTCTCATAGCGTAGGTCTCACCTCGTGTGGTTCTATTGAGTGGTTAGAGCAGGATGTTGAGATTTAAGGTGCTGGAAACGTTTCCGATGCACCTAGTTAATCTCAGCACCTTGGGGCTTGATGACCACAGCAAGGAATATGCAGGGCTCGCCGTCAGTAGCGATCATGCCATGCCCGCGACCTGAGTCATACATGAGCAAGTCTCCTGGACCAACTTTCTCGACATGATCCTCATAGGCGAAAAGAAGATGGCCGGAGATGATGAAGTCAAGCTCTTGACCTTCGTGATATGAAAGATGGATGGGCTTGTTCTGCTCTTCGGTAAGATATGGTGCCGTTACCAAGAAAGGCTCAGCAAGCTTATGGCGGAAATGCGGCGCTTTATGTAAGTATTCGAATCCTGCGCGACGCTTGATGGAGAGACCTTCGTCAGCATGAACAAGCGAGTAGCCTGTTAAGTGCGGATTCTCTCCAGTAAGAAGCTCGATAACATCAACTTTGAGCTTGTCAGCGCATTTATAGAGGAATGTGAAGGAGAGGTCTTCCTTTCCCGATTCTTGCAAAGCGTATTCGTCAGCAGATCGACCTGTCGCTATGGCCATATCCTCAATCGAAAGGCCAAGATCCTCTCTGAGCGCGCGTATCCTATTGGCTATTTCCTTGACATTTGGCTCCATGCGCCTTCGTTCGCCTCCGTTCCGTCTTTTTTATTGTAGAGATTCTACAACGTAACAAAAAGCTCATTTCGTTTTTCTTGGAAAATAACGAAATGAGCCTGCGAACGCTTATGAATAGGCTCTGTTGACCCAGATGAGATACACAAGAGGCTGCCATATGATGAATGAAAGTCTCGCCGCGTCGTCGCTTCGAGGCATAAGTCTCTCAGCTCCTTATGTCTTACCTCGCTTTCATCATCATATGGCAGCCTTCAAGCGCAATAGATCCAGCTTGGGTCAACAGAGCCTATTCATAAGCTTCCGAGTGGCATCTTGAGGCCGCAGAGGATGAAGATGCTCCGAGATGGATTTAATGGCGTTGCATCACAGCAAGGAAATGGGCATCAGGACCATGGGGAACGAGCATGTTCTGAAAGCATGCCTTGCCGTGAACGCTTGCAAGCTTGAAAGAAGACCCGAGCTCTGATGAGAGGAAGGAAGAGATCGCATTCCCATCTTCGCTTGGGGTGATCGTACAAGTAGCATAGGCAAGAAGACCGCCTGGTCTAACATGATGTGCTGCGCTTTCAAGGATGCGTTTGTCAACATGCGCAAACGCGTCAATGTCTTGCGGCTTTATTCGCCATCGTATTTCAGGGTGCCTGCGAAGCGTTCCGAGACCTGAGCAAGGTGCATCGATGAAGATGCAGTCAAACATGCGATCCTTGATGACGCGATCAAGATGCGTGGCATCCCCGCAGAGAGCCTCTGAGACCTCGATCCCGCACTCCTGAGCCCTTTTGAGCAGGAGCTTCTGTTTGAAGGGGACGTTGTCGACCGTGGTGAAACGCGAGGATTGAGAGCCCTGGATACGCAATAGATCCGATTGGAGCAAAACGGTCTTCGTGCCGCGGCCAGCACAAAGCTCAAGGAAGTTCGGATCCTTCCCATCAGCGCAGATCGATGAGGTCATCTTCGCGACAAGGAATGCAATGGCCTGCGCTGAAGCATCGCTCACGACGATCTTCCCCGTACGTAAGAGACGTGCGATCCGACCGTCGGAAAGAGCCTTGCGTTCTCTGAGCTCATAACAACCAGGGGGCGTGATACCTCCCGAAGCAGCAGGCTCAAGGCTAAATCGAGCTTCCTTGAACACGGTGCATATCTCATCATCTGATGCAAGAGCCGAATTGACCGCAAGATAGATCGGAGCTGGTTCATTCGATGCGACCAAGAACGCATGAGCATCAGGTGCGCCAAGGTCTTGGATGAGCTGCTCTACGAGCCAAACGGGGAATCCATGAAGGAGCGCATAAGCATGGATGTCTTTCTGAGGATCCCCGAAAGGAAACGCATCAACAAGAGAAGCAACCTTGCGAAGCACTGCATTGGCAAGCGCTGCTGCGCGAGGTGCGATCTCACGTGTCAGCTCAACTCCTTGGCTTACCGACGCATAGGCATCCTTGTGAAGATAGAGCATCTCGTATGCGCTTATACGAAGCGCGCATCGAACATCGTCCTTCACATCGCGCGGTGAACGCATGCAGCGGTCCAGAACAAGGTCAAGAGAACCTCTCGTACTGACCACCCCTCGTACCAGCAGGGTTGCGAATGCCTTGTCTTCGGCGGAGAGCTTCCCTCGATCGATGATCGCATCGATGAGCGGATCGGCGAAGGCATCGCGCTCCTGTATCTTGAGCAAGCATTCAAGAGCGAGCGTGCGTGCACGGGAAGCATGCGAGCGTTGGGGTCGGGTGCTCAATTCAGATCGCCCTCCACTGGGTGAACCCTTGTTCGTCTCTATCACGAAGACCAGAGATGAAGGCTTGTGCGCTCATGGAGCCCTTCCCCGCCGGTTTTAGCGAAAGCACCTCAAGCGCTCCATCTGAACAGAAAAGATAGAGACGTCCTTCTGCAACGAGTGCGTGCGCGATCCCGTCTTGCTTAGCGCTTGGATGCTCCTTTTGCGCAGGCGTTGCTTTCATGATCGTCACATCACGACCTGCGATGTGAGCCCGTGCTGGATGAGCAGCGCTTGATGCCTGTATACGACGAACGTTCTGGATAACGGAAGCGCTCGGGTCAAGGTCGAGCTCTCCTTTTCCGATCTTAGGCGCATAGGTTGCCTTTGTCTCATCCTGCGCAGTCCAGCGAACAGCATCTGATTCGATCTGGGCAATTGCAGAGAGCAGAGCAGAAGAGCCGAGCGAGGCCAGTTCAGCAGTGAGCTCTTCGGCACCCATATCCCTCACGGGAATGGCGCGTCTAATACACCAATCCCCCGTATCGAGCCCTTCCTCCATTCGCATGATGCATATGCCCACCTCTTCTTCGCCATTGAGAATGGCTCGCTCGATAGGGGCAGCCCCACGATAGGCAGGCAGAAGAGATGCGTGAACATTGATGCACCCATAGGTGGGAATGCTCAGTACGCGCGCAGGCAAGAGAGCGCCATACGCAGCAACGCAGATCAGGTCAGGACGAAGCGCTTCAAGCTCATCTATGACTTCTTCGTCTTTCAGGGTTGCAGGGGTGCGTACAGGTAAGCCAAGCTCTTCGCCTACCAGCTTAACAGGTGACGGAAGGAGCTTCTTCCCTCTCGAACGAACACGATCGGGTTGGGTATACACGCATTCGATGCTCAGCATCGGGGCAATGTCGCCGAGGATGTCAGCCGCGAACTGTGGTGTGCCAAAGAAAACGATTCGCATTTCTATTGGACCTCGATGGACGATTCACCAGGTTTAGCGCCCATTGCTTTCGCCTGGTCATATGCTTGAAGGGCCTTGATGCGGACTTCAGGCAAGCAGCTCTCGAAGAGGGTCTTCCCCTCAAGATGATCGATCTCGTGCTGAAGACAGCGCGCGAGCAATCCATCACCTTCGATCTCCCATTCTTCACCATCGAGATCGAAGTAGCCAACGCGAACCCAAGGATGTCGCTCGACTGGAACGCTGATGCCTGGGCAAGAAAGGCATGCCTCCCTATCGATGACCTTCTCACCTTTTGCTTCGACGATCTCAGGGTTGACAAGGAAGATAGGGTTCTTCGAAGCGCTCTCCTCGCCGTCCCAATCGACATCTATGACGATCAAGCGTTTATTGACACCTACTTGGGGAGCAGCTATTCCACAACCATTGTTCGCATACATCATCTTCGCCATCTGCTTCGCAAGGCGAAGAAGGGACTTATCTCCCACCTCGCATTCTGTAGAGATGGTCGCCAAGATCGGATCTGGTGCTTCAACTATCTTCAACATGCTTTTCCTCGTACTTCTTTGCAGAGTGTTTTCGTGTGCTTAGCATATTCTATGCGCGATGCGCACAACAATAAAGAGAAAGCTGATGAGGTCGATCAAAAACTTGTTAGTGATGAGCGCATATCGCTCAGCTGCTTTTGCATTTCAACAAGTTGGGCAAAGAGCGCATTCGATTCCTCGGTTGATGCATGAGGGGCGTCAAGCTTTGCTCTCAGATCGATGATCTCCTCTTCCTTGTCCTTGATGCTTAGTGTTGTGATCAGGTAGTCAAGAGTGGTCGAGAGGTTCTCTTCTGAGCTCGATGTTGAGGTAGTGAGAAGAGAAGATGCATGTGGGCTCACACGCGCGGCCTCATCGATGATCTCAGCGGGAGATGCGCAAATGTTCTTCGTGAGCGTGGAAAGAATGGAGGATGCAATCTTGTCGTGAACGACATCATGCCATCTGAGGCTCGAAAGCGCGTCGATCACTGAGAGCGCCGAAGCAGGATGTTGGGCAACAAGACTGAGAAGCTCACGCTCAGAGCGGAGGCGATTAGCTTCTTCAAGCGGGAGCCGTTGTGCATGCTGGGAGCGCGCGGGTTGAGTAGCCTCTTCTTGAGAAGCGTCATAATCGGGTCTCACCACAACCTCGGAGAGGCGCTCGAGCACGAATTCTTCTCTCATCTTGCAGGCAGATGCGAGACGGATGGCGTAGTCTTTCGCAAGGATCGAATCCTTGATGGGTGCAAGGATGGAAAGGGCATCATCAAGGGCAGCGAGCCGTCTCTCAGATGTGCCCATATCGTGAAGAGCAAGGCGCTTCTCGATGCCGTACTCAAGCAAAGGCTTCGCATCATCGATGAGCGTGTGCAGCTCTTGAGCGTCGTGCGAGGCAAGGAACTCCGCTGGATCAAGATCGTCTGGAAGCGTTAACGCGCAGATCTCGATGCGCGAACGTCCGGACTCGGGGGTCGACGTTTGGTCGATGAACTGAAGCGCACGTTCTGTTGCCCGTTGTCCTGCCGTATCGCCATCGAAGAGATAGACGATGCGCTTTCCTGCATGGCGTGAGAGAAGGCGTATATGATTTTTGGTGAGCGCGGTACCAAGCGTGGCAACGCTGTTTTGAAAGCCTGCCTCATGGAGGGCGATCACATCGGTATAGCCTTCTGCAACGATCGCCGTGCCTGTTGATGCCATCTTCGCTTTCGCCTTGTCAAGACCATAGAGGACGTTTGACTTGTGGAAGATGGGCGTCTCTTGTGAATTCAAGTATTTTGGCTCGCCTTGTCCGATGATGCGTCCGCCAAAAGCAATGCACTCACCAGCAACGTCATTGATGGGAAACAACACGCGGTTATAGAACCGATCGCGCAAGCGACCATCGCGCGAGCGTGTGATGACATTCGCCGAGATCATCTCCTCGGCCTTGAATCCGCAGGAGAGCAGATGGTTGAACAAGGCATTGCCGCCAGGAGCAAATCCGAGCTCCCATGTCTTCGGGATCGATCCCCCGAGATCTCGACTGCTCAAGTAGTCCCGAGCCGCTTGGGCATCCTTCGTACGTGATCGCATGAGCTGAAGATGGTAGAACTCAGCGGTTTTCGCGCAGATATCCTTAAGACGCGACCGCGCTGAATGCGGCATTCCGTTATCGTCCCCTGTTGCGATGTCAATGTGGGCTGCTTCGGCAAGCTTACGGACGGCTTCTGGGAACGTGAGCTCTTCGGTCTTCATGAGATAGCCGAAAACGTCGCCTCCTTCGCCACATCCAAAGCAATGCCAGAGCTGCGTTGTGGGGTCTATCTTGAAAGAAGGCGTCTTTTCATGATGGAGCGGACAGCAACACCAGAATTCACGTCCGCGTTGCTGAACGCGTGTACGCTGAGAGATAAGCGCAACAAGGTCAGTGGCCTCACGAACCCTCGCGATGTCATCATCTGAAATGCGGCCTCTAGCCATTGACTCCCTTTTCTCTTTTTCGCTTCTACAATATACCACTCTGGGTTATACGACGAAAAAGCCCATAAGCTCGGGCAGAGAGAAGAACCGCTCTTCCCCTTCCCTGCTCACTTCTCGCTAGTTTGCTATCATGACCAAGGTATATCCCTGATAGCCAAAGGCATGAACACCGTATGCACGAAGATTCAAAGAGCACTATTCCATATCTTACCTTGAACGCGGATGTCGAAGAAGCGATCCTCGAGGACAGGAGAACGGGAAAGCAGAGCGCGTTCAGGTTCCTTGATGAGAACGCCACGCGTCGTTACGACCTTGTTCATGACAAAGCGACGCTCGCACGTCCTGCCTTCATGCGCGATGTTGAGAAGATCATCAACGTACCCGCCTATAACCGCTATACCGGGAAAACGCAGGTATTCTCCTTTGTGAACAATGATGACATCACGCGACGTGGCCTTCATGTGCAGCTTGTTGACCGTGTCGCACGCGGAATTGGTCGAATGCTTGGCCTTAACATCGATCTTATTGAAGCTATCGCCCTTGGACACGACGTGGGCCATACGCCTTTCGGGCATGCAGGCGAGCGCTTTCTCTCCAAGATCTACCACGAACGCACGGGTCGTTACTTCAACCACAATGTTCATTCTGTTCGCGTTCTCGATGAGCTCTATCCGCGCAATATCACTCTTCAAACGCTCAATGGCGTTCTCACGCACAATGGTGAGTTTGCGCAGCAAAAGCTTCTCACAAACGAGCTCACGAGCTTTGCTGAGCTCGACGCGCTTGTTGAGGAATGCAACAAGGATGAGATGGCCATCAAGTCGCTGCGCCCCTCCACTCTTGAGGGATGCGTTGTGCGTGTGAGCGACATGATCGCCTATATCGGAAAGGATCGGGCAGATGCGCTTGCTATGGGAGTCATCGATTCGCTTGATATCTTCGATAGCGAGGTCATCGGCAAGAGCAATGCGAAGATCATCAACAACCTTACCATCGATATCGTCAATAACAGCTATGGCAAGGACCATATCGAGATGAGCGAAGAGGTCTTCGCAGACATCAAGCTTGCGAAGAAGCAGAATTTCGAGAAGATATACCTGAAAGAAGGCATGAGCGGCGATGATTCGAACGTCGTTGAGGAGATGTTCGGGGATATCTACTATAAGCTTCTTGATGACCTTCTTGAAGGGCGCGAAGACTCTACGATCTATCGTCATCATGTGGACAAGCTTGCGATGACCTCACGAACGATCGATCGAGATGCATATGTGAGCCAAGACCCTGATCAGGTGATCGTGGATTACATCGCCTCTATGACGGATAATTACTTCATGAGCCTGTATCGGAGGCTTTTCCCTGAGCACGAGCGGGCTATTCAAAAACGTGGCTATCCTACGTCGGCGTAGCCCTCGTCTACTGCAAGATCATCTCCATCTGCAGCACTGGTCGCAAGCAGGTCGACACGTTCGTTGAGCTCATCCCCTGCATGGCCCTTCACCCACACGAATGTGCATTCATGTGGCTCTTTGGCAGCAAGAAGGCGTTTCCAAAGGTCAACGTTCTTCACAGGGTCTTTCTTCGCGTTCCTCCACCCTTTCTTGAGCCAACCATCGATCCAGTGCTGATTGAATGCGTTGACGATGTATTGGGAATCAGAGTGGATAGTGACCTTGCAAGGCTTCTTGAGACGCTCAAGCGCCTCGATGACGCCAAGAAGCTCCATGCGATTGTTCGTGGTGTTCGCAAATCCGCCTGAGAGCTCAAGCTCATGTGTCTTACCTTGAGCATCAACAAAGAGGAGCAGCGCACCGAAACCGCCGTTCCCGGGGTTCCCGCGCGCCGCTCCATCGGTGTAGATATCTACGTGTTGCAAAATCCTCTACCGTTTGGCTACAGGATGCCTTGGATCATGATGAACAAAGGTGAGAAGGTCAGCGAGACGATGGTCATCAGATTGATGAGGATGTTCATGGAGGGACCAGAGGTGTCCTTGAAGGGATCACCTACGGTGTCTCCCACTACTGCTGCCTTATGAGCATCTGAGCCCTTGCCGCCAAAGTAGCCCTGCTCGATGTACTTCTTGGCGTTGTCCCACGCGCCGCCCGCATTCGACATGAAGATCGCCATGAGCATGCCTGTAGCAACAGCGCCTGCGAGGAAGCCGCCAAGCATAGCGGGATCGATGCATCCGATGACAACGGGGACTACGATCGAGATGATGCCAGGAGCCATCATCTCATGCAGAGCGCTTGTGGTCGAGATGCCAACGCACTTGTCATACTCGGGTTCGGCTTTGTATTCCATGATGCCAGGGATCTCGCGGAATTGGCGACGGACCTCTTCGACCATGGCATGCGCGGCACGTGATACGGCGCCCATGGTAAGCGCAGCGAACATGAAGGGCATCATGGCACCGATGAAGATGCCGGCGACGATGAATGGATCTGTAAGAGAGAGCTCGAAGCTCGGGATGTAGTTATGCATCGTTGCCTGATAGGAAACGAAAAGCGAGATAGCAGAAAGGCCTGCAGACGAGATGGCAAAGCCCTTTGCGATGGCCGCGGTGGTATTGCCGACCGCATCAAGCGCATCTGTGCGATCCCTTACTTCCTCAGGAAGCCCTGCCATCTCAGCAATGCCGCCTGCGTTGTCTGCAACAGGGCCATACGCGTCAACCCCGATGGTGATAGCGGTGTTTGAGAGCATGCCTGTTGCGGCAAGGCCTACACCGAAGAGGCCGACTGCGATGGCGTTCTCGGTGCTTGCCATCGGGAACGCCATGTTCCCGAAGATGAACGCACCGATTATGGCGAGCGCCACAAGGCAGATCGGCGCGATCGTGGAGAGCATCCCCGTGCCAAGGCCTTCGATGATGACCGTTGCGGCGCCTGTCTCAGCTGCTTCAGCGATCTTATGGACTGGCTTGTAATGGTCAGAGCAGAAATACTCGGTGATCTTGCCGATCGCAAGGCCAGCGATAAGACCGCAAAGGACCGAGCCGAAGAGCCAAACAGGCTGTGCTTCAGCAGCCATGCTATTCCAGATCATGAAGATGGCAAGGATGACGAGCACCTCGATGGTAGCAGCAACATAGGTGCCGCGATTGAGCGCTTTGTGCAGATCGGCTCCTTCTTTCGTGCGAACAGCGAACAAGCCGATGATGGATGTGATGATGCCGCAGGCAGCGATGACGACAGGAACGACCATAGCCCAGATCTGGTCAACCCCGATAAAGTAGCCACCAAGTGCTCCGAAGGTGACAGCAAGGATGGTAGGCGCCAAGATAGATCCCGTATAGCTCTCGAAAAGGTCTGCGCCCATGCCAGCGACATCGCCGACGTTGTCACCCACGTTGTCTGCAATGGTCGCAGGGTTGCGGGGATCATCCTCTGGGATGCCTGCTTCGACCTTTCCGACAAGGTCTGCGCCAACGTCAGCGGCTTTCGTGTAGATGCCACCACCAACACAAGCGAAGAGGGCAACAGCAGAAGCACCAGTTGCAAAGCCTTCCACCATGCCGATATGCTCATGCGCAAGATGCATGACGTTGCCTGTTACATCGATCCCGCTGATCCCCGAGAAGACCAAGAGGATGAGCCAGAGAGAAAGTCCGAGCAGCGCGAACGATGCAACGCAAAGACCCATGGTGAGACCTGAGCGGAAGCTCACGGTAAGCGCCTTTGCAACGCTTGTCTCAGCAGCATATGCGGTACGCGTATTAGCGCGTGTCGCAACATGCATGCCAACATATCCAGCGGCAGCGCTAAGAACGCCGCCCGTGATGAACGCGAGCGCCGTGATCGGCGAGAGCGCAATAGCCATCACGATCGCAACGACGATCATGAAGATGACGAGCAGCTTGTACTCGCTCATCAAGAACGCTTTTGCGCCTTGCTGGATCTTGAGCGAGATCCCGTTCATCTTATCCGAGCCTGGATCCTGACGCAGCACCCAGCTTCCTAGGTATGCTGCAACAAGGATGCCGATGACAGCGCATATGGGCGCCATCCAGGCGATCTGAATCGACACGAAGCACCTCCTATTTCGATTTGGCTGCAAAACAGCCTCTTGTCCATGAGCATATAAGCGCCCATGCCTTTCCTATTGAATGTATTCTAGATGAAATGTCAAGCAGAACAGCGAGGTTTCGGCTATCAGCGCGTTAATTCGAAGCCGTCTTATGAACGGTTATAGAGGAATGAGCCTCTTCTCATCGAGAAGCGAATGCGTTCGAGAAAAATCATTTTCGATCGTTGCGATAAGGTCGTCAACTCGATCGAACTTGATCATATCGCGAAGACGATGCTTGAATTGGATCTCGATGACGCTTCCGTAGAGATCTCCCTCAAAGTCAAGGATATGCGCTTCAACATTTGAGCGAGTCTGCTCTTTGAATGTAGGCGAGACGCCAACCGAAACCGCTGCTTTGAAGGGATGGCCATCAATGAGGCACCATGCTGCATAAACGCCATCGGCCAGCGCGCAGAGCTCATCGGGGATCTCGAGATTTGCTGTGCGAAATCCCATGCTTTGCCC
>CAJURO010000003.1:0-75013 GCA_910588985.1 uncultured Eggerthellaceae bacterium | reverse complement strand
GCTTTGCCCTTCGTGCCTGCCAGGAAGGACCGTTGATGCATAAGAGAAAGGATGCGTAAGGAGCACCTCGCTCTCTTCAACCTTCCCCTGTTCCAAAAGCCCGCGAATGCGCGTTGAGGTAACGACGCTTCCTCCTTCGAAGAGGAGCCCGATACCATGCACCTTGATATTGTGCTCTGCTGCCCATGTTGAAAGCAGGGCAAGATCGCCTTTAGCTTTATGGCCAAAATGGATATCTTCGCCAACAAAGAGCTCGGCAGGGGTCGATGCGCCCATGATCGCATCGAGAAAGCACAGAGGAGCAAGCGTTGAAAGAGCTTGGGTGAAACGAAGGACGAGAACATCGTCAACACCTGTCTTGAGAAGCGCATCAATGCGATGTTCATTGGTCATCAGCTTCTTGAATCCTGGCTTGAGGAGCTCATCGGGATCGATATCAAAGGTGATGCAAACGCATCGCCTTTGGGTGTCTCGCGCAACGCTGAGAGCAGTATCGATGAGGTATCTATGACCCATATGCAAACCATCGAACACGCCGAAAGTGCATACTGCGTCGCCAAGAAGGCTTAAATCCCCTTCTCGCTCAATGTCATAGTATGTGACCACGTGATACCCCTGTGCTGAAGATGCAATCAGGCTTCCATCTATCGTATGCGCTCTCATAGCGATAGATGGCTCGAAGGCTCGCATCTGACACGATGCAAGCAAGGCCCCCGTCTTCTGAAGGCGACGTGACAGGGCGAAGACCGCTTGTGCACGCACATGGATCCATCCCGCCTGCTCCTGATGGATAGTCAAAGAGCGTGAGGGAATCGCCATCGATCATGTTTCCGTTGTCGAGCAGCGAATGGCATGCGGGCGCGACGAACCCGATGGGAAATCCAAGAAGCTTTATTGGATCAAGTGCAGCAGTCTCTCTCACCTCGGTAAGCGCTTCAAGCGAGACGCAATCAACAAGATCGAGCATGCCGCAACGCGTACGTGCAAGACCTGCAAGATGTGCTGGAACTCCTACTGCTCTGCCTATGTCACGTGCTATCGCCCTGATATAGGTTCCTTTTGAAACAGTGAGTTGAATGCACCAAGCAAGCTCGCCTTGGATATCTTCGATATCGATAAGCTCTGCAGCAAGGATGTCGATGTCACGTGGTGCAAGGTCGATGACATTGCCTTTGCGACTTGCAGCATACGCGCGCACGCCATTGACCTTGATGGCTGAATAGGCGGGCGGGATCTGCTTTTGAGGACCAAGGAACCCTTTCAAGATGTCACAAGCGAACGACTCTTCGTAGAGCTCGGGAATGAGGGGGCCTTGCTTGATAACGGCACCTTCTGCATCATCAGTGGCAGTTGCTGAGCCAAAGGCCACTCGGGCGATATATGTCTTGTCGTGCCCCGTGAGGTACCTATCGAGCCGTGTTGCGGGACCAACAAGAACAGGAAGGACACCACTCGCAAGCGGATCGAGCGTGCCAGCATGACCGATCCGCTTCTCGGAGAAGATGCGACGGCATGCGTTGACAACGTCATGCGACGACATGCCGCATGGCTTGTTAACGCCTACGACGCATGATAATCCAGACTGACCGCGCTTCATCTCAGTTGCATGCATCCTCGATAAGTCGCTCAACTTGCACGATGGCATTCTCAAGAGGGCAATCGAGCGTAAAGCCAGAGGCAAGCTTATGGCCTCCCCCTCCGAGCTTCCTGGCGATGGCATTGACGTCGATGCCATCTTTGGAGCGCAAGCTGCCCCGCACCGCTCCATCAAATGCCTTGAGAATACAGGATATCTTCACACCATCGAGAGAGCGAAGCACATCGATCAAGGGCTCGCAATCAGCCTTGGTCGCCCCCAATGCATCAAGGTCAGCCTGTGTCACGAAACTGAGCGCTGCTCTATCATCGCAAAAAAGGTGGATCCTTTCGATCAAACGCTCTTCAAGCTTCACAGAGGCAAAGCTCCGACGCTGGAAAAACGCGTCAGAGAGCATATGGGCATTCGCTCCTCTCTCGACCATGGCAGCAGCATATTCAAAGGCTTCTTTCGATGAGTTCGCATGCCTGAAACCGCCAGTATCTGTCATGAGGCCGAAAAAGCAGCAGGTGGCGATCTCCTTCGTTCGTTCAACGCCAAGAGCTTCGATCAAGTCCCAAATGAGCATTGTCGTGGATGGAGCTGATGGAACGATGTAGGCAAGATCGGCATCAACGCCCTCTACCACATGATGGTCGATGGTGATCGAATGCGAAGCAGATGCTTTGGTATCCGCGGCTGTTCCAAGACGTTCATCATTCGAGACATCCACGCTGATGAAGAGCTCAGGCGCAAGAGAAAGGCCGCTCGGCTTGATAAGATGCTCGGAACCAGGAAGGTCTTGAAAAGAGCGATTCTGATCGACGTTCTCTACACAGAGAGGATATACGTGCTTGTTGAGAGACCTGAGCGCCGATGCGAGCGCAAGCACAGAGCCGATGCAGTCACCATCGGGATTGACATGCCCGCAAACGCAGATCGTATCTGCAGATAAGACGACCTGAGCGATATGATCGAGCGTAGTATTCGTAGGCGCAACAACGTCCATGCCTTCTCTCAGAACTCCTCATCGTGCCCAAGGGCTTCGTTTGAGATCTTCTGACGCTCCTTCTCGGCATTGATATAGCTTCCAACACGTTCAGCGGCATCGACGGTTTCATCAAGGTGGAAACGAAGCTCTGGGGCCTTTCGCCAATCGAGCTTCTTCGCCATCTGAGAGCGAATATGGCCTTTAGCAGCTTCAAGCGCAGCAGAGGCTGACTCGTAGCGATCGGGCTCTACCGTGTAATACACATCAGCGTATGCGCGATCGAAGCTCACCTTGCAACCTGTGATGGTAACAAGCTCAAGACGCGGATCAGATACATCGAATAGGAGGATATTCGAGATGACCTCACGCGCCTGCTCGTCTACTTTCCTGTTTCCGTCTTTCATAAGGGCCACTCCTCACTAAGCGACTTGTTCAAAACGGATCGAGCATTGCATGACCGCGAACACCCGACCCGCTTCTCAGTCTATTCGGTGCGTTCCACTTCCTTGATAGTGTAGCCCTCGATCGTGTCGCCAACCTTTACATCTTGATAACCGCTGATGCCGATACCGCATTCATACCCATGCGAAACGGATTTGACATCGTCCTTGAAGCGTCTCAAGCTCTCGATATCACCTTCATATACGACAGTGCCATCACGGACAACACGTACCTTGTCGTCACGGTGGATCTCGCCTTCGACGATATAGCAACCTGCGATCGTGCCGACCTTAGGAACCTTGAATGTCTCACGAACCTCTGCGATGCCAGTGTCCTCCTCGACGATATCAGGAGAGAGCAGGCCGACTCTTGCTTGGTTGATGTCCTCGATCGCTTGGTAGATGACGCGATACAGGCGGATATCGACCTTCTCTTTTTCAGCTTGCTGACGAGATTTGCCCGTTGGACGCACATTGAAGCCAATGATGATGGCATCCGATGCTGCTGCCAGCGTAACATCCGTCTCTGTAATACCTCCCACAGCAGAGTGGACGATATTGATGCGCACCTCAGATTGGTCCATCTTGTTGAATGCATCCTGCAGCGCCTCGATGGAGCCTTGCACATCGGCCTTGACGATGAGGTTGAGGTCTGTTTGCTTGCCCTGCTCGATCCTGTTGAACAGGTCGTCGAGGCTCATGTGCGCAGTATGCTGCTGTTCGGCAAGACGCTCACGCAATGCTCGTTCTTCGGCGAGCTTACGGGCGTCGCGCTCATCCTCGAAGACACGGAACTCGTCGCCTGCTACAGGGACAGAATTGAGACCCAAGATCTCAACGGGATCAGCGGGATATGCTGCATCCACATGGTCGCCATGCGGGTTGATGAGCGCACGAACATGCCCATATGAGGTACCAGCGACAACAGCATCACCAGGATGGAGCGTACCACGTTGGATGAGGACGGTTGCAACAGGGCCACGGCCTTTGTCGAGGTTCGCCTCAATGACAAAGCCTGATGCAAGCGCGTCGGGATTCGCCTTCAACTCAAGAACATCAGCTTGGAGGATGATGGTTTCAAGCAGGTCGTCGATATGAAGGCGCTTCTTTGCCGAAACCTCAACGAACATGTTCTGTCCGCCCCATTCTTCAGGGATAACCTCATATTCGGTGAGCTCCTGTCGCACGCGATCAGGGTTCGCTCCGTCCTTGTCGATCTTGTTCACCGCTACAACGATGGGAACGTTCGCCGCCTTAGCGTGATTGATAGCTTCGATCGTTTGTGGCATGACGCCATCATCAGCTGCGACAACAAGCACGATGACATCCGTTACTTGCGCACCGCGTGCACGCATGGCAGTGAAAGCCTCATGACCAGGCGTATCGATGAACGTGATCTGCCTGCCGTTGATGTCGACGACAGAAGCGCCGATATGCTGCGTGATGCCGCCAGCCTCGTTTTCGACAACCCCTGTATCGCGAATGGCGTCGAGGAGCGACGTCTTTCCGTGGTCAACATGGCCCATGACCGTGACCACAGGAGGACGAGGCTTGAGGTCATCCTCGGTGTCGTTGTAGACAACAACGTATTCCTCTTCAGGGGAAACGACGCGTACTTTTCGAGAAAGGTCATCCGCAACGAGCTCGACAAGCTCATCGCTCATCGATTGTGTGAGCGTAAGAGCCTGACCAAGCATGAAGAGGCGCTTGATCACCTCGTTGGGAGCAACGTTCAAAAGCTCTGAGAACTTCGCAACGGTAACGCCTTGCGGGATCTCGGTAACCGAATCATCGAGTACAAGCTCAGGGTCTATGCCGCGCTCGATAGCCTGTGCCTCTGCCTTTTCGCGTGCCTCCGCCTCGCGCTTCTGCTTACGCTTCTTTCGCCTTCCCTCTCCCTCGGTGCTCGAGGCCGCGGCAACGGCCGCCCGTGCCTCAGCAAGCACCTTGTCGCGCTGGAGCTGTTCGGCCTGCACCGCCATCTGGGCGTAGCGATCCTCTCCTGCGCTCTCGGCGACAGCCTCAAGCTCAGGCACGTATTGGCTTCCCGTGTTGCGCTTGCCCTTCTTGGAAGAGCCTTTCTCTGAGCGCGTCTGCTGCTTAGAGGCCTTCTGTGATTCGATGCGCTGCTTCTCAGATTCGATCTGAGAAAGGAGGGAGCTGAAGTTGCTCTTGGTGGAGTTCGTTGGGATGGTTCCAACAGGATGCGAGGCCTCAGCGCTCTTTTGTCCCTTTTTGCCCTTGGAGCGAAGAGCCTCTTCGACCGCTTGCTTCTTGGCAACTTCGCGAGCTCGTGCCTCGGCGGCCTCTCGCGCCCGCGCCTCGGCTCGTTCACGCTCAACGCGCTTCTTTTCAGACTCAATCTGATCTGCAAGCGTCTCGATGCCAGATGAGACATGCGAATCGATGACCTTCTTCTTCGTTGTCTGCTCAGTTGCATCGCCTTCACGCTCGGCACGCGCTGCCGCACGCTCAGCAAGCTCCTTCTCAACTGCAGCACGTCGATCGGCCTCTTCGCGTGCACGCTCCTCTTCGAGTTTCGACTGCTCTTTCTCGATCGCTTCCCGTTCAGCTTTCTCAAGGTCGTTCGAACGCTTGAGGATCTCGGGTTCAAGTGCTTGGCGAATCGTAGCCACATCTTCTTCAGAGAGGATGCTGGCATGGGACTTCGCTGCAATCCCGTTCTTGCGGAGACGGTCAAGCATATCCTTGCTAGAGAGATCGAACTCCTTTGCTAGTTCATGTACGCGCATTCCTGCCATCTACCACTCCTCATCCTATCCAAAAACTCAAGAGCGCTCATATAAGACGATGCTCGCTGAAATCTCATCGAGCGCGCTTTCAGGGCAGCTCCCCCGAAGCACGCGAGGGAACCTGTTCTTCGCGCGTGCGCTCTCGAAGCATTCAGATGAGCACACATACGCTCCGCGACCCGCTCCATTTCCCTTCGCATCAAGGATGACGGACCCATCGGACATGCGAGCAATACGGAAGAAATCATCTTTCTCTCCTTCCCTCCTGCACGCTATGCACGTCCTCATCCTCTTCATTCGATGCCTCTCAGCGCTCCTCTACGCTCGGTCTTAGTCCATCTCTGCGTGCACGCCGCAATAGTTCGATCCAGGACGTGCATGGTTGCGGCACCGCGTGCCGTCATCGCTCACATATGCACAAAGGTCATCGTCTTCAACTTCGACATCTATGAGCATGTTGTCCGTATCGATAGCTTCGCTTGAGAAGCTTGCGGACTTGATGTCAATGTGCCAGCCGGTCAGGCGCGCTGCGAGACGCGCATTCTGCCCTTCCTTGCCAATTGCGAGGGAAAGCTGATCGTCGGGCACGACGACGGTCGCATAATGGTTCTCGGGGTCGATCGAGACGCTGGAGACACGTGCTGGCGAAAGCGCATTAGCAACATACACCTCTGGATCGTCACTCCATTGGATGACGTCAACACGCTCGTTGCGGAGCTCCTCGACGACCATGCGAACACGTGATCCCTTCGGTCCAACGCAAGCGCCCACAGGATCTAGGTTTGCCTCACGAGAGGAAACGGCGATCTTGGAACGGGCTCCTGGCTCGCGGGCGATCGACTTGATCTCGACGATGCCATCATAGATCTCTGGCACCTCGATCTCGAAGAGCCGACGGATCAGGTCGGGATGCGTACGCGAGACGATGATGGGAGGACGAGCCTGCTCGCCTTTGGCTTTCGTGATCTCTGATTGTGGATCGCGCACGTCAATGATAAGAACCTTAAGGCGCTGGTTATGACGATAGTGCTCATTCGCAGGACGCTCATTGCGCTCGCCAGGATTCCGCTTCGTATCGTAATGAGGCAGTTCAGCTTCTACTCCTTCACGGATCTTGATGATCGTGAAATCAGGCGTGCCTTGAAGCACGGTGCCTGTAATGAGGTCTCCCGTTCGATCTGAGAATTCCTCGTAGATGCTTCGCCGTGTTGCATCGCGGACAATAGAGGCGATGACGCCCTTTGCATTGTGAGCTGCGATACGACTCACGCCGTCTGGCGTCACATCACGTTCTTCGAATTCAGCATACTCGCCCGTTTCAGGATCTGGCTCCCCTACTGGTATGAGCTCATAGACATAGATCTTTCCACTTTGGCGATCGATCGTTACGCGTGCATCATGCTCAAGATCAAGGATGCGCTCATAGCTCTTCGCGAGCGACTCCTCCAAGCGTTCAATGATGTAGAATTCGTCGATCTTGCGCTCATGTGCAAGCGCTTGCAACGCTTCGATCAAAGATACATCTTCTTCAGCCATGACTTTCCCTTCTAGTGTAGGTCGATCTTGCCAACAAGGTTGGCTCTGCGAATATTGTCAAATGCGATCTCTACTGTGCTCTCTTCGGTTTTGAGCACGAGAACATCATCTACCGAGACGATCTCGCCACGGAAATTGCTCGATCCTCCGATAGGCTCGACCGTCTTCACCTTTGCCTCTTCGCCTCTAAAGCGTTTGAAATGCTCGGCGGTTCGAAGTGGCCGATCAATGCCAGGAGAGGAGACCTCTAATGTGTATGCACCAGGAAATGGATCGATGTCGTCGAGCAGCTCGCCGATCCATGCTTGAGCAGAGGAAAGCTCATTGAACGAGACGCCTGAGGGCGTGTCGATGTAGACGCGAATGATAGGAGCGCGCTTTGCGCCTATCACTTCGACTGTGATGATCTCCATACCATGCGAATCAGCTGCCTTCTCAATGGCAGTAAGCAGGCTTGTCTCTTTCTGCGTGAGCATCTCACCTCTTTTCTCTTGCATCACTCCCCCATACTCTCTGACAAAAAAGAAAGCGGGCAAGGAGCCCACTTTCATGAATTAGAAAGTATGTCGTGTTTCACGTATGGAATGTTATCACAATATACAGCGTGTTTTCAAGGAGCTCTCTTGACTCATCTCTTTTCGGCGATAAGCCTATTCAACGCGTTCAGATACGCCTTCGTCGAGGATACGATGATGTCTCCGTCTGCTCCACGGCCCGTGAAGATCTCTCCGTTCTTTGCCTTGACACGCACGGTAACCTCACCGAGCGCATCGATGCCGCGCGTAACAGACTGCACGCTGAACTCAGAAAGATCGTTCTCAACATTGATGATCTTGTTGATGGCCTTATAGACAGCATCGATTGGCCCCGTACCCCATTCGCATACAGTGACGAGCTCATCGCCTGGCACGTTAATGGTGACCGTAGCGGTTGGACGCAAGGGAAAGCCACAGCTTACCTGCACGCTCTCAAGGGAATAGAGCGCATCGACCAGTCGGTCACGTTCGTTCACGAGGCTCTCAAGATCCTCGTCATAGACTTCCTTCTTCTTGTCTGCAAGAGACAGGAACGCATCATATATCTGGTCGAGCTTCTCAGGTTCAAAATCATATCCGAGCTCCTCAAGACGGTGCTTCAAGGCGGCATGCCCGCTTCGTGCGGTAAGCACGATCTGGCTCATGCCTGCGCCGACCTCAGCAGGGTCAATGATCTCGTACGTATCGCGTTTCTTCAGGACTCCATCCTGATGAATGCCTGAAGAATGCGCAAATGCATTCGCACCCACGATCGCTTTGTTGGCCTGTACCATCATGCCCGTTGTTGATGCAACAAGACGCGAAGCTTTGGTGAACTCCGTTGTGTTGATGTCGGTATGTGCATCAAGCTCCTGTTGATGCATCTTGATAGCCATGACAACCTCTTCCATGGCGGTATTGCCTGCGCGCTCTCCCAACCCGTTGATCGTGCATTCGATTTGCCGCGCACCATTGGCTACACCAGCGAGGGCGAGCGCAGTAGCCATGCCAAGGTCGTTGTGGCAATGCACTGAGACAGTGACGTTCTCGATGCCTTGTACATGTTGGATAAGGTAGTTGATGCGACGACCGAACTCATCGGGTAGAGAGTATCCTGTCGTATCAGGGATGTTGACGACGCTTGCACCCGCGTCCACAACAGCTTGGATAATTCGTACGAGGAAATCGTAGTCGCTTCTCCCTGCATCTTCGGCATAGAATTGAACGTCATCAACATAGCGCTTTGCGCACTCCACCGCAGCGACTGCTCGTTCGACGCAGGTGTCCTCATCAATGCGCAGCTTGTCATAGATATGGCTTTTGCTGACTCCGATGCCTGTATGGATACGAGGGCGCTTCGCGAACTTCAATGCATCAGCACACACCACGATATCGCGTTCGATGGCGCGCGTGAGCCCGCATACGACGGCATCATAGCCAGCAAGCTCGGAGATCTTGCGAACGCTTTCGAAGTCCCCTGGGCTTGAAATGGGAAAGCCTGCTTCAATAATGTCAACATTCATACGCAAGAGCTCACGAGCGATCACGAGCTTCTCCTCGGTATTCATTGATGCACCTGGAGACTGCTCACCATCACGGAGCGTTGTGTCGAAAATATCGATCTTGCGTGTCATTGTTCCTTTCCTGTCTCTTTGTGTGTTAAGGAATGATGCGATCAAAGCTTGATATACATCAAGCTTTTAAGGTCAGCAACGCTCTCTTTAAGTCGTTCTAAGACCTTCTCTGTCACGCATCCATCAATGTTGAGATACACAAGCGCGTTTCTCTCTTCTGGCTTAGTGCCGATCTGCATCGTCGTGATGTTGATCCCCTCTTCCCCCAGGATCGTGCCGATGACACCGATGCGACCCGGACCGTCGGCGTACTCGAAGATGAGGGACTGCTTTGCAGGGGAGATGTCGATCTTATAGCCAAGTATGGAGACGATGCGTGCAGTTTGGTCTTTGCCATACATGGTCGAGGCGATCTCGATGTCATCAGCTTTGATGCGCACGACGCTGGCATATTCACCGGCATCATCAGTAGAGCTTGCATCAATCTCTATGCCATGACGAGCCGCCATCTCAAGAGCGTTTGCCATCGAGATCGTACCGATCTCCTTATAGGAGAGGATGCCATCTATCACACTTGCGATGAGCACATCTGGGCTTGAATCAGAGAGCTTGCCTTCGAGCGAGATCTTGAGCTTGCGGGGGATGGCAGAAAGGATATCAGCTGCCATGCGCCCCATCATCTTGCATGCAGGAGCATAAGGGCGCACCTCGTCAAGAACTTCAGGCGGCAACGAAGAAGAATTCACTGCGGTTGGAACGATGGAGCCTTCGAGGCCCGCCCAAACATATTCCGCAATTTGCTCGCCTGCACGTACTTGAGCCTCATGGGTAAGAGCGCTGATATGCGGCGTGAGAATAGCGTTCTCAAGCTCATGCAAAGGACCTGCCGTCGAGGGTTCGGTTGAGAAGATGTCAATGCCGCATGATGCGACCTTGCCCGCCGCAACAAAGTCAGCAAGCGAGGCCTCATCGAAGATACCCCCTCGGGCAGCATTCACGAGCACGACGCCATTCTTCATCTTGGCGAACTCGCGAGGACCGAACATCCCAAGCGTGTCTGATGTACGCGGGAGGTGAACGGTGATGAAATCTGCACGCTCGATAACATCATCGATGTTATCGAAGATGGTCACATCAAGCTGCGATGCACGCTCAGGAGAGCAATATGGATCATAGGCGATCACTTCCATACCGAACGCGACAGCACGCTCAGCAACAAGCGAGCCAACACGACCAAGGCCGAAGATGGCAAGCGTCTTGCCATACAACTCTGCACCAGTGAAAGCACGTCGATCCCACTTTCCCGCATGCATCGATGCGTTAGCCTGTGGGACGAATCGCGCACAGGCAAGCAGAAGCGCCATGGTGTGCTCTGCTGCTGAGATGATATTGGACGTTGGGGCATTGCATACGATGATGCCGCGGTCATTAGCTGCTTGTATGTCAATGTTGTCAAGCGTAACGCCGGCGCGCCCCACGATCTTGAGTTGCGAGGCTGCATCAAGAAGCACCTCGTCGACGATCGTCGACGAGCGCACGATGAGTGCGGAATAAGGCGCAATGATGCTTCGGAGCTGTTCAGGGGTAAGGTCGAGCATCACATCGACCTCGTAACCACGAGATCGCAAAGAATCGATACCCTCTTCGGCGATCTCCTCTGCGATAAGGACCTTCTTACTCATCTTACCCCCTTGATATAGATGACCTGCCTCTTCATCAAAACAGGCCTGATGCTCTCCTATGCGTTCTCTTTTTCAAATTGATGCATGAATGCTACAAGCGCTTCGACGCCTTCAAGAGGCATTGCATTGTAGATGCTTGCACGCATGCCGCCTACGCTTCTGTGCCCCTTGATGGACTCGATCTTGTGATTCTTCGCCTCAGAAATGAACTTCGCATCAAGCTCTGCATCGCCTGTAACAAAAGGAACATTCATAAGCGAGCGGTACTGACGATCGGCGGTTCCCTTGAAAAGCTTCGAGGAATCAAGGAAATCATAGAGGAGCGCCGCTTTCTTCTCATTGATCTCTTTCATCGCCGAAAGGCCACCGAGCTCTTTCAGCCATTTGAATACGAGACCGCATATATAGATGCCCCAGCATGGCGGTGTGTTGGAAAGGCTCTTCGCATCGACCTGTGTCAAATAGCGCATGATCGTTGGTGTGGTTGGAAGAACATCTTCGCGAACGAGGTCTTCGCGAACGATGACGATCACAACACCCGCAGGACCTATGTTCTTCTGAACGCCTCCATAGATCAGGCCATATTTCGAAACATCCATAGGCTCGGAGAGGAACATCGAGGAGACATCGGAGACAAGCGGGATATTCCCAGTCTCGGGAAGCTTCGTATAGCGAGTGCCGTAGATGGTCTCATTTTGGCAGATGTAGACATAGTCAGCATCTTTGGAGAACGTGATGCTATCAACATTCGGAACGGTAGAGAAGTTCTCTTCTTCGGATGATGCAGCCAAACGCGCATCACCATAGAGCTTCGCCTCTTTAAACGCCTTCTTTGACCAAGATCCAGAAACGATGTAATCAGCCACTTTGTTCTGCATGAGGTTCATCGGAATAGCCGCAAATTGCTGCGTAGCCCCTCCTTGCAAGAAGAGCACATGGTAGTTATCAGGAATGGACATGAGATCACGAATATCAGCTTCCGCCGTTTCGATGATCTGGGCGAAGGGAGCCGAGCGGTGCGACATCTCCATGACCGACATGCCTGTTCCGTTGTAATCAAGCATCCCAGCTTGTGCTTCAAGCAGAACCTTCTCTGGAAGTACAGCTGGACCTGCGGAAAAATTATAAACGCGTGACATACCTCTCCTTTATCTCCAAATCCTATGCAAACGATATGACAATATGGCGAAAACGCTAGTTCGTCCAGGTGAACATCGAACGGATCTTCTCGCCTGTCTTCTCGATCTCATGATCGTTGATGGCCTCGCGGCTGGCCAAGAGCCGAGCATGATCGTTGTCGCAATCCTCCATGAATTCGCGCGCGAAAGACCCATCTTGGATGCGGGCAAGAATCTCACGCATAGCCTCACGGCTTTGCTCGTTGATGACCTTTGGCCCTGCATAGTACTCGCCGTACTCAGCAGTGTTCGAGATCGAATAGTTCATGAAGTGGATGCCTGATTCATACATGAGGTCAACGATCATCTTCATCTCGTGATAGCACTCGAAATAGGCAAGCTCAGGCGGATAGCCTGCCTCGACAAGCGTTTCAAAACCAGCCTTGACAAGCTCGACGAGGCCGCCGCACAGAACAGCCTGCTCACCGAAGAGGTCCTCTTCGGTCTCTTCTTTGAAGGTCGCCTTGATGATGCCGCTGCGTGCGCCGCCAACACCCCATGCGTACGAAAGCGCGATATCCCACGCATCTCCCGTTGCATCTTGTTGCACGCAGATAAGATCGGGCACGCCAGAGCCTTCTGTGTACTGACGACGAACGATGTGACCAGGGCCTTTGGGAGCACACATGATGACATTCACGTCATCGGGAGGCGTGATATAGCCATAATGAATGTTGAATCCATGCGCGAAGGCGAGCGTGTCGCCTGGTTTCAGATGCGGCGCGATCGAATCTTCGTAAACGCTTGGCTGCAACTCATCAGGAACGAGCATCATGATGAGGTCAGCTTCTTCAGCAGCTGCAGGAATGTCCATGACCTTGAGTCCGGCTTCACGTGCTAGATCAGCTGATTTCGAGCCAGGCCGCAATCCCACGCGAACATCGCATCCAGAATCCTTGAGGTTGAGCGCATGGGCATGCCCTTGGCTTCCATAACCGATAACTGCGATCTTCTTGTTCTTGATGATCTCTGGATTGCAGTCCTCTTCATAATAGATCGTAACAGCCATGTGGATAGATCCTTTCCTTTTCTCTTATCAGCTGATTATTCTTTGGAATTTCTGCTCATTGCGATTTTACCAGTCCGCACTACCTCCTTAATGCCGTACGCGCGAAATAGGTCTTCAAGTCCTTTGAGCTTCTCACCATCACCGGTAGCTTCAATCGTGAGCGACGATCTGCCAACATCTACGATCTTCGCGCGAAAGATGTTGGCGATCTCTATGATCTCGCCACGCCGTTCTGGTTGCGCATTGATCTTATAGAGGACCAACTCTCGCTCGATCGCCCCTTCATCAGTGAGGTCTGTGATCTTATGCACGCTGATCAGCTTATGAAGCTGCTTTGTGATCTGCTCATAGGCAATGTCATCAGCGTTCACGATCGCAGTAAGACGAGACATCGTCGCATCGTCAGTTGGTCCGACGGAAAGCGATTCGATGTTGAATCCGCGTCTTGAGATAAGCCCTGTGACACGTGAAAGCACACCTGGTTGATTCTCAACAAGCACAGAAAGGACATGCTTCATCATCTCACCTCCTTGTCGGAAAGCTCTTCTCCATCATGAAGACCTTTGTCATCGGGGTCGGACTCCCACCGACCGCCAAACTGCGCATCCACCTTTGCACAAGGTGAGCGCTGAGGAAGAGCAGGCTCTCCTGTCGGCATGTCAGTACGCACTGCACCAACTGCAACATCGATAGCCCCCATGATGTTATCCAATGCAGCCCCGGGAGCGACCATAGGGTAGACGTTCTGCTCAGGCGAAATAGCGACATCGAGAAGATATGGACCATCAGATGCAAGCATCTCGTTGAGAGCCTTCGTCACCTCAGCGGGACGTGTGATGCGTTGAGCGTGCCATCCGTAGGCATCAGCAAGCTTCACGAAATCAGGAACTGGTTCAAGCAATGTCTGAGAATAGCGTTCATGATAGAAGAGCTTCTGCCATTGATGGACCATGCCAAGCGCACGATTGTCCAAGATGAGAACCTTGACGTTCGCCCCATTGATGGCGGCAGTCGCCATCTCTTGGGTGTTCATTTGGAAGGAGCCATCGCCTGCGATGCAGATGACCTGCTTGTCAGGAAGCGCAAGGGCCGCTCCGACGGCAGCTGGGAACCCGAATCCCATCGTACCAAGGCCGCCGCTTGAGAGGAAGGTGCGCGGATGCTCGCGCTCTATGAACTGATGCGCCCACATTTGGTGTTGGCCAACTTCGGTAACGACGATGGAGCGCTCTGGGTCGATCAAGGAGGAGAGCTCTTTGAGCAAGAGCTCTGGAATGATCTCTGCATCGCTATCCCCTACGTTTGGATGATAGATGGGATATCGCTTGCGCCATGCGTCGATCTGGGCAATCCAGTCGTGAGTAAGAGGAGCTGCCTTATCCTTCTTGAGCTGGTCGATAAGGCCACGAAGCACTCCTTTCACGTCCCCGACAATGGGAACTTGCGCCTCACGGACCTTGCCGATCTCGGCTGGGTCGATGTCGATGTGGATCACATCGGCATGAGGGGCGAACTCGGAGAGCTTGCCTGTGACGCGATCAGAGAATCGAGCACCACAGGCAATGATCAGATCTGACTCGGTCATCGCAAGGTTCGAATACTTCGCTCCATGCATGCCTACAGGGCCGAGGTCAAGCGGATCTGAAGCGGGGATGGCACCTTTTCCCATAAGCGTCACAACGCTCGGGATCTGCATCAAGTGCATGAGCTCGATAACCTCTTCGCTCGCATCTGATGAGATGACTCCCCCACCAACATAGAGGAGCGGGCGTGAAGCGCGCTCGATGAGCTTGCAGGCTGCTCTGATCTGCTTCGCATTGCCCTTGTACGTCGGCTTGTAGGATGCGATGTTCACTTCGTCGGGATATTCGAACACCATCTCTGAGCCAGAGATATCAGAGGGCACATCAATGAGGACAGGGCCTGGACGCCCTGTTGAGGCGATGTGGAATGCTTCGCGAAACGTCGTCGTAAGCTCATCGGTCGATTGAAGAAGAAAGGAATGCTTAACAACGGGCATCGTGATGCCAACGATGTCGGATTCCTGGAAGGAGTCAGTGCCGATAACAGCGCGGGGAACCTGCCCTGTGATGACAACGAGAGGAATCGAGTCCATGTATGCTGTCGCGATGCCCGTGACCGTATTCGTTGCGCCAGGACCTGAAGTGACTAAGACCACACCAGGCTTCCCCGTTGCGCGCGCATACCCATCTGCCATATGCACAGCGCCTTGCTCATGGCGTGCAAGGATATGCGTGATCTGCTCTGAATCGTAAAGCGCATCATAGAGCTTGATCGCTTGCCCTCCAGGATAGCCAAAGATCATATCCACGCCTTCAGCCTCAAGCGAGGCGATGACGGCTTCGGCACCAAGCATGCGGCATCCCTGCTTTGCGGTTTTGGAGCCTGCGCCACGAGGCGCTCCAACACTTGCTGCGCTCCTTTTCTCCGAAATGGAACGCATCTCCTCTTTTTCTGTCATGATACATACGCTCCTTCGTCTGCAGAAGAGACAAGGCGTGCATATTTTGCGAGAACGCCATGATCGTGCTTCTGCGCTGGCGGTGTCCATGTTCGAGCTCGGTCAGCGAATTCCTCATCAGGGATGTTGAGCGTGAGCGCGCCATTGGTGATATCGACGGTAATCGAATCACCCTCATGGATAAGCGCAATAGGCCCACCAGCTGCTGCCTCTGGGCTCACATGACCCACTGCAGGTCCTTTTGTGGCCCCGGAGAAACGACCATCGGTGATAAGGGCAACGCTCTTTGAGAGCCCCATGCCCACGATCGATGAAGTAGGCGTCAGCATTTCGCGCATGCCAGGACCACCCTTTGGCCCTTCGTAGCGGATCACGATGACATCACCAGGATGAATGGCGCCTGAATTGATAGCATCACAGGCCTCTTCTTCGCTCTCGAACACACGCGCCGGCCCGGTGTGGCACATCATCGAAGGATCGACGGCCGACTTCTTCACCACCGAACCCGCAGGTGCCAGATTGCCGTGGAGCACGCGCAAGGCGCCGCTCTCGCTGAAGGGCGTATCATGGCGGCGGCATACCTCACCATCAGCTTCATGCGAATACTCCTCAAGATACGTCTTGAACGACCCCACGCATGTAAGGGCATCCATATCCAAAAGGCCAAGCTCAGAAAGCTCATGCATGACAACAGGCACACCTCCTACCTCATAGAGATCGCTGAGAGGGCGAGGGCCTGAGGGTTGGAGCTTGACGAGATGCGGAGTACGCTTAGAAGCGGCTTCCCAATCATCCATGCTGATGGGATGTCCCGCAGCTTTCGCGATGGCGGTCAAATGCAAGACAGTGTTCGTCGAACCGCCAAAAGCCATATCACATTCCATCGCATTATGGATGGCGGCAGCGCTTATGATGTCGCGAATCGTGATGTTCTTCTCAACGAGCTCCATGATCTTCATCCCAGCATGCTTAGCAAGGCGAATGCGCTCGGAATACACCGCAGGGATCGTCCCATTGCCTGGGAGCGCGATGCCAAGCGCCTCACAGAGGCAATTCATGGAATTCGCCGTGAAAAGCCCTGAGCAGCTCCCACAGGTAGGGCAGGCAGTATCCTCATAGAAGCTCAACTCATCCTCAGACATCGTGCCAGCTTGGACGCGCGCCGCGCCATCGAAGAGAGTATTCAAGTCCGTCGTGGGCCCGCATCCACCGCGCTCATGCCCTGCGAGCATCGGACCTCCTGAGATGAATACCGTTGGGATGTTCACGCGAAGAGCGCCGAGGATCATACCAGGAACGATCTTGTCGCAGTTCGGGATGCATACGATGCCATCGAAAGCGTGTCCTTGCACGGCGCATTCCACGGAGTCAGCGATCACCTCACGCGAGACGAGCGAATAGTGCATGCCTTCGTGATTCATAGCAATGCCATCGCAGACCCCGATCGTAGAGATCTCGAACGGCACGCCTCCTGCTAGGTAGATGCCAGCTTTGACCGCATCGGCGATCTTATCAAGATTCGTGTGTCCTGGGATGATGTCATTCTTCGAGTTGATGACCGCGATGAAGGGGCGATCCATCTCTTCGTTAGTGACGCCGCACGCCTTGAGGAGGCTTCGATGTGGTGCCCGTGCAATACCACGCGTTATCTGGTCGCTTCTCATTCCCATTTTTCCTCCTAAAAAGAGAAAAGCCCCGGTCAACATGAGCTAAAGCCAGGACATCGGAAACGAGAGACACGCTCTCTAACAGGTAACGGTGCCGCCGGTTCAGCTCTACTGGTGAAGATCGACCCGACGGTAAGTCAGCCATTCGAGCTTCACGTTCATGCCAAACTGCTCAGAGGTGCCTTTCAGGCCGCCCGCCACCGACTTCCACCAACCGTACGGCTCTCTTGAAGACGGGTTCGTCCTTACTTTTCCTCGTCAACGCATTTGAAGTATGAACTTTTGTGAAGCGAAGTATACTCCTTTTGAATGCAATGCAGCCTTACAAGCAAGCAAGAACCGCACAAATGAGCTTCAAAAGATCGTCAGCGCGCGATGAGGCAACCTCTATAACATTCTCTCCCGAGAAATCTTCGCCAACTCCGCATGCCATATTAGAGCAAAGCGAGATGCCTAGGACACGCATGCCAACGTGCCGCGCCGCGATGACCTCTTCGACAAGCGACATCGCAACAACATCTGCCCCCCATCTCCCGAAAGCAGCGATCTCGGCAGGTGTCTCAAGGCTTGGCCCAAGCACACCAATGTAGACGCCTTCATGAGCAGGAATATGAAGGCTCGATGCTGCTTTTAGCGCTGCATCGCGCAATGCCGAGTCATATGCTTCATACATCGAGGGGAAGCGCGTGGCAAGCGCATCCTGCTCTCTCCCCTGCAAGGGATTGCGTCCTGTGAAATTGATGTGATCGGAGATAACGCAGAAATCACCAACGTTGAACGCAGGGTTGATCGCGCCCGCCGCGTTCGTGGCGATGAGCACCTCAACGCCAAGCGCATGCATTATCCAGACTGGCCATGCGACCTCCATCGATGCATATCCCTCATACCCATGCAAGCGACCACGCATGCAGATGACCTCGGTGTTGCAAAGATGACCAACGACAAAGCAGCCCACATGACCCTCCGCGGTGGAGATGCCCATATGAGGTACGAGCGAAAAAGGAACAACGATCGCATCTTGCAATGCATCGGCGACACTTCCAAGGCCAGAGCCAAGGATGATTCCCACCTTTGGAGCTCGATGCTCGATGAGCTTATCAAGCGCACGTGCTGATTCATCGATATGCTCAAGGAATGCGTTTTCTGCCATCTATCCTCTCCTCGCTATCAAGATGCGCGGGCGACAGGCGAGATCCTCTACGATACGAATGCACTCAAAGCCACTCTTCGCAGCAAGTGCTGCTGCTTCTTGAAGAGAATCCTCATAGAGCTCAACTGCAAGTATGCCTTCCTGGCGCAGAAGGAGCTTCGACTCGGCAAGGATCCTTCTATAGATATCTAGGCCATCCTCACCCCCATCAAGCGCCAGCGTCGGTTCGAACGCAGACACTTCCTCAGGAAGCGAGCGGATGACTGCACTGGGCACATAGGGGGGATTCGAGACAATGCAATCGAAGCAGCCATAGAGGGTTTCCTCGATCGGCGAGCTCAGGTCTCCCTGGAGGACCTTTACCGCATGGGCAAGGTCGCATGCATCAACATTGCGTAGAGAGAGCGCACAAGCCTCAGGCGAGATATCGATGGCTATCACGTTGACATTCGCTCGCTCCGAGGCAAGCGCGCAGGCGATGCATCCCGAGCCGCAACAGATATCCGCAACAAGCTTGTCTCCTTCCTCGTGATCAAGCTCCTTGAGAACTTCGCTCACAAGCACCTCTGTCTCAGGTCGAGGTATAAGGACACCTGGCTCTATTGCAAGATCGAGATAGCGAAAGGAAGCTGTTTTTGTGATGTACTGAAGGGGCTCTCCCGAGACGCGCCGAACGATGAATCCATGAAGAGCATCAAGCTCAGGGCGCGCAAGCGGACGATCAGGGTCAAGATAGAGGTCAAGCCTCGTCGATCCGAGCGCATGCGAGATGAGCCACTCAGCCGAGAGCCTGGCATCCTCGATGCCTTTGTCGTTGAAGTAGCCTTGAGTCCACGCGAGGATGGAACGTACTGTCCACGCTTGCTCAGTCACGCTCGATCAGACAGCCTGTTCAAGTTTGCGCGCCCTATCGGCAGCTTGAAGCGCATTGATGACATTGATCAGATCGCTGCCAAGGAGCACGCCGTTGTAGCTCGAGTTGAACCCGATGCGATGATCGGTCACACGATCTTGCGGGCCATTATACGTGCGGATCTTCTCAGCGCGATCGCCCGTTCCGATCTGGGCAAGACGCTCAGCGCCTTCTTGCGCTTGCTGCTCGGCAAGCATCTGCTCATAGAGGCGGGCGCGAAGGACGCTCATGGCAGCTATCTTATTCTGAAGCTGCGACTTCTGATCTTGCGATTGCACAACGAGACCAGTTGGCAGATGGGTGATGCGCACGGCCGAATCAGTTGTGTTGACGCACTGGCCACCGGGGCCACCAGCACGGAACACATCGATGCGAAGATCGTTCTCGTTGATCTCAACTTCGACCTCATCGGCTTCAGGAAGCACGGCTACTGTTGCCGTAGAGGTATGGATGCGCCCTTGGCTCTCGGTTTTAGGGACACGCTGAACGCGATGAACCCCACTCTCGAACTTCATGAGGGAATACACATGATCGCCCTTGACCTTGAACTGTATCTCCTTGTATCCGCCAGTTTCAGAGGATGAGACGTTCAAGACCTCGATCTTCCACTTCTGCGAAGAGGCGAAGCGCTCGTACATCTTGAAAAGATCCCCTGCGAAGATGGCAGCTTCGTCACCGCCTGCTGCCGCCCTTATCTCAACGATGATGTCCTTCTCATCGGCGGGATCAGCAGGGATGAGCATTATCTTGATATCCTCTTCAAGCTGGGGCAAGCGAGCTTCGATCGAAGATATTTCCTCATGGGCGAATTCTTTCATATCCGCATCGGCGAGCATTTCCTTCGCCGCTTCAAGGTCGTCCAGCGCGCTTACGTACTCCTGGGCTTTCTTTGCAAGCGGGCCTTGGCTTGCATATTCCTTTGCAAGCCTGTTGTACCCCTTTTGGTCAGAAAGCACAGCGGGATCCCCCATCTTGCGCTGAAGGTCGGCGTAGGCCTCCAGGAACGTAGAGAGCTTATTCTTCATATCGACATCTTGCATGCGTGCTCCTCGCGGGTTCATAGCAAAAAGCTGCGCACCGTTTCCGACGCGCATCGTGTGATTCGCATAGATTCTAGCAAATCAGCGAAGAGCGGTGAATGCTTAACGCATGCGCGCAAGGTATTCTGCGCAGGATTCCACAGCATTGGCACCATCGCCAACCGCGGTTGTCACTTGATAGAGGGGCTTCGTGCGTACATCACCTGCCGCGAACACACCCTCAACGCTTGTTCTGCAATCCGCTTCCGCAAGAACATGGCCACTTGGAGCAAGCTCGAGCGTATTTCCAAGGAATTCTACATTGGGGACCGTTCCGATCGCAACGAAAACAGCTCGTGAGTCAATCGTCGTTTCTTCGTTCGTCTTGTTATTGCGAATGATCACCCCAGCAAGCCTTCCATCATCCTCGAGAAGGCGAATGACATTGCTGTTCCAGATGATCTCAACATTCTCAAGCTCCATGAGCCGATGATGATAAACAGCGGTTGCGCGCAGCTCGTCACGTCGTACGATCATGCGAACCGTATTGCAAATGCGTGAGAGGTAGATGGCATCAGCTGCTGCTGTATCTCCCCCTCCGACGACGATCACATCCTCGTCTTTGAAGAAGTTGCCATCGCATGTTGCGCAGTATGATACCCCCTGCCCTTTGAGCGCTTCTTCGTTGGGCAGGCCAAGGGTAGCCGGACGTGCGCCTGAAGCTATGATGACAGAGCGGGCTTGGATGCTCTCGTAAGCACATACGACCGTTTTGACATCATTCTCGAACCAAACGCTCTGCACCTCGTCGTAGATAATCTCTGCTCCGAAGCTCGTTGCTTGCGCGAACATGATCTCCGAGAGCTCGAAACCGCTCGTTGACTGATTGAACCCAGGGTAATTCTCAAGATGCTCTGTTTGGGCAAGTTGCCCCCCGTAGCTGATCGATTCGATCATGACGCAGCTAAACCCTGCTCGACAAGCATAAAGCGCGCTTGTCATCCCCGCTGGGCCCGCGCCGATAATGGCAACATCATAGATTCGCTCAGATCCCATGCGCCTCTCTCCTTAATCTAAAACGCCCCCACAGTTGCCTGTAGGGGCTTATCACAACCCAGTAGAAAGCTCCGCTGCCTGTCTTATGCGAGAAGCTGCATGATCTGCTGCTTAGGAACCGCGCCAACGGTCTTGTTCTTGATCTGACCATGTTCGAACGAGATCAGTGTTGGCACTGAATTCACTCGATACTGCGCAGCGATGTCAGGGCTCTGATCGATGTCGACCTTATACACATAGGCTTTGCCAGCTACCTCTGATGCGATCTCGTCTACAACGGGAGCAACACGCTTGCAAGGTCCGCACCAAGTAGCAAAGAAGTCTACAAGAACGGGCTTGTCTGCCTCAAGAACCTTGGTTTGGAAATTAGCTGATGTGAGAACTTCGCTCATTTTGATTACCTCCGTTTAACATCTCTGGTGCTTGTTCGTCTGATATCTTTCTAGTCTATATGATATCGGCATGGAGGAAGAACCTGTCAAGCACCTTCAAGCTGTTTCCAAATTGCCATGACTTTGCATGAGGAGGAGATCGTGGAGGAATACGAATTGATCTCGCTTGCGATCATCGCTCTCGGTGCTTTCATCTGCCCGATGGTCTCTGCGCTCATCCCCCGTAACATCGTGCCTGAAACTGTTCTTCTTCTGGCTGTTGGCATGATCTTTGGACCGCATGTCGCTGGCATACTCCAAGCAGGAGACTATCTCACCCTTCTCTCTGACCTTGGTCTTGGCTTCTTGTTCCTCCTTGCAGGGTACGAGCTCGATCCTAAAGAGCTTGTGAGCAAAAGCGGGCGAAAGGGGCTTCTTACCTGGTGTATCTCATTTGCCATCGCATTGGCCTTTGTGATAAGCCTGCCACAATTCAAAGAGAATCAGATCGGATGGCTCTCAGTGGCTATCGCCCTGACCACAACGGCATTTGGAACGCTCATCCCCATACTGAAAGAACGCGGTCTCATCGGCACTCAGATCGGCAACGCCATCATCGATTATGGCACGTGGGGCGAGCTCGCGCCGATCTTGGCGATCGCGCTCATCTTGAGCACCCGCGCAACCTGGCTTACGGTGGTCGTCCTTGTTGCATTCTTGGCCATAGCCCTTGCATCTGCGCTCATTCCAAGCGTTATGAAGGCGAAGAACAGCAAGGTCGTCTTGTTCATGCATCGTCACCCTGAAGGAAATGCTCAGATGGGCGTTCGCGGTGTGATGGTGCTTCTGATCTCGCTTGTGACCATCTCGGCGCTCTTCGATCTTGATATCGTGCTTGGCGCGTTCGCAGCCGGGTTCGTCTTGCGCTTCATCGTGCCTGATGGCAACGATAGCCTCGAGAAGAAGCTCAATGGCATAGGGTATGGATTCTTCATCCCGCTTTTCTTCATTACGAGTGGCATGAAGATAGACCCTCATGCGGTTGCAAGCGCTCCGCACTTGCTCGTCCTCTTCATCCTCCTTCTCTTGTTCGTGAGGGCGCTCCCCATCTTCATCTCACTCAGGTTCAATGAGAAATACCGAGATTTGGATGCTCCTTCACGCGCAAATGTTGCTCTCTATTGCACAGCTGCTCTCCCGCTCATCGTTGCGGTCACTACGATCGCGACGAACATCGGCGCGATGAGCGATGCTACCTCGTCGCTTCTTGTTGCTGCAGGGGCGATCACGGTCTTCCTGATGCCTTTGCTTGCCTCAGTGACCCTTCATACGATCGATGCCGACCTTGGGGATGCCTTCAGATCGATCAAGCAAGATCCGCATTCAACGATCGCAGTGCTGAAGAAGCATCGGGCCCTTGAACGGGCGCGGGCATTAGAGCATAAGGCGCAAGCACGCAAAAAGAAGGCCGACGCCCAAGCGCGTCGGCCACACTGATCACTCTCTTTAAGCGCTTGTGCGCGGCGCATCGCTCTAGAGAGCTGCTGCGCGGATAGTATCGATGAACCGCGTCCTCTCCCAGGTGCCAAGGTCACCCTCAGCACGATCGCGCACGCTCACCATGCGCTCTTCGACCTCCTTGTCCCCCATGATGATCATATAAGGGATCTTCTGCTGCTGAGCTTTGGCGATCTTGACCTTCATGGGCTCGTTTTGGTCATAGACCTCGACTCGCCCACCAACCGAGGTGAGCTCGCCTGCGAACTCGAACGCAGCATCCTTATGACGATCTGCGATCGGGATGATAGCTGCTTGGACGGGCGCCAACCATAACGGAAGCGCACCTGCGTAATGCTCGATCAGGATGCCGAGGAAACGCTCGATCGACCCAAAGATGGCACGGTGGAGCATCCAGGGACGCTGCTCGGTGTTGTCAGCAGCACGGTAGGTCAGATCGAAGCGTTCGGGGAAATTGAAGTCGATCTGCACGGTTGAGCATTGCCACGTGCGCCCAATGGCGTCCTTCACCTTGATATCGATCTTTGGACCGTAGAACGCACCGTCACCCTCGTTGATGTCATAAGCGAGCTGCTTGATCTCGCAAGCACGCCGCAACGACTCAGTTGCATGCTCCCACATGTCATCCGAACCGATGGATTTCTCAGGACGTGTCGAGATCTCGGCCTCATAGGCGAACCCGAAGGTGGTCATGATGTGCTCGACAAGGTCGAGGATAGCGCACACCTCGTCAACGACCTGGTCGCGAGTGCAGAAGATGTGAGCATCGTCTTGCGTGAACCCCCGCGCTCGAAGCAGGCCGTGCACAACGCCCGACATCTCATGACGATAAACAGTGCCGAATTCGAAATAACGCAAAGGAAGGTCACGATACGAATGAAGCTCGGACTTATAGAGCATCACATGACCAGGACAGTTCATGGGCTTAACGCCATACTCAGAGAGGCGCGGCTCTTCATCGGTTCCCTCATTGATATCGAAGAAGTACATGTTCTCGTGATAGAAGTCGTAATGCCCGCTCATCTTCCACACATCTGCATTGTAGATATGTGGAGTGATGACCTCTTCGTAACCGCGCTCGTAGAGATCGCGGCGAAGCCATTCCTGCATCGTGCGAATGACTCGAGCGCCTTTTGGTAGATAAAGGGGCAAGCCAACACCTGCAAGCGGATCCATGGTGTAGATGCCAAGCTCACGTCCAAGCTTACGATGGTCACGCTTTTCGGCTTCTTCAAGATTATGGAGGTATTCGGAAAGATCCTTCTTGTCGAAGAAGGCGGTGCCATAGAGACGGGTGAGCACCTCACGCTCTGCGTCGCCTTTCCAGTATGCCCCTGCCGTCTTCATGAGCTTGAAAGCCTTGATCGCGCTCGCATCTGGCATATGAGGCCCTGCGCAAAGATCGGCGAAGTCACCATGCGTATAGATGCTGATCTCTTCTGTTTCAGGGAGCTCATCGATATGCTCGAGCTTGAATCGCTGGTCTGCAAAAGCGCGCTTAGCCTCATCCTTGGTTACCACGCTACGGGTGAAGGGCTTCCCTTCATGGATGATCTCCGCCATCTTATTCTCGATAGTCGAGAAGTCATCGACGGAGATCGTGGCTCCATCAGGAAGCTCGAAATCGTAGAAGAAGCCATCATCCGTTTGGGGACCGAATGCGATCTGCGTACCAGGATAGAGAGAGCGAACTGCTTCTGCCATAACGTGTGCTGCGGAATGCCGCATGATATCGAGAGCCTCAGGAGATTTCTTCGTCAGGATCTCAACCTGCGCACCGTCGCTGACAGGTGCATTCAGATCGACCAGGATGCCATCTATCTTGCCAGCAAGCGCTGCGCGAGCAAGGCCTTCTCCGATAGAAGAGGCAACATCATATACGGTAGCTCCCGCGTCAACATCCTTTTGAGAGCCATCAGGCAGATATACGATCATAGGAATTCCTTTCACAGCCGGGCGCATACAGAGCGCCTGCAGTTTTCGATCGAACTTCTTGGATAAGGATTACGTTATTTCGCCTCAGTTGCTTGGGTGGGCTTCGCTGATGTCGGACGCTTCGCACGACGAGGTGCGCGATTCGCGCTCGGACGAGCTTCGCGATGAAGCGGCGTAGCGCAATAGGGGCAGACCGTCCAAGCTGGCTCGAGCGCACGTTCGCAATGGGTGCAGAGATTCTTCAACTGGGTATGGCAATTCGGACAAAGCACGAATGAGGAATCAACAGGATATCCACAGGTTGCACATTCGCCGTACTGCATGAGCTGACGCTGCTTGAGAGCAACTTCAAGCTCCTGCTCATCTCGATCGAGACGGAGCATCGGAGGACGCATAAGGAGGTAAGCGATGAGGCCAACGATCGGAACAAGCGCAACAATGCCCCAGATGTACCACGTCGTGCCCCTTAAATACGCATCCCTCACAACCCAGATGATGCAGAGAATGTAAAGGACGACGAGAAGGACGACGACGATCGTGAACGCCGTCTGCATCTGCGGGGTCCAAAGTTGTCCGATAAGCTCACTCACTTTTACGTTCCTTACCTCGGTCTGAACACTGCCGTTGATTATAGCAAAGCAGCATCCAAGCATATACCGATGCCTGGATGCTGCCCTCTGCTTTCCTAGATCGATTCAAGCTGCTCGATAACGCGATTGCGGGTATCCGTGAGCTCGGCGAGCTTAGCTTCGTCTTTCGCTATGATCTCGGGTGCCGCCTTGCTCAAGAAACCTGGATTGGAGAGCTTCTTCTCAAGCTTCTCGACATCGCGGTCGAGCTTATCACGCTCTTTGCTTAGGCGCGCTCGTTCAGCATCGAAATCAACAAGGCCAGCAAGGATGGTATAGACTTCGACTCCATTACCGAAGCCAACGCATGATTCTGCAGGCTTCTCCTGCGTCGTCGAGATTGAGAGAGACGAGATGCGCGCAAGTGCGGTAATGAGCCCTTCTTGGGGTGCTATGAGATCGAGCGCTTCAGGGGAAGCCTTGATCGCCACCGCAAGTTCGGTCTTAGGCGAGATACCGTAGCGCGCGCGTGCGGATCGCACAGCACCTACAATGTCGCACACAAGGCTGGTGGACGTCTCAGCTTGCTCATCGATGTAGCGTTCAAGCTCGTGCGCGGAAGGCCATGGTGCACAGATGAGCAGAGGCGGCGCATCTTGTCCAACAGGCAGATCGGCATAGATGCGCTCAGTGATGAAGGGCATGATAGGATGGAGCAAGCGAAGCGCCACTTCAAGCACATACACAAGGTTGCGCTGGCAAATGATGCGCTCTGGGCCTGAGAGGCGGCTTTTGGAGAACTCGATGTACCAATCGCAGAACTCATTCCAGAAAAAGACGTAAAGCAAGCGCGTGATCTCGGAGAACTCGTAATGAGCGTAGGCTTGGTCGATGTCAGAGACAAGCTTTGCCAGACGGGAGAAGATCCAGCGGTCTGCTTCAGTGGCAGGCTCAGGGGCGCCAGGAACGTAGTCATCAAGGTTCATGTTAATGAAGCGAGCTGCATTCTTGATCTTGTTCGCAAAGTTGCGTGCGTTCTCGATCTTGCCGACGTCAAAGCGTATGGCCTGGGTGCCAGTGACCTGAGTGAGCAAGCCAAAGCGCATGCCATCTGCACCATAATCCTCCATGAGCGCCACAGGATCGACGCCATTGCCACGTGATTTGCTCATCGGCTTTCCATCCGCACCCATGACAGTTGGATGGATGATAACGTCTTTGAAGGGGATCGTGCCCGTACAGTATTCGCTTGCCATCACCATACGCGCAACCCAGAGTCCCATGATGTCTCGCGCTGTAGAGAGGAGCTGCGTGGGATAGAACTTCTGAAGATCAGGCGCATCCATCCCCTCTTCGCCCCAACCTTGGGTTGCGAATGGCCAGAGCTGCGATGAGAACCAGGTATCGAGCACGTCTTCATCCTGTCGCACAGGAGCTCCGCAAATAGGACATGTCTCCACGTCCTCAAGGAGAGCATCTTGCCATCCGCACGCATCGCAAGAGAACAGAGGGATGCGATGCCCCCACCAAAGCTGACGGGAGATGCACCAATCCTTCAGATTGTCGAGCCAGTCAAGGTAGACTTGAGCCCAACGAGCAGGATGGAATGTGATCTGCCCGCTTTCAACGGCTTCCCTTGCTGGTCCTTTGAGCTTGTCGACCGCAACGAACCATTGTTCAGAAAGCCATGGCTCAAGCGTGTTATGGCAACGATAGCAATGCATGACGGAGTGATCGATGTCCTCGACCTTCTCGAGCAAGCCAAGCTCATCGAAGCGAGCAACAACTGCCTCACGGGCTTCGTCGCGGCTCATTCCTGTCATGTCACCGAAGCCATCAACCACATGCGCGGTCTCATCGAAGATGTTGACCTGCTCAAGCCCTGCACGAGCACCCATGGCGAAATCGTTGGGGTCATGTGCGGGAGTGACCTTCACAGCGCCTGTTCCATATTCAGCGTCAACGTGGAAGTCAGCGAAGATCGGGATCGAGCGTTCAACGATCGGCAGGATGACGTTCTTGCCGATAAGCGAGGCATAGCGTTCGTCCTTGGGATTGACGGCTACCCCTGTATCGCCAAGCATGGTCTCAGGTCTCGTCGTAGCAACAACGATATGGTCGATATCCCCTACAGGCTCTTCAAGAGGATACTTCAAATACCAAAGATGGCTCTTCTCGTCCTCGTACTCTGCCTCATCATCAGCGATAGCCGTTGTGCAGTGCGGACACCAATTGACGATGCGACGACCTCGATAGATGATCCCATCGTGGTACCAGTCAACGAACAGCTTGCGAACAGCAAGGGAGAACTCGGGGCTCATCGTGAATTGCTCATGCTCGTAATCGCAAGAACATCCCATCGCCTTGATCTGCTCTACGATGGTCGTACCGTATTGCATGCGCCACTTCTGGCATTCTGCGATGAACGCATCGCGCCCTATTTCACGACGATTGATGCCCTGTTCTGCAAGATGCTTATCGACCTTGGTCTGCGTTGCGATCCCTGCATGATCTGTGCCAAGGATCCAACGGGTTTGATATCCCTGCATGCGAGCGTGACGTATGCAGGCATCCTGAATGGTGTCATTGAGCGCATGGCCCATATGTAGCACGCCTGTGACGTTGGGCGGAGGGATAACTATCGTATAGGATTCGGCAGCATTCTTGCCAAACCCTTTCGAGCGCAAGAAGTAACCCCCCTCGCGCCATGCTTCAAAGATTGGCTTCTCAAGTTCTGCGTACGTTTGGTCTTGTCTTTGCTCGTCAGCCATGTTTACTTATCCTCTTTTGCTTCCTTCGAACCTTTTGCATCCTTCGCATCTTTTTCGATGCTGATCTCAGGATACGTTTCTCCTGTGATATCAGTTGGCCTTATCGTGACCTTCTTCTTCCCTTCCATCTCAGGGAGATCGAACATGATGTCAAGGAGGACCCGTTCGCAGATCGAGCGAAGGCCGCGCGCGCCTGTGCCATGCGTCACCGCTTCATGCGCAACAGCAGCAAGCGCTTCCTTCGTGAAGTCGAGCTGGGCATCCTCGATCTCGAACATCTTTCGATACTGCTTGACAATGGCATTCTTCGGTTCAGTGAGAATACGCACGAGATCATCTTCAGTGAGCTCATCGAGAGAGGTGATCACAGGGATACGCCCGACGAATTCAGGGATCATCCCATACTTGTTCAGATCCTCAGGCAGCACTTGGGCCAAAAGCTCGGCCTCTGCTTGCTTCTTCGATTCGGGAAGCTCGCTTGCGAAACCAAGGCCCTTCTTGCCTACGCGCTCACCAACGATATCAGCAAGGCCCACAAAGGCCCCACCCAAAATGAAGAGGATGTTGTCGGTATTGATGTGAAGGAGCTCTTGCTCCGGATGCTTGCGTCCTCCTTGCGGTGGTACCGATGCATCGCATCCTTCGATGATCTTGAGCAATGCCTGCTGGACGCCTTCACCAGACACATCACGTGTGATGGAAAGGTTCTCAGCCTTACGAGCGATCTTGTCGATCTCATCGATATAGACGATGCCTATCTCAGCCTTGGCGATGTCGAAATCTGCCGCTGTGATGAGCTTGAGAAGGATGTTCTCCACATCTTCGCCTACGTACCCCGCCTCTGTAAGGGTGGTGGCATCGGCAATAGCGAACGGAACCTGGAGCGTTCGCGCGAGCGTTTGCGCGAGCAATGTTTTGCCAGATCCTGTCGGGCCGAGCAACATGATGTTCGATTTGTCTATCTCAACAGAGTCTTCAGCGTCTTCCGAATCGTTTTCGGCTGCAGCGAGAATACGCTTGTAATGGTTGTAAACAGCTACGGACAATGCGCGCTTCGCGCTTTCCTGCCCGACGACATGCTCGCAAAGATGGTCATGTATCTCATGAGGAGTAGGAAGATCGCGCAATTCGTGCTCAGCGCTGAACGCTTCATGCGAAGCTGTTGCATCTTGTGCTTGGCCCGAACCCGCTTCAAGCGTATTCCCCTCAAAGGAGCCCTGCATCATTTGCTGATAGTCCGAGCGATTGCCCTGCTGCATAGAGAGCATCATTTCAGACATGAGCGCATCGGCGCAAACGCTTACGCACTCGTCGCAAATATAGATCCCATTGGGGCCTGAGATAAGAGAATTGACTCTATCGGCGCTCTTGCCACAAAAAGCGCATTCGATCTTCTCTGGACCGTCTTGTTTTCTCTCTTTCGTCATGCTCTCTCTTCTGATCGTCGTCTCATACATATCTAAGAAGGTTCCATTATAGAAGCAAAGGAGCCGCGCAGATAAGGCGGCTCCTTCTATTCGCTCTTAAACGTGTCGTTTATTTCCCATGATGGAGGATGATCTCATCAACAAGGCCGTATTCCTTAGCTTCCTCGGCAGTCATGTAGTTATCACGTTCAGTATCGAGCTGGATCTTCTCGATCGATTGACCTGTATTATCTGAAAGGATCTTGTTCAACCGTTTGCGGGTCTTCAGCATGAAGTCAGCAACGATGGCGATCTCTGTCTGTTGACCCTGGGCACCACCAAGTGGTTGATGGATCAGCACCATGGAGTTGGGCAGGCAATAGCGCTTGCCCTTCGCTCCGGAAGAGAGGAGAACAGCCGCCATGGATGCGCATTCTCCAATGCAGATGGTGGAAACGTCGCACTGGATGAAATTCATCGTATCCAAGATGCCAAGACCTGCTGTGACCGACCCACCAGGCGAATTGATGTAGAGCGAGATATCCTTCTCAGGGTCAGCGCTTTCCAAATGGAGAAGCTGTGCAACCACTGAATTCGCAACATGATCGTCGATCTGCTCTCCCAAGAAGATGATGCGATCGTTAAGGAGTCTTGAATAGATGTCATAGCTGCGCTCTCCACGCGGAGATTGTTCGATGACGTACGGTATCAATGCGCTCTGTGCTCTTTCGATTCCCATTGTTCCTCGCTTTCCGATGCTCTAGCTTCATGAATCTAGAGCGTGTATGTTTCGATTCATATTATGGTACAGATGTTCATGCGCGGCAAACGAGACATGGCGTATCGCGAAAAGAACACAGGATGAATCCGCTCGTTTTACTCTTTTGCTTGGTCGGGATCGAATTCAACCTCAGTGATCTTTGCAGTATCGATGACGTTCTCCATCGCCTTCGCGCGAAGGATGCCCTCGCGGATCATATAGAGACGACCAGTGCGGCGCCATTCCTCTTCTGTCTTCTTCGGATCTTCCAGGCCAGCTTTTGCAAACTCTTCTGAGACATCCTCATCAGTGACTTCGATCCCTGCATGATGCGCCCACGCTTCAAGGGCGAGCTCTTCAGCAGCTTGGTCTGCGGCTTGCTTCTTTACATCCTCTTTGAACTGTTCAGAAGTGATGCTGCGTGATTTCAAGTACGTATCAAAGCTCATGCCTTGAGACTGCAATTGCGTGAAGAAGTCCTGCAAGAGCGTTGATTCGGCCTGCTCAACCATGCTCTCTGGAACCTCGTCGTCAAAACGCTCGACGAGAACACGCGCGCAAGCGTTCTCCTTGATCTGCGGCAAGAACTGCTCAACTTGCCTTTCGATGGACTCTGCGACATTCTTCCGAAGATCCTCAACGCTATCCATCTGCAGCGTTTCCTTTACCCACTCATCAGTAAGCTCAGGAAGCTTCTCTTCTTGGATAGCCTTGACCGTGACCTCGAAGGAGACCTCCTCACCGGTCAGGTCCGCAAAGTATACCGCTTGCTCATCTTTCGGCACGTCGATCTTGAAGGATCGCTTCTCGCCAACCTTCATGCCCTTGACATGCTCATCGAAGCTCTCGGAATAAAGCCCAATGCCAAGCGCGAAGAATGGCTGGTCGCCGCTCAAGCTCTTGATCTCCTCGCCATCGGACTTCGTTGCAACAACATTGATCTCAGCGCTGTTCGTGTTCTCGAGGACAGCGCCCTCGTCTGCGCTTGCATACGACTTGTAGTGCTCGCGCAATGCATCGATCTGGCTATCGACCTCTTTTTCCGTTGGTTCAGCCTTCGGCACCTCGATCTCAACGGGATCATAGCTTGAAAGCTCGAAGACAGGCTTCACAGCAAGGGTGAATTCGAATGAGAGCGGCTTGCCGGATTCGGCAGTGCTTGGTTCCCCGAAATCAGGAGAGGCAACAGGGTAGAGCTTCTCCTGCTCAACAACGAGCGGATACGCTTCGTTGATGAGTTCCTCGGTAGCAGTGGCAAGGATCGCCTCACGGCCGACAGCGTTATCGATCACAGGACGTGGCGCACGCCCACGACGAAAGCCTGGGAAGTTATAGCGCTTGGCATAATCCTTGTATATCGCATCGATCTTGGCGTCAACCGTCTTTGCGTCAAGCGTGACCTCTGCCTTGATCTTGTTATCATCCATCGTTTGAACTGAAACGTCCACGTACATCCTCCATACCAAGTTAGAATACAACTTTTCAAACAGTCGATATGGTATCATATGGCAGCTTTAAGGCACGGCAATCTTCTTTGCTTCGATGCGTATATGCGGGCGTGGCGGAATTGGCAGACGCACCAGATTTAGGTTCTGGTGGGTGATCCCCGTGAAGGTTCAAGTCCTTTCGCCCGCACCATTCCTTTTGCTCTGCTCTTTCTCTTGCCTCTCTGGCGTTTTCACCGAGAAGCACAACGCACTCGAAGGCTCAACCACCTGTTTGCAAAAATGCGAAGCGAGCGAAGTGGTATAGATTCTCATGTATCGATCAACACATCTATGGAGGTTCGAACATGGCCGAAGAAGCCTTGAATGCAAACGAGCCGCAGAAAAGCCCCGAAGGGGAGAACGCGAGCGGGAAAAAGAAGAACATCTTTCAACGATACAGCGAAACAAGCTTGATCCTTCGCATCGTTGTCGGCCTTGTCATTGGCCTTGTCCTTGCCTTCGTCTTTCCGCAGGATGGACCAGAATGGACTGTTGGCATCAGCGAGTTCATCACGCTGTTGGGCAATCTCTTTGTTTCTGCCCTGCGCGCTGTGGCGCCTATCCTCGTGTTCTTCATCGTCATCTCGGCGCTTCCGAATGCCAAGGCCGCAAAGTCGATGAAAACGGTCATCGTTCTCTATGTGATATCAACGCTTGTTGCAGCCTTGGTTGCTGTTATTGGAAGCTATCTCTTCCCCATTGAGCTCACCTTCAGCATCGCAGAGGAGGTAGACCAGTCTTCACCTTCTGGTATCGGCGAGGTGCTTACGACCATCATCATGAACGTGGCAGCGAATCCGGTCGATGCTCTTGCGAATGCTAACTTCATCGGTATCCTTGCTTGGGCTATCGTGCTTGGTATTGCATTGCGTCGCTCATCTCAAAATGTCAAGGATGTGTTCGCTGCTATCTCTGATGCTGTATCCATGGCTGTTCGCTGGGTTATCAACCTCGCACCCTTTGGCATCATGGGACTGGTCTATACCTCTGTATCCGAGAGCGGAGCTGATATCTTCGTCGTGTATGGGCAGCTCATCATCCTCCTTGTTGGCTGCATGCTCTTGATCGCGCTTGTTACCAACCCGCTCATCGTATTCATCTGCACGCGTCAGAACCCTTATCCCCTTGTTCTCAGATGCTTGAAGGATTCAGGTATCACTGCCTTCTTCACCCGTTCATCAGCAGCGAACATTCCCATCAACATGGAGCTTTGCCGCAAGCTTGGTCTCAACAAAGACAACTACTCCGTCTCGATCCCTCTTGGCGCCACCATCAATATGGCAGGTGCTGCCGTGACCATCACTGTCATGACCATGGCCGCTGCGCATACCGTTGGCCTTACCGTTGACCCGATAACGGCTATTATCCTTTGCGTCCTTGCAGCTCTGAGCGCCTGTGGTGCAAGCGGCGTGGCTGGTGGATCGCTTCTGCTCATCCCTCTTGCATGTTCGCTCTTTGGGATCGACACGACCGTGGCCATGGAGGTCGTTGCGATCGGCTTCATCATCGGCGTTATCCAGGATTCCTGTGAGACTGCTCTTAATTCCTCGTCAGACGTTCTCTTCACGGCAACTGCGGAATACCGCCAGATGAAGAAGAATGGCATCGAGTACCATCTCGGACGCGACGCATTCTCCTCTGACGAGCTGGATTAGAGCTTCTTCGAAAAGAGGCAACGCTTCAAGAGAAGGGCCCTCGACGAATGAGGGCCTTTCTCTTAGGATATCTTCACGATCGGAGCGTAGTCCTTGAGCAAGCGCTTAACCTGACCACCCTTGACGAACTTAACGTGGAGCGTATCGCCATCGACTTTGACGACGCTTCCCTTTCCAAACGTCTTGTGATCTATGGTGTCGCCCACAGAGAACGTCGTCCGCGCTCCCGCCCGCTTGCCGCTGGATGCTTGAGCTCGCTGACTGCGACGCTCTCCTCCCTGTGCGCTTGAACGGCCGAATACGCGGCCCTCCCCTGCTTCACGTCCACTTCCTGAAATACCGCGCCTGCTTCCGCGCTTCTCCCAGCCGCTGCCAGAAAAGCCTGCTGATCCAAGACCAAGCGTGGTTTTAAGCTCATGCGGGATCTCGGATATGAAGCGAGAGAGCGGATTCGCATTCGTTTGACCGAAGAGCTGCCGTGTCTGCGCGCAAGTAAGATAGAGACGCTTTCGTGCCCGCGTGATAGCCACATAAGCAAGCCGCCTCTCCTCTTCGATGAGAGCGCTGTCGCTGATCGAGTTCATATGCGGGAAGATGCTCTCCTCCATTCCAGCAACGAATACGCCGTCGAATTCAAGGCCCTTTGCAGCATGGACCGTCATGAGCGTGACTGCACGTCCATCCTCGGACATCGAGTCAAGGTCGGTGCGAAGTCGTACCCATTCAAGGAAGTCTTCGAGCGAATCACCGCTCAGCACGCGCACAGGCTCACTATGCGCGGGATCAATCTCAGCATCTTCAAGCAGAGGGTTTGCAGATGCTGTTGGCGCCTCGAAAGGAGCATCTTCATCGTCATGCGTCTCCTTGAACTCAGTGACAACGCCAAAGAACTCTTGGATGTTCTCGATACGGCTCTCGGATTCTTGGGTTGCTTCTGCGCGATACGCCTCGATCATCCCCGTGTCTTCGATGATGCGCTCGATCACCTTGCGAAGATCGCCTTCATATGTGCGTGCTTCCCTCAATTTTGCCAGGAAATCAGCGATCGCCTTCTTCGTGTTGGGGCGCACGTCGCTCTCAGCAAGCAAGAGCTCCGCTGCTTCAACGTAGGGCATATGATGAGTCGCGGCTATCTCGCGCACCCTTTCAAGCGTCGTTTTGCCGATGCCACGTCTTGGAACATTGATGATGCGCTCGAAGGAGACATCGTCGGCAGGATTGACCACAAGAGAAAGGTATGCCATGCAATTCCTGATCTCAGCACGATCGAAGAACTTCGTGCCGCCGACTATCCTGTATGGCACACCCGCGCGCAACAGCATATCCTCAAGCACACGGGATTGCGCATTTGTGCGATAGAAAACAGCGATCTGGTGATAGCCAATGCCATCAGCTTTGAGCTTGTCGATCTCGGAGGCTATCCATCGCCCCTCATCACGTTCATCGGATGCTACGAAAACGCCGATCTTCTCACCCGCAGACCCTTGCGTGTAGAGCTTCTTCTGCTTGCGGTTCACATTATGGGAAATCACCGCATTCGCGGCATCGAGGATATTGCCAACGCTTCGATAGTTCTGCTCGAGCTTGATGACTTGTGCTTGAGGATAATCTTCTTCGAACTCGAGGATGTTCCTGATATCAGCACCGCGCCATGAGTAGATCGATTGGTCATCATCACCAACGACCATGATGTTCTGATGCCCTGCAGCAAGAAGCTTCGTGATCTCGTATTGAGCATGATTGGTGTCTTGATATTCATCGACGAGGATATAGCGAAAACGCTCTCGATAAGCCTCGAGAACATCTGCATGATGCGCGAGCAAAAGGTATGCATACATCAGAAGGTCGTCAAAATCGAAGGCATTTGCGGCTTTCAAGCGCTCCTGATAGCGCGTATAAGCTCGAGCAGCAACTTTGCCGACAGGATCATTCACGGTCTCAGCGAACACGCTTGGTACGAGCAGCTCGTTCTTTGCTTGAGAGATCCGATTCAGGCTGGAATTGGGAGTGTAGATCTTCGGGTTGACATCCATCTCTTCAAGGATCGTCTTGATGAGGCGCTTTTGATCGTCAGTATCATAGATGGTGAAGCTCTGCGTGAACCCAAGTCGCTCCGCATCAGCACGGAGCATGCGCACGCACATGCTATGAAAGGTCGAGACCCACATTCCTCGGGATCGCCCTCCCACAAGCGCTGCAAGCCTCTCGCGCATCTCTGCTGCAGCCTTATTGGTGAAGGTGATAGCAAGGATCTCCCAGGGCGCGGCAAGGTCCGAATCAAGAATATGGGCAATGCGATACGTAAGGACGCGTGTTTTGCCGCTTCCGGCGCCGGCGAGCACGAGAAGCGGCCCTTCAGTGAGCGAAACAGCCTCTGCTTGAGCATCATTGAGCGTGGAAAGATCAAGGGACATCTATTCTCTCCTCTATCAGGTCAGATCTATCAAAATATGAAAGCGAGATGCAGGAGCCGCCTGCGACGCGCATGTTACAACTAAATCTCGAACAATTGTAATTGTTCTGCATTGAAATACAATTCAACGAGTCAAGGTATCACACCTGCTTGTGTTGAGAGGAGTGCCATGCTCGAAAGAACTGCGAATAAGACCCTGCCTGTGCGCTTGATCAGCTTGATCGCATTATGCAGCTTGTTTGTCCTCTTGCTCATCCTCCTCGGATGCAGTACTGAGAAGAACGATGATGAGGTGACGAACGAATCCGTTGTCCTCTACGTAAAGGACGGAGCAGCGCTCTTAGCTGATATAGAAACTGAGGCAGTGTACTTTCCCTATATCCCTGAAGGTGGCCTCTTTTCGCAAGAGGGAGAGAAGATCGACGTCTCTGAGCTTGTCCCTGGGGATATCGTAAGCGTAGTCGGCAACGGCATCATGGCTGAAAGCTACCCAGCGCAATATCCTGGTATCACGCGAATCGATGTGATCGGCTTCGACGATGTCCTTGTCTCTCAATATGACTACATCATCGCACGCGTCTTCGCAGAAGACGATCCCGATGAAGTGCCTACTGCTCAGGTTGAATACACTATCGAGGATGTTGGCTCTATCACAGTCGCACTTGAGGCATTCTCCTACATGATCACAGGATCGGGTGATCCCCAAGTAAGCGATGGCTCATGTCTTGCCGAGGATGGTACCGTTCTTGAAGGAGTGCCAGATATGGTCATCAACGACACGAATGAAGTAACGGTAAGCTTCTCACGAGACATTGATGAAGCATCCGTCATGTGCATACCACTCGACGAGGTGCAAGGCAAAGGGCTTGTCGCTGACAGCAACAATGCATATGGCATCGTGTTCGACAAGGCAAGCTCAAGCTTAACCTTTGATGTCAATGCGGGACATCTTTACACCCTTGATGTTAGCTTCGAGAATGGCGAAGCGTCCTATTCCTTTGTCGTCAAGTCATAGGGTCTTCGCGATAAGAGCATGTCTAAAGAGCTGATCGCAAGAGATTAAAGCGTGGCATTCATATCGAGGTGATATGCCACGCTCTAAGAAGAGCGATAGAAGACGCAGCTTGAAGTGCTTAAACGATCTTCTTGCCAAACACCGCAGCAATCTCGCGAAGGTTGCTGACAAGGATCTCGAACTGAGCTGGGGTCAATTGTTGTGGCCCGTCTGAGAGCGCAGCAGGAGGATTCGGGTGAACCTCGATCATGATGGAGTCTGCGCCACTCGCAACAGCAGCATAGGCAAGAGCTGGTACGAGATCGCGCTGACCGGCAGGATGTGAAACATCGATGCAGATCGGGAAGAGCGACTGCTTATGCACAACAGGAACCGTCGCGATGTCAAGCGTAAAGCGAGTTGCTGTCTCGAAGGTGCGAATACCACGCTCGCATAAGATGACGTTGTCATTGCCTTGGTCGGTAATGTAATCACAGGCAGCAAGCCATTCAGCGACCGTGCCCGCAAAACCACGCTTGTAGAGAACGGGCTTATGAGAATCAGCTGTCACTTCGCCGATCTTTTTCAAGAGCGAGAAATTCTGGAAATTGCGCGCACCAACCTGCAATCCGTCAACATACGAATGGACAAGCTCGCAATGGGCAGAATCCATGACCTCGGTCAGCGTCTTCAAGCCATACTTCGCTCCCGCATCCTTCATGATGCGCAGCGCTTCTTCGCCAAGACCTTGAAATGAATGCGGGTTGGTACGAGGCTTGAAAGCCCCGCCGCGAATCCATGTGAGCCCAAGATCGGAGATGCAAGAAGCTACTTCGTCGAACTGCTCTGACGACTCAACAGAGCAAGGCCCTGCAAAGATCGTGATGGTGTCACCTTTTGTGCCGAGATCTGGTATGGAGGGAATGGGAAGCTGGCTCATAAGGACGGGGTCTCCTTCATGACTTTAAGGATGGTCGAATAGATCTCACGAAGATTCTCGTTATAGAGAGGCCCTTCGTTGTATCCCGTAACTTTGACAAGGATCTCCTCTTCCCTCTTCGCGTCGAACAGACCCATCTTTGCCTCTGGCTTCAAGCCACGAATAACAAGGGAATGTCCAGCGCGTTTGTTCAAGAGCGCAACAAGCTCACGATCGATCTCATCGATCTGCGCTCGATGCTTCTCGATCTCTTCGAATGCATCGTTCATCTCAGGCATGCCAATCCTTTCAGATCATATTTTTGAGTTGCGTTATTCTAGCAAAAGGCACCTACAGGGAGCAGATGCCTTAAAGAGAGGATTTCATCCGCGCGCCCATTTTCTTGGCAAGCGGATGCTTTGGTCGTCGGGGCAATGATCACGCCTTGATCATCTGACGGAAAAGATATTCGATGACAAGATTCACGACCCCATTGGCAACCATGATAGCGCCAAGAACGACCACCAAAAGAACGGTGGTGTCAAAGGGATTCCAAATGACAAGGAACCCGCCGACAGCAATGAGGATGCTCGCTATCATCGAGACTATCCAGGCGCTTCCGCCTGTATTTCGCAATTCGAATGCACGTACAGCGCTGACAATACCGCTCAGCACAAGGATGATGCCAAGGCAAAGAGAAAAGACGCTCGCAATGGGAACAGGGAACAAGAATACGATCAGAGCAAGCGCGAGCATGAAGATGCTTGTGCTCAAGACGCTCGCAAGATGGTAATTCTCAGACCCTGGTCGAAAGTAGCCGATAAGCGAAACAATGCCGCAAACAGCAAAGAGCGCACCTATCAGGTATACGATCGTGAGCAATGACACGCTTGGCATCAGGATGAGCATCCCACCAAGGATGATGAAGAGGATCGCCTGGATGATGATGTTCGACTGGACAGCTTTGATGAATGATTGCATCGTTCCCTCCTTTTCGATGATTACAATCTAGCCAAAAAGAACCTAAGAACCTGCGAACATCGAACAAGCGGTAATGAGAGGAAAGCCCTCCGTTTACAAGTTGTGACGTAAGCACTGATGTTCTTGGCTTTGCTGACGCCTCATCCACAGAATCTGCGCGCATCATTCTTACCCCTTGTTTTAATGTACGCTCAAGATGAGGCCGTACAGGGCAAGAGCCAATGACGAACGAAGGAACATGCTCATGAGCGAACACTACGACGCACATTGCCATATCGATTTCGCCAATAACGCACAAGAGATCGCAATGAAGGCGAAGGATCGAAACGTGCATGCGCTTTGCTCCACGGTCATACCTTCAAGCTTTGTGAGCGCAGAAGAACGCTTTGCAGATGCCCCTTGCATCACCGTTGGCCTTGGCATTCATCCTTGGTGGATCGATGAAGCGCGGGTCTCAGAGGTTGACGTGGCGCATTTTGATGACCTTGTTCGCTCCGCCCCTTTCATCGGAGAGGTTGGCCTTGATTTCTCTCGCAGACGAAAGGGCTCGCACGCTCGTCAGGTCGAGATCTTCCAGCATCTCATGAAGAGCACGCGTGAGCATGCACCAGGACGCCCCCTCTTCATCCATGCAGTCAAATCATGCGAAGAGGTCATCGATATCCTCGATGAATATGGCATGTTCGAATCGAACATATGCGTTTTCCACTGGTTCTCTGGAACACGCGAGCAGTTCGGTCGCGCACTCTCCAAAGGTGCGCTCTTCTCCGTTTCCATGCGGATGATAGCGCAAGGAGACGGTGCGTTCATCACGAGCGCTCTGCCTTCCGACCACCTTCTAGCCGAGACAGATAGCCCTCCACATGAGGGAAGCCCTTGGTCTGTCGATACATGGATCCAAGAAATCGAGAACACAACGCAAGCCATTGCAGAGGTGCGTTCAGAAGAGCTCGAAATGGTAAGGCAAACCCTGAAAGCGAATTATCAAACGCTCCTAAGCGCAATGCCTACTCATCGCTAACAACTCGAAAGCATATTCCGTATTTAGGTTATACATCTGATGTGCAAAAATCGGAAAAGCTACGTTCAGAAGCTACGCAGCCCTCACTTCGCTATTCCGATTTTACTGATGCTCTGTCTATCAGAAGAACACGATGATGATAAGGATGATCAAGAGGACAACAATGAGAGGAACAACCACTTTGACGAAAGCGGGCAAGCTGGCAAGGAACGATGCTCTTCGCGTGGAACGAGAATGAGCAAGCGAGCTTGAGAACGAAGGAACCGAGCTCCCGAGCCCCCTTTTGACAAAAACGCTTGTACGTTGAGAAGGCTCGTTGCCCGAGTGCGAATGCCATTTCGCTTTTGGGTTCGTGGTGTCGATCATCGGATCAGGCCTATCGCTTTCGTCGATCGAATACGATACGAGGTCATGCCGTTCATTGAAAGCGCGTGAGTCTATGCTCCCTCGCCCATCGATGATCTCACGATTTGGGCTTCGCATCGCTCTTTCAGGAGAAAACGCATCACGTGATTCGCGCTCTCGCTCAAAGCTCGCACGAGAGCGTTCGGAGTATTCGTGGCTTTCCTGTGAGGAGAGAGGCTGCACAACACGACGATCTATGCCTGAAGAAGACGTCCTTGCAGCTTGTCGAGCAGCGCCCGGTCGTGCAGAAGCTTGCTGCGCATCGCGAATGCGTCTGCGCTCCTCTGCAGCCCGATGCTCCTCTTCGCGCAACCGCATCTCAAGCTCGCGCTTGCGATCCTCTCGCTCGCGGTTACGTTGCGCGATCGCCTGGTAATGCTTGTATGATTCTTGATTTCTCATTCGCGCGCTTCGCGCACGTGCTTGATCCTCTGCAACATAGGATTGCATGATCGTTTCACGAGAAGGTCGTGAGGTTATCACCCCCCGCTGTCCGAACGAACGCTTTCCGGAAGTTTGGGCACGCTCTTCAGAATGATCCTCATGCATTTCGGAAGGCATCGTGTTACCAGCTCCATCCCATCAGCTCCGCGGTAGAACATGTCATCATCTTCTACCGTTCCCGCTCTTTGTTCGCTCTATTTTCAAGCATCGCAACATTCAATGCAAGCAAGCGAGCGCCTTTGACTAGAATAGCCCTATACCAACAAACCATATGGAGAGGAAGAAGCATGAATCTCGTTTGCCTTGATTTGGAAGGCGTGCTTGTCCCAGAGATCTGGATCGCGTTTGCGGAAGAATCAGGAATCGAAGGACTCAAGAAGACCACCCGAGATGAACCCGATTACGATAAGCTCATGAACTATCGGCTCGACCTTTTGCGCGAGGCGAAGCTTGGGCTTCCTGAAATACAGGAGTGCATCGCCAAGATCGACCCGATGGAGGGAGCTAAGGAGTTCCTTGATGCATTGCGTCGCATCACCCAAGTCGTCATCATCTCCGATACGTTCGAGCAGTTCGCTGCACCACTGATGGCTAAGCTTGGGTTTCCTACGATCTTCTGCAACGAGCTTGTCGTCGATGAGGCCACGGGTGCCATAACAGGCTATAAGATGCGCTGCGAAAACACGAAGCTCACCACCGTGCGAGCCCTTCATACCGCTGGCATCGAGACGATCGCCGCAGGTGATTCTTTCAACGACATCGCCATGATCGAGGATTCGAAGGCAGGATTCTTCTTTCGCACGACAGAGCAGATCGCTCGCGATCATCCTGACATCCCTGCGTTCGAGACCTACGATGAGCTTCTTGCGGCCATCCGCCAAGCACTCTGAGGATCAACCAGTCTCAAGATCTTTGAAATGGTACAGCCCGAAACGCTCGAAGCCAAGTCGTTCGTAGTAGCGGCGTGTGCCAACAGCGCTTATGACGCCAATGCGCGTAAAGCCGTTTTCGTGAGCGAGCTTGCACGCGCGCTCGATGAGCATGCGCCCAAGGCCTATATGCTGCGTTCCCTCGATCGACTCATGGAGCTTCGAGACACGACCGTACACATGCACCTCGCGGATCATCGCGCATCCTAGCTCAGCAGGGAACCCATCCATCGTCGTGCGCGCTTGCTCGATCGCCTCTTGATCGGGAAATGACAATCGCAAGAAGGCTGCCAGGGTTCCCTCGTCATCTGTCCATTGGAGGAACACCTCTTCGGTGTTCGACGTCCTATACGCAATCTCCGAAAGCGAAAGCTTCTCTACGGACATCTGTCGCTTGGCGATCTCACGCATGCGAATCTCGGAGGGCTTCTCCCCTTCTTCCCGAATCCTTGCCTCGACCATTTGCCTCAAGTTGGTCGACTTGTTGCCTGCGACGATGTCAGAAGAAGAGATGTCGCGGATCATTCGGGATATCCTTGTGTAAGGCGGCGTCATAAGCACGCATGCGCTGAGAAGATCGATAAGCTCTTCTCTTGAGTAAGGGCGCCATGCACCTGCTGAATGCTCCTCCATGAGACGAGCGCTCTTCACAAGCGCACAAGGATAAAGCTTTACCTCATCGGGCTTGAATGGTGCCTTCCCAACAAGCTCGCCATACCCTTCAAGGTCCTTCGCAGGGCAAGAGCCTTTCAGGTTGATCATGAAGTGCACGTGAGACTTGAATCCGAAAAGACGGAGAAGCTCAAGAGCGCGTACCGTATCCTCAACCCGTGCACCACGAACGTTCTGTGCCAAGATGCCATCATCAAGGCTCTGGATTCCGACTTGGATCTTCGTGCATCCAAGCGCGCGCAGAGAAGCGAGGTGCGAAGCATCGATCCTGTCAGGTCGAGTCTCTACCACAAGACCCACCATGCGCTGAGCAGCTTCAGCATTAGCATCCTGCGCAGCACGAAGCCTGTCAAACGAGGTGCCTGCTATCTCGTCAGCCATCGCAAAGGCAAGACCTTCGGGATATGCGCACGCAAAGGCTTTGTTGTAGGAGAGCACATGCGCATCGAGCTCTTCTTGAAGCAAGCGTGTGCGCTCAGCGTTTTCATCGGGATCACCGCTTAGCCCCGCATCTCTGTACCGCAAACGTCGGCGTTCCACCTCGCGCGCGCCTTCGTCAGCTCCAAATTCATTCAGGGCGCGAAAGAGCTGGGTCACGAACCATATGCGGTACGACTCTGGGTATTCGCTGAACGTTCCACCCAAAACGATCGTCTCCACCTTATCGACGACGTGCCCAAGGCTGTGGAGCGCATTCAAACGCGCATGCATTTGCAAGTAAGGATCGAAGAAGTTGCGTTCAGCTCGTTGGCAAGCAGGCTCATCGGAAAGATAGCTCTTCGGCATGCGAATGTCGCTGGGACAATACGAGCAATCAGCCGAACAAGGGAACGGCGCTGTCAATACCGTGATGGTAGCTACTCCAGATGCGGTACGCCGTGGCTTAGACCTGAGTGAATGCATGATCGCATGATCGGTAGCATCATCTATGGCAAGGGATTTCCAAAACGCAGTTTGCTCATCGCGGATGCGTACGTAATATGCCATGCATGTCCGTTTGGAGATCGAACGAGATGCATCATGTAGCTCGGCGCACCTCTCACGAAGAAGACGGTCGATCGTCTTCGCAGACAAGGTCCCATTCTCGCGGGCCTTCTGGACTATGCGGGTGATGACTGTCTCCATAATGCTAACGATTATACTTACATCATGCTCGTGTCTGGAACAGGAAGGTGCAATGGATCGCGATCGCGCAGAGCAGCTCAACGCCCTCAATGCAAATTTCTACGCACGTGTCACAGACGCTTTCTCGCAAACGCGCACGTTCGCATGGCATGGATGGGATCGCGTCTGGCAAGCATGCTCTGATGCGCTCTGCCATGCCCCCTCCCTTCTCGACATAGGTTGCGGCAATATGCGCTTTGAGAAGTTCCTTGCGAGCAAGCTCGCTCATATGACTGACAAGCCGCTTAAAGCCTACGCGATCGATAGCTGTCGTGCTCTTGCAGAGACAAGCAGCCTGGAAGGGGTTCTCGTCGATTTCCTCGAGATGGATATCCACGAGGCGACAAGGGATGGCAACGCACCTGAAGCGTTCGCGAAGATCCCCGCCTGTGCGCTTGTCGCTTGCTTTGGCCTTATGCATCACCTACCCTGCGCTCTTGATCGCGAACATCTGCTTCTTAAGATGATCGAAAAGACAGCGCCCGACGGCTTCATGAGCGTATCGTTTTGGCAATTCGCATCTGACCCGCGAATGCGCAAAAAGGCAGAGCGCGCAACACAGCGAGGAAGCGATCTCTTAGGATTCGGCATCGATACTGACCAGGGTGACTACCTCCTTGACTGGCAAGACGAAACCAACGCGTTCAGATTCTGCCATTCCTTCGCTGATCTCGAGATTGATGACCTCATCGGAGTTGCCTGCGCACAAGGATGCGATCTTGTTGCCGATTATCAAGACGATGGAAAGAGCGGAAAGCTCAACCGCTATCTCATCTTCAAGGTGCGCCCATGAACCCGCTTCGGCGCCTCATCGAGAGACGAACATTCCAAACATCGTTTGGCGAAGCACGGTGTTTCATCACCTGCGATTCACTCGGTAATTACGTGCGTGTCTTGAGCCTTGACGGCACCTATCAAAGCGCCACCTACCTTGATGATAATTGGAGCTCTCCTCCCTTTGCCTACATCCTTGCATTCGATTGCATGTACGAAGCTGCTGATGATGGCCTTGAGATCGATGAGGTGCTTATGATCGGAGGAGGCTGCTTCTCTTACCCTAAGCATTTCCTCACACATTCTTCAAGCGCTCGCATGGATGTGGTCGAGATCGACCCCGTCATCGTGCAGATCGCAAGAGAGCGCTTCTACCTTGATAAGCTTGAGGCATATCTTGATGCACGCAACGAGCAAGATCGCATGAATATCTGGGTCGCCGATGGCGTGCAGGTCATAAGAGAAGCTCCTGATCAATGCTACGACGTGGTGATCAATGACTCTTTTGAAGGATGCAATGTTTCAAAGGCATTCCTCGAAAAAGAGAGCATCGAGCAGATAGGTCGCATACTGCGCCCAAAGGGTCTCTACATGACGAACCTTGTCGTGAAGCAACCAAGGGGAGATTCACGTGAGCTGCTCGCGTTCACCGAGGCGCTCCACTCTGTATTCGCTCATGTACATCTCATCGATGCAAGCGATCAAGAATTTGGAGGAGCTGAGAACTACATCGTGATCGGCACGAACGGAGAGTACCGATTCTCGAACACCATCGAGCTTGGATGATCACCGTGCATCTTTGATGGCAACATCGATGAAGTAAGCCCCCTCTTCATCAGTTTCATACACGAAGGAGCAGATCTGCGGCATGAGCGGTGTCCCATCGTCATGCTTCAGCCCAGACACCGTCTTGAGCGAGGTGAGCGGAAATGAAAGAGAGCATTCCTCCGGGCTTTCAAGCATGTCCGTGCACCCCGCTTCTTCAAGCGCGTCCTTCGCGAGGGCGACATCATCCCCATACACTTTGCAGCATTTGAGGAAGAAGTCATCTTCATCGAAAGAGAGCACGGGATGGAGCGTTCGCGCACGCTCGTTCTTTTGACGGATCTCGCTTCGATGCTTGTTCTCAAGCGAGCAGTAATGGATGCCGAGGCTGAGACCCTCATCAAGCGCCCAATCGAAAAGCTCAAGGATGTCAGCCTCTGACCCAGCCACTGCAAGACCTCCTGAGTAGCCATAGTCATACATGATCTCAAAAGGAGGGTTCTTCAGAAGAAGGCCACGAGCTGCGAACTCATCCCAATTGCAGAAGGGAAAGCAGAACTCGAGCAGGTTGATCCCATCAATGCCTATTTCGTCGAAATCACGCAAAAGATCCTTCATGTACTCGAGATTGCCAGGGACAACAGGCATCTCGACCATGACGCTTGGGATGTAGTCCTTTGCAAGGCGCATCGCATTGAGCACACGCTCCCTCATGGAAGGATCATCGTCATCTTTCACGCTAAACCGTATCTCATCAAGATGTGCTTCACGCAATTGCTCAGCAATATGAGCATCAAGGAGATCTCCAGAGGTGTACATGCGAAGATGAGCATCGGGAAAGAGCTCTTTCGCGCGCTTGAGAAGAGCGATCGCATTCTCAAGGTCGAGCAGAGGCTCTCCTCCGGTGAGCCCAATGCAAGCTAAGCTCTCATTCTCAGCTGCGCAACGCTCCAAGCCCTCTTGCCAAGGGCAGCCCTCGCGAAAGAACCGATCGTAGTCTGCTTGGTTCTTGTTAAAGCAAAAGTAGCAGTCACGGTGGCACTTGAAGGTTGTCGAGAATGTCTCTGACCCGTTTTGCCCCGTGCATTCGACACACGCTTTTGACAGAAACCCACAAGAAAGGGAGGCGCCTGCGTTCCGCGCGATGACGCCTTTCTGAGCGAGGCGCTCTCTCAACTCTGCTATGCGCTTCTCATCTGAGAAACGTGGTGCGAAGATGAGGCCCTTTTCTTCAAGCGTGGCGACATAGCGCTCTTCCACGTTGTCGTACTCGCGACGCGCTCTCTGTAATGCTTCATTTTCCATGGCTCATCATTATACGCACTCTCCATGATCTGAAAACACGCGAACATGCCACCTCGCCTCTGATCTTGCCCCCGCCCCTGTCATAGATGAACCGCAGAGCATTCATTGGTCTTTTTCTTCGCCTTCTTTTTGCTATGCTGAACCAGAGAAAAGGATTTCACCAAAGGTCAGGCCTTAACGGCTTTGTCGGCTCAATAAGGAAGAAGAGGACGATGGCTCAGATCAACAAGAACTTTGAAAAGCTCCCTGGAAGCTATCTTTTCGCCGAGATCGCACGACGTACCGCAGCCTATCAAGAGGCAAACCCAGATGCCTCTCTCATCAAGCTCGGGATCGGCGATGTCACCCAACCGCTTGTTCCTGCTGTTATCGAGGCGATGCATGAGGCAGTCGATGAGCAGGGAGTAGCCGAGACGCTCAAAGGATATGGTCCCTACGAGGGTTATGACTTCTTGCGCGAAGCGATCCGTGACCATGATTACCGCGCTCGTGGAGTCGATATCGCTCTTGATGAGATATTCATCTCTGATGGAGCCAAGAGCGATTGCGGCAACATCGGCGACATCTTCGCAAAGGACAACAAGATCGCGGTCTGCGATCCTGTGTATCCAGTGTATGTCGATAGCAATGCCATGGAAGGCCGCGCGGGCGAGTACGATGTCGACGCTGAGGCCTGGACGAATATCCACTATATGCCAACAACAGCAGAGAATGGCTTCTTCCCTGCCATTCCCGATATCCACGTGGATATCATCTATCTTTGCTCACCCAACAACCCAACAGGCACCGTGCTTGATCGCGACCAACTGAGGGCTTGGGTTGATTATGCGAACGACAATGATGCAGTCATCATGTTCGATGCGGCATACGAGCGCTTCATCACCGAAGATGACATCCCGCATTCTATCTTCGAGATCGAGGGAGCGAAGAGCTGTGCGATCGAGTTTCGCAGCTTCTCGAAGACTGCTGGCTTCACAGGCATGCGCTGTGGTTACACCGTCATCCCGCATGATCTTGTTCGTCAAGGGCAGAGCCTGAACGAGATGTGGCTGCGAAGGCAATCAACCAAATTCAACGGAGCCTCTTATATCATCCAGAAGGGTGCGTCAGCGATCTACACCTCGGAGGGCAAGCGCCAGATCGAAGAGACGATTCGCTTCTATCTTGAGAATGCGCGCATCATAAAGGATGGCCTTGAGAAATGCGGCCTGCAGGTCTTCGGCGCTGTCAACAGCCCTTATGTCTGGTGCAAGACACCAGAGGGTATTGGTAGCTGGGAATTCTTCAATCGGCTGCTTGAGGAGGCGAATGTCATCACTACGCCGGGCGCAGGGTTCGGTCCTGCAGGCGAAGGCTACATCCGTCTGACTGGCTTTGGCGAGCGTCCCGCAACCAAAGAGGCGGTTTCACGCATTCGGCGCATGCTTTCATAGAGCATGCATTCCTCTGTATGGACGATAGAACACGCTTCTGCGCTCCTTGGAGATAGACGATGGGCCTCATAGATTACCCTTCGCTTGTTAACAGCATACGTGATCATGCTGGTCTTGTTCGTTTGATCCAAGCGCTCAATCGTGCCTTGACGGCACTTGGGTATGTATCCTACCCCCTCCTTGTCGTGCTTGCAGCTCTTATGCAACAGGATTTTCTTCTTCCCTGCATCGTTGTCCCAGGGTGCTCGTTCATCCTTGTGACCGTGCTACGTTACATGGTTGACGAGATGCGCCCCTTCGTGAAGCTTAGCTACGACCCTCTCTTGACATGCGATAAGACAGGCCGATCGTTCCCTTCGCGCCATGCTTTCTGCATGTTCATGATAGCGGCAAGTTGGCTTGCGTTCGCGAAGCACCTTAACTGGACGTCGCTGCCCATCGATGTCTTCATGTGCGTTCTCTTCGTCTCTGCTGTCTTGCTCGCTCTCATTCGCGTGCTCTCTGGCGTGCATTTCCTCAAAGATGTTATTGCTGGAGCACTCTTCGCCCTCATTCTGGCGCATATCGGCTATGTGATGATCTTCGGTTGACGCATCATGCGATCTCTGGCTGCTACCATATAGAGTGAACATTAGATGAAGGGAACTGCGTGAGCATCGATACAGAAAGCGGACGAGAAGCTCCGAGCGAGCTTTCTACCAAGAAGGTCAAGAGCATCTTTGCAAGCATTGCCAAGAAGTATGAGCGGTTCAATGCCATCTCAAGCTTTGGTGCTTACCGAGCATGGATCGATGCGCTTGTGCGAAAGGCTCCTGTGACACATGAGTCGGTCGTGCTTGATGTGGCGGGCGGCACGGGAGACATCTCCTTTGCCATCGCACAGAAGAAGCACCCCGCAAGGATCCATTGCACCGACCTTGTTCCAGAGATGCTCGAGGTAGCGCGCATCCACATGGATGAAGGGGCTTCCGATGGCGTTCCTGTCGAGTTTGCTGTCGTCGATGCTCAAGATATGGCGCTTCCCGATGAGATGTGCGATGTTCTCACTGTTGCCTACGGCATCCGCAACATGCCTCGTCGCGAGCAAGCCCTTGCGGAGATGTATCGGGTCCTTAGACCAGGTGGCACCATTCTCTGCCTGGAGTTTTCCACACCAAAGAACAGGATATGGCGTGCCCTCTATCGCTTCTATCTCACACACATGATCCCCTTTTGGGGTGGTATCATCACGCATGACAGGTCTGGGTTCGTGTATCTGGCAAATTCCATAAAAGCCTTCCCAAATCAAGAAAGCCTTGCAAAGATGTTCGAAGATGCGGGATTCGAGGATGTCTCTTGGACTGACCTTACCGGTGGCATCGCTGCCATACATATGGGAACGAAGCCAAGCTCATGAGGGATGAGCGGATCAAGGAGACAGGCTCGGATACACGAAGGCAACGCGAATCGCTTGCCAGCCCTATCTTCATAGTCATCCTCTGCACAACGCTCTGCACATTCCTCGTAGGGCAAGGCACGAATGCGGGAACATCAGTCTATCTTGAGCGCATCGGCGGCGAGGTATGGCTTGCAGGTATCGGCGCGCTCTGCTTCTCAGTAGCTGCTGCTATTGCGCGTCTCTTATCTGGCCCTTTGACCGACATGCGTGGTCGGCAGATCGTGATCTGCGTTGGCGCAGCTATCATGCTCTGCGGATCCTTTGGCCCCCTTCTTGCGAATGAGGGCTTCGCGTTTCTGCTTTGGCGAGCCCTCCAGGGTGCTGGCTTCTCTGCAGCAACGACTGCGCTTGCCACTGCCGCCGCTGACGTGCTTCCCCTCTCACGCCTAGGAGAAGGCATTGGGTATTATGGGTTAGGCCAAGCAATCTCAATGGCCATTGGCCCTGCGCTTGCCATCTTCCTTGTTTCCACTGATCCGCCGAGCAATTTCTACCTTGGATGCATGGCATGCTCCATCATCGCGCTTACCTTGAGCCTTTTCATTCGCTACGAGAAAGATCCCGAGAGCCTTCCTGCTACCTGTGGATATCGCATACGCTTTGATGAAGATAACAGGCTCGATGGCGAGACGAAAGAGACGATCGCAGAAGAGGGCAAAAGTCGCGGAAGGGTCGCGCACGCGCTCTTGAAGATATTCGAACCGAAGGCACTCCATGGCGCTATCCCTGTTGCATTCCTTTGCGCAGGGTTCTCATTCAACATCTTCTACATGGGTGTATTCGGAAGTTCAATAGGTGTTTCAAACTCTGGGTTGTACTACACGATATGCGCGATCGTCATGATCGTCATCAGGCTTATCTCGGGCAAATTCATGGACAGTGCCCCAGCGCTTGCGATCATGGGAGTAAGCGCTGGGGCTGGCGTCATCGCTTTTGCGTGCCTCTTTTTCACAAGCTTGATGCCCAACGGAGAGATATCAAGCATGCTCTTCTATTTTGCTGGAGTACCCTTTGGGGTCTGCATGGGCCTTGGCATTCCGATCAATCAAGCCGTTGCCGTCAAGATGAGCCCCAAGGATCGGTGGGGAGCCACCAATGGCCTTTTCCAGCTGAGCATCGATGTGGCAAACGGCCTTCTCTCAGTGCTCTGGGGTTTCTTGGGAAGCATGGTTGGCTTTGGAGCCGTATGCATCTGCGTCAGCGTTTGCATGGTCGTTGCCTTTTTGAGCGCTCTTCTCTGCTATCCAAAAGAGAAGGCTCCGCAAGGCGGCATCAAGAAGTAAGCGAGCGGAAGAAACAGCTTATGCTTCCTGTATGGCAGGCAGGACCTGCGGGTTTCACGAATGCAAGGAGCGTATCGGCATCGCAATCATAGCGAATCTCTTGCAGATCTTGGACGTTACCGCTCGTTGCACCCTTGTGCCATATCTCTGAGCGGCTCCGCGACCAGAACACCATCTGCTTCGTCTCAAGGGTAAGGCGAAGCGCCTCCTCATTCATCCAAGCCATCATGAGGACCTCGCGTGTATCGACATCCTGCACGATGCAAGGTATGAGACCAGCTTCGTTATAGGTTAAGCTTGCAATATCCACGCACTCTCCCCTTCTTGTTGCTCATATCGAATATATGAGATATCAATCCTCTTGCAGTTGTGTAGAGCAGATGCCTTTCGATTCAAAGTGTCTCTTAGAGCCGAACAGGGATACCTTGTGCAGCCATGCTCTCTTTGACCTCGCGGATCGTGAATTCACCATAATGAAAGACGCTAGCCGCAAGGACTGCATCGGCCTCGCCTTCGATGATGCCTTCAGAGAAATGCTCGAGTGCACCAACGCCACCGCTTGCGATCACAGGGATCTCCACCACTCGCGCGACAGCTCGTGTGAGCGCACAGTCAAAACCTTCACGTGACCCATCGCGGTCCATGCTTGTCAGCAGGATCTCTCCCGCGCCTGCTCGAGCAGCTGCTTGTGCCCAAGCCACCACGTCAAGCCCCGTATTGGTGCGACCACCCTTCGTGTAGACCTCCCATTTATTGGGATTGCCTGCAACCTGCTTCGCATCTATTGCAACGATGACCGCCTGTGTGCCGAACGCACGCGCGCACACCGTGATAAGCGAAGGATCTTTCACTGCTGCTGAATTCAGTGACACCTTGTCAGCTCCAACAGCGATCATGGTACGAACATCATCAACGCTTCGGAATCCACCACCAACGGTGTAAGGGAGCCTGAGGTCAGTGGAGGCACGTGAAGCAAGGTCAATCGTCGTTGTGCGTTCATCGCTCGTTGCTGTGATATCAAGGAAGATGATCTCATCAGCACCTTCATCGTCATAGCGCGTGGCAAGCTCGATAGGGTCTCCCGCATCCTTGAGACCAACGAAGTTAACGCCTTTGACGACACGGCCATCTTTGACATCAAGGCAAGGAATGACACGCTTCGTGAGCATCTTAGGCATTCCCTTCAAGATCTTCTCTGGTAAGAGGCGCTTCAAGCTCGTGAAGATGATCATCATCTCGAACGAGCGTCCCATCGCAAAGCGCTGCCGCATCTTGAAGCGTGAAGTTACGCTCGTAGAGAGCGCGTCCCACGATGACGCCTTCGATCGCTTGTGATACCCGCGAAAGCTCCTCGATGTCGGCAAGCGATGCAATTCCACCGCTTGCGATCACAGGATTTCCAAATGATTGGTACATCTCGACATAGGCAGCGCTAGCTATGCCTGTTTGCATGCCGTCACGTGCGATATCCGTATAGACAAGGTGCTCGAATCCAACATCCTTAAGAGACCTTGCCAACGAAAGAGCATCAAGCTCTGCCCCCTCGACCCAACCTTCGACCTTGACATCCCCCGCTCGTGCGTCAACACCGCAAACAACAGAAGGCGCCCCGAGCTCTTCGAGCATGCGCTGCGATCCTTCAGGATCCTTCACAAGCGCAGTTCCTAAGATGACTCGATCGATCCCTGTATCAAGCATGCGCTTCGCAGCCTCAAGATCGCGAATACCGCCTCCGACCTCGATATGCAGGCTTGTTGAGCGGACGATCTTCGAGATGCACTCATAATTCTTCGACTCGCCTAATCGCGCTCCATCAAGATCGACAATATGCAGCCATGTTGCCCCAGCCTCCTCAAAGAGCTGAGCTTGCAAGACAGGATCATCGTTGTAGACCGTCACCTTGTCATAATCGCCTCCGAGCAGCCTGACCGCTTTGCCGCCCAAAAGGTCGATCGCAGGAAGAAGATACATCTCACACCTCGCTTACGATATGCACGAAATTCTCTATGAGCCGAGCCCCCGCCTCCGAGCTCTTCTCGGGATGAAACTGAACCCCATAGGCACAACCCGCGCCCACCACGCTCGGAAAAGGCACCGAATGCCTCGTATGCGCGATATCAGCTCCAGAACAAGGGACAGCGTAGCTATGCGTGAAGTAGAAGAAGGATCCTGGTTCGATACCCTCAAGCAAAGGGCATCGAGAGAAATCTACGTTTGTACCGATTGGTTCTATCGTGTTCCAGCCAACGTGAGGCACCTTATACCTCGCCCCTTGCGCATCTTTCCGAGGAAGCGCCTCGACTGTGCCAGGAATGATGCCAAGACCTTGTGTTGGAATATCGCTGTGAGCATGCTCGACACCTGCTTCATACATAAGATGCTGTCCGAGGCATATGCCAAGAAATGGCTTGCCTGCCTTCACGTCATGCATGATCTGCTCGGCCAGCCCACACGATGAGAGCGTCTCCATCGCGTCTGTGAACGCACCAACCCCTGGCAGCACGATCGCATCGCACATCGCGACCTCGCTCGGCTGATCTGTCACAACGACGTCAGCTCCACTTCGCACGAACGCGCGCTCGACAGACTTGATGTTGCCCTTCTTGTAATCGACGATCGCTATCACAGGGTGCCCTTGGTGGTCGGGATTTCATTCGCGCTTCGCGGATCGATCGCAATCGCAGCACGCAAAGCGCGTCCAAACGACTTGAACGCTGCTTCGATGATATGATGCGCGTTCTCACCTGCAAATTGCTTCAGATGCAAGCTGATGCCAGCGTTGTTCGCAACAGCAACGAAGAATTCACGTGCCAGTTGCGTGTCGAATGTGAGGATAGCCCCGATTGGGATATCCATATCCCAATACAGATCGCCCCTGCCTGAGATATCCATTGCGCACATCACAAGCGCTTCGTCCATGACGATGGTTGCATCGGAGAACCGAGTGATCCCACGCTTTTCGCCAAGCGCCTCAGCAAGCGCACACCCGAGCACGATGCCAACATCTTCAACGCTATGATGCCCATCGACTTCGACATCACCCGAGCATGTCACCGCAAGGTCAATCAGTCCATGACGCGCAAAAGCGGTGAGCATATGGTCGAAGAAGGGAATTCCCGTATCTATCTCAGCTCTCCCTTCGCCATCGAGGCAAAGCGTGAGCACGATATCAGTCTCTTTGGTCTTGCGTGAGATATGGCTTCTTCTCTCTTCCATGCATGACCTCCTCTAGTCTTCTTGTTTCCTGAGGGCGAAATCTCGCAAACAAAGAAGAAAGCGATCATTCTGCTCTTTCGTTCCAACGGAAACACGCAACGTACCTTCAAGCCCAGGAGCAGACGAGAAATCACGAACAAGGACACCTGCTTCATAGAGAGCTTCCCACGCTTGCCCAGCATCTGTCATCTTGAAGAGCAGCCAATTCGACTGGCTCTTATAGGGCATGACACCTGGTATGACCCGAAGCGCTTCATACATGCGATCGCGCTCGGATATGATCTCATCGATAGCAGGCACGAATGTGCTGCGATGCTCGTAAACAACTGAGCCGATCGCTTGGCTGACCGCATCGACAGAATAAGGCTGGCGAACCTTCTTGTACTCATCGATCACCTCAGGATGAGCCAAGATATAGCCAAGGCGCACACCAGCAAGAGAGAATGCCTTTGAGAACGTACGCAGGATCACAAGATTCTTATGAGCCTCAAGATGAGGGCGCATCGTTTGGCGCGAGAACTCAAAATAGGCTTCATCGACCATGACGAGCGCATCTGTTGAAGCCAGAAGCTTCTCAAGGAACTCGAACGAGGTCATGAGACCTGTAGGATTGTTCGGATTGGAGATGATGGTGAAGTCAACCTCTGATGTAGGACCTGACATAAGCTCAAGAACGCGCTCCTCATCAATAGCGTACTCGTTCTCGCGATCGCGCGGCACTTCGAGGACCGTGGTGTTGAGCAGGCGGGCATTCGCCTCGTAAACCGAGAATGTTGGAGGCATGTTCAAGAACGTCCTACCAGGGCCACCCCACGCAAGAGCGGTATCGAAGAGAAGCTCGTCTCCCCCATTGCCAATGAGCACCCAATCACGATCGAGCCCATTCGCTTCAGCGATGGCATCACGAAGCTCATTAGCAAGCGGATCAGGATAACGATTCAGCTCGACGTTCTTGATGCGCCTCTCGATGGCGCGACGAACATCCTCGTCAACATCATGAGGATTCTCATTTGCCGACATATATGCCTCGGCAGGGATGTACTTGGGATCATAGGGAATGATCTGAGCAAGTTGTGGAGCACTCTGTCTAACACGATCCATTATTTGCCGTCCATCTGATAGAGATCGTCTTTGAGGCGCAGGGCAACGGATTGCGCATGCGCCCACAGTCCCTCATGAGCTGCGATCCTCATCACGGTTGAGCCATCATTCAAAAGAGCTTCCTTGCTGTACTGGATGATAGAACTCTTCTTGATGAACTCATCCACCGAGAGAGGAGACGCATAGCGAGCTGTGCCTCCTGTTGGAAGCGTGTGATTGGGACCCGCCACGTAATCTCCCACCGCTTCAGGCGTCCAGGCGCCCAAGAAGATAGCGCCAGCATTGCGAATCTGTCCGAGCACATCGAAAGGATCGGAAACATGGAGCTCAAGATGCTCAGGGGCGATGACATTCACAGCTTCGACTGCTTGCTCCATGTCTTCGCATACAACGATCAGGCCTTGTGTCTCAAGAGACTCATGGGTAATGTCCGCGCGTGTTGATGCCTTCATATGCTTTGCTATTGCTGTCTCGATATCGTGTGCTTGATCTGCGGAGAAGCAAACCAGGTAGCATGCAGCTAAAGGATCATGCTCTGCCTGCGCCATCAGATCGATGGCAACAAGGGAAGGATCTGCGCTCTCATCTGCCACAACGCATACCTCAGATGGACCAGCGATCATATCGATGCCCACATCGCCAGAGACGATCTTCTTCGCCGCAGCAACGAAGGCATTGCCTGGTCCTGTTATCTTATCGACAGGACCAATCGATTCGGTTCCATAGGCAAGCGCCGCAATGGCTTGTGCACCACCGACCTTGTAGATCTCTGTGGCACCTCCTAGCTTGCACGCGACCAAAAGCGCATCATCGATCGAGCCATCTTTGGTAGGAGGCGTAACGCAAACGATCCGTTTAACCCCTGCCACGCTTGCTGGTATCGTGTTCATGAGAACGCTTGACGGGTAGAGCGCACGGCCGCCTGGGGCATACACTCCAACAGAGTCGAGCGGCGTCACCTTCGCTCCTACGAGAGCTCCATCCTCCCGAGCGAAGAACCAGCTTTGCTGAACCTGCCGTTCATGAAAGGATTTGATCTGAAGCGTTGCCTTCTTGAGCGCCGCATAAAGGTCCGCATCGATCCTGTTGATTGCAGCCTCGATCTCGTCTTGCGTTACCCGCAAGCTTTCAAGCTTCACCCCATCGAAGCGCTCAGTAAGCTCGAAGAGCGCAGCGTCGCCCCTCTCGCGCACATCTTCAACGATCTTAAGCGCACTTGAAAGCGCATCAGCATTGAAAGCTCCTGATCGCTTCAAGAGCTCCTTACGGAACGGCTCGTTTGGTTTCATCTCTATCATGCGCATTGTCAAGCATCCCTTCTCTTCATGCGCTCAGTTAAAAATCCCCGCCTGCGATCGGCAAAAAATCCTGCTCATCACGAACATCCATAAGCTTACGGGCAAGTTCCACAACACGCTCATCAGTACGCAAGGACGCGGCATTCGCAAAGAAGCGTGCAGTAGAGGCGAGCACCTCGTCAACGATCACAAGGTCGTTCTGGCGAAGCGTATTGCCCGTAGCGGTGATGTCGACGATGCGATCGGCCATGCCACAGAGAGGAGCAAGCTCAATGTTGCCATGAAGCTTCACGATGTCGACCTGCACGCCCGTGCGCGCATAGTAGGCTCGTGTCACATTAGGATACTTCGTAGCAATGCGAATGGAGCCGAGCTTACGATAACGCTCATTGATGCGTGCAGCAGTGCCATGAGGCTCGGCCACGACGAAACGGCACGCACCGAAGCCAAGGTCGACGAGCTCCACGACAGACGCATCTGCTTCAAGGAGCGAATCCTTGCCGCATATGCCGCAATCAGCTGCCCCGAAGGCAACGAAGGCAGGAGCATCGGAAGGTCTCACTATGATGTAGTGAACATCAGGTGTCTCTATGACAAGCTGACGACCAGGATTTGCCAGAGAGCCAACATCAAGCCCTGCAGCAGAGAGCGTTGTGATCGCATCGTTGCTGAGCGCTCCTTTGGGAACCGCTATCCTCAAAGGACGTTTCCCCTTTATTTCCTTGTCCTTCTTTTCAGAGGATGCGCAGGATAGGTCATCAGAGCCCTTGAGCGACGTGGTCTCGAAAAGATCCTCCTCAGCAGCGCGTGCCGCCATGGCTTGTTCCAAGCTGAACGCGAAACCTGCTGCTGGACGAGACGTGCCGTAAGCGGAGATCATGTTGTCATAGCGCCCACCGCTTCCAATAGCAGCTCCCAAGTGTGGGGAAAAGCACTCGAAGACAACACCTGTATAGTAATCGAACGACGAGATGATAGAGAAATCTATCAGCAAGGCCTCAGCAAGCCCCTCGCCTTCCAGATGCTCATAGATCTCAGCAAGCGCATCCAGCCCATCAGTGCATCCGAGCGGAGCAGCGATCGCGCGCGCCTTATCGATAGCTTCCTTCCCACCACGAACTCGCGCGAGCGCCTTTATCGCATCTGCATAGGCAGGCGCGATCGTACTTGGAGCTCCCTTTGCCTGGATAACGTTGTTGCAGAGCTCATCAAGAAGGACGAAATCAGAGGTATGGTATGCCTCCAGAATGCTGCTCTTCCATTGCTCATCAGCTCCTGCGCGATCGAGAAGCTGACGTAAGGGGCTAACAGAGGCAAGGCCGATCAAGAGGGTGGACACACCAGCAGCATGGAGCGCCTTTATCATAAGCCCGATAAGCTCAGCATCAACGCTTGGTGAATCCTCGTTGATGCATTCGACCCCCATTTGCGTGATCTCACGCGAAGAAGCCATACCGTCCTGGTCAGATTCGCGAAAGACACGCTGGGTATAACGCAATCGCAAGGATTCATCGGTATCCGGCAAGCGTGATGCAACCATGCGCGATACCTGCGACGTGACATCTGGTCTCAGAGCGAGGAGATCGCCTTGTGCATCGAAGAAGCGGAAAGGCGTCTTTGAGAGACGCGAACCCATGTTGACAACATCCATGACCTCAAGCGTAGGCGTTTCGATCGGAAGAAAACCATTCTCAGCGAACAGATCTTGAACGCGCCGAACGATCTGCTCACGCTCTTGTGCCTCATCTGGCAGAACATCTCTGAACCCTGATGGTGTAGCAAGGAACACTCTTGATTCACTCCTCATATCGTGCCGCGAGCAGTGGTATCCGATCGCGGCATTTGATAAAGCTCAATTACTTTAGCACAGTAGAGTAATAAAGTTTAGGATGATTCCGTTATTCGGAAAGTTTCTTCTCGAGCATCTCATTGATGAGTTTGGGGTTGCCCTGCCCTTGCATGGCCTTCATGCATTGGCCAACGAAGAAGCCGATAAGCCCCGTCTTCCCCCCTCGATATTGATCGACCTTGTCAGGATTCTCCGCAAGGATCGAATCGATGACCGCCTCGATTGCTCCAGCATCAGACACCTGCTCCATGCCACGCTCGGCAACGATCTCACGAGGATCCTTATCTTCGTCGATGATGGCAGTGAACACTTCCTTTGCCTGCTTTGATGAAATCGTCTCATCAACAAGAAGCATCGAAAGCTCGAATAGGCGCTCAGGGGTAAGCGGCGATGAGGCAAGATCGACATCTGGCTCAGCATTGAGCCATGCTGTGACGTCGTTGATGATGAAGTTCGCCAGCTGCTTCGCGACCAAAGCGCGCTGAGAAGCTGATGCATCATCAGGGATGAGGCTCGCTGCAGCATCGAAGAGCGAAGCAGTTGCACGATGCTCAACCAGATGTGAGGCATCATAGGCAGAAAGCCCATAGGCATCTTTAATGCGCGCTGCCATCTCGTCGGGAAGCTCAGGCAACTTCGCGCGAACACGCTCGATGAACTCGTCGCTCAGATGATAAGGAGCGAGATCAGGCTCAGGGAAAAGACGATAGTCATCCGCTGTCTCTTTCACACGCATGACGATCGTGCGCTTCGCGGATGGGTCCCAATGCCGTGTCTCTTGATAGATGACACCCCCTTCATCAAGCACGTCAGCTTGGCGCAAGATCTCATACATCAGCCCATCGTGCAAGCTCTTGAAGGAGTTCAGGTTCTTGAGCTCAGTCTTGGTTCCAAGCTCATGCGTACCACGCCTGCGCAAGGAGATATTGCCATCGCAGCGCATGCTCCCCTCTTCCATTGAGCAATTCGAGATCCCAAGCGTGAGGTAGATCTGACGGAGCTTCTGCATGAATCGGCGCGCTTCCTCGGGTGTGCGAAGATCAGGCTCGGTAACAAGCTCCATGAGCGGAGTGCCTGCACGATTGTAATCAACAAGCGAATGCGTTGCCCCTGCGATTCGACCCTCAGATCCTCCGATATGGACCATCTTGCCTGCATCCTCTTCCATGTGGATGCGCGTGATGCCAACGTGCGCGACATAGCCGCCCTCACAACGTGTGATGTTCTCGAAGCTCTCGCCGACCTTGACATCGTCTATGCCATAGCGCTCATCAGCACCCTTGCCGTCGATCTCAAGATCAAGATGCCCTCGCATGCAAAAGGCAAGAGGCCCTTGGGTAGTCTGGAAGTTCTTGGCCATGTCGGGATACATGTAGTTCTTACGATAGAACATCGTATCCTTTTCGATCTCGCAGTTCGTAGCAAGCCCAGCAAGCACGATAGACTCGATCGCCGCCTTGTTTGGAACAGGAAGAGCACCAGGAAGCCCAAGGCAGACAGGGCAGGTGTTCGTATTCGGCTCTGCACCGAATTCAAGCTTGCACCCGCAGAACATCTTCGTTTCAAGCGTTGTGAGCTCGGTATGGATCTCAAGCCCGATGACGGGCTCCCATTTTCTCAGCACATTCTCAAGCGTCTGCATGGCTTATTCCTTATCAGAGTTAAGAGCGAATGCAGGTGCAACCTCTGCTGGACCGTAGATCCTTTCAAGAGCAGCTGCAACGCGCAACATGGTTTCATCTTTGAATGCGGGACAGATCAATTGAGCACCGATAGGAAGCCCTGTTTCATCGCCAAGGCCGATCGGCACGCTCATACCACCATTGCCAGCGATATTGATGGAGATCGTGAACATATCAGCAAGGTACATTTGCGTTGGATCGGCGATCTCGCCGAACTTGAAGGCTGTGCGCGGCGCGCAAGGGGCAATGATGCAATCAACCTTCTCATATGCGCGCAGGTAATCTTCGGTGATAAGGGTGCGCACTTGCTGTGCAGGATAGTAATACGTGTCATACACGCCTGATGAGAGAAGATACGAGCCCAGCATGATGCGTCGTCGCGCTTCATCTCCAAAGCCTTTTGCACGGCTCGCTTCATACTGACCACCCATATCAGCATGTCCTGGGTCACAGAACCCATAGCGAACTGAATCAAATCGAGCAAGATTGCTGAATGCCTCACATGGTCCAAGGACATAATAAGCACTGATCGCAGCCTTCGCATTGGGTAGCTCGATCTCGACGAGCTCAGCACCTGCTTCGCGAAGCTTGTCTATCACCTCTTCGATCTTGCGCCTCACCTCTGGTGTAAGCCCTTGTGCCTCAAGGAAGGCTGGAACATAGCCAATGCGCATTCCCTCAACGCCACGGTCGAGTCCAACAGTGAAATCGGTCTTGATATCTTGACTTGTGCAATCGAGGGGATCATGCCCAGAGATCGCATTGAGGCAGACAGCAGCATCGTGCACGTTTCGTGAGAAGGGACCGACTTGATCAAGGGAGCTGCCGAAAGCAACGATGCCATAACGCGAGACCATGCCATACGTTGGTTTCACGCCGATGACGCCACAGAATGATGCAGGTTGGCGTATCGAACCACCGGTATCAGACCCAAGCGTCACAGGCACGAGCCCCGCCGCAACCGCTGCAGCGCTCCCTCCTGACGAGCCGCCAGGAACACGCTGGGTGTCCCAAGGATTGAGCGTAGGGCCAAAGGCGCTTGTCTCTGTTGAAGAACCGAAAGCGAACTCATCCATGTTGAGCTTTCCAATAGGAATAGCACCTGCGTCGATCGTACGTTGAACGCATGTTGCCGTATAAGGTGAAACATAACCTTCGAGCATGTTCGACGAGCATGTCGTATGCGTGCCGATAAGGTTCATGTTGTCCTTGTAACCAATAGGAATGCCCGCAAGGATGCCAGCTTGCTCAAATTCCCCCTTCGCAATGCGCGCATCAACCACTTCTGCTGAAGCCATCGCAAGATCAGGAGTGACTTCAAGGAATGAATGGATATCCTTATCGTTCTCTTCTATATTCGAGAGAACGCTGGTCGTAAGCTCTTTTGCACTGAACTCTTTGTTCGCAAGACCCGCGTGGATCTCAGCGATTCCCATATGAGCGAAGGAGGAAGAAACGCTCATCATCTATCACCCCCATCGGAAAGAATAGCGGGGATCAGGAATTGGCCATCCTGCTGCTTCGGAGCATTCTCAAGTGCTGTCTGCTGAGAGAAGCTCTCCCCGACGACGTCCTCTCTCATCACATTCGAAAGCGTTCCGATCGGATGGAACGTAGGTTCAACGCCATCAAGGTCATATTCGGTTATGGGAGAGAGGCTATCGATGATCGCATTCAGATCCACAGTCATCCGCGCAACTTCATCGGGTGTCATGCCAATACGCGTGTATTCCGCAATGAGCGCCACATCAGACTCTGTGAGATGTTGTGTCATATTCGCTCGCTTTCAGTATGAGTACGCATACATGATATCAAAGCAAGGAAGATGACAGGTACGTTGAGCAGGCGTTCGAAAGGGCATTCTAACGAACCCTCTGCATCGAAAGAAAGAGAACACCTACACGGGGTGCTCTTCATGCTGAAAGAAGCGTGATCCTAGAGATTAGCGGCAATCGCATCGGCAGCAAGCTTGTAGTACTCATCGACAAGCGGCATGAGCAAAACACCCTCCTCATATCGCTTCGCACGAAACTCCTCCGTTACATTGCTTGCCGCTGTAGAGAGATCAGCAAACCCCATATCGCTTGCAACGCCTTTGAGCGTATGGGCTGCACGGAATGCGTTGTCCCAATCATTGCTCTCGACAGAAGCGCGGAGGGTTTCATAGCTCGGATCCTGAGCGAAGAATCCGAGGAACTTAGCAACACGCTCAGGTGTACGCATGCGCCCCAAAACGCCGCTGTAGTCACCATTTCCCTCTTTATAGAGCTTTTCGAGCTTTACATTCAAATCATCCATTGAAATGCTCCATTCCCTCAGATTTTTAGTAGCTCATATCGTTTGCAAGATTCCAGATGTCACGTAGCATATCCGCCTTCTCGCCGTCGGATAGAAACTCATTGGAATCGATCTCAGCCGCCATGCTATTGAGCTCTCGTTCGCTTACCCCTGTAAGCGACTGGATGTTAACAGCATCCTTGATCTCGTCCCGTGCCTCAAGCAGGCAATCGAGCAAGAGAGGATTGAACGCGCCGCACTCACCACCAAGAATCATATCGACTGCCTTCTGATGTGAATAAGCAGGCTTATAGACACGTTCAGAAGTAAGGGCATCGTAGACATCGGCGAGTGCCACCACCTGGGCAGATATAGGAATCTCATCACCCCGAAGCCCGTCAGGATATCCCCCGCCATCCCAACGCTCATGATGCCAACGGCAAATATCATGAGCAGTCGTGACAAGCTTCTCATCGTTGTGGAAAGGAAGATCCGCGAGCATCTCTGCACCCACGGCGGAATGCTGCTTTATGATCTCGAACTCCTCGTCGGTAAGCCGCCCTGGCTTGTTAAGCACTTCTTCAGGAATCGAAATTTTGCCGATATCATGAAGCGCGCTTGCGGTCGAGATCATAGCAACCTCAGAACGCGTGAGCTCGTAAGGGCTCTCCTCCATAGCCATCAGCTTATTCAAAAGAATCTCAGTGATGGTGCCGATATGAAGAACATGCAATCCACTCTCACCGTTACGAAACTCTACGATATGAGAAAGGATATTCACCATAAGATTGCTGATATGCTCGCGCGCGAACAACTGCTTGGAGATCATATTGGTGAGATGACGCTGCTTACGATAGAATTCGATAGCGTTTGCGACACGCTTATGGACAATCTCATCATCAAGGCTCTTGGAAATGAATTCTGTTGCACCAAGGTCGTATGCTCGCTTGATGTTGTTCGTCTCATCTTCGCCACTCACCATGATAACGGGGATGTAGTCGATCCATCCCTCTTTGTTCATCTTGGCCAAGACCTCATATCCATCCATCTCGGGCATAACGATATCCAGGATAACAAGTAGGATATCTCTAGTACGTTCACCCATGATCTTGATTGCCTCGACACCATTCTCAGCTTCAATGGTGTCGTACTTATTGGCAAGGATATCAACAAGGCGCATTCTGTTAAACGCATTGTCATCAACGATAAGGATAGATTTGTTTATCGACTGATCCATGTTTTCCTATCCGTTCGGAAAGTGGCAGAACCTATATTTCGAGCAAAGTATACCAGCTTACATATCGAAGCGAGCGATTGAGCCAAAACCCGCATCTTGACCTGCACTAGCACACCCCCATCTCCAAACTGGCTATAACGCGTCTTTGCGCTTCCAATGGCAAGAGCAGCAAGATCATCCGTACAAAAAGCCATTACGCTAACGCCTGCTTGATACTCTATGTACTTTGAAGACCTTCTTACCTATAGCACCTCTGCCTACCTCATGTTTACGCTTTATGCTCGCCGAGAGCGGACGATAAGACCAATGACCAACAATGCTACACCTAAAGAGATACCTAGCAAACCGAGCACCAAGGTAGCATCATCAACGCTGTCACCAGTATTTGCAAGGCTCGGATTTGCCCCTAGGTTGTCGTCAATCGGCTGAGCAGGCTTAGGGGTTTGATCAGACGAGGGCTCAGAGCCTTGAGTTGGGTCAGAACCTGGAGTCGGATCAGGTGCAGTACCAGGGGTCTCCTCATCGATCGGGACTAGCTCTAACGTGTATATCTTCTGCAGACTCGGGTCATCTTTATGTCCCAACACGATATCCCATAGCTCAGGCTGCAAACTACCGCGCGCTGTAGCAAAAGCAACTAGCGGATGAGCAAAAACAGACATTTGCGCCCGCTTTGAGATAGAGTGAATGACCACATCGTTGGGAACGGTCGGCTTAAATTCTTCTGGCTTCGTGGGCATCTTCGAACGCGGCACCTCAATACGACCATATAAGTGGTTTTTATCTGTTTCAGCCCAATCAATAGACTGCTGCATGTCAAAACCAAGCGTCAGAGAGATGAGAACGATATCGGATAAATCAGGATCATCGGACCCAGGAGGAGAAACCTGATCCTGCTCCCACTTTGCGTAGAATGTCTTATCGCCTGTTGACCCTTCTGTGATCGCTACCACAGCTTCACCAGAAAAGTCCTGAGCTGCAAACCAACCCTTGAACCTACAACCTGCGCGGATAACGCTGCTCGCATCGGGAAGAGATATATTCTTGTCTTCGACTGTATAACTACCAGCAGGGGTATGAGAAGTGTCGACCCAGGAACCACCGTTCATCACATATGTGATGGCATACTCCACAGGCACCCACTTTGCATGCAGAGCAACCTCGCCGCTGTGACCAGCTGGAATCTCTGTCACAGCTTCGCCAACAAGGTTTCCACTTGCATCCCTCACAAACCAGCCAGCAAACATATATCCTGTTCGAGCTAAGTTGCTTGCAGTGGGAAGAACAAATGCTAGCGTGTTGTCGTATTCCTTGGGCACGGTATAACCTTGCGCCCACGAACCACTGCCAATGCCCAACAGTAATGGGTATTTCGTATCATCAGGATCAGGTGTCACTGGATTAGTGATCGAATCGATATGCGCAATCAGCTTTCCTTCGTTTCCCGCCTTGTCGTAGAATACAATCTCGTAATCCCCATTAGCGCCATACTCATAGATGCCGTCACCCTTTGCAAAAGTGATCTCTTCGCTGGGATTGACCACCTCTACGATCATCTTGCCAGTAGATTCATCCATCTTATAGACAAGCGATGCAGTAGGAGGCGTCCTGTCGATCCAATCAACTTTCGCCAAAGCGCTACCTTTGTTCCCCAGAGCATCTTCGAATTCGAAGGTAAACTCACCATTGTCGGCAAACGTATGCGAATAGCCACCCTCGCTTGTGAGCTTGATAGGCTCTGATCGATCCTCGAGCTCAAGCGTCGCAACAACAGACTTATTAGTTGCTGTCGGCCTATCATATGTGATAGTCGCCGTGGGTGCTTCGCGATCGATCCAGTCAACTTTTACTGGATAGCTCCCCTGCATACCATCAGGATCAAGATACTGGAAAATAAACTCACCACTCTCGGTGAATGTATACGTATTCTTGCCGCCGTTGTTCATGATACGATAACCATCAGGAAGCTTGATCGTCGCATCAACTGGATCTTTTATCAGCTTATCTGTCGCCGTTGAGAAGCTCACTTCGATGTTAGGCGCCTGCTTGATCCAATACACATGAGCGGTAGCTGTACCTATGTTACCGGAAGCGTCAATCATCTCAAAGGTGAAATCACCGTTGCTGTCGAACGTGTGCGTGTCCCCGCCCTCGCTCGTAATAGTAACACCCTCCTTGTCCGGCTTCACCGTTGCAACGACGGGCTGGTCGGTGATATCGGTAGTACTGTAGGTAATCGTACCGGTAGGCTCCTCGCGATCGATCCAGTCGACATTAACCACCTTGCGGCCAACATTACCCACCTCATCAGCGAATACGATATCGACCGAATCGTTCTCGGTAAATGTGATGTTCTTTGGATCGGAGCTCAGCGTGCCATCATAGGCCGTGCCATCGCTATTGAGAACGCTAACACCATCGGAGGTAATGATCGCGGGCTCGGTGAACGTCATCGTGGCAACAACATCAGCGTTGGTGGAATCTGTCGTGCTGTAAGAAACGTCCATGTCAGGCGCCGTCTTATCGATCCAGTCAACGCGTGCCTCAGCAGAACCATGGTTGCCGCTGGCATCAACAAATTCAAAAGTGAAGCTGCCATTCTCGGTGAACGTATGCGTAGTAACACCGTTTTCAGTATTCGTCACGGTGATAGGCTTGCTAGGATTGACGAGCTCAGCAACCACATCATGGTTGGTCTTGCTCCATATGTCATAGCGCACTTTTGCCTGCGGCGTAGGATCCACCGTCAAATCCTCGTAGAGCTTAACACCCGCACAGGCAATGCCCCACGATTGATCTGTATGGACGTTCAGGCATCTGATCCTGACATAACTCGCTTCTGTGGGAGTGAGCTCCACATTGATAGGCGAATTGGTCTGCGCAAACGTTCCCGTGTAAACACAGTTCCAGTTCGTTAAATCCATGCTGGTGTATATCTCGACATTCTTCACATATCCAGCAGGAATACTGCCAAAGTACTTGTAATTTTTGTCCGGCGTAAACTCCAAAGCACAGACGTAGCGGGGCTCATCAAGATTGAACGTTAAGTTCGCAGGCACAGATTTCGTGCGCCAATACGTATTGTCGTTGCCGTCAAGAACATTTTTTGCATTGCCAGCCGATGCAGCATGCGTCCAACTGGAATTGATCGACAAGTGAGCGGAATCGATCAGATTGCGATCCGCAATGAAAACGTTCTCAGAGTATGTGAAATACACATAATTGCTCTTAAGCTGCATTCCCGTAGCTCGATTTCGAACGAATATGCGCTTATTTCCCTCAAGGTTGGGAGCCGTCGCAAACGACACCCACTTCGCATCCTCAGGCACGACGGTTGAACTCGTGTCTTCGCTGACGTAGTACTCCATCAGGCTCGTAGTACCAAAGAGGCGATTCTCATCATCGTCAGCCGAAAGCCCCGCCGCCGAGAACGACGGCTGCGTAATATCGATCGTGAAGATGTTCCCCTCGCGCGGCACGCCGATGATGTGCACCTTGATGTCGTTGGCGGCGGTGATGCTTGCAATCTGTTGAGGCGTAAGTGTTACTGAGTCCTCATTCACCATAATCCATGTATTTCCCCCATCAAGGCTGTATTCCCAAGTCACGCCTGAATTCTGGAACGAGCTAGTCAAAACGATCTTGTTCGCATTCGCCCCATCGAACGAGAATGTGGCAATACGGTTGTCGATAAAACCGAGCAGGGCATTCGCAACTTGCACGACTCCTTTAGCATGAACGGTCTGTGAGCCATTCGCACGGGAGGCCTCTTGCAGCGTGGACTGCACGAGCATCATGAATTTCGATTTGATGGCAGGGTCGGTGATCTTGGCCCCGATGCGACGCGTGAGGTCATACATGGGCAACGGATGATACTTCATGTCGGTAGCGCATTGAACGGCAAGGTCGTAAAGCTGTTCCTGCGTGGAATTTGTGCGAGCATCGAGCGCGATATTGATGAGGCCGTTCCATGCATCGAGATTGATGTGCTCGGCGTCGTACGCGTCGTTGTAGATCTGAACCAGCTTATCCCAGTCGTTGCGGTAGACCTTCGCCATGAGCATCAGCATGTTTGCCTGCTCGAACTTGTCATACTCGTTCTGAGCCTCCTGCGAAAGGAACATGTAGGAGGCAGACTGGATGGTGTTGTTGTTGGTCACGTTCGCGCCACCAGAACCCCACCCGTAGGGCATCATCGTCGGGGTGGTGTTCGCCCATCCGCTGGCAACGATGCTGTTTGTCAGCTGCCATGCGTTCTTGCCGCCGCCCACGTTATACATATAAATGTATGCGCAGTGCCCGGGCTGGCCGACAGGCGTGGCAGGATATCCCCACGAACACTGGATATTCGAGCCTGTCTTGGACAGGCCGCCACAAACAGCACCCTCCTCGAACACGATCCATAGCTTCGGATAACCAGACTTATAGGTGATGTTATAGGCAGACAGGTTGTACTTCTTGTCCCACATGTCATAGTTCGCCGCGGAATAATACTTCGGGTTGCCGTATGAGTATCCCAATCCATACTTGATGTAGGTGTACGGATTAAAGCGTGCGCTGAGCTGATCCCCGTTTCCGAACTTCGACGTGTAGTCGCGCAGCCAGAGAATCGACTCGTCGTCCATTTGCGCCGTCATGACCCAACGCATCTCCTCCACGGTGAAGTTCGCGAACATCGTTGGGTTGCCAAGCTTGCCATTCGCGTACATGTCCTTGAAGATCTCGTAGCGCACCACCGGGTTCGAGGTTTGGTTGTTGTATATCCAAAGGTTGATGGGACGCGCATGCGCAAGCGAGAGCGCCAACATCATGTGAAGGTTCAGGTCACCGTTTCGCACGCCATTGACGACTGTGTCATCCTTGAGGTCGTCCTTGTACGCAGCGTAAAGGTTGCTCAATACCTGAAGAGAATTCACATACGAGCCGTTGGGAGCACCTGCCATGGTCCACAAACGCAGCGCTTCCTCATCGTTCAGGAACCACTCCAGCATCGTACGATTGGCCGCACTAGTCTCGACGAATGTACGCAACCCATACTGTCCAACAGAAGCAATGAGGTTACGTTGTAGAAGCGTCAGCTGCAGTTCTTCAGGGACAGTGCCTCCCTTGTATTTAGCCATTATCTCTGCATCGAGCTCTTCAACTGTTCGGACGATATTGTCCTTATACCCCTCATGCACGAGCTTGGTGTCAGCCCAAACAGCATGGTCAGAAGCGTTGCTTCCATTGGCGTTAGCATGCAAGCGAATATACTTAACGTCTTGGATGTTGATTCTAAGCTGACGAGCACCATCGCCACTCTTAATCGATGCTGGGTCCGCATCGGTCCTAAGGTCCCAATTCTCGCCATCGTTCGAGGTGTACACATAGAACTTAACGCCATTGCCAACGTTGTTGTTCGTTGTATTCAAGCCGTAATACGTTACAAAATAGGGATACTCGGCGTTGTATTGGCTGACGTCGTAATCGACCGTCGAAGTCGCATGGGCGAAGAGGCCCTTCTTGAAGGCGGTCGTAGACCCGTTGACGTTGAGCGTAATCTCGCCGTTGTTGACGCCGTTCTTGTCCAGAGTCAAGCTGCCCCAACCTACCTGGGCATTAGCATAGGGGATGTCTGATAGATAGACAACCTGACTGTCTGCTCCACCATTATCTACGAATATGTCGCCATCTGTCTCAGCTGCAGAGGCAGATGGCGAAGTTCCATAAGCTACCGCTAATTGCAGCATACATAAAAGTGCAATACCGCAAAGAGCTGCTATGCAAAACCTTAAAACGCGCACTGACTTCAATCTCTTGATCATCAGCATAAAAAACACCCCTAAGCCTGTCATACCTAAGCGTATTATACCAACAGGCACACAGGTAAAATAAAAACCATAAAGGCTCTAGAATTCGCGAAAATCCGCTGGTTAGACGGTATGAATCAGCTCTAGATTGTCTTGATTTCTTGATTAGTTGCGACGCCTTTGCGCTTATACCCAATGACGTATCCAACGATACCGCCAATCATCGCAAAGAGCGCCCATCCAAAGCCAAGCGAAAAGAAAGGCAACCAGTCAACTGGAACAGCAATCAACCCTGCAGAAGAGGCCTCAACAAGAAGCCCGCCGAAGAGCGCCCCGAGCGCCGCCCCTTGATACACTCCGCGCCTTCCTATCAATCTCTTGAACACAAGCAGAACAACCACGGTGATGAAGGGTGGGTAAACAACGCCGAGCACAGGATCGGCGAAACGAATGATGTTATCGAGGCCAATATCACAAATTACCGCACCAATGATGCAATCAATGACAAGGAGCGTCCTGTAAGAAACCTTTCCTTTGAAAAGCTCGTTGAAGAAATCCGCCGCTGAGCTTACCAAAGCAATCGCCGTCGTGATGCATGCTAGGAGCACGATGATGCTTAACAGGATCATGCCCGCATCTCCTAGAAGCGCTTTCACGATCGCAACAAGGAGATCGACCTGAGACATGCCGCTTCCAAGCCCTCGGGATGTTGCCCCAAGATAGGTTAAGCCGCCATAGACCACTCCGAGCATCACCACAGCGCCTATGCTTGCCCGTCCAAGCAATGCTCGCCGCTTCGAGCTCTCATCAAAGCCTTTAACGATACCTGAATCCATGATGATAAGAGAGAAAGCTGCTACACCAAGAACGTCCATCGTTTGGTACCCCGCACGAATGCCTTCTTGGAAAACATCTATTGTTTGGGATTGCTCGATTGGTCCAAGTGGATTGAAGATGCCTGCAACTATCAACACAATGATCCCGATGACCAATGTTGGAGTGAAGAACTTCCCGATGATATCAACTACTCGAGACTTCCTAAAGGTCAGAAGATAGACCACTACGAAAAAAAGGATGGAGAATGGAATAAGAAAGGAGTTAGCTCGCTCGCCTAAATAGGGAGCAACCGACAGCTCGAATGTTGTTGCAGCTGTACGAGGCATTGCGAACACGACGCAAAGGCAAAGGATGGCAACTGCGTTAAGGATGGTGCTTCCCACCTTGCCAAGCGCGCTGTCAAAAGCATGCTTGGGCCCTCCTAGTACGATGACGATATACACACCTAAGCATGAGAGCACAGCATCGCTTACCAAAAACCCAAGAAACCCCCAGAGCCACTCCTCTCCGCTCAACTGGCCAAGGGTAGGCGGAAATATGAGATTGCCCGCTCCAAAGAACATTGCGAAGAGAGCGAAGCCTACTACCGCTGAATCCTTCGTCAATGATGTATTCTTATGTTCCGTCATGCTACTCACGTCGTATTCACCATACATCCAATCTTGATTCTAGAACGACTCGACAAGCATCAACGCATTTGTAGCGAAGCAGATGATGAGCTGTGAACGAACGACGAGGTGTCTATATCGGGTGGCTTTTCTACATATGCGCTCTTTCAGGATCAGTCTCTAGCTTGGTCGCATAGGTTATGCTCGTACCGCTTATTCATGAAGAAGCATGATGTATGCGTTGTTGTGAAGTGAATCATGTTTGCGATAAATGCACGCAATAGATTCATGAGCGCTTAAGAGATGTGCTTAAAGGGGAAACATGAAAATTGAGTATTTGCATGAGTTTATGGTCTTTTTCCGCTGCCTCAATGTCACTCATGCGGCGCATGAACTCAACCTCTCTCAGCCCGTCTTGAGCAGTCATCTTGCCTCAATAGAAAAAGAGCTTGGAATTCGACTTGTTGATCGAAAAATACGATTAAGCGTGAATGGACCCAGATAGGTTCAATCACAGCAGACCCAAAATTGGACCCAAAACGGGATTCGAGGAGTTGAGAAATCAAAAAGGCCAGGAGCGAAAACGACCCCTGACCTCAGCATTCAAATGGCGGGATGTACGAGACTTGAACTCGCGATCTCCGACGTGACAGATCCCAGGTTAGAATCGTCACTCACCATCGACTTATCAGTGCTCCAGCTTCTATAGTTATTAAGATCTATAGCTGATAGTGCCTCAGTTTTATATCTCTGAACTGGGAGTTCTTAAAGGCATTTTACAATCCACTCTTCCGTATTTGCTCAAATAGAAGATGAAAACGGACTAACTTCTTATGTTGAGCATCTCGATCGCTTGATGTCGTTAGATGCCTTTAGGAGTAAATAGCTGTCTCCACATTAGCCCCATTTTTAGCCCCAAAATCAAAATGATGCTAGACCAAAAAATCAAACCGATGGAGTGTATCCTCCTTCCCTAGATGCTGCTCAAGCCGCCCATGATTAACTTGCAAACGCGAAGTTGTGCTTCGTAAAAAGAATCCGTCCCATCATTCAGCAAACACCTACGATACATCCACAGCATTCCGGCAAGAACAAAATCAGCTACAAGTGCTATCTCGTCTCCAAAGCGCGAGGGATCCCCCAAAAGCCCTTTTTCAACATATGATGTAAAGGGCTTTGAGAGAAGCGACAGCTGCTCCTCTTGCGTCATGTATCGATTTCTCCTTCTGCTGCCCAACGCTTGTAACTCAATCAACTCGCGTACATTGCCCAAGAAGAGCATCAATCGGATCTCTGTTTCCTCGTTTGGAGAATACTCAGCATCTGATTCGGCGATAGACTGCCAATCCAGTTCTGTCTTCTCCGAAACCTCCTTTACCACCGAATCAAGAAATGCTTGATAGGCATCAAGCACGGTTGGAAAATGATCGTAGAAGGTCTTTCTCGTAATATTTGCCTCTTCCGCGACAGCTGATACGGTTATTTGGGAGATAGACATTCGTTCGCTGATGTTCTGCAATGCTTGGAATATTGCTTGATTCGTTTTTAGTACTCTTCTATCGATCATAGATTCAAATTCCTATACATTAACAAACAATCTGTATATTAATAATCATATTGTAGGCTTTTGGATTTCATTTTTATAGTAATCAAGACTACTTTCTTAATAGCTCGTAAACGATTACTGAATAAAGGAGATTCAAATGAAATGCTCGGTACCGAATAACAAGTTGGATGATTCCTTTGAGGGTCTCATGGAGGCTTTTAAGTCGCAGAACTATTGGGTACGATTCTTTATGCGCCCATGCTGCCCTCCTCCCGGAGAAGCTAGTGCGCGTAATCAGATAGATCACCTTAAAGCTGATATCAGCATGAGAACTGATCTTTCCGAGGAACAAAAGAACAGCCTTATGACTGTAGCCGACGAGAGACTAGCGTGGTATCTAACGCTCCCAGTTCGTCATACGGCATAACAAGCACGGAATAACTTCTGAGATCTCAAAGCAAGATATCTCACTCTGACAACCTCCGTTAAGTCTTGTCGGAGATATCACCTATTCATATGTCATTAGGTGTCAATACGTGGAAATAAATGTACTTCAGAGCACTCTAAGGGGATAGATTCCGATCATATTAGCCCCAAAATTGGACCCAAAACGCAACTTCGGGAGTCCAAGAAATCAAAAAAGGCAGGAGCAAAAATGGCTCCTGGCCTCGGCATTCAAATGGCAGGATGTACGAGACTTGAACTCGCGACCTTCGACGTGACAGAACGACGGTGAAATCGATAGTTTTAGTATCGGATACGCTCTACAGATTGCCTTAATCAATATCGGAATCCCGAATGATTTCGTGAAGCACAACACATAAATGCATGTCTCTGAACTCGCAAATCTTCCCAGTTTGATCAAGTTTTTTCTGTCAATCTAGAGCCACAAAAGCATTCAAACTTGGATAGCAATCGAAGCTAAATCCGCAGTCTTGCACCAACACCGCGAAATGGAAATAGATGCCCATATGAGGAAATAGATGAAAATGCGGTAGCCCCAATTTTGGCCCCAAAATCGAAAATGAGTGATCGGATACTAGACCCAAAAACAGACCCAAAATCCCTCTGGTTATGCTATTGACAATTTGCTTGTCCTAAAAGATCTTGTTCGATTTTCTTCTTAAGAACTTTTGCATAGTGCTCTGGTATTAGTGAATCATCATTCTCGGTCTTTAACCAGTATCTCCCTGTGAGATGACCAAAGTCGCTGTAATCTATATCAGCATCCCAAGTGGTTAAGCCGCTTTGCGACTTCACGTGAATCGTCACTGCCATTTTATTAACGTCAAATGATTGAACACGTACTGTCTCGTTAGCAGCTTCTTGTGCTAGCTCCAAAAATCTTTCTTTCGAGATGCCATCAGTAAAGACACAGGGAGACTCGCGTCTGCGTCTCTCCTCTTCACGCTGTCTTCGCTGCTCTTCTACGAAATTAACAATGGCGGTAAAGGGCGTTACCGCAACGCCCAAAGCAATCTTTCCTAAATCCCTGAGAGTCACGAATGCACCTATTTCTTAAGTATGACCTTTTTTATAACCACTACTGCCGCAGTTCCCAACATTGGTAAAGCAACCTTTGCACCATCAATGATTTTGTTTAATAATCTATTCCTATTTCCTGTTCTATTCTTCATTTGGCTCTCCAACTCCAATCGCCTCGATGAGTTGCTGTCCAGTAAGCTCAATCATTACTGTCATATTGCTTTCAACGGCTGATAGGAAGCTATTCGTTTCACGTTCTATATAAACTTCCTTATGATTTAACCAATCATCCTCTGTTGAGAGCTCCGGCAATAGCCATTTGATGGTTTCAACCTTTGAAAGATCGAGTCCACCAAGGAACTCTCGCCTTATTTCCAGTGCGGTTTTCATTGCTGCTTCACCGCCCGTAATGAAAGATGCCAATACAACAGCCCTTTGTGACATCTCGTAAAACTCAATATATTCTCGGAATAACCTGTAATCGTGCTCGCGCTGCTTTGTGTAGTTAACCCTACTGGTATGAGTCAGCATTTTTATCGTGCGGCCAAGTGCTCCTTTCGGAATTGGATTGAAAGTCCTTGCCTTTGTTTCAATCGTTTTCTGAATGACCCCTGCACCATTATTCAACGAATCGAGGGCATTGCGCATCAACTGCATGTCTTCAGAAGCAATTGCAAGTCTTAGCGTATTTACGCCGCCTGTTATTAAACCAAACCTGTCATCGGTTTGACCCTGCTCTATGTTTCGAACGCTCTTATGAATATCTTCAAGTTGGGCGGCTATGCTTTGCAATTGTTGTTGCATTGCCAAGTTGGCCATATCTTGCATAAGATAATGCTGCATTTCGAAATCAGGTATTTTATGTTTCTCAAGATCCGCGAATGTCTTAGTAACCCATCTGCCATCATCAGCCTGCCGCATGACCTGAGCTATAGTGGCACCATCTTTCTTTCGAATATTCCATTTGAAAGCGCCAGATTTGAGACCTTCTTGAATCTCTTCGGAAACTTTAGCTACCAAAACTTCGTTCGGACTGATGTTGGCTATCGTATCCTTCCCGAGTTGTAACGTCTGCACTATCGGGGATGCGGACGAAATCTTGGACCTGGCTCGAGGCCCGGAGAGGAGATCGCAT
>CAJURO010000002.1:113562-134856 GCA_910588985.1 uncultured Eggerthellaceae bacterium | reverse complement strand
GCACCATGGTGAGCTTGGAATCGAAGATCGAAGAGGAGGGATCGCCCACGATGTCGATGGAGACGATCGGGTCCTCCATGTACTCAAGGATGCCCTTCATCGGACCTTCGGCAGCTGCTTTCATGGCAGCGTTGATCTCATCGATGGTAACGTCCTTCTCAAGCTCGACCGTAAGGTCGACCATCGATCCGTCAGGCGTAGGAACGCGTGTTGCGAACCCATCGAGCTTTCCCTTGAGCTCGGGAAGCACGAGCGCGACCGCACGGGCAGCACCCGTTGTCGTTGGGATCATGGACATGCTCGCAGCACGAGCACGACGCAGGTCCTTATGCGGAAGGTCAAGGATCTTCTGGTCGTTGGTGTATGCATGGATGGTATTCATGAACCCGCGCTTGATGCCGAAGTTGTCAAGAAGGACCTTCGCGAAGGGCGCAAGGCAGTTCGTGGTGCAAGATGCATTCGAGACGATGTTGTCGGTCGCCTTGTCATAGTCTGCGTCGTTGACGCCCATGACGATGGTCTTGTCCACGTTCTTCCCTGGTGCAGAGATGATGACCTTCTTGGCGCCTGCCTCAAGATGAGCCTTCGCCTTTTCGCCATCGGTGAAGAATCCCGTTGATTCGACAACGATATCCACGCCGAGCTCACCCCAAGAAAGGAGAGCGGGATCCCTCTGAGAGAGGACCTTCACATGAGCACCATCGGCAATGAAGCCATCCTCAACAACAACTACCTCTTCGAAAGCGCGACCATGGACCGAGTCATACTTCAAAAGATGGGCCATGGTGGGGATATCGCCCAGATCATTGATGGCGACGACCTCAAGATCAGGATCGTTCTTCATCGCGCGAAAGACGAGGCGACCAATACGACCGAACCCATTGATTCCGATTTTGGTAGTCATAGAGAAACTCCTTAAAAGAGACGGTTCGAACAGCAACGGACACACCGTCCGTCACTGCTAAGAGCATACCACGCGAAGGGACGAATGTCAGTCGCGGGATCTCCAATCAACAGTATATGGACAGAACGAGCGGATCATTCCTTAGCCAGCGCTTCAAGGCGCCTCACCCGATGGTTGATCGCCGATTTCGACAATGGCGGGTCGGCTCTGTCGCCAAGCTCTTTGAGCGAAGCTTCTGGATAGGTGACGCGCAAGCGGATGAACTCCTGAAGCGCAGGGGGAAGCGTTTGGATGCTGTGCTTTTCAAGGACGCGACGTATCGTCTTGATCTGAGCGACCGCCGCTTTGCTCGCCTTCTGCTGGTTGGCAAGCTCAGCATTGATGAGCCTGTTGACATCACCGCGAACAGCCTTCACCACGCGCTCCTCCTCAAGAGCGATCGCCGAGCGATGGGCGCCCGTGAACGCTAAGAACTCAAGGATCGCATCCCCGCTCTTGAGGTAGACCATGTAGGTATTGCGACGATGCATCACCTTCGCAGTGATACCCTTCTCAGCCAGAAGGTCCACAAGCCCATAGGCAAGCTGCTCGTTTTCCACCACGATCTCGAAATGGAAATTGCTCTTCGGATCAGAGATGAAGCCAGAGCCAAGGAAGGCTCCTCGCAGATACGCTGCCCCGCAGCATTGCTTCTGGATGATCTTCGGATCGATCCCCATCTCAAGGCCACCCGTGTCATTGATGATGCCAAGGTCATGCAATGCCTCTGCGAGCCCTGGCTGGCTTGGTATCCCAATGAGGTAGTTCGGCGTCTTATGCAGGACCGAGCGGCGAACCGTGAGCTCTGTCTTAAGGTCATAGAGCGAATGGATGAGGCGGATCATCAAGCGTCCGACCGAGGCAGAGTCCGTAGCGATCTCCACGCGATACTTGTCTGGCCCGCTCACGAAGAGCGTGCCTTCGATGCGCACAAGCGCTGCGAGCGTGGCGTAATCGCAGTGCGAGCATGTCGGCATGACATGCGCCATCTCGTCTTTGACGTCAGTTGCGAACGACATGTCAGAAGCTTTGGTCGCGACGAGCACAGATGAACTTGATGACCTGCAAGATGGCGTCACGCAATGCTTGTGGCGAATGCCAGGTAGGCCGATGCGCATCAACAAGGTTGCGCGCGAGCACAACAGGCCCCATTGATTGGATGGCAAGCATGTCAGCATAGGTGATGCGAACAGGGCGCACGCCTTGCGAAAGCCGATCGTCATCCATGTCAGATGTCGATGCATGCTCAAGATCCTCGCCCGAGACCGCAAGGAAGCTCCCTGTTGCTGGGCTTTCAGCGCGAAGCGCGATAGGGGTATGCACAAGGACGTAATCGATCAAGCCGAACATCCCATGATCGATGAGCGCTTGCACATGCTCGTATGCGGAAAGCCCCCATGTCTCGCCCTGCATGTCAGCAAGAGAGCAGATAAAGAGCACTGACCCGCTCGATGCTCTGATCGCCTCGATGATGCCAGGCACCAGCAAGTTGGGAATGATGGATGTGAAGAGCGACCCAGGGCCCAGCACGATCAGGTCAGCGTTGCGAATAGCACGCACAGCAGGCAGATAGGGCTTGATGACATCATCTTGGCTATGAAGCTCAACTCGCTCGAGCGCCGTCTTTGAATGGCATGCCTCAGCTTGCCCATCAAGGAACCGCCCATCCTTCGTTCGCGCTGAGAGCGTCACGTGGCTCAAGGTTGAAGGATAGACATGTCCTTGCGCATTGAGGAGCTTCTCGCAGATTCGGATAGCTTCTGGGAAGGACCCGCATGCATCTTCGAGCGAAGCAAGCATGAGGTTCCCAAGCGCATGGTCGTTCGCAATGGAAAAGCGATACTTGAATGCGCGCACCATCGGGTCATAGGGATCATCAGCAAAAGCTGCGAGGCATTTTCGTATATCGCCAGGAGGGGTCACGTCGGCTTTATCGCGAAGAACGCCCGTCGAGCCACCATCGTCTGCCATGGCCACGACAGCTGAGGTCTCAAGCCCGAGCGAGAGGAGCGTGCGTATAGAAACAGGCGCGCCTGTTCCCCCGCCGATGACAACTGCCGAGAAACCCTCTATTGCAATATCGTCGATATCGTAGTCAAGCGAATCAAGCGCTTTGAACGAGCCTGTCGCCGTCTCATCCATATGGAAGGCCATGCTGTTCGCCATCAGTGCATCCTATGCTTGCGTCCGTGTATCAGGCGTCTCCTCATCCAGGGCAGGAGCAGCAGCTCGCGTAGCGAGTGACATGTCACGATGCGCGACCGAAACGCGATAGCCCTTCGATTTGAGGTGATCGCCCGTTCTCTCCGCTATGGCAACGGACCTATGCTGACCTCCTGTGCACCCCACACCGATCGCAAGATGCTGCTTTCCCTCTTTCACATATCCTGGCATCACGACATCGAGCAACGCGCACCATCGCTTCATGAAATCGATCGTCTCGTCACGAAGCATGACGAAGTCACGTACGGGCGCATCAAGGCCTGTTTGATCACGGAGCTCAGGGTCATAGTAGGGATTGGGAAGGAAGCGTACATCCATGACGATGTCCGCATCCGCGGGTGCGCCATGCTTGAAGCCAAATGAGTACACCGTCACAGCAAGGCCGCTTCTCTGGCTTGCGTTCGAGAACTTCTCGCGGATCGTCTCACGAAGCTGCTGTGGCAGCATCTCGGTGGTGTCGATGACGTAATCAGCCATGTCGCGCACAGCTCCCATGAGAGCACGCTCGCGCTGGATGCCTTGCAGGATGGTAGATCCATCGGCGCACATGGGATGACGACGTCGGCTGGACTTGTATCGCGCAATGAGCTTGTCGTCATTCGCATCCAGAAAGATCATCGTGAAGTCAATGCCCTCTGCCTTGAGCTTCACAAGCTCATCGGCGAAAGCAGCGAAATGGTCCCCGTTGCGCGCATCGCACACGACGGCAACCTTGCGTGGCTCGTCATCGGGGTTGGGACTGGAGTTGATGTTGACAAGATCGTGAATGAGGCTTGAAGGCAGGTTGTCGACGCAGTAGAAGCCAAGGTCCTCGAGCACATGCATGCACTCTGTACGACCAGCCCCGCTCATGCCCGTTACGATGGCAAGCTCTGGAACGGATCCTGTGGGGTTGAGGGTCTCCTGCATTGGTTCCGTCATGATAGCGCTTCTTTCTCTTCGCCCGAGGCGCGCGATGCGCGCACCGACTCGAGCATCGAATAGAGTTCTTCAGCCGTCTCCGCAGGCACGATGTTCGCTTCCTTGATCTCGTCAAGCGATGCCTCACGGAGCCGTTTCATCGACTTGAAGTATTTTAGCAGGGCTTTCTTGCGTACAGGGCCGATCCCTGCAACCTCATCAAGGATGGAGGCGGTCATGCCCTTTGCGCGGAGCTCTCGATGGAAGGTGATAGCGAAACGGTGCGCCTCGTCGCGAATGTTCTTCACAAGATACAAGGATGCGGAGCCACCAGGCAGCACGACAGGACCCGTATCCTGCCAAGGAACGAAGAGCTCCTCGTCTCGCTTCGCAAGGCCAACGAGCGGGATGTCATCAATGCCAAGATCCTCGAAGATCTTGAGCGCTGCATTGAGCTGGGGCTTGCCACCATCAAGGATGATGAGGTCTGGCTTGCTCCCAAAGCGCTCATCAGACATGCGCTCAGGGCGGTATCGACGCTGCATGACCTCTTGCATGCTCAAGAAATCATTCGCCTCATCAAGCTCGGCACGTATCTTGAAGCGCCGATACTGGTTCTTGTCGGGCTTCCCGCCCGTGAAGACCACCATGGATGCAACCGTGTGCGTGCCATGCAGCGTGGAAATATCGAAGCACTCGATGCGCATCGGCGGCTTGTCGAGCGCAAGGGCGCTCTCAAGCTGCATGAGAGCCGCATTGATCCGCTTGTCGTCGTAGTTCGTCCTGACCTTATAGCGCATGAGCGCGTGCTTGGCATTGACCTCTGCCATGTCGACAAGCTCCGCCTTCTCCCCTCTTCGAGGCGATATCATGCGCACATGCGCACCGTGAGGCGAAGCAAGCCGCTCGGTAAGCCACTCGGCCATAGCATCATGGTCCTCTGGCAGCGTGCGCAAGACCACCTCGTGCGGAATGGATGTCGTAGCGTCGTAGTAGCGCATCAAGAAGTTGCGGATGAGGTCCTCATCGGGAACATCGTTGCCTCGATTGAGGATGAACTCATTCGAATTGATGATGCGCCCTTCGCGGATCATGAACACATGCACGCCTGTGATGGTCTCCTCGCGGAAGAAGCCGATGACATCAGCGTTGAGATTGCGCGCTGAGACAGCATGCTGCTTGTCGGTGAGGGATTCGATCGTCTCGATACGCGCCTTGAGGCGAGCGGCACGCTCGAAGTCAAGGTCTTGCGCGGCTTCCTCCATCTCGCAGGTGAGCTCGTTGATGAAGTCGGTGTGATTCCCTGCGAGGAACTTCTCGATACGCGCCACATTCGCGCGGTACTCCTCAGGGGTGATCTGGCCGCAGCAAGCACCAGGTCCTAACCCAACATGCGCATCGAAGCATGGCTTGATGGAACCATCCTTGGTAAGGAACACCTCCATGCCCATCGTATCCCTGCCAGCAGCGCGTTCGCGTTCAAGGCGCCGATTGAGCTCTCGCCAATCAGGGCATGATGCTGCGCAAAGAGGCACCACGCGGCGAGCTATGTCAACCGCATCGCGCGCAGCACGCGAATTCGTATAGGGACCGAAATACTTCGTATCCGACTTGTGCTTCTCACGTGTGTATTTGATAGCAGGGAACACATCCCCTTTCGTCAGGGCGATGAAAGGGTAGGATTTGTCATCTTTGAAGTCAGCATTGTAGAAGGGATGATGCTGGTTGATGAGATTCTTCTCGAGCACGAGCGATTCATGCTCGTTATCGACAACGATGTATTCGAATGAGTCGATCTGCTCCACAAGCAGGGGGATCTTCGCTCGAGCATCTTGAAAGTTGATGTACTGGCGCATGCGCGCTCGAAGCTGCTTCGCCTTGCCAACATAGATGACGTCCCCTGCCTTGTCTTTCCAAAGATAGACGCCAGGAAGCGCAGGAACGCTCTCGAGCTCCTTCTTGATGCGCACAATCTTCTCAGTTTGAGTCTCTATCGCCAAGCCTTCTCGATCCATCGGGACCATTTGTTCCCTTCGTGCTCTTACGTCTAGTCTAGCCGCTTGGTACCTGTTTAGTCTATCGGCACATCCTCCTCCCTGCATCCCCTTTCGCCTCCGTAACAACAAGAAAAACATTTGTTCACATCGAAATGCACCCCGCATAAGGAGAGACGATAAAGCATAGACTCGAATCGTGCACACATGGCACGACTAACACATTCGAGGAGAAGGCCTGTGGAGGTGTCTGAAATGAAATTCCATCATCTCATCGAAAAGCTCTCGAAATACCAAGCAAAGTTCATTCCTGGCCTTGAAGAGGCAAACGCAGAGGGAAAGCTTCCCTATGACCTCGCAGATGCCATCAACCCTGCCATCGAATGGACCAACAACGTCATCGACCTTAAGCTTGGTGATGCAGAAGTCCCTGATCATGTGCCCGACATCGCCCCGATGCTGACGTTCTCGAACAAGATGAGCGAGTATCGAGATATGTTCGATAGCAAGATGATCAGCGAGATCGAAGAGTACACCGAGCTCACGCAAACGCTCTTCCAGATGGTGAAGGAAGCCAACGTCCCGCGCGCTTGATGCCCGAACGCTCGATGGATCATGAAACAGCCCTGTATCCTGTGCGATCAGGGCTGTTTCATTGTCGCCTTAGCTTGCAAGGAAGATGCGCATCTCAAGATTGACCCAAGAGGGGCGCTGCTCCAAGCGCTTCACACGACCATAGACACGCTCTCCGCTATCAAGCAAGCGCGCAACGATCTCGTTCTCGCCAAAAGGCAGAAGCCCGATGCGCTTCCCTGCGGATGTGAAGACGCCGACCGACCACTCATCGAACTTGTTCCTCTTGTCTCTCTTGAGCACAAGCTTCTCTGAAACACCTAGATCAGATGCCAGTTCCTTGAATCCCTCAATGCGCTTCGTTCCCGCTAAGCTTGCGGTATCGATGATGCATACGTCCCGATTGCGAAGGTGTGCTTGAGTGCGTGTGAATCGAGGGGCTGTCTTCGTTTTGAATGCCATGATCACTCCTTTTCGAGTTCGTTCCTTTCGCCATTCATGATATGGGGCGCTTGCGATATCACTGTCCTTTAACAGGTACAGTCAAGGGTATTGCCTATCGCCGTTCCGAACCCCAGAGAGCCGAGCGTCCAAAAGCGCTTCTGATATCATCTACATCAGAAACATCAATTGAGAGGGAGTCATACGTGGGTGCAAAGATCATCGCAACAGGCAAAGCTCTACCTGAGTTGAATGTCACGAACGACGAGCTCTCGAAGCTCGTCGAGACAGACGACGAATGGATCACTTCGCGAACAGGCATACACTCGCGCAGGATCGCAGTTGACCTCACAACGCTCGACCTCGCTCAAGCGGCGTGCAGCCCCCTCTTCGGCTTCGACGCGAAGGCCAACGGGGTGCAGATCTCATCGTTTATGCATGAGGTGATCGACCCTGAGAGCATCGACCTCATCCTTTTCGCCACGATAACGCCAGACGCGATCGTGCCTGCGATGGCGTGCAACCTCCGTGAAGAGCTCGGATGCGCGCGCTCCATCGCCTTCGACCTCAATGCAGCTTGCTCTGGCTTCATCTATGCGCTCTCAACGGCTGAAGCGTTGATGGTTGCAAGCAGGAATGCCCAAGGATGCGCACGCAACCCGATCAAACGCGCGCTCGTCGTCTGCGCAGAGCGGCTCACCCACCTTACGAATTGGCAGGATCGCAACACCTGTGTGCTCTTCGGCGATGGCGCGGGCGCATGCATCCTTGAATGGGATGAGAGCGATGCAGGCATCCTTTCTTGTTACCTGCAAAACGAAGACGACGTCGATCGCTCGCTCATCTGCCCGAAAGGCTATTCCTCGCTGCTCCCCTTCGATGAGGAAGGCGTTCTCTTCGATGAAGCGCTCCATGCGCGCATCTTCCCGAATGGAGTCGATCCCAAGAACGTCGACTATGCCTATATCAACCAATTAGGAGCCATCCCTGACCCTGCGCTCGAGCGCATCAAAGAGTACCTTGGCATGAGCGCAGATGAGAACCCTGATGCCCCCTATGAGTCCATTCGCATGGATGGGAAGAAGATCTTCTCCTTTGCAAGCAAGATCCTCTGCTCTGACATCGAGCATGCGCTTGAGATGGCCAACCTCACGATGGATGACGTTGCCTTGATCGTTCCGCACCAAGCAAACGAGCGCATCATCCGCTTCGCTGCGAAAAGGCTCGGCCAGCCCATGGAGAAATTCCAGCTTTCCATCATGGATTGCGGGAACACGAGCTCGGCAAGCGTGCCGATGGCGCTCACCGATGCGCTTCTTTCAGGTGAGCTCCATGCAGGAGACGTTATCGTCGTCGTCGCATTCGGCGGAGGCCTTACCTCTGGCGCTGCGGTCATCAGACTCTAAGGTCGGGCAAGACGAGCATGGCAAGCTTCAAGGAGCTCGGGCTTCCCTCATGCGCATTGCGTGCGGTAGAAGCTCTCGGTTACACCACGCCGACCCCTGTGCAAGAGCAAGCGATACCCGAGATCCTTGCGGGACAGGACGTCATTGCAGCGGCCAGCACGGGAACGGGCAAAACGGCAGCATTCCTCTTGCCGACGCTCTCCAAGCTCAAAGCTCGCGAGCACACCGCGCGCGCACCTCGGATCCTCGTCATTACGCCAACGCGTGAGCTCGCCGAGCAGATCGCCTATGCGAGCATGAGGATCGGAAGATGCTGCGGGCACTACACAGCTGCTCTGTTTGGCGGGAAGCCCATCGCAGAGCAGATCGAGAAGCTTGCGGGAGGCTGCGACATTGCCATCGCGACACCGGGGCGGTTGTGCGACCTTATAGACAAGCACGCGATCGATTTGGATTCCATTGACGTTCTCGTCCTTGATGAGGCTGATCGCATGCTCGATATGGGATTCTTGCCTGACGTGCGGCGCATCGTCAATGAACTGCCGCGCAAGCGGCAGACGCTTCTCTTCTCCGCCACGATCGATCGGTCGATCCAGGACAACTTCTTAGACCTGCTCGACCATCCACGCCTTGTTCAGATCTCCAAACGAGGCGAGACAGCCAAGAAGGTCAAGCAATTCATGATCCCTGTTTCTCCAAAGGAGAAGCTCTCCTTGCTCAAATGCGTCCTCGCAGAGAAGGGCTCTGAGCGCGTCATTGTGTTCGCTCGAACAAAAGCACGCGTTGAGGATCTTGCCCATGCGCTCAGGGAAGCAGATATCGAAGTTGAGACGATCCACTCGGACAAGACCCAAGGACAGCGAAAGCACGCGCTGAACGAGTTCAGAAAAGGTCGCGTCGGCATTATCATCACAACCGACGTGCTAGCGCGCGGTATCGACATACCCGAGGTCGATTACGTGATCAACTACGACCTACCCGATATGCTCGAGGATTACATCCATCGCATTGGGCGAACAGGACGAGCAGGGGTCGATGGGTTTGCCGTATCGTTCGTCACGCGCGACTCGCTCGCCCAGATGCGTGATATCGAAGCGCTTGTGAAATGCCGCATCCCGCTCATGCGTCTCGATTCATTCGAGATCGACCCTTCGATCCTCGATGCACCAAGCAGGCGCGCACGAGCGAAAGGCGAACAAGACGGGGAGCATAAGCCCCGAAAGCAAAGAAGATCCCTGCATAAGGACGTGAGATACAACTACTCGGGCTGGGGCGACAAGCGAACAGGAGCGAAGAAGCGCACATACGGCTCAAAAGAAGACGCGAAGGGAGATGAGCGCCGCCCAGGCAAGCAGAAAGGGCGCGTGGCGTCATCCCCGAAAAGGAAGAACGTTCGCAATCGGCGCAAAGGCAATTGACCAGAGCGAAGCGAATGCTCGCTCTAAGAGAAAGGGCTCGGTTCAAAGCGAACCGAGCCCTTTTGCGCTTTTTGTATCGGTGTGACCCTTACACGATGCCTTGCGCCATCATTGCCTCGGCAACCTTCTCGAAGCCAGCGATGTTCGCGCCGACCACGTAGTTGCCCTCATGGCCATAGCGCTTCGCTGCATCATCGATCGAATGGAAGATGTTGACCATGATGCTCTTGAGCTTCGCGTCAACCTCCTCGAACGTCCAAGAGAGGCGCTCGGAATTCTGCGACATCTCAAGGCCAGAAGTGGCAACGCCACCTGCATTCGCCGCCTTGCCTGGGATGAACACGACGCCGTTGTCCTGAAGGTACTCGGTTGCCTCGATCGTCGTTGGCATGTTCGCGCCTTCAGCAAGGAGCTTGCATCCATTCTTGACAAGCGCTTGGACATCATCGAGGAATACCTCGTTCTGGGTTGCACAGGGCAATGCGATGTCGCATGGAATGGTCCAAACGCCACGACCCTCATGATACTCAACGCCCGAACGACGCTTCGCGTACTCGGAGATGCGCGCACGCTCAACTTCCTTGACCTGCTTGATGAGCTCGATGTCGATGCCCGCTGGGTCATGGATCCAACCAGTGGAGTCAGACATCGTGACCACCTTTGCGCCCAGCTGCTGCGCCTTCTGAGCCGCATAGATGGCAACGTTGCCTGAACCAGAAATGCAGGCTGTCTTTCCAGACAGGTCGGAGCCGTTGCACTTCAGATACTCTTCGACGATATAGATGAGGCCATATCCTGTTGCCTCGGTACGGGCAAGAGAACCACCAAAGGAAAGGCCCTTTCCAGTAAGGACACCCTCGAACACGTTCTTGATCTTCTTGTACTGACCGAACATGAAGCCGATCTCACGTGCGCCTGTGCCGATGTCACCTGCGGGCACGTCGGTATCGGCGCCAATATGACGCTGAAGCTCTGTCATGAAGGACTGGCAGAAACGCATGATCTCCATGTCAGACTTGCCCTTTGGGTCGAAGTCGCACCCTCCTTTGCCACCACCCATAGGAAGCGTGGTGAGCGAATTCTTGAAGATCTGCTCGAAGCCAAGGAACTTGATGATGCCAAGGTTCACGGAAGGATGGAGACGAAGGCCGCCTTTGTAAGGCCCGATGGCGCTGTTGAACTGAACCCTGAATGCACGATTGACATGCACGTTTCCTGCATCGTCTACCCAAGGGACGCGGAAGATGATCGCGCGCTCAGGTTCGACGATGCGCTCAAGAAGCGCAGCACGCTCATATTCTGGATGAGCCTCGATGACTGGCTCGAGGGACTGGAGAACCTCGGTGACTGCCTGGATGAATTCTGGCTGCTCGGGATTCTTCTCTGCAACCATCGCAATGATGCGCTCAGTGTACTTCAATTGAGCCTCCTCTTTTAGGAATCGAATGAAGGTGCATACCTTCTCAAGTATGAATTATATGTGTTCGAGTACGAGAGGGACGATTATTTAATACGGATGAAACAACTAGACACCTTGCAGCTCTCGGACGAAGGGCACGTTGTTCGACGAGAGCAGGATCACGCCTATCTCATCTGTATGGGGAGACTCCACGACGGTGGGAGAACCGCTCTCAAGCTTTACGTTCATAAGCTCCGCATCCTCGGTGAGAAGAAGGATATCTATTCCCTCTCCTGTGCCAAGAAGGGCTTGCCGAGGCGTAATGCAGACGATCGAGTTCGCCCCTTCTACCTTCAGCTCTTTGACGATCTCGGCGATCGTGTCTGCACGCATATACGACTCGACCGAGAAGACCCCGATCCTCTTATCGCCTGCACGATAGACAGTAGGCTTCGCATATTTGCTCAGATCGCGAATATCAAGCGTGATGACCTTGGCACCCTTGTTCTCATAGACATCACGCACCTCAGAGAGGAAGGGTCCTTCGATCTTCTCACCGCTCGTGCGCCCAACGAAGGGAAGCATCGCAAGCTTGATCGTCTCGGCAAGAGAGCCTGTGGCCAGGGGCTCCTCAGCAGGTTCGTCATCCTTCTCATCAAGGGGCATGACGCCGTTGAACACGATGCCAGAATACCCATTCATATTGCCCAAGGTGTCATCGACAAGCGTGGCAGCTTGCGTCCAGGTCCTGCCTGTGGAGAAATAGCTCACAAGAACAGCACCGGCGAAGATGACCAGAGCGGCGAACACAAGAAGCGCGATCTTTTCTCTTACCCTCTTGCTCATGTTTCAAATTATACAAGGAGAGAAGACCGACTCGCTGAAACTTAAGAACTGCTCGAAGAAAGGTCCTCCACAACGGTCTCGGCAAGAGCAAGCACGCGTCCGATGAACTCGCCCGTGAAGCTCCCCTTGACCTTGGCAACTTCCTCAGGCGTTCCCGTTGCGATGATGTGCCCACCATTCACGCCACCCTCAGGGCCAAGATCGATGATGTGGTCAGCGCACTTGATGACATCAAGGTTGTGCTCTATGACAAGAACCGTGTTCCCCGCATCGACAAGGCGCTGAAGGACCTCAAGGAGCTGTCGGACGTCCTCGAAATGAAGACCTGTCGTCGGTTCGTCGAGAATGTAGAACGTCGAGCCGCTGGAGCGCTTTTGGAGCTCGCTCGAGAGCTTGATCCTCTGCGCCTCACCGCCAGAAAGCGTCGTAGCTGGCTGGCCGAGCTTGATATAGCCAAGCCCAACATCATAGAGCGTCTGGAGCTTGCGCTTGATGTTCGGGATGTTCTCGAAGAAAGCGAGTGCATCCTCGACGGTCATGTCGAGCACATCGGAGATGTTCTTCCCCCGATAGGTCACCTGCAACGTCTCGCGATTGTAGCGCGTGCCGCCGCACACCTCACAAGGTACGTAGATATCGGGAAGGAAATGCATCTCGATCTTGAGCTGGCCATCGCCCTTGCATGCCTCGCAACGGCCGCCGTTGACATTGAACGAGAACCTCCCAGGACCATAGCCACGCGCTTTCGATTCAGCGGTTGATGCATAGAGCGCACGAATGTCATCCCAAAGGCCAATGTAGGTGGCTGGGTTCGAGCGCGGCGTCCTCCCGATGGGAGACTGATCGATGTTGATGACCTTGTCGAGCTTCTCGAGCCCCGTGATCTTCTTGTACGGGCCTGTACGGCGATGCGCATGATTCAGTCGGTTAGCAAGCGCAGGAGCAAGCGTATCGGTGATAAGCGAGCTCTTTCCCGACCCTGAGACCCCCGTGACCACGGTAAGCGTCGAGAGCGGAACTTCGACTGTAACGTTGTCAAGGTTGTTCTGCGTAGCGCCTGTGAGCTTGAGCTTTCCCTTGCGCGGGTGGCGACGTTTCTCGGGAAGCTCGATCCTGCGCTTGCCCGAAAGGTACTCGCCTGTGAGAGAGCCCTTGGCATGCATGATCTGCTGCGGCGTTCCAGCGGCGGTGACATACCCACCATGGGCACCAGCTCCTGGCCCCATGTCCACCACATAGTCAGCGCTTCTGATGGTGTCTTCATCGTGTTCAACGACAACCACCGTATTGCCCAGGTCGCGCAGATGCTCAAGCGTTGCGATCAAGCGCTCGTTGTCACGCTGGTGAAGCCCGATCGACGGCTCGTCAAGGATATAGAGCACGCCCATGAGACCAGCGCCGATCTGCGTCGCAAGGCGGATGCGCTGCGCTTCACCACCCGAGAGCGTTGCCGTTGCGCGCTCGAGCGTCAGATAATCCAAGCCCACATCAACAAGGAACTTGAGGCGGACAAGGATCTCCTTCGCGATAGGACCTGCAATGAGCTCATCTTGCCCAGAGAAGCTCAAGCTCTTGAAGAACTCGTAGCACTCAGCCGCTGAGAGCTCGGTGACATCGTGGATCGACTTACCCTCGACCGTAACAGCAAGGATCTCTGGCTTCAAGCGCTTACCACCGCATGTTTGGCAAGGAACCGTGGAGAAGTACGCAGAGAGCTTCTCGCGCTTCGCGTCCGTATCTGCCTCCGAGTAACGCCTGTTGACCGCCTCGATGATGCCTTCCCACTCGATGTACCAATAGGTATTCCGACCGTCGACCGTGTGATAGTCAACACGCACCTTCTCGTTGCCAAGCCCATCAAGGAGCGCATGCTTCGTCTTTGACTTCAGATCCTCCCATGGCACGTCAGAATCCTCACCCATGTGACGTGCGACTGCCTTGAGGATCTGCGGATAGTAGTTGCCTTTCTTGAACGGAGCAACAGCCCCCTCATCGATCGTCAACGAAGGATCAGGGATAAGGAGCGACGCATCGACCTCTTCGCGAAAGCCAATGCCATAGCAATCAGGGCAAGACCCGTAAGGGGCATTGAAGGAGAAATCCCGCGGCTGAAGCTCGTCCATGGAAAAGCCGTGCTCAGGGCAAGCAAGCGCAACCGAGTAAAGGTGCTCGTCCTTTGCAATGCCGCCTTTTGCTCCCGACGAGACGACCGAGGCGCCCGAATCATCACCCTCTGGGTCAAGAATCTTCACGATCACCTTGCCGTCAGAGAGCTTCGTGGAAAGCTCGATGGCCTGCGCGATGCGGCTGAGCGAGGAAGGCTTGAGGGTGACGCGGTCGACGACCACGTCGATGAAATGCTTGACCTGCTTGTTCAAGCGGATCTCGGAGCCATCAAGGCGCACGATCTCACCGTCGATGCGCACACGGGAGAACCCTTCTTTCAGAAGATCCTCGAAGAGCTTCGTGTATTCGCCCTTCTTGCCCGTGATGACAGGTGCGAGGATGATGGCCTTCGCGTCTCCGTTCTCGCTCAGGCTCATGACATCGTCGGCGATCTGATCGGTGGTCTGCTGTTTGATCTCACGCCCGCACACAGGACAATGTGGAATGCCGACTCGCGCATAGAGCAAACGCAGGTAATCGTATATCTCAGTGGTTGTTCCCACTGTTGAGCGGGGATTACGCGATGTTGTCTTCTGGTCGATCGAGACTGCAGGCGAAAGGCCGTCGATCGAGTCGATGTCAGGCTTGCTCATCTGGCCGAGGAACATGCGCGCATAGCTGGACAGGCTCTCAACATAGCGACGCTGCCCTTCAGCATAGATGGTATCGAAAGCAAGGCTCGATTTGCCTGAGCCAGACAAGCCCGTGATGACAACGAACTTGTCACGAGGGATGGCAAGATCGATGTTCTTCAAGTTGTGCTCACGGGCACCTTTTATCACGATCTCTTTCTGCGTCATGGATGCTTCTATCTACTCCTTCTCGGATTTTTGTCAGATGCAGATTATAGTACAAAAATAGAATATATGTTCGCTATTAGCGAGCGCGCCATGCGTTCCACACCAAATGAATAAAAGATCATCCCCTAGCCACGAGGATGGGCTTGCGCATGGATCTCCTTGAGGCGCTCAGGAGTGACATGCGTGTATATCTGCGTCGTCGAGAGGCTTGCATGCCCGAGCATCTCCTGTACGCTGCGCAAGTCAGCGCCCCCTGCGAGCACATCAGTGGCAAACGTATGGCGAAGGGCATGAGGCGAAAGGTTCGCATCCAGCCCCGCCCGCAAGAGCGCCTCCTTGAACATCCTGCGAATGGCATCTTCCGAATAACGCTTCCCCCGCGTTGAAACGAAGCAGAGCTCGCTCGCCTTTCCTGCAAGGAGCGCGGGACGCGCCTGTTCGATGTAGAGCATCAATCTCTTGCAGGCAAGGTCATGCATAGGGACGATGCGCTCCTTGGAGCCCTTGCCAACATACTTGACCTCCTTTTGGCGAAGGTCAACGCCAACAAGGAGCAAGTCTGATATCTCTGAAACTCGCGCTCCTGTCGCATAGATCAGCTCGAGAACAGCCGCATCCCTTATTTGCTCAGGGGAGGCCGCTTGGTCGAGCGGGTAGAGCGCAAAGAGCGCCTCGATATCCTTCTGCGTGAGCACGTTGGGAAGACGAGCTGCCTGCTTCGGCCCCGAAAGCGGGCTCGCTGGATTGGCGTCAAGCCTTCCCGTTGCGTTCATCCACCGATAGAAGCCCTTGACGGCCGACAAGCGCCTGTTGATGGTCGTGCGAGCATATTGAGCCTGATCGAGCTCTGCCAGGTAAGCTCGGAGCTGCTTATGGGTCAGATGCGTTGCATCCAGCTCCTGCCGATCGAGCCATCGGTACAAGTCCTCAAGGTCGATCTCGTAGTTTCTGATCGTATGCAGAGAGAGCCTTCGCTCATATGCAAGGTGGTCAAGATACGCGCGCACGTCAGCACAAGGAGAGGCAGGATGCTCCTCTAAGGCGCCTGAAGGGTTCGATGACGGCGAAGATGCGCTCATGCGATCACCCCATGGGCACGAAGGGCGCACGCATACCCTTCGAGCGCAGCCTCTCCCCTCTCAGCATAGGCTGCATAGCGCTCACGCTTCTTGCGAGGCGCATCGTCAAGAGGCGGAAGGATGCCGAAGTTGACGTGCATAGGCTGATAATCGATGACGGCAGGATCGGTCGCATAGGCAAGCAATGCCCCGAACACCGTTTCTCTAGGCGGGATCACAGAAGGAGCGCCAACAGCTTCCCCAATGAGGGAGAAAGCGCAATTGAGGCCCGATCTGATCGCCTCGCAATAGCCTTCAGTGCCTGAAAGCTGGCCTGCAATGTAGATGGGCGTTGAGAGAGCTTGCGCCTGAGGCGTGATGAGACGACCTGACGCATCCAAGCAATGAGGAGCGTTGATGAACGTGTTCCTGTGCATGACGCCAAAACGAGCGAACTCGGCATGCTCAAGCCCTGGAATAGCCCTAAAGACTCGTTCCTGCTCCTTGAATCTCAAGTTCGTCTGGAAGCCAACAAGGTTATAGCTTTGGCCTGATCGATCCTCTCGCCGCAACTGCACCACTGCCCAAGGGCGCTTGCCTGTGCGCGGGTCGATGAGCCCAACGGGCTTCATCGCTCCGAACCTCAACGCATCCCGTCCGCGCCGCGCGATCTCTTCTGCCGGTTGACATGCTTGGAACAGGTCACGGGTCTCGAAATCCTTCTCTATCACGCGCTCTGCATCCAAGAGAAGGTCGATGAACCTCTCGTACTCCTCCTTCGTGAAAGGAGCATTCAGATAATCTCCAGAACCTTCCATGCCCTCATAGCGCGATTGCTCGAACAAGATCGAGCGATCGAGCGATTCAGCAAGGACGATAGGGGCAGCCGCATCGAAGAAGGCGAGGTATTCGCCATCGATGAGCGCACCAAGATCATGCGCGAGCGCATCCGAGGTGAGGGGGCCCGTTGCTATCACAAGCGCATCAGCGCTCTCTGCCAGAGCGTGGATATCCCTCGCCTCTTCGCGAACAACCTCGATACATGGATGCTCCTCGATGCGACGAGTGATAGCCTGCGAGAAGAGCTCACGGTCAACCGCAAGCGCACCGCCAGCCTCAACCTGCGCCCTGAGCGCCTCTGCGTAGAGGTTCGACCCGAGGACCTCAAGCTCTCGCTTGAGCATTCCCGCTGCACTATCAGGACGTGTGCTCTTAAGCGAATTCGAGCAAACAAGCTCAGCGAGGAAGTCCGTCCTGTGCACAGGTGTGGGCGTTGTTGGCCTCATCTCGAACAGGCGGACCGAAATGCCCGCCTCAGCAAGCGTGAGCGCACACTCGCTTCCGGCAAGACCGCCCCCTAATATGCATACCTGCTTTTCCATGATGATAGCTTAGCATCTTGCGCACGCATCCTAAAGATGAGAAAGGTACCTCCCGTCTGCACCACGCGCAACGAGCCCCTTTTGCTGAAGCTTCGAGATCGTCTTCAAAAGCCAGTTGAGCGGCGTCTCATCTCCTGAGCAACGCTTCGCGATAGGCAAGAGCTCATCAAGGGTGAGCGCCTCAGATCGGAGCGCGTTCATGAGCGTTTCCGTGCCAGGGCCAATGCGCTCGACCTCGGTGATGCGCTTCTGCGCAACAGCTCGATCGATATCGAAGAGCGCGCGCAGCTGATCCTCGAAGGTTCCCTCATCGACAACAGGCGTCGCTCCCTGATAGATGAGCATGTTCGCACCAAGGGAGGCATGTGAATTGATCGAACCTGGCACTGCAAGGACGGCTTTGCCGCTACCAAGAGCCTCATCCGCTGTCGAGAACGTGCCTGAGGGCATTCCCGCCTCAATGATCAAGGTCGCCTTCGAAGCACCAGCGATGATGCGATTCCTCGCACGGAAATAATAGGGACGCGGGGCAACATCCCATGCATGCTCTGATATGACCGCTCCTCCACCATCGATGATCTGCTGGAAGAGCTGCCTGTTCTCCTTTGGATAGAGCTCATCGATCCCGCCGCCAAGCACAGCAATCGTGATGCCGCCAACCTCAAGCGCAGCCCTATGCGAAGCAGAGTCGCATCCCCGCGCCCCTCCCGATATGATCGGGATCCCCGCCTCCGCAGCCATCCGCGCGAAGCGTGCTGTCGCGTCAAGCCCATACGGCGTTGCCTTCCTCGCGCCGATTATCGCGAGGCCTTCTTGGATCGCTTCCAATGATCCCATCACATAAAGGCGCTCTGGCGGGTTGCGCACTTCGCCAAAGCTCCTTGGATAGCGCTCGTCAGTGATGTCTATCTCAAAGCGCGGCCCCTCAAGGGGCGAAAGCGCGCTCACGATGGCTCCCTTGCGCTGTCATCCACCTTGAAGCAAAGCGCCTCGGCAATATGCTCGGTCCTCACTTCGATGGACTCATCCATATCAGCTATCGTGCGACCAACTTTGAGCAGCGAGATCAATGCCCGTCCGCTCATCTTGCTCAGATCTGCCATCTCACAGACGAACGCCCTTGTCTCATCATCAAGCTTGCATGCGTCGATGACCTGCCGTGACGAGAGCCGTTTTCCCGCGATAAGAGAGAAGGTGCACTCTATGCCTGAGCCATCGTCCTCTTTGCAGCTCCGTCGCCATGATGCGAAACGTTGAGCACGCAAGACGCCTTCGCGCATTGCCGCAGAGCTCATGCCATCCCCTGACCTCAGAACATCCTTAGCGGGTATTCGATCAACATGAAGCTGAATGTCGATCCTGTCAAGCAAAGGACCACCGATCTTTGCGCGATACCGCTGTATCTGGAACTCCGAGCATGAGCACGCATGCTCCTTATCGCCAAAGTAGCCGCATGGGCATGGGTTCGATGCTGCAACAAGCATGAAGTCAGCAGGAAAGCGCGTTGCGCTGTCAGCACGCGTGAGAAGCACCTCGCCACTCTCAAGAGGCTGCCTGAGCGCCTGAAGGGTCGATGAGCGAAACTCTGCCAATTCGTCCAAGAAGAGCGTGCCATGATGGGCGAGCGATATCTCCCCTGGCCTTACTGGCGTACCACCACCGATAAGCCCTGCGGTCGTGACCGAGTGATGCGGATCGCGAAATGGCCTTTGGCCATGCATGATGGGCTCCACGCTCTCATTCGCCACGGAATGGATGACGGCAGTTTTAAGGATCTCATCTTGGGTCAAAGGGGCCATGATCGTCGACATCCTTGATGCGAGCATCGTCTTACCTGAGCCTGGAGGGCCTATCATGAGCACCCCGTGTCGCCCTGCCACGGCAATCTGGAGCGCGCGCTTCGCTACCTCATGGCCGCTGATATCTCGGAAGTCCACGCCCACATCTTCAGACATGCTGTATGAAGGCATCGAGAGAGCTTCATCGAATGGCTGATCAAGGCGCAAGCGTCCAAGGGATACAAGACCGAACTGCTCTGTCTCTACAAGCGGTACAGCGCACCCGAGCGCGCTTACGATGCCGACACCAGCCTCCTTCGCTCCGAGCGCGAACGCAAGATAACCTGGTACAGCTCTGACAAATCCGTCGAGAGAAAGCTCCCCGATGAAGAGCTTGTCGCACATGATCCCTTTGTCTACCTGGCCCGAAGCTCCCAGTATCCCGAGCGCAATGGGAAGGTCGAACCCCGACCCTGTCTTCTTGATGTTCCCTGGGGCAAGGTTCACGACAATCTTGCGATTCGGCATCACATACCCGCAGGCCTGCATTGCCGAACGCACTCGCTCGCGCGCTTCTTGCACTGCCGTATCCCCCATTCCCACAATATGCATCCCCGGCAATCCATTGCAAAGCGCCACCTCTACCAGTGTGGGAACGGCCTCGACGCCGTGGAGCGTCGCGCTCATGACTGAACATAGCTCGCTCACTTATGCCACCGCGAATGCATTGATATGATGGCGGATCATCGCACGCCCTTTTTGCGCTGCAACAATCGCGACCACATCGAATCTGATCGGCACATCGACGAACTCTGACTCGGAAATATATGCAAGGGCGATCTTCTCATAGGTGGCACGCTTCTTGGCATCCACCGCCTCAGAAGGAAATCCCTGCCTGATATCAGAACGTGTTTTCACCTCAATGAACACGAGCGCTTCGCCATCCCGCGCGATGATGTCTGCCTCGCCTGCAAAGCACGTCCAATTACGCTCAAGGATATCGTAGCCATGCTGATGGAGATAGCGCACTGCGGCGTCCTCCCCCTTCTTTCCAAGAGCTTTTGCCGAGAGAGGACGTTTCCGCGCGTGCCCTGTTTGCTCGCCCTCGGCAGGGCGTACGCATTCGCGCTCTGCTGTTATGGTCATCTTGTTGCCACCTTCCCACGTTCGTCTTGCTCATTCGAATCTAGTGAAGGAGTCTCCCGAAAACCTCTCTGGTTTCTCACTCGGCAGCATTGTCTCTTTTGGCTCTTGCTCTGCAAAGCTCTGATGCAGAGCTTGGCAAGACAAGACCACGATCGCAGGCTGTTCATATTCATACGTTGGCTGGAAGAAAGAGCGGCTCGCAAGATCTCGAGCATCCACGCGAAATGCCTTGAAGACAAGCTGTATGAGCCAACTTTTGGTTATGGTGAGCTCTTTGGGGGAGCGCCTGGAAAACTCCAGATCAAAAGAGGGTTTCTTGCATGAACCCAGTGCAAAAGGTCTTTCGATGCACAGGGGAAAGGCCACGAGATCGTATCGCTTCGATGTGATCCTTCGTCCCATAACCTTTGTGAGAGGCGAAGCCATACCCTGGATAGCGAACATCAAGATCACCCATGAGCGCATCCCGCTCGACCTTGGCGACTATAGAAGCAGCAGCAATGGAGGCGCTTGTTCTGTCCCCTTTGACGATGCTCTTCTCCCGAGGATCAAGCCTTAGCGGATTGCCATCAAGCAGGATAACGTCGATCTTGCTCACCTGGGCTTCGATATCCTTTATCGCTTTGCTGAAAGCACGACGGAGCGACGCAGACATCCCGTGCTCATCGATCTCATCAGGCTCGATATAGCATACGGTCCACGCGATGCAAGAGCGCTTGATCTCGTCTGCGATCTTCTCGCGCGCCTCTGGTGCAACAAGCTTCGAGTCATTCAGCCCCTCAATCGGACAAGAAGCATCAAGCACCACACCACCAACAGCA
>CAJURO010000002.1:0-113552 GCA_910588985.1 uncultured Eggerthellaceae bacterium | reverse complement strand
CGTCCAACCTCGTCGAGCCCAAGGATGACCCCTTCGTCATTCTCAGCACAGCTCGCATCGAATGCATAGAGGCCACGCAGGCGCTCCGCCTCGGCGCGCGCGTGCTCGAGCCTGCGCTGCGTCTTCTCAACAAGGCGCACCACACCTGCGCGATCATCCGCCGCAAGCGACCGCATAAGCACTTCGGCTTCTTGCGCTGAGGCGTTCTCCAACATCCTCTTTATCTCTGATAAGGGAAGACGACTTGCCATGGCATAAAAAAAGAGGGCCGTTGCCGACCCTCATAAGGCTTCTTACTGGAAGGACTTCTCTTTGATCTTGGCCGCCTTGCCGACCTTGTCACGCAGATAGTAAAGCTTGGCTCTGCGAACCTTGCCATGGCGGATGACCTCGATCTTCTCGATCTTCGGAGAGTGGACAGGGAATGTTCTTTCCACGCCGACTGAGAAGCTTACCTTGCGAACTGTAAAGGTCTCGCGCGAAGAATGACCGTGACGACGAATCACATCACCCTGGAAAACCTGGATACGCTCACGATTGCCCTCGGTGATGCGATAGTGAACCTTCACCGTATCTCCTGGCTGGAAATCAGGGATGTTATCCTTCATCTCCTGCTTTTCAATAGCGCGAATAATGTCCATTCTTAAAACCCCACTTTATAGATAGCGTACTCAGCGCATAGATTCAAAGCGCGATTTGTAAGTATACTGCTAGGAGTGTTCCTCTGCAAGAAGAAAAAAGCAAACGAGCGCGAATGGTGGCACCGCGCCTCAAAGAGGCAACGCGAGAAGGATCGCGTAGATCACAACGCCTGCGATCGCACTCACAACAAGCGAGCGGAACTTGATCGACACGACGATGACGCATAGCGCCGCAATGAGCACAGCCGCAGCAGGCCATATGCCTGCCTTGAACATGAGAGGATCGAACAGATCGTTCGTGACGAGGGCAGCAAAGGCAGCGGGCGGGATGAGCCCTAGCGCGCGGATGACAGCAGGGGGCAGCTCCCTTCCCTTCAAGAGGAAGAGCGGCAACACGCGACATGCGAGCATGGTGAGCGCACAGGTGATGAAGATGACCCAGAAATCAAACCATCCCATGGTCTGCCTCCTCCCCTCTTCGCACGCGCCCGATGAGAAGGGCGCCCACGACACCGAAGAGCGCTCCGATGAGGATAGCTGCGCCACTCAAGCCTAAGAGCTTGCAGATGACAACGCCAAGGCAAGCAAGCACCGCCGCGATGACGTTGCCCGAGGTGAGCTTCTGCGTGAAGAGCAAGCAGATGAAGATGGAGGTCATAGCGAACGCAGCGATCTCAAGGGGAATGTCGATCGCGTTTCCTACGAACACACCTGCAACTGAGGACAAGGTCCATGACGACTGCGAGAACAGGTTCACGAAAAGAGCGCGCCGAACGCTCCATCCCTCTTCTTCGAACTTGCGGATCGACACCCCATAGCTCTCGTCGGTGACGGTAGCCGCGAAAAGGAATGCCAAACCCTTCGAGGTATTCGCAGAGAACGGAGCGAAGGAAGCTGAATAGAGCATCTGCCGCGTGTTGACGAGCGATACGCTTGCGATGATCGAGCCCGTGCTTGCCCCTCCCAGGAACATGTTCGGGATCATGAACTGACCCGCGCCTGAATAGAAGAGCAGGCAGAGCAGGAACACTTGGAACGCGTTCAAGCCGATGGATTCGCTCAAGATGCCGCAGGGGATGCCTATGGCAACATACCCGAGCATGATCGGATAGGCGGCCTTGAACGATGCACGCAGGTCCTCCTTCATCAGCGCATCCGTTTCATCGAAGACGCAGCGGACAAAGGCGCAACGCCCGCAAGCTCATGGGGCGCATAGACGCCCTCCTCGGTGATGATGGCAGTGACAAGCTCGGCAGGGGTGACATCGAAGGCTGGGTTGAGGATGTCGACGCCGAAGGGAGGCTCCTTGCAGACCTCATCTTCGCCGCGCATCTCGATGGGAATGTCACTCCCACTTGGCAAGGCGAAGTCTATCGTCTCAAGGGGCGCTGCCACGTAGAACGGAATGTTGAAATGGTGCGCGTTGATGGCGACCGAAAGGGTGCCGATCTTGTTCGCCACGTCCCCGTTCGCAGCGATCCTATCAGCGCCGACGATGCACGCTTGAACCAATCCCCTTGACATGACATACGCTGCCATGTCATCGCAGATCAGCGTTGTGGGGATATGCGCACGCGAAAGCTCCCAGACGGTCAAGCGCGACCCTTGGCAGACTGGTCGCGTCTCATCTGCGTACACCCGCTCTATCCAACCATGGGAGGCTGCCGCATAGACGACACCGAGCGCCGTTCCGAAATACCCTGTGGCAAGGCTTCCTGCGTTGCAGTGGGTGAGAACGCAGGGATGATCTTTGAGAAGAGGCGCGCCAGCCTCGCCGATCGCGCGGTTGATCCGCTCGTCTTCCTGGATGCGAGCGCACGCCACCTCGAAGAGCGCTTCGGCAATGGAGCACGCATCCATATGAGCAGAAAGGCACGTGCGAGCGCATTCGAGCGACGCATCCACAGCGCGGGAGAGCGAAACCGCTGTTGGACGGGTGTGCGCTATCGTCTGGGCGCAGCTTGTCAGCGCGGCTTCGTATGCAGCCACGTCGAATCCCTCGGGCGCTCTTCCCTCTTCTACATCGCCCTTGCAAGGTGCGCCGCCTGCGAGCTGGGCTGTCGACGAATCAGCGAAAGCGAAGAGCATGAGGGCGATGGAGCCTGCGATGCCGATGGCAGGAGCCCCACGCACTTTGAGCGTTGCGATGGCATTGACGACGACGCGCCAATCGCGCGTGCAGATGTACTCCTCACGATCAGGGAGCACGCTCTGGTCAAGGATGACCGCAATGGGCGCACCAGCAGGAACGTGCTCCTCTGAAACGAATGCAGCAACCGCCGAAGCGGCTGCTGCATCCTGGATCCATGCATTCTCGACCCCTGATCGAACCACGAAGATGGTTCGCGGAAGGGAACGTTGTGATTCCATTAGTCCTTCTTGATAGCCGCCTGTGCTGCTGCAAGACGCGCAACAGGAACACGATAGGGTGAGCAGGAGACATAATCAAGGCCGATCCTGTTGAAGATATGGATGGACTCAGGATCTCCGCCGTGCTCGCCGCATACGCCGCAAACGATATCAGGGTTGCCGACATGCCCCAGCTCGACGCCCATCGCAACAAGCTTCGCAACACCATCTGCATCGATGGTGGCGAACGGGTTGTAAGGAAGGAGCCGATCCTGGAGGTAGAGCGGGACGAACTCGCCCTCAACGTCATCACGGCTGAAGCCGAACGTTGTCTGCGTAAGGTCATTCGTGCCGAAGGAGAAGAAGTCGGCCTGGGTGGCGATCTCGTCTGCCGTCAGCGCTGCACGAGGAAGCTCGATCATCGTGCCGATGGGGATCTCAAGCGAAACGCCCTCGACGCTTGCCACCTCGGCAATGACCTGCTCGGCATCCTCGCGCAAGCGAGCAAGCTCGGCAACGGTGGAGACGAGCGGGATCATGATCTCTGGCTTTGGATCGAAGCCTTCCTTCTTGAGCTTCGCGCACGCCGTCGCAATGGCGCGCACCTGCATCTCGGGAAGCACAGGATAGACGATGCCAAGGCGAACGCCGCGCATGCCGAGCATCGGGTTCTGCTCAGCGAACGCATCGATCTTCTCGAGCATGCGACGCTTCTCTTGGATATCCTCGCGAGAAGCACCCGTTGCCTCCATGCGCGCGATCTCGACCTCAAGCTCACGCGGGCTATCGAGGAACTCGTGCAGAGGCGGATCAAGGAGGCGCACGATGACAGGCATGCCATCCATGGCCTTGAACATCTCATAGAAGTCACCCGCTTGCGCCTTATACAGCTCAGCAGTCGCCTTCTCGCGATTGAGCTCGTCATCGTTCAGGATGAACGACTGGATGATCTGCTTGCGGTCACCGAGGAACATATGCTCGGTACGGCACAGGCCGATGCCAGCGGCTCCGAAATCACGGGAGAGCTGAGCATCCTCTGGGTTGTCAGCATTCGCACGCACGCCAAGCGTCCTGAACTCATCGGCCCACTCAAGGATGGTGTCAAGGTCTCCTGTGAGCTCAGGCATGACAAGGTCGACAGCGCCGAGCACGACGATGCCTGTCGTGCCATCGATGGAGATGAGGTCGCCTTCGCGGATCACGATATCGGTGCCCGTGACGGTAGCTTCCTTCTTCTCTGCATCGATCCTGAGCGCCTCAACGCCGCACACGCAAGGAGCGCCCATGCCACGAGCGATGACAGCAGCATGAGAGGTCTTGCCACCGTGTGAGGTCAGGATGCCCTCAGCTGCGATCATGCCAGCAAGGTCATCGGGGTTGGTCTCCCAGCGGACAAGCACGCATTTGCGCCCTGCCTCGGCAGCCGCTACGGCGTCTGCAGCAGAGAACACGGCCTCGCCCACGGCAGCACCAGGGCTTGCATTCAAGCCGCGCGCGACAACATCATAGACAGCATTCTTGTCGAACTGAGGATGTAAGAGCTGATCGAGCTGGTCGGGCTCAACGCGCATGACCGCCTCGCGCTTGTCGATAAGCCCCTCTTTCACCATCTCGATGGCAATATGAAGAGCGGCAGCAGCCGTGCGCTTGCCAGCACGCGTCTGGAGCATCCAAAGCTTGCCCTGCTCTATCGTGAACTCGATGTCGCACATATCGCGGAAATGGTTCTCAAGGACGGTGAAGATGTCCTCAAGCTGGCGGCCCGCCTCCTCAAGGCCATTGATCTTCTTGAGATCAGCGATGGGAGAAGTGTTGCGAATGCCTGCGACAACGTCTTCGCCCTGAGCATTCACAAGATAGTCACCATAGAACTCCTTGTCACCATTGGCAGGATTGCGCGTGAAGGCCACGCCTGTCGCCGAGGTCTCGCCCTTATTGCCGAACACCATCGACTGGACGTTGACAGCCGTGCCAAGGTCATCGGCGATCTTGTTCTTCTTGCGATACAGGACCGCGCGGGGATTGTTCCATGAGCCGAAGACAGCCTCGATAGCAAGCTGGAGCTGGATCATGGGATCTTGCGGGAACGCAACCACGCCATCGACGACAAGCGAGGGGTACTCGCTTGCGGAGACGTTCTCGGCGAAGATGCCCTTGAAGATGCTCACCAGCTCTTGAAGGTCCTCGGCGGTCAGGTCGGTATCTGACGCAACGCCACGATCGTTCTTCATGGTGGTGATGGCATTCTCGAAGAGGTCCCCATCAAGCCCCATCACGACATTCGAGAACATCTGGATGAAGCGACGATAGGAATCCCATGCGAAACGCGGATTCTGCGTCTGCTCGATCAAGCCATTGATCGAGCGGTCGTTCAGGCCGAGGTTGAGGACCGTGTCCATCATGCCAGGCATGGACATCGGTGCGCCAGAGCGAACGGACACGAGCAGCGGGTCGGTGTCGTCGCCGATCTTCTTGCCCATGCGCTCCTCAAGGTCAGCGCGATATTCAGCGATCGTATCAAGCGCACCCTCAGGCCAGACGTTCCCAGCATTGGCGTACTCCATGCACGTCTGGCAGGTGATGGTGAAGCCAGGTGGTACGGGAAGCCCGATGTTCGCCATCTCAGCAAGGTTCGCACCCTTTCCACCAAGGATGGCTTTCATGTCGGTATTGCCTTCGGTGACATTCTCGCCGGCTGCATTCTTGCCGAATGCATACACGCGCTTGACTTGATCGGCCACTTTGATCTCCTTAGAAACTAGAGCCATACGTTGGCAACATGCCATAGCGCGAGGGGGTGACCATCATGTGGGGACCCTTCTCGCGCACCTGCTCTGCGAACAGGCATCCTTATGATAGCAAGCAAGCGCCGCTTCACGTGCCGAAAGGGTCCAAAAACTCACGAGCGGCGAAGAGGTGCGAAGCGCGCTTGATCATGCGTGCTGGCAGGCTGGCCTTCTCATCGGATCATGAGGCGTCGCGCGAGAACTTCTCCTTCAAGGCGTATGCGAAGTATCCCTCCCCACCTGGGATCTCAACGTAATCCCAGTTGTTCGAGAAGTACGTCATCGAGTTGTCGTCCTTTGGGATGATGAACACGTCGAAATCGTATTTCTCGACGTAGTTGTTGAACACGCTATCGCCCTTCGCCATGTCAACGTATTCCTTGTAGTAATCGAAATCAGACCCTGTGATGCTCGTGCCCCACAGCTCAGGACGAGGGTCGATGTTGACCTTGTAGCCGCGGTATTCGACATAGCCGCCCGCATTGAAGAAGCAGAACACGCGCGTGGTCTGCTTGTCTGCACCGATGTCGTCCAGATAGTCCATCGCGGCAACAGGGGTGTATGAATTGTTCTTCGGCTCTTCGGTGAGCGTGGGGAGGGCGAAGAAGACGCCACCGATGGAGGCGATGAGCCCAAGGGCGACGATCGTCGGCGTGGCAACGTAGGCGATCTTCGCCTTCGCGAACAGCCGAATGGAGCGCCCATGCGCGTAATGGGCAAGGAGCAGGAAGCAGAAGAGGACGACGAGCCAACGATTCCGAATATGCATGAAGGCAAGGCAGGTTGTCCCGAGGACGAGAAGGACGAGCGGAAGGTCGATGCGCGAAGAGCCACGTGCGCCGATGCAGATCACCGTGAAGAAGACGACGACAGTGATGACGATGTTCACGATGCTCGATGCTGGCGCCATGTTGGCCATCTCGGAGATGTAGTACTTGTAATCAGCGTAGCCGTATGAGTGCACAAGATAGAGCGCGCCGTCTAGGACATACGGGTTCGCAAGGAGCGCAAGCGCACAGAGCACAAGGCAGGCAAGGAGCGGCATGCGCTTGTACTCAGCACCCTCAAGCCGCCATCGCGCAAGACGACCCCGCGCATGGAAGGGCTTCAGGACATCGGGGATGAGGTAGCACCCGATGATGACAAGGTCGAAGGGAGCCATGGCCGCATGGAGGTTCACATGAATCGCGATGAGCGGGATGAGCGGGATGAGCCACGTTATGCGAGAGGCGCGGCGATAATGCTCAAGGAAGAAGACGAACCAGACGAACATGATCATCGTATAGAGATGCGGTCGCACTGACATGTACGACGACATGCCGTAGATGACGGGCATCATGATGAGCAAGAGCACCTCGCCGCCTGCCTTGTCACCCTTAAGAAACCTTCCCGTGACATACATCGAGATCATGAGGATGAAGGAGAGCGCAACGGTCAGGATGCCAAGGCCGATGAACCCAAACGCTTGGTACAGATGGTAGTCAAGCAAGCAGACGAGCCACTGCTGGGCAATGAAGCCGAACTGCTCCTCATGGAAGGAGAAGGGATTGACGTAGGGTATGCCGTTCTTCGCGATCTCCTCGCCGGTAGCGAGGATGAACCAGATGTCGTTATCGTACGCATCGCGGAAGATGATGGCGAACGCGAACACCACGAGCAGCGAAGCAAAGAGCGCAAAGAGCACCTTGTTCGAGCCAGAAGCAGGCGCAGGCGAAGCAGAGGAGCGCTGAGGAGAAGGCGAAGGGACAGGCGGGACCTTCGGCCCGAACGTGCGCACAGGGATGCACGGCATCGTGCCCTCGGTCGATGTGATGGAGCTCATCTCTCCCCTCCTCCCTCGCGCTCATAGCGTTGCTTATGCTGATCCACTCAGAACTCGCAGCGCTTAGGGCTTGCTCAATAGGTGACCGTCAATAGGTTCGCTTCGCTTGGTGGAGCGTGATGACGCAGATACTGCTTCAAGATCTCCTGCGCGGTCTCCTCCACAGCTCTCTTATCCGTTCTGATGATATAGCAACCAAGACGTCGCATAAGCTCGTGCGAGCGCTCAAGGTCGGTATAGATGTACTCAAGGTCGGCATAGTTCTTCGCCACCATGCGTGCTGTACCCACGCGTCGCGTGCGGATATCGGCAAGGATGTCGGGTGAGGACATGAGTCCGAAAAGCCGCGTCTTCTCAATCTCCTCAAGCTCAGAAGGAGGCGTGGTCTGCGCATCAAGCGGTATGTTCGCCACATGGTACCCAAGCTGGGCAAGGTAGATGCTCAAAGGGGTCTTCGACGTGCGGGATACGCCAAGGATGACGATGTCGGCCTTCGTCAGGTCCTGCGGGTTGCGCCCATCGTCATGTTCGATCGTGAACTCGAGCGCCTCGACCCGATGGAAGTAGTTGATGTCCGTCACACGAAGGGCGCCTGGCGAAGAACCCGGCACGAGCCCTGATATCTCCGAGATCGCATCGATGGCGTTCGTGAGAAGGTCGACGCCGAAGATGTTGCCCTGGCTCTTGATGAACGCAGAGACCTCATCGCGCAGGGCACCGTGCACGAGCGTGTAGAAGACGAGCAGCCTTCCATCATGGAGCGTGTCGGCATGATAGGCCGAGTGCTCAAGCAGGTACTGCTTGACCTGCTCGAACGAGGTGACCTTGCCGAGCACCTCGATCTTAGGATTATGAACGCCGAACTGCGCTGCAGCTGCCTGAGCAACGGCGCGCGCAGTCTCACCGATCGAATCGGAGATGACATGGATCGTCGGGAACGGCGATGCTTGCATGATGGACCGTAGGCTTACTTCTGCGAGATCTTGCCGAAATCAGCAACGGATGCGAAAACGCCAACGAAGCGATTGAGGAGCTTCAGCCGATTCTCGCGAAGGCGAAGGTCGTCATCCATGATGAGCACCTCATCGAAGAACGCATCGATCGGACCGCGAAGGGATGCGAGCGCCGTGAGCGCAGCGGGATAGTCACCTCCCTCGATCGCCTCGGCAACCTTGGTGCTTGCCGCTGCCGTTGCTTGCGCAAGCGTCTGCTCGGGCGCGGTGAACAAGCTCGAATCAACCTCATCCCCAAGGTCGGCATCACGAAGGTTGTTCGCACGCGCATACGCGATGGCAAGATCGGTGTAGAGCTCAGGGTCCTTCGTGCGCGCCTCGTCAAGAGCACGCACGCGCCGTGCAAGCTCGAGCGGCTCAGTGATGTGAACCGCAAGGACCGCCTCGATGGAATCAGCAGTTGCCCCTTCATCCTTCAGAAGGACCTTGCAACGCGTCACGAAGAAGTCGAGCACAGCTGCCTTCACCGCTTCCTTATCGAACTCGATGCCAGCCTCTGCATAGGTGCGCAGCGCATCATCGACAAGGCGCTCCAAGCTCACGTCGAGCTCGGAGGTCTCCGAGAGGATGGCGATGACGCCAAGAGCGGCACGACGAAGGGCGAACGGGTCAGAGGAACCTGTCGGCATCTCATCAACGGCGAACAGGCCGCAGATCGTGTCGATCTTGTCGGCCATGGCCACGACGCGACCAACGATGCTGCTTGGCACGGCATCCCCTGAGAAACGCGGCCGATAATGCTCTGCGATGGCCTCGGAGACGCGAGGGGTCTCGCCTGCAGCAAGAGCGTAGTACGAGCCCATGATGCCTTGCACGCTTGTGAACTCGATGACCGCATTGGTGACGAGGTCGGCCTTTGCAAGGAGCGCCGCACGCTCGACCTCTCCAGAGACAACCGCATCGAGCGTTGCCTCAAGGCAGATGCGACGCGAGAGCGAAAGGACACGCTCGGTCTTGTCGCGCATCGTGCCGAGCTTCTCTTGGAAGACCACCTCATCGAGGTGCGTGACATAGGACTCGAGAGGAGCTTTCAGATCCTCCTCGTAGAAGAACTTCGCATCGTAGAGTCGTGCGGCAACGACGCGCATGTTGCCATCGATGATGATGTCAGCCTGCGCTGGGTCGCCATTACTCACGATGATGAAGCGGTTCGAAAGCTTGCCATCCTTGTCATACAGCGGGAAGTAGCGCTGATGCATGAGCATGGCGTCGACGATGATCTCCTCAGGGACCTGAAGGAAGTCCTCGTCGAAGCTGGCGCAGAGAGGGGTTGGGTACTCGCTCAGATTGATGACCTCGGTGAGCGTTTTCGCGGGAAGCACCGCAGTGAGACCACATGCCTCCTCGATCTTGCTCACGCCTTCGCGGATCACTTGCTCACGCTGCTCTTGCGTCAAGACGACGAAGGATCCCTCAAGGGTGCTCTCAAGGCTCTCAGCATCTGCAACAGAGTGGGGGCCTGGGCTTAAGAAGCGATGCCCATAGGTGAGCCTTCCCGACTCAAGGCCAGCGAACGTAAGCGGGATGACCTCGTCGCCAAAGAGCGCCAGAAGCCAGCGAACGGGACGCGAGAACAGCTCGCGGCGCGATCCCCAATGCATCGACTTCGGCCAGCTGATATCGGTGATGAGGCTTGCGAGGACCTCAGGGAGGAGCTCGGATGTCTTGAGCGCATCGGTGCGCACCACCGCGAAGACGTATTCAGCGCCATCTTCTTCGCGCACCTCAAGCTCTGAGACATCGATGCCTTTGCCGCGGGCAAACCCCAAGGCAGCCTTCGTCGGCTCGCCTTTCTCGTCGAACGCGGCGCTCTTGCGAGGCCCACGGAAGGTGGATTCTGTTGCGGGGACCTCGTCCTGAACATCCGACACGAGCACGATAAGGCGGCGAGGCGTGGAGAGCACGCGTATGTCCCCATGAGGGATGCTCTTTTCATCGAGCGCTTGGACGCTCAGACGCTCAAGTTGCTCAGTTGCCGACTTGAGGTCGAATGCAGGAATCTCCTCGGTGCCTATCTCGAAGGCAATCGTTCTCATCTCTGACATCTTCCCTACTCCCCTTCGCTGATTCCAACGACATGCTTCATGTACGACTCGCAGCACGCCTTCGCCAGCGTCCTTACCCGCAAGATATACGACATGCGCTCGGTGGCCGAGATGACCCCGCGCGCGTCGAGCAGATTGAAGGTGTGGCAGCACTTGAGCACGGAATCGTAGGCGGCAAGCGGAAGGTTCGCCTCAAGCGTGCGCATGCATTCACGCTCTCGATCGGCGAACTCCTGAAAGAGGAAGTCGGTATCGGCTACCTCGAAGTTGTACTTCGAGAACTCCTTCTCGTTCTCAAGGTAGACATCGCCATAGGTGAAGACGACGCCATCTGCTCCTCGCGCCCACACGATATCGTAGACCGAATCAACGCCTTGGACGAACATGGTCAAGCGCTCGAGGCCATAGGCGATCTCTGCGGGAGCTGGGAAGCATTCAAAGCCGCCGACCTGCTGGAAGTAGGTGAATTGCGTGACCTCCATGCCATCGATCCATACTTCCCAACCAAGCCCCCATGCGCCAAGCGTAGGAGACTCCCAGTCATCTTCCACGAATCGGATATCGTGCTTGGAGATATCGATGCCGATCGCCTCGAGCGAGCCGAGGTAGAGGGCCTGGATATCATCGGGTGACGGCTTGATCAGAACCTGGAACTGGTAATAGAACTGAAGGCGGTTCGGGTTCTCGCCATAGCGGCCATCGGTCGGGCGACGGCAGCCTTGCACATAGGCGCACCTCCAGGTATCAGGGCCAAGCGCGCGCAATGTCGTAGCAGGCGCATTCGTTCCAGCGCCGACCTCGTTGTCGTAGGGTTGCAGGATGACGCAACCCTGCGCAGCCCAGTAGCTTTGAAGCCGCATGATGACATCTTGGAATGTGGGAGCATCAGCGCTCACGGGGACGTTCTTCTCTTCGGACATTTCTCTCCTTGCGTTCTTACGTTCTTGCAGACTAGGTCTGAGGATGATGTTCTATTCGAGCGCACCAGCGTGGTCGAAGGGCCAGTACTTGAAGACGGCCTTGCCCGTCACCGTATCAACGGGGATGGCGCCGAAATAGCGTGAATCTTGGGAGTTGCCGCGGTTATCGCCCATCACCCAAATGCAACCCGCTGGAACGGTGTAGGGATAGGTGATGTCGACACCTGAGGCGTTGCGCAAGGGATAGCTCTGCTTTCCGTCCGTATAAGGCTCGTCGAGCTTTCGGCCATCCACATAGACCGCGCCGTCCTTGAGGTCGACCGTCTGCCCCTCGGTCGCGATGACGCGCTTGATGAGCGTGCGTGAGGGCAATTGCGGGTCAGCGAAGGTGACGATGTCCTTGTACTCGGGCTCGTCAAAGTAGTAGCTGACCTTCTCTGAGAAGACCATATCCCCTGTCATGATCGTGTCCTCCATCGACCCCGAAGGGATCTCGTAGGCCTGGAACACGAAGGTGCGCAAGAGGATGGAGACGACGATGATCACCACGATGGTGAGGATGAGAGAGAGGAACTTGCGCAGCATCCCAGATGAACCCTTTGTTGCATGGTCTCCAGAATACATGGCCTACATCCTTCTTTCTCTCAAAATGGTCGCACAGGGAGCGACGGCGTATAAGTGAGACTATTCTAGCGAAAAATACCTGTTCACCCGTCGATATCGGCAAAAGAGCTGAGAAATTCAAGGTCCTTCTCATCGAGCGACCCCTTCTTGCAAGCAGCCTCGATCAGATCGGGTCTCATGCAAGCGGTCTTCGCAAGGCTCTGCTGCCTGCGCCATGCTTCGATGTTCTTATGATGTCCCGAGAGAAGGACCTCAGGCACCTCCATGCCGCGAAACGTTGCGGGACGGGTGTAATGCGGGTGCTCGAGGAGTCCATCGGCGAAGGACTCCTCAAGGGCTCCTGTCTCGGCGCCGAGGACGCCAGGGATCTTGCGGACCACAGCATCTATGATGACCATCGACGCGAGCTCGCCGCTGGTGAGGACATAATCCCCAATGGAGAAGACATCATCGGCAAGCGTGTAAGCGCGCTCGTCGATCCCCTCGTAGTGCCCGCAGATGAACAGAAGGTTCTCTTCCTTGGAGAGGCGCAAGGCATGCGCGTCATCGAAGCGCGCCCCTTGAGGCGCCAGCATGATGATCCGCTGGCGTGCGCGTTGCTCATCAGAGAGCTCAGGCAGCGTTCCTGGGGCAACGCCGAGGATGTCGTCCATCGCCTCGAAGATGGGCTCGCACTTCATGACAAGCCCAGAGCCGCCCCCGTAGGGATAATCGTCGGTGGTGCGATGCGCGTCATGGGTCCAGTCGCGCAGGTCATGCATCACAAGGTCAAGGTATCCGTGCGCCTGGGCGCGCCCCATGATTGATTCGCTCATATAGGAGTCGAACACGTGAGGGAAGGTTGTGAGCACGTCGATCCGCATGGCTATCAGAGCTCCGTAAGGCCTTGAGGGCATGAGACATGCACGACATCATCCTCGATGCCTTGGACGATCCCCTCAACGAAGGGGATCAAGATCTCATGCTCGTCATCATCGCTGCGTACCACGAGGAGCGCTTGATAGCCGCCTTCTTGCATATCGACGACATGCCCAAGGAGCCCTTCGGCATCGTCAAGGACTGCACAGCCGATAAGGTCATGACCCTCTATCGCAAGCAGAGCAGGCGCTTTGTCTGCCTCTATGAGGAGATGGCATCCGATGAGCTCTTCTGCGACATCGATCGAATCCACTTCCTTGAACATGACCTGCGCGCTCGAAAGCCCTGTCATCGTCACCGAAGAGAGGTGTAAGGTACGCGGAACATCGATGCGCGGGGGAACCACGAAGAGCGACACGCCTTCATCACAGAGAAAGGGAAGGTCGACGCGCGTTTCCACGGTCAACCTTCCCTTTGTTCCATGCTTACCGCTTATGGATGCGATATCAAGCCATGATGTCACTGATCGATCAACTCGACGTCCACGCCCAAATCCTGACGAGAGGCAGCAGCGCGGGTAACCGTACGGATGGACTTGATGATGCGACCTTGCCGACCGATCACCTTGCCGACATCATCGGGAGAGACCTTGATCTCGATGAGCATGTGCCCAGGCTCATCCATCTCGGATGTGACCTCGAGGCTCTCAGGCTCGTCGATGAGCGGCTCGATGATGGTAGCAACCAGGTCAGCGAGTTCGTAGGTGACTTCGTCCATGATCCTATGCAGTCTTCTGCGTCTCAGCGTAGAGCTTGGAGACCGTATCGGTCATCTGCGCACCAGATGCGATCCACTTCTGCATTTTCTCGTCGTCGAACTTGACGACCTTTGGATCGGAGCAAGGATTGTAGCGTCCGACCTCTTCGATGAACTTGCCATCACGCGGGCAACGGGAATCAGAAACGACGATACGATAGTATGGACGCTTCTTTGCTCCATGGCGTGCGAGACGTATCTTGACCATTGATACAAACTCCTTCGATAACACTTGGGTAAATTCGACAGTAAACACAAATCATAAGGATTACCATCTTCTTTTGCAAGCAAATGTTTTGGTTGTATCCTTGACGGTGATCGATCGCAGAGACGAAAGGTATGGCGCTCATGCAAACCGATGCTGAACTGACGAATGAATACTTCGACGTCCTTGATGAGCTTGACGGAGATATCGAAAGCCGCCGTCAGGCATATGAATACATCCAGGGATCGAATGCCATCGTTCATGGCGAAGTGGTGCCGACGACATTCATCCCGAAGCTCTTCTCGCTTCGCACCTACGAGACGATGAAGCGCGCATCCGAGACGATGCACGCCATCCTTGAGAAGGTCATCACGCATTACCTTGATGATGGGGAATACCGCTCGCTCTTCGATTTCGATGACCGTCTCATCGAGCTCATCCTCATGCCGCGTGGGTATGAGGAGGTCATCCCCTTCATGCGCGCTGACATCTTCTTGAACGAGGACACGCAGCGCTTCATGTTCTGTGAGATCAACGCTGATGGCATCTCAGGGATGAACACCAATCGCCAAGCCACGCGCTCGATCTCGGATTCCGAAACATTCACAACCTTCGCCGAGAATCACAAGCTGCAGGCATGCACGCTGCTCACGCCCTACGTCGATGCCTTCATGGACGTGTATGAAGGCTACGAGCACAAGCGCCCGAACCCCCACGTAGCTATCTGCGATTACCTCGACCACGGTGTGGTGCATGAGTTCGATGAGCTTGCGCAGCGCTTCGAAGCCCGCGGCATCGAATCTCGCGTCATAGATGTGCGAACCCTGCGCTACGACGATGAGGTGCTCACTGATGAGGATGGCTGGCGCGTTGACGCGATCCTTCGCCGCTGCGTCACGAACGATGTCATCGAATTCTGGGATGAGTCACAGGCGCTGATCGAAGCGGTGCGTGCGCAGAAGGTTGCGCTCATTGGCAGCTTCGCGGGCCACATCGTGCATGACAAGCAGATCTTCCAAGCACTCTTCGCCCCTGATACCCAGAACTTCCTGACCGCAGAAGAGATATCCTTCATCGAGCAGACCGTCCCCATGACCGCCTTCCTCGACGAATCCCAGGTCAACCTTGCGCAGATCGCAGAGAACAAGGACGAATGGATCATCAAGCCGAGCGACCATTACGGAGCCGACAACGTCTACGCAGGCTGCGATTTCGATGCTAAGACATGGCATTCTCTTATCGAGCGATTCGCGAACGGACGCGAAGGATACCCCTTCATCGTTCAGCGCTATGTCACGCAATACAAGACGAAGACGCTCCCGTCAGATGAGGGAATCGAGGACATGCCCGATGGCGAAGTCTCCTCCACTCCTGTCTTCTATAACAATCTTAGCGGTCTGTATCTCTACAACGGTGCCTTCCAGGGCGTATACAGCAGGCTCGGGCCCAATCCGACGATCAGCTTTGGTGCTGGCTGCGTCATCGCAGCAACCATCTGGGTCGATGCAGATGTTGCAGGAGCGGTCGACCTTGCCTGAGAAGCAACTGCGTGCGTGCATCGCATGCGTGCTTACGGCACTATTCCTGAGCGTCCTGTACGTCGTCATCGGCTACAGTGTCTGCGCAGGCATCCGAGCTGTGCCTGAGGGGATCGCGCAGGCGACCATCGAAGAAGGGGCAAGCCCGTTCTCGAAGGACGATCTTGTCATCGGCGCGCTCGCGGTACGCGACTATTGCTTCACAGATCATGACAAGACCGCGCTCACAGAGGCGATCGACGGAATGAACGAGCGAGCGAGCACGGGCTTCTCTCAATCTGTGCCCTCAAGCGCTTCGTATGCGGATCGCTATCTTCTTGACGAAGCGGCCATCTCGCACCTTGATGATGTTCAAGCCGTTGTCGAGCGCACTACATACCCCATCATAGGCATCGCGATGATCGCTGCGTTCCTCATATTCTGCACGCTCTCCTTCTTCGGTCCGCGCGTCTTGTGCCGCGCGCTCATCGGAGCGGGCGCAGCCGACCTCATCATCATCGCGCTTCTGCTTGTCTGGGGCTTGACCAACTGGCAAGGCCTCTTCGGCATCTTCCATACCCTCTTCTTCGAAGCGGGCACCTGGACGTTTCCTGCAGACTCGCTTCTGATCACGATGCTGCCCACCAACTTCTGGATCGGCCTCGGTGTCGTTTGGGTTGGGACAAGCGCTCTTCTTGCGGCCATCTCGCTCATCGTCGGCTTGATCGGCCGAGCGCACATGAAAAGATCTCGCTCGCTCAACTCGAATACGCAATGAAGGCTGTCCTTGAACGAAGGAAAGCATCGCCGCGTCGTCGCTTCGAGCCAAGGTCTCTCAGCGACTTTGGTTTACCTCGCTTTCCTCATCCAAGGACAGCCCTCTCGATGAGCCACGTTGATGCAGGCGCTTAGAAGACCGCTTTCACTGTTGCGTCGATGCGAGCAAGCACGTCTTCCCGATCAAGCAGCTCGATCGACTCGAACAAGGGCGGAGAGACCATGTTACCGCACACTGCCACGCGAAGCGGCTGGAAGAGGTTGCGCGGCTTGATCTCGGCCGCATCCCCGCGCGCTCGGCATTCCTCCTGGAGCGCTTCGCACTCCCATGCGATCTTCGGGTCGGAGAGGACCTCGCGGCAGATCGCAAGAGCCTCATCAGCACGCGCCCCCTCCTTCTTCAGGACCTTGTTGACCGACTTCTCATCAAGCACGACATTGCCCTTCCAGAAAAGATATGCAAGCTTATCAGGAATCTCGTCAAAGCGAACAAGACGCTCGATGATGAGCGGGTAGACGCACCGATACCAGTCGGCCTCATCTGAGACGTGGGCAAGCAACCCTTGCCACTCCTCCTCATCGACCCCTTCCCCACAAAGGCGATGCGCAACCTCATCTTCACTTGGAGCAGGGCAGATCGTCGCACCAAGAGGAGCCTCAAGAGCACGCGCATGAGCCTCGGCAAGCCAAGGCGTTGCACGGACGAGCCAGGCATCCTCATCGAGCGAGCGGATATAGACGCCATTCATCCAGTTGAGCTTCTCTTCGTCGAACACGCTGTCCTTCTTGTTGATCCTCTCAAGCGAGAAGGTGCGGCAAAGCTCTTCCTCGGAGATGATGGTGGTCTCCCCATCGAGCGACCATCCCAAAAGGGCGAGAAAGTTCACCATCGCCTCAGGGAGGTATCCGCGGTCACGATACTCCTCGACATTCGTAGCGCCATGACGCTTCGAGAGCTTCTTGCCATCTGGACCAAGGATCATGGGAAGATGAGCGAAGGTGGGCACATCGAAGCCAAGCGCTTCGTAGATCAAGATCTGGCGCGGGGTGTTCGAGAGATGGTCGTCCCCCCGAATGACATGCGTGATGCCCATGTTCGCATCGTCGCACACGACGGCGAAATTATACGTGGGCGTCCCATCGCTGCGCACAAGGATCAGGTCGTCCATGACGTCGGCGGGAAAGGACATCTCGCCATATACCGCATCGGTGAACGTGATCGGAGGATGGTCCTTGGGAACGCGAAGGCGCCACACATGCATCTCGCCTGCCTTGATGCGCGCTTGAGCCTCTGCTGCGTCGATATCGCGACAGGTCCCGTCATATCCTGCATAACCGCCGCTCTGCGCCTCGGCCTTGGCGCGCTTCGCATCAAGCTCTTCCTTGGTGCAGAAGCACGGGTACGCAGCCCCCCTCTCCTTGAGCGTTTCGAGGGCAGCTGCATAGCTCTCGGTGCGCTCTGTCTGGAAGTAGGGCCCAACAGCGCCACCTACCTCAGGGCCTTCGTCCCAATCAAGCCCCAACCAACGCATCGCGCGCAGGATGATCTGGGTGTTCTCCTCAGTCGAGCGCTCTGGGTCGGTGTCTTCGATCCGAAGGATGAAATCGCCCTCACAAGCTCGGGCGAACGCCCAGTTGTAGATCGCCGTTCGTGCCCCGCCGATATGGAGCATTCCTGTGGGAGAAGGTGCGAACCTCACGCGTACGTTCTTGTTGTCAGACATTCCAACCCTAGCCTTTCTGGGCATCTTCCAAAGCATCTTCGCCATTATAGATATCATGAACGAAGAGCGCTATCTGCTCGACCAGATCGCTCTCTGCGTCACTACGGGTACCGTCAAAGTAGCGCATGGGCATGATGAGCTTCTTCTTGTCGGCAAGGTAGCGCGCGCCTTTTCGCTTGAGCCGGATCAGCTGATCGCGCGACAAGGCAACACCGTCGATGTTGAGCTTCGATGCCGACACGCTTATGTTCCAGATGCGCTTCTCGTTGGCGAACGCCTTGATGCGCGCTTTCCTGAGCAGGTTCACCGACGGCTGGGGAAGCGGCCCGTACCGCTCGCGAAGCTCCTCCTCGATCGCATCTACCTCAGCCTCGCTGGCTGCTCCTGCGATCTTGCGATACAAGAGCACGCGCTCGTCGATGTTTTCCACATAATCAGCGGGAAGGTAGGTGTGCCCAGGGATGTTGATGGTGATGTCGGAGAGGCTCTTCACCGTTGACTTCGCGCTCTCGCCCTCCCGCGCATCGCTCACCGCTTGTGAGAGCATGGATGCGAACAGGTCGAAGCCCACTGCCGAGAGGTTGCCTGATTGCTCCGCGCCGATGATGTTGCCAGCACCGCGGATCTCAAGGTCGCGCATGGCGATGCGCATTCCCGAGCCAAGCTCTTGATGCTCAGAGAGCGCCACGAGACGCGCCTGCGCCTCTTCTGTGAGCAGCGCCTCCTCGGGAAAGAGGAAGTAAGCGAACGCTTGTGTGCTCGAGCGCCCCACGCGTCCTTTGAGCTGATACATCTGCGCAAGCCCTAAGCGCTGCGAATCCTCTATGATGAGCGTGTTCGTATGAGGGTTGTCGATGCCGCTCTCGATGATCGTCGTTGCCACGAGCACATCGAGGATGCCCGCCGAGAATTCCTCCATGACCTGCTCGAGCTCCTCTTTGCTCATCTGGCCATGTGCCACCCCAACACGCGCCTCGGGCGCAGCCTCATGCACCCGATCGAGCGCATCATCTATGGTGCGAACGCGATTGCTCACGTAGTAGACCTGGCCTCCTCGCGCAAGCTCATAGCGAATGGCGGCCTGCACGATGTCAGGGTCCCACTCCCCCACGTGCACCTTCACAGGCAGGCGATCCGAGGGCGGGGTGAGGATGAGCGACATGTCGCGCACGCCCGAGGTTGCCATCTGCATCGTGCGCGGTATCGGCGTTGCCGAAAGCGTGAGCACATCGATCGTCTCACGCAGGTTCTTCAACTGCTCCTTATGCCCCACGCCGAAGCGCTGCTCCTCATCGATGATGACAAGCCCCAGGTCATGTGGGTTGACATCACGTGAGAGCAAGCGATGCGTCCCGATGAGCACATCGACATCGCCCTTCGTGAAATCCTCGAGCGTGCTCTTCTGCTGCTGGGCTGTGCGAAAGCGCGAGAGGATGTCGACGCGCATGCCGAACGGCTCGAACCTCTCATGGAAGTTGGTGAAATGCTGCTGGGCAAGGATGGTCGTCGGACAGAGGACCATCACCTGCTTGCCGTCTTGTGCCGCAGCGAACGCCGCCCGCAGAGCGACCTCCGTCTTGCCGAACCCAACGTCACCGCAGATGAGCCTGTCCATCGGGCGGATCGAGCGCATATCGGCGAACACGTCAGCGATGGCCGCCATCTGGTCAGGCGTCTCGTCATAGGGGAAGCTCTCTTCCATATCATGCATCCAGGGGGTATCCACGCGAAAGGCATGCCCTTTTGACGCAGCGCGTCGGGCATACACATCCAACAGGTCGAAGGCGAGCTTCTTCGTCGCCTTGCGCGCCTTCGCAACGGCGCGTGACCATTCAGTGGAGTTCAAGCGCGTGATCTTCGGCTTCGTGCCCTCAGGCCCCACGTACTTCGTCACCTTGTCGAACTGCTCAACGGGAAGGAAGAGCTTATCGCCCTCTGCGTAATCAAGCTCGATGTAGTCACGCTCTTCGCCATCGATCTCACGCAGGACGATGTCTTTGAACAAGGCTATGCCGAAGTTCTCATGGACCACATAGTCCCCTGGCGCATAGGGAAACGTTATCTTGGTGATGTCCACCGCGCTGCGCACGAGCGATGCGCGTGCCTTCGCCTTGGTGTCTTCGATGGAGACAAGCGCAAGACGGGCTTTAGGTATGACCATCCCGTGAGGGATATCGGCATCGATGATGCTCACGACCCCGCGCGCAAGAGCGCCATCAGCATGCGCATCGACTTCCTCGATGGGAATCCCCCTATCGACGAACTCAAGCTCGTAGTCTTTGCGAGCACGATAGTTGGGAGCGCAGAACGCGCATGTGTAGCGCGCATCGAGCCATCCTTTGAACTTGGAGAAGATGGCTTCGTTGTCCTTCGAGACATCGCTTCGCTTGACAGGCAGCTCGCAATCGACACCTGCTCCCACCTGCATGATCGATACGTACGTCGCGCGAACCCCCGATCCGAAATCGATGGCAGGTGCTGGCATGTAGAGGCCCTCTGACGTGAAGGAGGTGCCCTTCATCGTCTCAACGATGTCCTCGTATGCATGCGTTGCATCATCGAAGAGGGACCTGGGTTCGATGAGCGAGACGAGCGTCTCGGGACCCGCAAAGGCGCCGAGCGTCGTTGGCGTCTTAGTGACGTAGGGCAGGATGAGGTCGCGCCCGTCGAACACGACATCTCCCTCAAGAAGCTCGAAGACCTCCCTGATGTCCTTGTTCGTAAGCGATGCGCGCTCAAGCGAGCGATGAGCGCTCAGGCGCACTGCCTCGGTGTGGGGTATCTCGACGACGGGATAGACCTCTATCGAAGGAAGCGACGAGATGGTCTGGCCTGTCGAGGGGACGATCTTGCGGATCTCTTCGAGAAGGTCGCCAAAGAAGTCCAAGCGCACAGGGAAGGCGGTGTTCCCAGGGAAGATATCGATGATGCCTCCACGCATGATGAAGCTCCCAGGCCCGTCGAGCTCATGGGTGTTCACATATCCCGCGCTCACCAGCGCCCGTTCGACATCGCCGATCTCGGTCGCGCCCTCGATCATGTCCGCGATCTCTGCCCCTGCATGAAAGGAGATCGGCTTATAGAAGGGAAGGTCTGGACCAGGGAGCGCTTTGACGAGCGCACGAGCGCTTGCGACAACGACCTTCGCCGCACCCGATACCAAGCAATTCACCGCTTCTGCACGCTGCGCGATCGTGCGAGCATCCGCCTTCTCGAAAAGGTGTGGACGATCCATTCGCTCTGGAAAACGCAGCACCTGGTCCTCGCCGATGTAGAGCGCAAGGTCGCGGGCGAAGCCCTGAGCAGCTTCCTCGCCAGCAACGATGACAAGCGTGGATACAGGAGCTGAGGCGAATCGCGCGGCAACAAGGAAAGGGCGCGCAGAGGATGCGACACCAAGCGTTGCATCCTCATGATGATCGAGCTTTCCCCAAAAAGGATCAAGCGCACCAGAGTCTTCGAGCACATCTGCAAGTCGGTCTATGAGCATATCGTTTCATCCTTGGAACCAGAGATCGTTTCATGAATGATTCGATTCTATCTGAAACATGATGATGCGCACGCGTTGGCATCGAATCAAGTAGAATGCAAATCGCTGACGCAAAGATGACAGCGATGTCGTACATGATGCCAAGGGAGCAGGATCGATGCCAAGAGAGACCAATGCGCATAAGCGCGAACGCGCGATCAAGATCGAAGAGCGAATGAGCGCTCATTATCCTGATGCGGAATGCTCGCTTGATTATGGGCGCGATCCTTTTCGGCTCACCATTGCCGTCATGCTCTCAGCGCAAACGACCGATGCGGGCGTCAACAAAGTTACACCTACGCTTTGGAAGCGCTACCCACGCATCGAAGACCTTGCGCAGGCAGATGTCCGCGAAGTCGGCTCCATCTTGGGCTCGATCGGATGCTATAAGGTCAAGGCGGCACGGGCGATACAGATAGCCCAGATGGTCATGACCGACTTCGGGGGCGAGATACCGCCCGATATGGATAAGCTCCAGCGCCTGCCAGGTGTGGGACGCAAGACGGCGAACATCGTGCTCAACGAGGGGTTCGGCATCGTTGAGGGGATCGCTGTCGACACGCACGTGAACCGCATCGCGCATCGCTTGAAGCTCGTTCCCCGTGATGACGATCCTGCTAAAACAGAAGCAGCCCTTCTCAAGGTCTACCCTCCAGAGTACTGGGGACGCATCAACCATCAGTGGGTCTACTTCGGACGCGAGTTCTGCACCGCAAAGCGACCAAGATGCTGCGAGTGCTTCATAGGCGACCTTTGTCCGAGCAATGCCTGCAAGCAAGCTGAAGCGATCTAGCGAGAAAGAGCACCATATGGCTGAATTGACCGATGAGGAGAGAGCGCGCGAAGACGCATTCATGAAGGGCCTTCCCCGCTTCAACATCGCCGCCTTCCTTCTGCCACCCATTTGGGGAGCAGCGAATGGCTTTTGGGTCACGATCCTCTACTACCCTATCTGGCTCTTCATGGACAACCTGCTCTATGCGACCTATACCCAACCAAGCCCGCTCTCCATCACGCTTGCCATACTCGCTTCGCTCCTCCTTCTTACGCTCACCATCGTCTTCGCCATCGTCTCGCAGCCTTTGGCAGCCCATCGGGCAGAGGATCGCGGTGTGAGTCGAGCGCAATATCTCCATCGTCAGCGCATATGGGCTATCGGCAGCGCGATCGGCGCAGCGCTCTTGCTCGGCCTTGCGACCTATTACAATCTGGAAGTTCGTCCGTATGTCTGAGAACGCATGCGAGAAGATCGCCCTCTTCTGCGTGGGCAGCACGCTGATGCTCGACGATGGGCTTGGACCTGCTGTGTACGAGCAGCTCAACGCTTCCTATGCCTTTCCCGAGAACGTCCATCTCTTCGATGTGGGCTGCTTGAGCCTTGACATGATCAGCTACGTGGACGCATTCGACGTCATCATCACGATCGATGCGCTCGATGGGACGGACGCAGAACCAGGAACCGTCTTCACCTTCGCTCCCGACGATATGGCGCGAAGGGGGCATGCCATGCAATCCTTGCATGAGCTCAAGCTCATGGATCTCTTCGATGCGGCTTCTCTGCTCGGTTCAAGCTGCGAGGGCGTCTGCTTTGGGATCCAAGTTGAGAACAGGTCTCCCGAAGTGGTGACGATAGGCCTTACCAAGGCTGTCTATGATGCGGTACCGCTGCTCATCGACGCCGTCCTTGCCGAGCTCGTCTCGCGAGGCGTGGAGATCGTGAAGAAAGAGGATGGGCAGCGCATCATGCCAGGCCACCATCATGTCTGGATAGATTCAGTCGAGAACGAAGCCCTCTCCTGATCGGGCTTCGAGCAAGCCTGCTCACTCGAGGTAGCCGAACCGCTTGATCTGGTTCTCATCACGTCGCCAGTTCTTCTTCACCTTGACCGAAAGGTCAAGATACACACGAGTGCCAAGAAGAAGCTCAAGGTCGGTACGCGCCTCCGTGCCGATCCGCTTGATGGCGCTCCCTCCGCGCCCGATGATGATGGCCTTCTGGCTATCCCGCTCAACGTAGATGGTGGCATAGATGCGATGGAGGTCCGACTTCTTGACGTACTCAAGCGAATCGACGATGACGCCAACCGCATGCGGCACCTCGTCACGGAACGCGCGCAGGATCTTCTCACGGATGAATTCCGCGATCATGACCTCAAGGGGCTGATCGGTGTCCATGTCCATCGGGAACCAGGCAGGGCCTTCGGGAAGGAAATGAACGACCTCCTCTACGAATGCCTCGACGCCTTGTCCCGTCTTCGCAGAGAGCGCCACGATCACATCCCATCTCATGAGCTCGCACGCGCGGGCGATCTGCGCTTCGACATGCTCGCGGGAGGTGGCATCGATCTTCGAGATGACGCATATCTTGGGTGCAGCCATCTTCTCGATCTCGGAGGCCACCCACACATCGCCCGATCCGACCTTCTCTGTTGCGTCGATGAGCATGGCGATGACATCGACATCCTCGAGTGCCTTGAGCGCTGCCACGTTGAGCTCTTCGCCAAGGACATCATGGGGCTTGTGGATGCCTGGCGTGTCAACCATGATCATCTGGAAGTCATCGCGCGTGAGAACGGCACGAAAGCGATGGCGTGTCGTTTGCGCCGTCTTCGAGGTGATGGCGATCTTCTTGCCCATGATCGCGTTGAGCAACGTTGACTTGCCCGCGTTGGGGCGCCCTACGAGCGTGACGAACCCGGATTTGAATCCATCTTGCTCACATCGCCCATCCCCTCCCATGGGATTCTCTGCGAAGAATGCGTCCAGATCGACACCCATGGTCTCTCCTATCGTCCTTGGATGAGAAGCGCCACAAGATCCGCGATGCGCGGGATGAAGATGAAGGCAGCAACGAAGAGCGAGCCGATAGCTGCGATATAGACGGCCCCTGCCGCGCAATCCTTCGCTCGCTTCGCAAGCTCGTTCCAACCTGGTGAGACAAGATCGACAACGGCCTCGACCGCAGTATTGAGCATCTCGAGCGCGTAGACCATCGCGATGCAGAGCAGGATCGCAAGCCAAGACCCCATATCGATCTGGAAGAGCGCCGCAAGCACGATGGCAAGGAGGGCGAAGACGGTATGTATCTTGAAATTGCGCTGGGTGCGGAATGCATAGATGATCCCACAGCGGGCGCACTGGAATGCCGTCGAGATATCTATAGGCGCTTCATCTTGATGATGGACGAGCTCGTCGTCATCGCGTCTAAGGTCAGGGGTCGTCATCTATTCGCCGCCTTCTGAATGAGCACGCCAAAGCACGAGGAGCTCCTGCTGCTTTTGCTCCATCAGGACCGCCTCGTCATCTTCGATATGGTCGTATCCGCAAAGATGCAGGATCCCGTGGACAACGAGAAGCTCGATCTCATCAGAGAGGGCTTCGTGCAGCTCCTGCGCCTGGGCTCGTGCAACATCGGGGGCGATGATGATGTCGCCGAGCGTGTAGTCGAGCTCATCCTGCTCGCCAGGAAAGTCGTCGTCGATGTTGTCGCATTCGAAAGAGAGAACATCCGTAGGGCCCTCTTTGCCTCGATATGCCTCATTGAGCTCGGCAATGGTGTCGTTGTCGACGAAGCTCACGGAAAGCTCGGTGCTCTCAGGCAGCCCCAACGTTCGCATGCAGGATATGCAAAGATCGGTTATGCGAGCCTCGTCGATCACATCCGAGAAGCCCTCCACGCCCATGAGAACGCGCACCTATCTGCCCTCCTTGCGCTCGGTGGCACTCGCATATGCCGCGATGATCTCAGATACAAGCGAATGCCTTACCACATCGGATGACGTGAGATCGCAAAACGCGATGTCATCGATCCCCTCAAGAATGCGGCGAGCTTGAAGCAGGCCCGAGACAGGCTGCTTCAGGTCGGTTTGCGTGACATCGCCCGTCACCACCATCTTAGAGCCGAAGCCAAGCCGCGTGAGGAACATCTTCATCTGCTCAGGGGTGGTGTTCTGCGCCTCGTCGAGGATCACGAACGCATCGTTCAACGTGCGGCCGCGCATGAATGCAAGAGGCGCTATCTCGATGATGCCTGCAGCGATCAGATGATTCGCCCGCTCGGCATCCTCCATGTCATAGAGCGCATCATAGAGAGGGCGGATATAGGGGTCGACCTTCTCGGTCAGCGTGCCAGGGAGGAATCCGAGGTTCTCCCCTGCCTCCACGATGGGGCGCGAAAGGATGATGCGCCCTACCTCTTTGCGCGCGAGCGCAGCAAGAGCCATAGCCATGGCCAGATAGGTCTTGCCCGTCCCTGCAGGGCCGATCCCAAAGGTGAGCGTATGCGCGCGGATCGCATCAACATAGCGCTTCTGACCTGCGGTGCGAGGCCGCAGCGCTTTTCCCTTGTAGGTAAGGATGACATCCTCGCGAAGAGCATGAGGTGGAACTTCGGATGTGCGCATAAGGCTGTTCAGTCGCTTGACGTAAGCAAGATCGACCGAGCCTACCGCTCGGATCTGCTTGAAGATATCAGCGAAGAGCGAGATGAGGACGTCGCACTCGATAGCATCGCCCGTAAGGACGATCTCGTCATCATGAAATGATACCTGCGCCTTGTATTCGCCTTGAAGATAGCGAAGCACCTCATCCGCTGGCCCGGTGATGTCCGCTGGGTGAATATCAGGCGGAATGTTCAGTTTCTGGGTTTGATCCATGTTGGCATTCTACCATGTCAGGAGGAAGGACGAACGAGCTCTCATGCAATTCTCCCGCTTGGCAATGCGCAGGCGCAACTACCTCATAGTAGCTCTCAGACATCATCGTGCCTCCATCCTGGACAAGATAGAGCTCAGAGGATCCCCTGCGGCTTTGCGCGTCCTTTCGGCGAAGCTCCTCGGAAAGGCGACGGAGATGCGCGCTGCGTGCCTGCTTGACGCTCGCAGGAACCTGCTCGGGAAGATGAGCCGCGATGGTCCCTTCTCGTGCAGAGAAGGGAAAGACGTGCATCTTCGAGAATGCGCTCCTTCGAGCCATGAGGCACGTCGCTTCGAAATCCTCGTCCTGCTCGCCAGGGAACCCAGCGATGATGTCGGTTGTGATCGAGGCGTTCGGGATGCGCGCGCGAATGCGACCAATGAGATCATCGAAATAACGGGCATCATAGTTGCGCGCCATTGCCTTGAGGATGCGTGAAGAGCCTGATTGCAGCGGAATGTGGAAATGGCGGCAGATCCTTCCCTCTGAGCGCGCAACAAGGTCGATGAGCTCATCGGTGATATCGACAGGCTCGATAGAGGAGAGCCGCAAGCGAAACGAAGGCTCCTCTTCACACTTCACCTCATCAAACACCCGTTCGATCAGGCGACTAAGGTCAAGGCCCCTCTGGTCATACGCACCGATATTGATGCCCGTGAGCACGATCTCCTTGACGCCTGTGCCAACCAACGCAGAGACCTCGTTGACAACCTCATCAGGAGGCCTGCTCACCGAGGCGCCGCGTGCTTTGCAGACGATGCAATAGGTGCACGCATTGTCGCACCCGTCCTGCACCTTGACACCTCGGCGCGTCCGTCCTTCGATATCAACTAACGCGTCCTCCTCATGCACTCCCTCGACAGGCACCTCTTCAAGCGCTTGGAGCACCTCCGCTTTGGGGACCACCTGAACGCGGGGGTCGAGTGAAGCGTAGAGCTGCGGGGAAAGCGCGCTTGCGCATCCTGTGACGATCACCTGCGCATGCTGGTTCGCATTCAGCACATGACGCAAGCGCTTGCGCGTCTTCTTCTCCGCCTCGGCGGTGACCAAGCAGGTGTTGATGATGACAAGGTCGGCTCTGTCAAAGAAGGCTTCATGCATGCCCTTTCCCTTGAGCTTGTCGGCGAACGAGTCGGACTCAACGCGATTCACCTTGCATCCGAGGGTGACGAGAGCGAACGTCCTCACGACGCTTCCACGCTCCCGCCAAGGCCTCCGAGCTCATAGAGAACAAGAGCAGGCGCCACGATGCCTGCCGTCTCAGCACGAAGGATCGTATCCCCCAAGCTCAACACATGCGTATTCGAGCAAGCACCTTCGATGCGCGCGACCTCTTCTGACGAGAACCCGCCTTCTGGGCCGATCACGACCGCGATGCGTCCAAGCTCGAGCCCTTTGCCAAGGAACTCACGGATACAGGTGGCAAGATCAGCTGAGGTTGCTTCCTCCCAGAAGATGAGCACCATATCGTATTTGGAGAGCTTATCCAAAGTCCTCTTGAAAGGCAGGATCTCAGATACGGGCGGAACAACATGCCTGCCTGATTGCATGGCCGCGCTTCGCGCGATCTCTTGAAGGCGCGCCGTGCGCTTTTCTGCCCTTGCGCCATCAAGGCGCACGATGCTTCGCTCTGAAATGAAGGGGCGGAACCCATCCACGCCTAGCTCGGTAGCATGCCTCACCACATCGTCAAGCTTCGATCCCTTCGGAAGCGCCTGAAAGAGCACCACCCGAGCAGGAAGGGCATCCATCTTCTCGTGACTGCACACAGAGACGAACACCGCATCTTTCTCGATGCGCTCAAGGCGGCATTCGAAATAATCAGATGCTGCATCAACGACTGCAATATGCTCGCCTGGTGAGAGGCGCAGAACATGTAGATGATGGAGATCGTCAGGCCTGAGGCGAAGCTCGAAGGCCACCGCATCCTCATCAGCTATGACCTGCGAGTCGAGGAAGAAGCGCGGAAGGCTCATGAGCGCCCGTAGTAGTCACGCAGCTTCTCTAAGCGCCCGTGCGCCTTTCGGCTCGATTCGCCCATCTCGTCAGCGAATTGCTCCATGAGCTTGCGCTGCTTCTTCGTAAGCTTCTTTGGGACTTCGACGGAAAGATGGAGGAGCATATCCCCGCGTGAAGACGACCCAACACGCGGCATTCCCTTGCCCTTCACCTTGATGACATCCCCCGTTTGCGATCCTGCGGGGATCTTGCAGGTCACGACCTCGTCCTCAAGGATGCCATCGATCTCCATCTCTGAGCCGAGCACGGCGCGCGTAAGGGGAACCGTGAGTGCTGCGTGCAGGTCGTTCCCGTTCCGCTCGAAGAAGTCGTCTTGCTCCACACGCACGGTGACGATGAGGTCGCCTGAAGCAGCGCCCCGCATGCCAGCCTCGCCAAGGTCAGGAACGCGCATCTGCTGTCCATCCTTGATGCCTGCTGGAACATCGACCGAGATGCGCTGCCGATCAGGAACGCGCCCTTGGCCGTCGCATTCCTCGCACGCGCCTTCGATGCGCTTGCCCGTGCCATGGCAACGAGGGCAGACGCTTGAGGACTGCATGCTCCCCAAGATGGTGTTCTGTACCGTCACGATCCGTCCCGTGCCGCCGCACTCAGCGCACACGACCTCTTCGCCATCAGGGCCGATGCCCGTGCCATCGCAATCCGCACAGGGAGCAAGCCTGTCATAGATGAGCTCTTTCTTGAGACCTGACGCAGCTTCGCGAAGCGACACCGTGATGCCAATGCCGACATCACGACCCTCGCGGCGAACCTCTGCTCCCCCTCTTCCTCCTCCGAAGAAGGTCGAGAAGATATCGCCCATCGAACCGAAGCCCCCGAATATGTCGTTCAGGTCAACGTATCCCGAGCTTCCCCCCGCCGCTCCTGGCACCGTGCCGAAACGGTCATACTGAGCACGCTTCGAGGCGTCGGAGAGCACATCGTAGGCTTCGTTGAGCTCCTTGAACTCCTCCTCTGCGTTGGGAGACTTGTTCACATCAGGGTGAAGCTCGCGCGCCTTATGGCGGAAGGCTTTTTTGATCTCAGCTTCGCTCGCTGTCCTCTCAACGCCGAGGATCTCGTATAGGTCTTTCTCTACTGTAGGCATACAACCATCCTGATCCGTATCAAACCGTTCATTCGCAAAGTATGTTCTGCGCGCCTCGCACGGCACGTATCACGCGCGTATAGTCCATCCTCTTTGGCCCGATCACGCAAACCACGCCACGTCCCTCACCGCGTCCATAGCTGGCCGCGATGACCGAAACGCCAGCGAGCTTATCCGTTGGATTCTCCTTGCCAATGCGCACGCTCACGCTGCTCTCTTCAGCAGCGTCTGCGTCCAGCATCTTGAAGAGAACGGTGTCATCTTCGAGTATCTCCATGAGCGGGATGAGCGAAGAGGGGTCTTGGAATTCTGGGTTGCGCAAGAGCGCGCTCATGCCGATGCGCTTGGAAAGCGCAGAGGAGTTCGCTTCGGCGAGCTTCGAGACAAGCTCTTCGATCACAAGGGAGATGAGGGGGTCAGCCGATGCGCGAGCGCGCGCATTTGAGAGCGTCTCGGCAAGCGTGCTCATCGTCTGCCCTGCAACAAGGTCAGAGACCGCATTCTGAACGAGCTGAAGATGCTCGGGGGTTACCTCTTCATCGAAGGAAAGGTGCTTGTTGAGCACTTGGCCGTCCTGCAAGACAATCACAAGAAGGGCCTGATAGTTGGAAAGCGAGATCAGGGAGATCTGGCGAATCTGCACCATCTTGAGCGCTGGCGCAGAAATGATGGAGAGGCACCGCGTGAGACGAGCAAGCTCCTCAGAGGTGCGCATCATCAGGTCATCGAGCGCATCGGCGCTTGAGCGAATCTCCTCGACCGTGCTCTCATCCAAGGCGCAATCGTCCAGCACGCCTGCAGCGAACAGGCCATCAACGAAGATGCGATAGCCCGCATCTGTCGGAACACGCCCAGATGAGGTATGCGGCTGCCTGATGTAGCCATCTCCCTCAAGAGCAGAGAGCTCGTTTCGAATGGTAGCCGAGCTCACACCAAGGTGGTATTGCTCGGCAATGGTCTTCGACCCAACAGGGAGCGCATGCGCAACGTACTCCTCTATGAGTGCACGAAGTATTTGCTGACGTCTGTCAGAGAGCATCTCTCAATCCTGCTTTCCCGATCATGAACAAGGTCGATCTTCGCTCATTCTAGCAGTCTCGCTATGAGAGTGCTACCTCAAACCCGATCATGGAGCTAAATCCAGAAGAGCACCATAGAGCTCGTTGCCACAGAGCCAACCCCGCTCCGTCGGCTGCCATGCGCCGTCTCGGCATACCACAAGCCCCTGCGCTTCGAGCTCCTCAAGCACAGGGAGCGTCTCGGGGATGAGCGCGCTTGCGCGAGCGACCAACTCAGCGTCGGCTCCTGCGGTCATGCGCATCGAGAGCATGAGATCCTCTGCTGCCATCTGCCGCTCGTCAAGGTCGTCAGTGACCTCTCCATCAACGACGCGCATGCGCCTCTCTGCGTTCTGCGTCATCGTGGCAGCGCTTTGCCCAAGGCCGAGATAGGGATGTCCTTGCCAATACGAAGCATTGTGAACGGAGGCGAATCCAGGGCGTGCATAGTTGGCAACCTCATAACGAGAGAAGCCAGCTTGGCCAAGCAGCGCCTGGGCATCTTCGAGCATGCAGGCCACCTCGTCATCATCGGGAAGCGTGATGGTACCTTTGCGAAGCGAACGCGCAAGAGAGGTTCCTTGCTCGACGCTCAACGGATAGATGCTCATGTGGACAACCCCTGCATCGATCGCGCGCTGGACATCAGCGAGGAAGGACTCGCGCGTCTGATGCGGGAGCCCGCAGATGAGGTCAACGCTCACATTCGCAAAGCGCGTCTTCGCCCTCTCAATGGCATGAAGGGCGTCGAGTGCCGTATGCGCCCGACCGATGGATGCGAGAACGGCATCGTCAAAGGATTGGACCCCGAGCGAAAGGCGGTTCACCCCAAGCGACCAGATGTCCTTCACCATGGCTTCGGTCAAGCTCTCAGGATTGGCCTCGATCGTGAACTCTTCGATCCGATCGAGATGCACATACAGGCTTATCGCGTAGAGCAAGCGCGTGAGCAGGCCATGGCCAAGATGCGTTGGTGTTCCCCCTCCCATGTAGATGGTGGAGAGGTTGGCCAATTCACCCTCTTGCGCATACCGTTTTATCTGAAGGATAAGGTCGTCCACATACGATTCCATTGCAGCATCTTCTGTGGATGTTGCGAATGAATGGAAATCGCAATATGCGCACTTCGATGCGCAGAAGGGAATGTGGATGTAGAGCGCGGTGTAAGGATCGTGCGGCATCTTAGGTCAGCCCTTCTGAAACAGCGGCGAACACGGCATCGAACTCATCAAGCGTGGTGCAGGTGCTGAGCATTCGACGCGCTGCGCTTGCACCTGGCAATCCAGAGACATAGTGATGACCATGCTTGCGCATACGGATGAGCGCAGCATCCGATATGCCCGCTAAGAGACGGGCATGCTGCTGCGCCATCTGCATGCGCTCGGTCGTGGTCGGAGAATGCGGAAGCGGCTGATGCCCAAGCGCGCATGCGATCTCATGGAAGATGAAAGGATTGCCAAGCGCACCACGACCCACCATCACATGCGCGCATCCTGTTTCCTCAAGGAGCGAGAGCGCATCAGCGCCGCACTTGACGTCACCATTGCCAACCACGGGAACAGACGTCGCCGCAACAACCCGTGCAATGGCAGCGCGCTCGGCGTTTCCCTTGTAATACTGCATGGCGAAACGAGGATGGATGGTCAGCATATCGGCCCCTGCCTCTTCCATCTTGCATGCGAAGTCGACGCAAGTCTCCTCACCAAGCAGATAGCCTCGTCGGAACTTCACGGAGAGCGGAGAGGAGATGGCAGACCGAACGCTTGAGACGATACGCGCAGCGAGGTCTGGCTCACGCATGAGCGCCGACCCGTCACCTTTCTTCACGATCTTGCGCGCAGGGCAGCCCATGTTGATGTCTATGCCAAGCAAAGCATCTCCGAGCATCTCTTCGATATGCGCAGCCTCACGCGCCATCGTTTCGGGCTCATGGCCGAAGATCTGCACGATGATTCCTTCTTCGTTATCAGCAGGGCGCATGAGCGATGCTGTCTTCTCGCTGCCGTAGGCAAGCCCCTTCGCAGAGACCATCTCCGAGAATGTGATGTCAGCGCCTTGGTCAACGCAGAGCGACCTGAATGCGACATCGGTCATCCCTGCCATAGGGGCAAGAAGGGCAAGAGGATGCAATGCATGGATGGGATCGACCATATGCCTTTTGCTCTATGAGACAGAGCCGAGCGTCGAGCAGGATGTGAACATGAGCGCTATGAAGAGGAACGCTCCGATGAGCAACAAGATGACGATGATCAAGAAAGCGCTCAGACAGCCCGTCTTGCGCGCGTGCTCGATCTCTTCCTTCTCTTCTGCTTGCTTCTGCTCGTCGAATGGATCGTCAAGCCAATCGTAGCCTTGCTTGCTCTTGCGCATGCCTACCGCCTAATCATCGACTTTGAGTATCGCCATGAAGGCCTCTTGGGGCACCTCGACGTTGCCGATCGCCTTCATGCGCTTCTTGCCTGCCTTCTGCTTCTCGAGCAGCTTGCGCTTGCGGGTGATGTCGCCACCGTAGCACTTCGCAAGGACATCCTTGCGCTTCGCCTTCACGGTCTGGCGCGAGAGCACGCGTCCTCCCACAGCCGCTTGGATGGGCACTTCGAACATCTGACGCGGGATGATCTCCTTGAGCTTCTCGGTCAGAACACGACCTCGCTCATACGCCTTCTCCTTATGGACGATGAACGACAATGCGTCGATCGGCTTGCCCGCCAGGAGGATATCGAGCTTCACGAGGTCAGATTGCTTGTATCCCATGAACTCGTAATCAAGGCTCGCATAGCCCTTCGTGTTCGATTTGAGCTTGTCAAAGAAGTCCATGATCAGCTCGGAGAGCGGGATCTCCCAGAGCATCTCAACGGTGGTCGTCGAGAGATAGTTCATCGTGACGAACGTGCCCCGACGCGCAACCGTAAGATCCATGACAGCACCGATGTAGTCAGGCGGGATGAGTATCTTCGCCTTAAGGTAGGGCTCCTCGATATGATCGTACGTTCCCGCCTCAGGCATCTCTTGCGGAGAGTGGATGGTGAGCTCTTCGCCGTTGCGCATGAACACCTTGTACTCCACCGAGGGAGCGGTCGCGAGAAGATCCAGCCCGAACTCGCGCTCAAGGCGCTCCTTGATGACCTCCATATGAAGCAGGCCCAAGAAGCCAACGCGGAATCCGAACCCCAGCGCATGCGAGGTCTCTGGCTCCCATACGAGCGCAGGGTCATTGAGCGCGAGCTTCTCGAGCGCTTCCTTCAATGGTTCGTATTGGTCTCCCTCGATCGGGTAAAGGCCCGTGAATACCATCGGCTTGGCTTCGCGATATCCTGGAAGAGGATCGCTCACGCCACCTTGCGCCTCGGTGATGGTATCGCCCACCTTGACGAGGCTCACATCCTTGAGGCCAGTAACAAGATAGCCAACCTCGCCGACGCCAAGCTCTGAAAGCGGCTCCTCCGCGGGGCGACGAACGCCAACCTCCTCGGCTATGGCTTCCGCGCCTGTCGCAAGCATGCGGATGCGCGCATCGGTCTTGAGCGTGCCGTCGACAATGCGCACGAGCGCTACCACGCCACGATAGGCATCGAAGAAGCTATCGAAAATGAGGGCGCGGAGCGGAGCATCCGCGTCTCCTGTAGGGCTTGGGATGGTGTAGACGATAGCTTCGAGCAGATCGTGCACACCTTCGCCGCTCTTACCCGACGCAAGGATGGCCTCATCGGCAGGGATGGCAAGCCCTTCCTCGATCTCCTCCTTCACCGCCTCTGGCTCAGCGGCAGGCAGGTCGATCTTGTTGATGAGCGGAATGATCTCGAGGTTCGCATTCATGGCGAGCATCGCATTGGCAACCGTCTGCGCCTCAACGCCTTGCGTTGCATCGACCACCAGCACGGCACCTTCGCATGCAGCTAAGGAGCGTGAGACCTCATAGGTGAAGTCGACGTGCCCTGGCGTATCAATGAGGTTCAGCTGGTAGGTCTGCCCATCGTCAGCGACATAATCGACGCGCACGGCCTGGCTCTTGATCGTGATGCCACGCTCTCGCTCGATGTCCATCGTATCGAGCAGCTGCGCTTGCATATCACGCGAGGCGACCGTTCCCGTCATCTCAAGGATGCGATCGGACAGCGTTGACTTCCCGTGGTCGATATGGGCGATGATCGAGAAGTTGCGTATGTTGGCAGGGTTGGTCGACATCAGATGCTTGTTACCTCGATTTTCGAACGTTCGTGTACTTTTTTCGCACAATGCGCTATTCTATCTCATTGCATCCAACGGAGCGCGTTCTGCACAGGCGATGTGCAGAATCTGCAGACAAGGCTGCTTTTCAAAGAAGTGTTGCGTTGGTGGCCGATAAGCCGAGCAGGGCGAAAATCCTGAGCACCTGCACCGAAAGAGAACGATCGCGTTCCCTCTCTTGTCGCCACCTTCTGACATTCCGCGAAAACATCCCAAGATGCCTCCCTATGGAAGCAATGCATTCGATCGTATAAGGAGAAGTCAGAGAATATGGCTAATATCAAGTCGCAAAAGAAGCGCATCATCACCAACGAGAAGGCTCGCATGCGCAATCGCGCTGTCAAGAGCGAGCTCAAGACAGCAACACGCCGCGTCAAAGATGCCGTTGAGGCGAATGATGGCGCAGCAGCCTACGCTGCCGCATGCGCGGCATGCCGTCTGCTCGACAAGGCGGTCACCAAAGGCGTCATCAAGAAGAACCAGGCAGCAAACCGCAAGAGCGGCATCATGAAGCTTGCGAACACCATCGTCACCGAAGCCGACATCAAAGCCTATGAGCGCCCCGCTGCTCCAAAGCAGGAGAAGAAGGGCAACAAGAAGGCTGCTGCTAAGGAAGCACGCAAGAAGGAGATGGCAAAGGCGAGCGCCGAGAAGGCGAAGCGCCGCGATGCTCAGCTCAAAGAAGAGGCTAAGGCCATCAAGCGCAAGGAAGCTGAAGCAAAGAAGCAGGCTGAGGAAGAGGCAGCCGCTGCTGCTGAGGCCGAGGCTGAGCAGTAGGATGCTGAGGCTCAAGAAGATGCGCCTGCTGATGATGAGGCGGCTCAGGCAGAATAAGCCTCATCGTGCTCGCTTGAGCACAGATACCACCCAATCCATGAAAGCGGTGTCGGCATCGGCACCGCTTTTCATTTGCCTCTCGGTATCGGCGGAAGCGCACAGCGCTGATATGAGCTCGTCAGCTTCGAAGCGCTGAGCATACGAGAAGTGGTTCTTCACCTTCCAATCGACCGTTCCGATCTGCTCGGCAAGCGCGGTGGTCGATCGGCTCCCCGCATCGCTCATCGTTCGCGCACAGATGAGCTCGCGCAGCCTATTCGTGCACATGCCAAGCAAGGCATGCGAAGAGACCGAGGGCATCTTGCGCTTGAGGGCGATACAGCGCGCGAGGTCGCGCGCAGAGAACGCATCGGTGAATTCCCAGGGCTTTGGCTCTGAGATGCCCGCAACCTGATCTTCGACCTCTTCGACCGAGATGGGCGCATTGCCGCTATGCGCTGTAGCAAGCTTCTCAAGCTCCTTGTCGATATGGACGGTATCCTCGCCCACAAGTTCGACAAGCCGCTTTGCTGCTTGTGCGCTGATCGTAGCGCCATGCGCAGGGGCCATATCACGAACCATGCGCTCGAGCTTATCGCGCTTCGGCATAGCGCAATCGATGATCGCGGTTGGGCCGATCTTCGCGCATGCCTTGTACAGCTTGGTATTCTTGGCAAGCGATGTGGCGACGAGCATGAGCACCGTTGTCGGCACAGGGTCGGACAGATACGTAGCGATCCGCTCTTGGGCGTCCTTCTTCAATTTCTCGGCATTGGTCACGATAACGAGGCGCTTCTCGCTTGCGAAGGGGATGGTGGCGCATGCATTCAGGAGCGCGTCTGCATCGGCGCTCTCGCCAGTGAATTCGTCAAGATTGAAGGAGAGGTCGCCTGCTTCTTCAAGGCGCATCCTCAAGCGCTTCATAACGGTCTGACGCTTGAGATCGTCATCGCCAACAACAAGATATGCTGGAAGGATCCCACCCGTCTGCTCTGTCATCCTCTGTGCCTTCCCCGCTCTACTTCCTCAAAACAAGATGCCGACCATTCTGCGTCGTAACATCGATCTGTGATGCATTATATTTCAACTCGACGCAGCCCTCCTCATCTGTTCTCAAGACGCTCGCGTCAGCCTCTGCAAGCGCTTCCAAAGCCTCATCGGAAGGATGACCATATCGATTGTGCGCGCCTACGCTGATGAGAGCGATCTCAGGATCGAGCAATGCAGCAAGATCCGCATCAAGGCAGACGCGCGAGCCATGATGCCCTACCTTCAGCACATCTATGTTCCCGCATGCTCCAGAATCGCAGAGCATGCCGATCTCATCCATCTCTGCATCACCTGTGAACAGGAAGCGCCAATCAGATGACCCATCCTGGTCGCAATCGGCCTCCAAGAGCACGACGAGGCTATCGCCATTGCCGCCTTCATCCGTCTCCTCGAGCGGCCAGAGAACCATGAGCGCCATAGAACCAAGCTCGATCCGATCCCCTACCGCAAGCGATCGAATGCCGTGTGCAGAGCGCAGCCGAGTTGCCTCTTCGCGAAAGGAAGCGCATTTCTCGCAGCCACATGAAGCGACCACGTCAGAGATGAGGATCCTATCGATATTGACATATCCTGCAAGTGACGGAAGCGAGCCACAATGGTCATCGTCGGGATGAGTGACCAAGACCGCATCAAGGTCATAGACTCCGTAGCGGCCAAGCGCTTCACGTAATTCATTGTCCTTGTTACCCGTATCGATCAAGATCTGCCTCCCTCCGCTTCGGATGAGGAAGGAATCTCCCTGCCCCACATCGAGCATGACGACCTCATCAGTTGCACCCAGAGGTGCACGAAGGGAGAAGACGGCAAAAGCTACAACAAGAACACAGAGCGCCGATGCGCAAAGGACGCGCTTCCTCGTGAGATAAGGCCAACTGAACCAGAGCACGCAAACAAGGATGCCGGTCACCACGAGCATCATGGTGACATCGAACGAGACAGGGATCGAAGCATAAGGAAGGGATGCCAGGAGGTCCACGGCAGCATCGAGCGGATAGGCACATGCCGATGCCAGCGCATAGACAAGAGGAGCAAGAGCGGGAACGATGAGCGCGAGCATCGTGGCAAGGACCCCTGAGATGCATGCGAGCATGAAAAGAGGAGCTGCGATGATGTTGGCTACCAGCGAGATGAGGGGAAGTTGGGAGAAGAGCGCCATCGAATATGGGAGCGTCACAATGTTCGATGAGAGCGTAAGGGCGAGAGGATCGACAACGAGCGATCGGGCGAGTGGAGCGCTTCCTGGCAAGAGCGAGCTTATGAGCGGCATGAACAAGATGATGCCGATCGTGGAAGCTGCAGAAAGAAAGAGCGATGCGGAAAGCGCCACGGGGGGATCCGCAGCGATGAATGCGATAAGGCAAAGAGCGCACGCATTCAAGGATGCAGCTCGCCGAGAGAATACCCAGGATGAATACGAAAGGAGCACCATCGTCACAGCACGCATCCCAGAGATGGGCATGCCTGCGAAAACAAGGTACGCAAGCAGGAAGATCGAGCAGAGTGCGATGCTCAAAGCACGGGGAACGCGAAGCGCGCGTGAGACGATGCCGAGCATCATCGCGATGATGGCAAGATGAGCGCCAGATACCGCGATAAGGTGCGCCAAGCCGCAGGACTTGTATGCCTCATAGGTCCCATCGTCCTGTATGAGGGATCGGTTGCCGCACACAAGGGCGCTCAGGATCCCCGCGGAATCCCGCCCATGAAGCTGTATGCTCTCAAGTGCTGATCTGCGCGCATCGATGATGAGATGATACGGAAAGGCTGCCTCGATCGGCTCAAGGTCCTTCAGGTCAACACGCGCGCAGCTTCCTTGCTGCCAGGCGCTCTCGCGCTGTGTACCCTTCAAGGCAGACAGCGCGATCGTGCCAGCGAAGCGCTCCTTGCAAAGAAGCATCCGCTTCTCGCTGTCGAACACGTCGATCTTATAGGTATGCCCCTGCTCATCCGTCGCACAAGCACGACCATATGAAGAGAACTCCGACCTTGACATATCCTGAACAAGCTCAATCGTCCAGGAATGCTCTTTGCCTGGTACCTCGGCTTGCGCACGCTCGACTCCAAGAGCCCCGCTTGTCCCAACGACGATGCCAAGCGCAGCGAAGAGGACGACAAGGAATGCCGATCTTCTTCGGACAAGGAGGGCTGCGCCTCCTGCGATCACCGCGAGGGCACCAACCACCACAAGCAGGATCGGCGCATGCGCGCCCGCGCATCCTTCCAAGAGAAGGTACGCCACGGCAGCACATGCCCAAAGCGCGAGGGCGCATACCAAGAGGACAGGGACGTGAGGCCTACGGGGGCACGCAAGAACGCTCTGTGCATCACAGTCCGTCACACGCAAATATCTGGACGAAGCGCCTCAAGCGTCTTCTCCCCGATGCCTGAAACATTGACAAGCTCGTCGACAGAGGAGAATCTCCCATTCGCCTCGCGATACGCGACGATCTTCTTCGCCTTCGACTCACCGATGCCAGAAAGCTGCATAAGATCGCTCACGCTGGCGGTATTGAGGTTGACCTTCCCTCCTACTTTCTGCCCCGCCGACGATGGCGAAGCATCGTTCGGCTCAGCTCCTTCCTGAGCAGCCTGTGTTTCAAGGATGCTTGGCACTACGATCTGCGCGCCATCTTGGATGACCTCCGCAAGATTGATGGAAGCTTGATCGGCGTCGTCCGTGAACCCTCCCACCGCTTCGATCGCATCTGCAATGCGCGCTCCCTCGTCAAGGGTGACAAGGCCAGGAGCTCTGACACATCCTGCCACATGGGCGCATACCTCGCTTGTTGCAGGTGCTTCTGCCTCGGTAGCCTCGATCACCATCTCATCTGCTTCTGACTGAGCATCAGAGGGCGCGAACGCGTCAAGCAGGCGTGGTATGACCAGGATGAGCACGGCTACGACAACGATGCATATGCCAATGAGAGCACGCTTGTCTACCAGCTTCTGCCCTCGATCGATGGATGCTGCATACTCTTGAAAGCTCATTCATCTCCCTCGTCCTTGTGAGGAAGATGATGAGCTTCAGCTCTTTCGCATACCTTTCAGATCTCTTCGAGATCGGCTCTCGGAACATTGGTAGAAGAGGATAATACTCTTCTCCGATTCTTATCCGAATCTTATCAAGGCCTTGTACGTTGTCATATGGTGTATGAAAGCGAGGTAAGCCAAAGGAGCTGAGAGACTTATGTCTCGAAGCGACGACGCGGCGAGACTTTCATCACTATATGACAACCCTTCGTGCATCTAATCTGGGTTGAGAGGGCTCTCTACTAAGATTCGTCAGGATTCGCGAAAGTACAGCTTGGTCTCTGCTGAGGCAACGATCTCCTCGACCCATGCATCGATCGGAAATGCGCTCTCAGCCTCACGTACCACCTCGACCTTTCCGTGCGTTTCGGGAGAACGCGGCATGAAAAGGGTGCAGCAATCAGGAGCATCTTGGGTAGAGATATCGAACGTTCCAAGCTCCTTCGCATCATCGATGATCTCAAGCTTGTCGGTGCCGATAAGCGGTCGGAAGACGGGCAAGCTCACGGCATCGTCCGTGCAGCAGAGGTTATCGATCGTCTGCGAAGCAACCTGCCCGAGACTCTCGCCTGTCACAAGGGCGCGCGCATGCTCAAGATGCGCAATAGCCTCGGCAACCTTCATCATGAGCCTTCGATAGAGCAAGATGCGCAGGGAAGGCGGCGCACACAAGGATATCTCCTTTTGATAGTCGCCGAAAGGAACTGTATACACTTTGGCGATGCATCCCGTCCGTTCAAGCACCTCAGCGATCTCGTCGACGAGGTATTCCGAAGCATCAGAGGTCTGCGGGCGCCCCGAAAAATGAACGCCGATGCAAACCGCGCCGCGGCGTGCCATCTTCCAGGTAGCAACAGGAGAGTCGATACCAGAAGAGAGCAAGCAGACAACACGACCAGATGCGCCAACAGGAAGGCCTCCCACCCCGCGGATCGTGTGAGCATAGATGAAGCATGCATTTTGAACGACTTCGCAGAAAAGCGTCACATCAGGATCATGCATCTTGACCTGCTTATCGGGGAATGCCTCGCATAATGCAGCGCCGATGTCCCTGTTCATCTGCATGGAGTCGAGCGGGAAATCAGTATGGGCACGCCGCGCATGCACCTTGAAGGTGACGAAAGGCTCTGCTTCGGCAAGAGCGCGAATGGCAACAGCGCTCATGACATCCATATCGCGCTCGCATTTGAATCCTGTAGACGTGCGAGCCACCCCAGGGATGCGCGCTGCTGCTTCTGCGCAGCGACACGCGAGCGCATCCTCCGTTCCTTCCTTGAGGAATATGATGATGCGCCCAGAGATGCGATGGATCGTGACGATAGGGTACGCATGCAAAAGCGCCTGTAGATTCTTCACCAGGCGCTTTTCGAAATAGCTTCTGTTATGGCCTTTGAGGCCGATCTCGTGGTAGTGGACGAGCACTACCCTTTGGAGCTCATCCATTTACTGATTGTTCGTCAGGTCGATGGAAGAGGGGTCGAAAGAGACATCCTTGCGCGCGATCTCGTTGAACGCCATCGTAAGCGGTTTCGTATCGGCAGCACGCGCGATCTCAACAGCAGTCTGGAACTGAAGCGCGCGATCGCGCTGTCCGCACATCATGTCGTTGATGTCATGCGCACGCTTGGAGGCCATCGTGCACAACAGGAAGCGATCGTTCTCAGCGTCGCCCAGCAATACGTCGATATCAGGTTTGATGATGCTCATATCCGTCCTTATTCTGCAGATTCGGCGGCTATGTATCCCTCAAGCTCGGCTACGGCCGCATCTAGACTGTCATTCACAAGCAGCTTATCATACTCTTCTTTTCGATTCATTTCCACCTTTGCCACCTCAAGGCGGCGCTCGACCTGCTCGGCTGATTCCGTTCCGCGCCCAGAGAGCCTTCTTGCGAGCTCATCCATTGAAGGGGGCTCTATGAAAACAAGCTTTGCCTCAGGCATCTTCTCCTTTACCTGCAGCGCACCTTGAACCTCGATCTCCAGGATGACCTGCTTGCCCGCCGCGATCTCGTCGCGCACGAAATCAAGCGGGGTACCATAGAGATTCCCTGCATATTCTGCCCATTCCAAGAATCCATCATGTGCGACGCGATCCTCGAAATCGGCACGGTCAAGGAAGAGATAATCCACCCCGTTGACCTCTCCTTCGCGAGGAGACCGCGTCGTTGCCGAGATGGAGAGCACCGCATCGGGCATCTCATCGATCACGCGAGAAACGATCGTCCCCTTCCCCACGCCCGAGGGACCAGAGACAACGAAGAGATTGCCGCGGCTCATAACGCCTCTGCGATCTGGCGGAATGCCTGGATGGGATCTGGAGCATCGGTGATCGGACGCCCGATGACGATATGGGACGCACCCGCGTCGAATGCTTCCTTCGGGGTGGCAACACGAGATTGGTCGCCCACGGCGCTCCCTGCAGGACGCACGCCAGGGCAAACGATGTACGCGCCTTTGCCAAGCTGCGAGCGCAGCATCTTCGCCTCTTGCGGAGAGGCGACCACGCCAGATATGCCTGCTTCGGTCGTGAGGGACGCGAGGGAGGAGACCTCGTCAACAACGGGCTTGTCGATGCCTATCTGGGTAAGGGAGGATTGGTTCATCGACGTGAGCACGGTGATCCCAAGCGTTGTCGGCACTTCCCCGCCTATGCGTGCCGCACCAGCCTCAGCACCTGCTTGAGCTGCGCGCATCATGGCAACGCCGCCCATGGTATGCATGGTGATCATGTCAGCACCAGACTCCGTTGCTGAGCGAGCGGCGCCCTCAACTTGATGGGGAATATCGTAGAACTTGAGATCGAGGAACACTTTGTATCCGCGCTCTTTGAGCATCTTGATGAGATCGGTGCCATACGCGTAATAGAGCGTCATACCCACCTTCACCCATGTTGCCTCGCCTGCCAGTTGGTAGGCGATCGAGATGGCCTTATCAGCATCGCAGTCAAGCGCGATGATCACGCGATCCTTGCGCGCTATCGAATCAAATGATGTCAGCATACAAGTGCTCCTATCAGATCGTTGACATCGTCAACACCTTGTTCTTCGCAGTACTCGACGATCCCTGCGATCACGTTCTCAGTCGCCTTGGGATTCATGAAGTTCGCAGTGCCTACCGCAACTGCGGTCGCGCCACAAAGCATGAATTCGACCGCGTCCTCCCCGTTCGTGATGCCGCCCATGCCAAGGATCGGGATCCGAACCGCATTATGGCACTCCCACACCATACGGAGCGCAACAGGCTTGACGCATGGCCCCGAAAGACCGCCCACCACACGAGAGAGCATGGGGCGACGTCGCTTGACATCAACAGCCATGCCCAACAACGTGTTGATGAGCGAGATGGCATCCGCACCACTGTATTCTGCTGCCCGAGCGATCTCGGTGATATCGGTGACGTTCGGTGTGAGCTTGACGATCAAGGGGCGCTTGGTTGCCACGCGGCAAGCTCCCACAACCTCTTGGACCGATAGAGGATGGCACCCGATCGTCATCCCGCCCGCATCGACGTTCGGACATGAGATGTTGACCTCATAGGCACCAACAGGAGCCTCTTCAAGCGCTTCGATCACCTGAACGTACTCCTGGGTGCTGTGCCCAGAAACGTTCACGATGACCGTTGCGCCTTGGGCAGCAAGCCAAGGAAGGTCATGGTGCTTCAGATGATCGACACCTGGGTTCTGAAGCCCTATCGAATTGAGCATGCCGCTTGGTGTCTCCGCGATACGAGGAGCGTCGTTCCCAGGCCAGCCGTGAAGAGAGACCCCTTTCGTGGTGACCGCACCAAGCGCTGCGACATCGACGAAGTCTGCGTATTCTCGACCGGAACCGAATGTGCCAGAGGCGACGGTGACCGGATTGCGCATCACCAAGCCGCCAAGATCCACTTGTTGCCTTACCATAGGATCTCCTTCGTCTCAAAGACGGGACCATCGACGCATGCCCGCCGTCTTCCCCCGCGCGTCTCAACAATGCAGGAAAGGCACGCCCCAACGCCGCATGCCATTCGGCGCTCAAGGGATGCTTCGCAAAAGACGTTCGCCGCCTCTGCCATGCTCGCAACAGAGCGCATGAGCGGCTCTGGCCCGCAAACGGCAATGTAATCATATGAAACATCGCTCAGCTCCATAGCGGTAAGAGCATCCTCGACAAGCGAGGTGCAGAAGCCTGCACGACCGAGCGTTCCATCATCGGTCGCATAGCTCAAGCGCAAGATGTCAGATGCGAGGCTCTCATAGCGCGCGCGACAGACAAGCGCATCCGCTGTTACCGCACCAAGCACGACATCGGTTCTGATGCCACGCGAAACGAGGTCCTTGCAGAGCATGAACAAGGGAGCCGCACCGATGCCGCCGCCCACAAGAAGCGCATGCTCCGTCCCCGCTGGATAGCGCCATCCTCGCCCGATCGGCGAGATCATCGAGAGCACGTGGCCTTCCTCCCACGCCGTCATCACCTCGGTAAGAGAGCCGACGACTTGGTAGAGGATGTCTATGATCCCCGTCTCTGGATCAGCTGCCATGACGGAGAAGGGGCGACGCAGGATATGCCCCGTCGTGTTATCTACCGTGATATGGACGAACTGACCTGGCTTGATCGAATTCGCTGTCTGCGGTGCGTAGATGCCCATCAGATAGATGCGCTCGGAGAGCTGGATGTTCCCAACCACCTCGGCGCGCTCGTCAAAGAGCTGCATATCTTATCCCTCCCATTGTGGTAGGTCTTGCAACGCTATGATGTCTGGCTGCGCTTCGCGCATGACCTCCATGCCAGCAACCATAGCTTGCGCTGCTGCAAGCGTGGTCATATAGGTGATCCCATGCCGTACCGCAGCAGCGCGCAAGTAGTAACCATCATCGCGCGTTGTCGATCCGAGCGGCGTATTCAAGATGAGCGTGATCTCGCCCTTGGCGATCCGATCCATAACCGTGTCAGACCCTTGATAGATCTTGCCCACCTCTTCGCAGGGCAGCCCTGCCGCGCGAAGCGCCTGGGCAGTGCCACCTGTCGCCAAGATATCGAAGCCAAGCCGTGCGATATCACGTGCGATCGATATGAAGTTGCGCTTGTCGCGATCGTTCACCGAGATGAACGCGCACCCTCCCTTGGGCGTCTCATAGTCGATGGCGACCTGCGTCTTCATGTAGGCTGAGGGGAAGTTGCGGGCGATGCCCATGACCTCACCCGTTGAGCGCATCTCAGGGCCGAGTACGATGTCGCTTCCTGGGAATCTCCCCCACGGCATGACCGCTTCCTTGACGCAATAGTAGTCAGGATGCCTCTCCTCGCAGGGAAGGCCCATATCTGCCAGCTTCTCGCCAACCATGATGCGCGCAGCAAGCTTTGCCAGCGGAACACCGGTCGCCTTCGAAACAAAGGGAACGGTACGAGAGGCACGCGGATTCGCCTCGATCACATAGATGATCGAATCCTTGATGGCGAACTGGATGTTGAGCAGTCCTTTGACCCCCAGCGAGAGCGCAAGCTCCTTCGCGATCTTGCGCAAGCGCGCTTGAATGGAATCTGGCAATGCGAAAGGAGGAATGCAGCAAGCCGAGTCTCCCGAATGGATCCCCGCCATTTCGATATGCTCAAGGATGCCGCCTACATAGACGCTCTCGCCATCACAGAGAGCATCCAGGTCAAGCTCGACGGCCCCTTCGAGGAACCTATCGAGATACACAGGATGGTCAGGGGAAACGCGCGCAGCACTTTCCATGTAGCGCTCAAGCTGGCCACCATCATAGACGATCGCCATGCCACGGCCGCCCAGCACATAGCTTGGACGAACAAGCAGCGGGTAGCCGATCTTGCCAGCAACGATCTGGGCCTCTTCAAGCGTGCTTGCCATGCCAGAAGCAGGATAGGCGATATCAAGAACATCTAGGAGCGCCGCGAAGCGATCGCGATCCTCAGCAAGGTCGATCGACTCAGGAGAGGTCCCGATGATCGGCACGCCTGCCTCTTCGAGAAGGCGCGCAAGCTTGAGTGGGGTCTGGCCGCCAAGGGTGACGATGACGCCATCAGGATGCTCCACGTCGACGATGTCCATGACATCCTCGAACGTGAGCGGCTCGAAGTAGAGCTTGTCGGAGGTGTCATAGTCGGTTGAGACCGTTTCGGGATTGCAATTGACCATGATGGTCTCATATCCAGCATCTGAGAGCGCATAGCTTGCATGCACGCAGCAATAATCGAACTCGATGCCCTGGCCGATGCGGTTGGGCCCTGCACCAAGGATCATGATCCTCTTCTTATCCCCCGTCGAGACCTCGTTGGCGCCATCTTCATACGTCTTATAGTGGTACTCGGTGGAGCTTGCGAACTCAGCAGCGCAAGTATCAACCGTCTTGAACACGGGCTTGACGCCAAGGCCGAGCCTATAGGCGCGAACGAAGCGCTCATCGCTTCCCACAAGAGAGGCGATCTCAGCATCAGAGATGCCGAAGCGCTTTATCGTGCGCATGGCTTCTGCATCGATGTCCATGAGCTGCATCTCGCCCACAACGCGCTCGACTGAGACGATGTCGGCTATGCGATCGATGAAGAAGCGATCGATCGAGGTGAGCGAGCAGATGCGCTCTGGCGAAACGCCTTGTGCAAGCGCAGCGCAGATGATCGCGATGCGCTCTGGCGTGGGACGCGAGAGCCGCTCCTCGAGCTCTTCTTTGGTGAGGTCGTCATAGTCATGGATCAAGGCGCCGATATGTCCATCCTCCATGGAGCGCATCGCCTTCGAGAACGACTCTTCGAAGGTGCGCCCGATCGCCATGACCTCTCCGACAGCGCGCATGCGCGTGGAGAGGGTGTCATCGCTGTCCTTGAACTTCTCGAAAGCGAATCGCGGGATCTTGACAACGCAGTAGTCGATCGAGGGCTCGAAGCAAGCAGGCGTTGCGTGCGTGATGTCGTTTTGGATCTCATCAAGCGTATAGCCAACTGCAAGCTGCGCCGCGACCTTCGCGATAGGAAAGCCGGTCGCCTTGGAAGCGAGCGCTGATGAGCGAGAGACGCGTGGGTTCATCTCGATGATGATCATGCGGCCTGTGCGTGGGTCGAGCGCAAATTGCACGTTCGACCCGCCTGTTTCCACACCAACCTTCTCAAGGACGGCAAGCGAGGCAACGCGCATGCGCTGATATTCGATATCGGTGAGCGTTTGTGCAGGCGCAACCGTGATCGAGTCACCCGTATGGATGCCCATAGGGTCGAGGTTCTCGATAGAGCACACGATGATGCCGTTGCCAGCCGCATCTCGCATGACCTCCATCTCGAATTCCTTCCAGCCCTCAATGGACTCCTCGACAAGGACTTCGCCTGTCTGCGAGAGCTCGATGCCCTGCGACACGATGCGAACGAGCTCTTCCTCATCATGGGCGATGCCGCCACCAGCACCTCCCAAGGTGAACGAAGGTCGCAGCACAACGGGATATCCGATCTCATCGACGATGCGGAGCGCATCTTCGACAGAATATGCATAGCCGCTTCGAGCCGTCTCGATGCCGAGCTCGACCATGCACTCGTTGAAGAGCTTGCGATCCTCACCACGCTCGATCGCCTCAAGGTCGCATCCGATCATCTCGACTCCGAGCTCATCGAGCACACCCGATTGGGCCAGATCGACCGCCACGTTGAGACCCGTTTGGCCTCCCAGCGTCGGCAGGATGGCGTCAGGCTTCTCAAGCCGCAGTATGCGCTCTACGAAATCAGGGGTGATCGGCTCGACGTAGGTTCGATCAGCAAGCACAGGGTCGGTCATGATGGTGGCAGGATTGGAGTTGACAAGGATGACGCGAAAGCCATCTTCCTTGAGAACCTTGCACGCCTGCGCTCCTGAATAGTCGAACTCACACGCTTGCCCGATCACGATCGGGCCGGAGCCGATCACGAGGATCGACTTGATGTCATCTCGCCTTGGCATCGTTGCTCCTCTCAGCTCCGAAATCCCATCCTTGCGTACGGCTTTGCGCGATATCGCAAGCCAAGTAGTCATCTTCTCCTGCCATGAGGCCCATGAATGCATCGAAGAGATACTCTGAATCCGCAGGCCCCGGCGAAGCTTCAGGGTGATACTGAACGCTGAACGCAGGTATGTCGATGAACTGCATCCCCTCAGGCGTCCCATCATTGAGGTTCACATGGGTGAGGCGGATGCGACCGAAAAGGTCGTTCTTCACCACAGGTGCCACGCGAAGAGAAACCCATGAGCGCAGGTCATCGAAATGCTCGGCCTTGCCACCTGAAAGCTCGGGGACAAGCGGCCCCAAAGAGGAGAAGATCTGGCCGAACCCGTGATTCTGCGCAGTGATCTCAACACGTCCCGTGATGAGATTCATCACGGGCTGATTGCCGCCGCGATGCCCATACTTGAGCTTCTCTATCGAAGCGCCTGCTGCCTTGGAGAGCATCTGGTGTCCCAAGCAGATGCCGAAGATGGGTACCTTCCCCATCAGCTGCTCAACCTGCCGATACGTTCCCTCCACGGCATCTGGGTCTCCTGGTCCGTTCGAGAGGAAGACACCATCGGGAGAGAGCGCCAAGACCTCATCGGCGCTTGTGTTCCAAGGAACCACGGTAACAGCGCAGCCACGTCGGATGAGGTCCTGCAAGATAGCGTCCTTAGCGCCGCAATCATATGCGATGACGTTGCGCTCGGTGCTCTTCGGCGCCTCCTTTGCGAACGCATGGCTTGCGGGAAGGTCCTCGAAGGCGTGCTCTTCTGCGCATGAGACACGCTCGACCTGGTTGACGCCCACGAATGCTTCGCTTTCAGCAAGCTGGGCGAGCAAACGCTCAGAAGAGAGCTCCTCCGTTGAGAGGATAGCCTGCATAGCGCCTGCTTCGCGAACATGACGCACAAGGTCGCGCGTATCAACGCCTTCGATGGCGACGATATCGTGCTCGCGCAAATAATCAGGAAGGCCCTCAACGTTGCGCCAACTTGAAGGCGTTTCGCACATATCATGCACGACAAGCCCTGAGAGATGAGGGACATCGCGCTGCACATCGTCAAGGTTTACACCGTAGTTCCCGATCTGCGGGTAGGTCATCGTCACGATCTGCCCAGCATAGGATGGGTCAGAGATCACCTCTAGGTACCCCACGAGCGAGGTGTTGAAGCAGATCTCGCCTGTGCGTGTGCCGCACGCACCGCAGGAGGTGCCTCGGTAAACAGAGCCATCCTCAAGAACGAGGATCGCAGGAGCAGCTGTCCCTTTTGAGGTGGCAGCCAGGATCCGTTCGTTAGCCTTCAACGACAACACCATCTTCCATCGTCGCGTATCCGCCTACGTAGACATCGCTCGCTCGCCCTGTGAGCGTCGCGCCGAGGAATCCAGAGTTGCCCGCCTTGGAATAGAAATCGGAACGCGCAACGGTCCATGTTGCGTCAGGGTCGATCACGGTAAGGTCAGCAACAGACCCTGCCGCAATCTGCACAGGCTCTTGGCGCAAGATGCGACGAGGATTCACAGCCATGAGATCGATCATGCGTGCATAGTCGATCTCCCCCGTCCGTACCAGATGATCGAGCACGAGTGAGAGCGACGTCTCCAAACCGATCATGCCGAACGGAGAAAGCTCGAATTCGCGATCCTTCTCCCAGTCGGTATGCGGGGCATGGTCGGTGACGATGGCGTCGATCGTGCCATCAACAAGACCTTCTCTCAGGGCTGCCGCATCTGCGCTCGTGCGCAGAGGAGGGTTGACCTTGAGCGAAGTCGGATACGTGTCATCGATGTCGTCTTCCGTAAGGAAGAGATGATGAGGCGTTACCTCGCAGGTGACCTCAAGCCCTTCCTCCTTTGCAGCGCGCACCATATCAAGGCCGCGCGCCGTGGTGATGTGCTGGATGTGGAGAGGGCATCCTGTCAGGCGCGAAAGGGCGATATCGCGTGCGATCTCGAGCTCCTCGCCTTCAGCTGGCCACCCGAACATGCCAAGGCGCGTAGAGGCAACACCCTCATTGACCTGGCCCTCCCCTACGAGCGAATCATCTTGGCAATGAGGCATGACGACGCAATCGAACTGGGAGGCATACTCCATGACACGGCGCATCATGCCCGCATCCTGAATCCCGTGCCCATCATCAGTGAATGCGCGTACCCCATGCTCATACATGTCGCCCATGTCAGAGAGGATCTCGCCACCAAGGCCCTTCGTGCACGCACCAGAAACGATCACACGGCTCTTGCCGACTGCATTCGCCCGCGCCTTGACGTACTCCACGCCCACAGCATTGTCGATCACAGGATCGGTGTTGGGCATAGCGCAAACTGCCGTAAAGCCCCCATGCGCGGCTGCTCGTGTCCCACTCTCGATATCTTCCTTCTGCTCGTATCCTGGCTCGCGAAGATGGACATGCATGTCAACGAGTCCAGGCACGACGACCTTGCCCGAAAGGTCGCGCTCGACGCCCTTCTCCATCTCAAGGTCATGGCCGACCTCGACGATCTTGCCATCACGGATCAGGATATCGACCACTTCGTCAAGGCCGACCTGAGGATCGATGCAGCGTGCACCTTTAAGCATCAAAGCCATCGTTGCTACCTCCTAGCAAAAGATAAAGAGCTGCCATACGAACGAGGATCCCAGCGTAGACCTGATCCAAGATCATGGAGCGCTCGGGATGATCTGCCATGAAGCTATCAAGCTCAACCCCGCGATTGATCGGGCCGGGATGGCAAACGATAGCATCAGGGCGCATCAGGGCATCGCGCTTCTGCGTCAAGCCGAAGAGCTTGTTGTATTCACGAAGGGACGGGAAAGGAGCTCCTTCAAGGCGTTCCCGCTGGACACGGAGCATGTACACGACATCGAGGTCAGGCAACACCGTATCGAGGTCGGTCGAGACGCTGTCAGCTCCAAGCACGTCAGGACGTGCAGGAAGGAGCGTGGGGGGTGCGATCACGCATACGTTAGCGCCCATGATCTTCAAAGCAGGCACGAGGGAGCCGCATACGCGAGAATGCGAGATATCGCCAACGATGCCAACGTTAAGACCCTCGAATGACCCTTTGCTCTCCCAGATAGAGTAGAGGTCGAGCAGCGCTTGGGTGGGATGCTGGTGCTTGCCATCGCCCGCATCGATCACATGCACGCCTGAGAGGTCGGCGATCTTGCGGGGAACGCCTGCGTGCTTATCACGCACAATGATCATGTCGATCTTGTAAGCGCACAGCGTCTCGACCGTATCGGAGAGGCTCTCGCCCTTCACAGTCGATGTTGAGCTGCCGCCAAAGTTCAAGCTGTTCGCGCTCAGACGCTTCTCAGCGATCTCGAACGAGGAGCGCGTGCGCGTTGAAGGTTCGTTGAACATATTGACGATCGTGGCGCCTTTGAGCGTAGGAACCTGCTTGATGCGTCGTTCGTTGACCTCTTTGAACTTCTGCGCTGTCTGCAGAAGCAACATGATGTCATCTCGAGAGTATTCTGAGATATCAATGAGATGCTCGTGGGAAAAAGCCATCTGTTATGCACCTTCTTTCGGAAGCGGAGCGGCTCCTGCACGCTCTCCAGACTTGCGTTCGAGGATCTCCACCGCTGAGAACCCGTCGATCTCCTCAATGAAGAGACGGACGTTCTCATCAGTTGAGGAAGGGACGTTCTTGCCAACATAATCAGCACGAATGGGCAACTCGCGATGACCGCGATCAACGAGGACCGCAAGCTGCACTGATGAAGGACGGCCGATATCCATGAGCGCATCGAGCGCTGCGCGGATCGTACGTCCGGTATAGAGTACGTCATCGACGAGGATGACGCGCATGCCATCGATATCGAAGGGGATGTCCGTACCAAGCACTTCAGGCGCGATGTGCGTCATGAAGTCATCACGGTAGAAGCTGATGTCAAGCTTGCCGAGCGGAACACGGATACCTTCGATCTCTTCGATGCGCTCACGCAGCATGCCCGCAAGCACATCGCCGCGCGTGACGATTCCCACAAGCGCGAGGTTGTCGGCTCCTTTGTTGTTCTCGAGGATTTGGTGAGCTATGCGTGTGATAGCTCGCTCGATCTCGTCTGCATCCATGCAAACGGACTTGACGACAGGTGAATCGCTCATACACACTCCTTATCTTTTGATCGAGTGCGTACAGACGAAACCGAAGGAAGGTTGCTTCATTGAGGCTTCGTACCTTGTCGGTCTCTCTGTACCGCTTTTAAAGGTCTATACGTCAGTATGACACAACCATGGCATCACACCATCGTCGATTTCATTTTTATTCTATGCTCTGCAATTCTAGATTGAATTCATGATGGGTTGCCGCATGATGGTGAAGGTTTCGCCGCGTCGTCGCCTCGAGCCAAGGCCTCTCGGCTCCTTTGGCTTACCTCGCTTTCACCATCATGCGGCAACCTTCAAACGCGATATTTCCAGCTTGGAGTACCGAATACTTATCTTCGCCCAAAAATGAACAAGGCCCCCATACGGGAGCCTTGTTGTCGATCAAAGACAAGCCGTCAGACTAGTCGTGCTTGGGGTCGAAATCCTCACCAACAATGTTATGGATGTCTGGATCGTACACCAAGCCGCCATGCTCCTTGCGCGCGAACATGAGCTTCGTTGGGGCGATGCCCTCAACATTTGCCAGGTAGATATGCAGGAACATGAAGCAGATGAACACGAACATCATGTAATAGTGGATGATGCGGATGCTCATTGCGCCACCAACCAGATTGATGGTCCAAGCGATGGGTGCCCAGTTCATCGTTGCGCCCCACAGGCAAAGGCCCGTCCAGAACATGACGATGATCAAAATCGGGATGCACAGATAGGAGATCTTCTGCGGCACGCCAAGCTTCGCTGAGAGGGGATGGTCCTTCTTCATGAACAGATAGTACTTGATCCATGCGCCACCCTGATGACGATTGTCCTTTTGAGGAAGCCACGTCTTGTAGTCCGTGACCATCTTACGGGTACCGCCCGTAGGTGCTGACTTCACGAAGAAGGAAGCAACGATGCGGAACAAGCAGTTGAAGAAGAGCACGAAGCCGCAGAACAGATGCACGCCACGGCAGATGCCCATGATGCCCGCGATGAACGGATAATGGATGATGAAGCCTGTAAGGATGAGCAAGATCATGCTCACGAGATTGATCCAATGGGTCACAACGAACACCATTGGGTGTGCTTCACGATAATGCGCGAGATGTGCCATTTACTTCACCCCCCAAGGGCTTGTGACCGTCTTGAATGACTTACCTGTTGCAGGCTCGGTCACGTGCACAGCGCACGCAGTGCAAGGATCGAAGCTATGAACGGTACGAAGGGCATTGATCGGCATCTCGATATCCTCAACAGGGCAACCGATCAGCGCTTGCTCCATCGGACCATGAACGCCATCAGCATTCATCGGCGCAAGGTTCCATGTTGATGGGATGATGATCTGGTACCCGTCAACCTTGCCATTCGTGACCTTCTCGGAGTGATAGAGAGCACCACGCGGAGCCTCCCAGAAGCCCGTTCCCTCACCAGTCGTGGTCATTGGCTCGCGGAAGTACGTGGAATCGCCACCAGCGATCGCCTCCATGAGCTCAAGAGTCCATTCCTTCATGAGGCCTGCGATATAGAGCGTCTCGATCTGACGCGTTGCGGTACGACCCATGGTGTTCTGCAGAACAGAGAGATCGCCCTTGTTCGCACCAAGCGCCACGAGAAGAGCGTCCACCTGCTCGACGATGAACGGAACGCCACGCTTGTATGCAGCCAGGATGCGGGAGAATCCACCTGCCTCCATCGGCTTGCCATCATAGGCCGGGCACTTGACCCAGCTATAGCGATCCTCAACATTGTATTCGGTGAACTCAGGCTCGGTAACGAAGTATGGTGATTCATAGGTAGCGTCACCCTTGTACCAAGAATGGCCCATGTACTCGGTGATGAAGGACTCTTCAACATCAGAGACCTCAAGGTCCTCATTGAGAACGCCCATCGGCAGATAGCGATGACGCATCTGAGCGATGTAATCATCTCCATATGGCCACTCAGGACCCTCGAAGACACCCCAAGCGATATAGCGGCCACAGCCCTTGCCGAAGGTGAATACATCCTTATAGAACGGAGCAAGAGCAAGCGTGTCCTGGATCATCGTCGTAGAGACCCAGTCATAGATCTCGTTGGCCATGGCCCACAGGTCATCGAGCTTCTGCTCTGTCGGATAGAATGCGGTGCCACCAGGGACAAGCGTCATGACATGCGGCATCTTGCCACCCAGAAGCGCTGCGATCTCCGAAGCGCGTGCCTGCATCTTCAATGCCTCAAGGTAATGGGCCGTGCAGATGAGGTTGAGCTCTGGTGGAAGCTTGTAGCCGGTTCCGTTGTCGCACTCGAACCAGTTGCCAGAGAAGATGGAGAGCTGTCCATTGGCAGCGAATGCCTCGAGCTTCTCCTTGAGACCAGCGAAATCGGTATCCATGGATGTGCCAGCCTGCTGTGCAAGATCATAGGTATCTGCAACATTGGCATTGAGCGCATCGAGCGGATTGACATAGTCAAGCGCGCAAAGGTTGTAGAACCACAGGATATGCGAATGCAGGAACTGCGCGCCTTCGATGAGGTTGCGCACGAGTCGCGCATTGTTCGAGATGGTGATCCCATATGCCTTCTCGGCAGCGATGGACGATGCATGCGCATGAGAGACCGGGCATACACCGCAAATGCGCTGAACGATCTGAGCTGCATCCTCAGGCGTTCTATCCTGCACTACCATCTCCATGCCGCGGAAGCATCCGCCAGAGACCCAAGCATCGGTTACGACGCCCTGCTCTACCTCCATCTCCACACGCAGATGTCCTTCGATACGTGTGATCGGATCGATGATTGAACGTGTCATGTATCAGCTCACCCCCTATTCCTTTGATTCCTCGTAATCTGCGACGACCTCGTCGGCTGGCGCAGATGGCTTATGCGAATTGTCCTCGACGAGCTCAGCTGAGAGCACAGGGCCGCCCTGCTCAGGGTCAGCGTAGGTGCCGATAGCCTCGTTCGGATGGTTCTTATCCCACTTGCGGATCGGCTCGAACGGCGCACCGCCATCCATACGGCCCGTCTTCTTCATGCCGAAGCCATGGATGACAAGCGCCACGGCAACGATTCCCGTGATAGCCCATGCAACAGGCTCAGGCTGGAACTTGAGCTCTTGGATGCGAAGGTCGCGGAAGCGTGCGCGGAACGGCGTGTTAACCTCGACCCAGTTGTCACCTGGGTTGTTCGGATTCGCCTCGCAGCATCCGATACAAGGAGCACCAGCCTGGACGCACCAAGACCTGCGGTTGTTCCAAAGCGTAACGCCACAGAGCGCCTTTGTCTGCGGGCCACGGCATCCCAGAGGATAGAGGCAGTATCCGAGCTTCTCTTCCTCGGAGCCGAACTCATAGACGAATTCGCCATTCTCGAAATGACCACGACGCTCGCAATTGTCATGGATGGTCTGGTTGAAAAGCCCCGCAGGCTCATTGAAGCTGTTGAGCTCGAGCAGCGTCGGGTCTTGCAGCATGACAACGTCAACAAGCACTGACATGACCCATTCGGGGTTCACAGGGCATCCGGGGATGTTCACGACAGGCGTGGTGATGCCTTCCTTCTGAAGGTACTGCTGAACGCCCACGGCCTTCGACGGATTGGGATATGCTGCGCACCAACCACCGTTCACAGCACATGACCCAACAGCGACGACCGCATTCGCGCTCTCCGCTGCCTCGACCAGCGACTCGATGCCGGTTTCGCCAGCAGCACGCAATGCGTTGCCGCCCCAGCCTTCAAGAACCGCGCCCTCGTAGATCAAGATGTAGTTACCTGCAGCAATGGTCTGCGCCTTGGCCTCTTCGACTGAATAGCCTGCCGCTGCAGAGAGCGTCTCTGAATAGTTCAGAGAGATCACATCAAGGACGACCGATGCAACATCAGGTGTCTCGATCTGCGCGAACGACTCAGTACAGCCTGTACACGAGGCTCCCTCGATCCAGATGACCGGATACAGATCACCCGATGTAGCGCCAATTACAGATTGCTCGATAGCTTCGGCAACACGTGGGATCGCTACGCTTGATAGCCCCGCTGCTGCAGCAACGCCTGCGCAAAGCTTCATGAAGCTGCGGCGAGTGACTCCACGAGATTCCAAAATGCCGAGAGCATCTGTCATCATGGCATTCTCTTCCATCTGCACACCCCCTCTAGGTGCTCCTTCTCTTTTACAAACAGGGAACATTCTATATGTGACAAAACGCAACTTCCCTTCTGTTGAAGCACTATGTGGGATTTATGGGAGTAAGTGGGCACAAAATGTTACCGTTGCTATCAAATGTAACATGCATCTTTGCGTTGCCATATGCCAGAAACCGAACTATCTCGAGCTCTGTGCCTTAAAGAAATGAGTATCATAGCGAACGAGAAAAAACACCTGGTCAAAGTAGGAAGGCCAACCATGAGCGACAGAGAACGATCGATCGCATTCCTCGGCCCATTCGGAACATACTGTCATGAAGCTGCGCTCATCTTCGCCGATGCGCTCAACATCGATGACCCCGAGCTCATCGAATGCACGTCATTCGATGATGTATTCGATTGCGTTGATCGCGGAAGATGCCTCTATGGCGTCGTGGGCAAGGAGAACTCGCTCGAAGGCCCTGTCACCGCTACGCTTGACAACTTCGCATTCCGCTCAAGCGCGATCATCCTTGCGGAGACCGTCGTCGATATCCATCACTGCCTCCTGACCGCTCCCGATTCCGACCCTCTACGCATCAGGACCGTTGCATCGCATCCGCAAGGGCTTGCCCAATGCCGACGCTACCTTAACGAGAAGCTCCCTGGACGCGAGACGCTCATCACGTCATCGACTGCTGAGAGCGCACGCCTTGCCGCGCAGGATCCAGAGATCGCCGGCATTGCCAATGCGTTTGCCGGAGACCTCTATGGATGCAAGGTCGAGGCCATGGATATCGAAGACCATCTCGGCAACCAAACCGCATTCGCCCTCATTGGCAGAGCGGGCACCACGATCGAGCTCTCGCCTCATGCACAAGCCAGGTACAAGACCACCCTGGCGCTCTTCATGAAGATGGACAAAGCGGGTACGCTCCATATGATCCTCTCGGAATTCGCATACGCAGGCATCAACCTCACGATGATCCAATCACGCCCTCTCAAGCAAGCGCTCGGAGACTATATGTTCTTCGTGGAGTTCACCGGGCATGATAGCGACATCGATGTGCAAACTGCCCTTGCTTGCCTCAGATTGAAGCTGCGCGAAGTCAAGGTGCTTGGCTCTTATCCCGTCATCAGCACTGAAAAGGACAGCGCTCAATCCCAAGACTAGAGCGACAAGAAGCCAAGATGCTCGAAGAGGATCTTGAGCCCAATGAGGATGAGCACGATGCCTCCGAATATGAGCGCGCCCTTTTCAAAGCGAGCGCCGAATGCGTGCCCTATCCAAAATCCTATGAAGGACAGCGCGAAGGTGATGATGCCGATCGTAAGCGCGGCTTGCACGATGTCAACTGAGAGAAGCGCAAAGGATATGCCGATCGCAAGCGCATCGATGCTCGTCGCGATGGAGAGCATGATGATCTCCTTCACGCTCGTGCGCGAGTCGCAACCCTCCCCTTCGTCGTCGCCGCGAATGGCATCGTAGACCATCTTGGCCCCGATCAGCACAAGGAGCACGAAAGCGATCCAATGATCGACAGGCTCGATGAACGTGGAGAACGACGCGCCAAGGAAATACCCGATGACGGGCATCAAGCCTTGGAAGAACCCGAACGAGGCCGCAAGGATCAAGGCTGTGCGCATGTCGCGCGAAGGCGAGGCAAGCCCTTTGCAGATGGATACGGCGAACGCATCCATCGCAAGACCGATGCCTATCAGCGCAAGCTCAATGAACCCCATTGCCCAAGCGTTTCCCTACTGCCCATCCGAAGTGTCCGACGATGCATTCATCATCTCTTCGATCTCGGCGATATCGTAAGAGAACTCCTTGACGACCTTATCCTCAAGCTCGGTGTATTCCGCGGATTCAAGAGGCTGGTAGGCGGCAAGCTTGTCAAAGATGTTGTCGCTCGTGACAGCGCAGTACTTTCGCGTAGCGAGCGCCTGCTTGTACGCCTCTTCGATAGCTTCCCGCGCAGCCATGTAGATATCAAAGCGAGGTATGTTCGCTGAGAGCCTGACAAGATCAGCCTTGTTCACCGCTCTGAACGAGGGGTGCTCGCGCGAAATATCCATCCAGATCGATACGCGCTCCTCAGGCGTAGGGTAATCGATATCGATGATCTCCATTGGTTCAAGCAAGTCAAGGAAGAAGCCATCTATCTGGCGCGAGAGCGACGATGAAGCGATGACTTGGACCGAAGGGTTGTCTATCGCTGACGTGATGAGGTTCACCGCTTCGCGCGCACCACGTGTCAGCTGCATCATGAGAAGCGCAGGATTATCCTCGGGGAAGCCTTGTGCGGGTGATGTCCAAAGATCAAGGTCCTCGAGCACGAGAACGCCACCATCAGCGAAGACGTCCTGCAATGAGCCTGTCTTGCCAAGGTCTGCCGAGTTCGCACTCACGCAAAGGATGGGAACGCCTTGTACGCTCTCCTCCATGCGCATGTGGATAGTCGGCATCTTGAGCTCATTCAGCGTAGCCACGATGAAACGATTCGCATCCTCGCGTGCCATCGATCTGAAGAGCAGCACATCGAGTGCAGGCATCTTGGCGAGTCCGTGTCGCGCGTTGAGCATCTCGACGAAGCGCTTGAAATCCTCATCGCCTGCGACACCGATGCCAAAGGAGCGCATGCGCTCGATCACGCTCTGATAACCAGCAATGCTCGAATAGTCGAGAGAGGTGGTATTCGGAACGAAGCCATCATCCTCTGCCGCATCGAGCGTCATCTCGCTCGGCGGCAAAGCAAGCTCTGAGCCAGAGGGTATGCTCTCATCGCCTTTGGTGCCGATCGCGCTGATATGAACTTGGGCTCCTGGAATATGCGAGGAGACGATCTCTTCGATCTTCACGATAGGCGTATCGGAGAGCTGAAGGTCCTCCGAGATCATTTGCGCCATCTCTTCGAGCTCCTGACGAGAAAGCCCAAATTCCTCAAGCTTATCGAACACCAAGCTCTGCAACTGCTCAGAGCATATCTTGATCTCGTCGCTTGACAGATAAGGCTCGAGCTTCTCGAAGATATACTCAGCAAGCGAGCGCTCCTTGTTCGCGTAGGCAAGAGCCCACGCCTGCTTGAGCCCAACGAGCGCATCCTCGCTCGGCACCTCATCCTCACCACTTGCCTGCTCGAATGCGGCAAGGTAGAGGTACATGCTCAGAAGGGGATCGCCTGCATCACTGGCCGCCTGCGCCCGTGCAAGATAGTCCTTCATCACGCTCTTATGCTCATCGTCTTGATGGAATGTGTCTTCGCCGTTAGCCATATCACACCTCGTTGGTACGAGTCGGCACGACCCGACTCGAGTCATTTTGTCTCATTCTACCGCAGCAGAGAGAGATCCGCGTCGTACGCATGTTCTTTTACATCGAAGCAACATGCACACATCTGACCTCGAAGAACCTGAGCTCAATCCCATTCAACGATATTCCACCCGTGCTGGCGGGCATAGCGCGCAAGCTTTTGATCTGGCGTAACAGCATATGGATGCTCAGCAGCCTCGAGCAATGTCAGATCGGAATAATGGTCTCCATAGGCAAAGCCAAGCTTCCATGCTCCTGCGCCGAACATCTCATCGGCGAACTTCCTGAGAGCGAAAAGCTTGTCAGCACCCTCCGTTGGAAGGCCTTCTACTTCATCGGTATAGGCACCATGCGAGTCGATCTTCATGCGAGAACCAAGCGCGTATTGGATTGGGTGCTCGACCATCGCTGAAGCGACTATCGGCTCGAACGAAGCCGAGACGACAACGACGACATGTCCCGCTTCGAGATGAGCGACCATCTCCGCATCGGCTTCCATACGATAGTTCGGCTCTACCTTGTCATGGTAGAAATCGCACAAGAAGCGATTGACCGCGACTGCGGAATGCCCCGCGAACGCTGAGAACACACGCTCACGCACGCCCTCAGCGTCCTTATTCGGCAAATTGAACTTATAAGCCAATCCCCAAAGCGCAATGCGAAGGAGCTTGTAGCAGTTGATGCGCTTGCGCTTCGTAAGCACACTGACAAGTCGCTTGGGCGAGGACCCATTGATGCATGTCCCATCAAAGTCAAAGGCGGCAATGGTCACAGGAGAGCCTTCATGCGCGATAACCTCAGGCGTTATCAGGCGAGAAGAAGCGATCGCTTCGACGCTCACGCGCTCGACCCCCCGCGGAAGAAGGGAATCCGTAGGGCAATAGTCCTCTTCCCTCTCCTCGACAAATGCATTCGATCTGTAGTAATCGTTCTGGTCCATATCCCTATCCTCTAAACGCATGCATGGTCGATGCATCACTCGATCTCATCTTTGCATGCTTCGAATTGCGAATTATACAACGTCGCATAGAAGCCTCCAAGACGCAGGAGCTCATCATGGCTTCCCTGCTCGACGATGTCACCATGATCGATGACAAGGATGATATCGGCATTCTTGATCGTTGATAAGCGATGCGCGATGATGAACGACGTCTTATCCGCCGCCAGCTCATCCATCGCTTCTTGGATCTGCGCCTCTGTTCGGGTGTCTACCGAACTCGTTGCCTCGTCAAGGATGAGCATGCGCCTGTTAGCCAAGAACGCACGCGCGATCGTGATGAGCTGGCGCTGGCCAGCGCTGATGTTGCTCGCTGATTCGTTGATCTGGAAATCATACCCGCCTGGAAGCGTCTGGATGAAATGATCGGCACGAGCGCGCCGCGCTGCCTCCTCAACCTCCGCATCGCTTGCGCTCAGGCACCCGTAGCGAATGTTCTCGCGGATCGAGCCACTGAAGAGCCATGCATCTTGGAGCACCATCGCGAAAAGCTCGCGAACCTGCGCTCGTTCGATGTCCTGGATGTCCGTACCACCGATGCGTATGCTGCCGCCATCAACATCATAGAAGCGCATCAAGAGCTTCACCAGCGTCGTCTTCCCAGAGCCAGTGGGCCCAACAATGGCAACACGCTGGCCCGAAGAGATCGCACACGTGAAATCATGGATGATCGGATCGTCGGCATGATAGCCGAATCGAACATGATCGAACTCCACGTCACAGGAGAGGTCCGAAGGAAGCTTAGAAGGCGGCGCATCTTCGATCTCTGGCGCATCGAGGACCTCGAAGATGCGCGTCACCGCCGCAGCCATCTGCTGAAGCACGTTCGACACTTGAGCAAGCTGGGTCAGCGGCTGCGTGAAATTCTTGACATACTGGATGAATGCTTGGATATCGCCAACCGTGATGATCCCGCGCGCTGCGAAGATCGCACCGACGATGGCCACGATGACATAGCCAAGGTTGCCGATCAGGTTCATGATTGGCTGCATGAGCCCTGAGAGGAATTGCGATTTCCAAGCTGCCTCGCAAAGCGCATCATTCGCTTCCTCATAGACAGCGCACGTTTCATCCTCTTGGCCGAACGCGGCTACAAGGGCATGCCCTGAGAAGGTCTCTTCAACCTCGGCATTGACAGCCCCAAGAAGCGCTTGCTGCGCCATGAAGTACTTTTGCGAGCGCTTGACGATGATCGTGACGAAGACAAGCGAGAGCGGCACGATGATGAGCGTTACGAGCGCCATGATCCAGTTGATGGAGACCATCATGACAAGCACGCCGATAACGGTAACGACGGAGGTGATGAGCTGCGTAAGGCCTTGGTTCAGGCTCTGACCGAGCGTATCGACATCATTGGTGATGCGCGAGAGAACATCTCCTGTCGAGACCTTGTCGAAATAACCGAATGGCAGCCGATCGATCTTACGCGCGATCGCACCACGAAGCTCGAAGCACGTCTGTTGGGAGACGTAGCTCATGACCCATCCTTGCACCCATGCACATGCAGCGGAAACGCCATAGAGCCCAAGGCATACCATGAGCACGCGTGCTATGGCCGCAAAATCTATCGTGCCCGTGCCGTCAACCTTTGCCACAACGCCATCAAAGAGAAGCGTGGTTGCCTCGGAGAGGATCTTAGGGCCTACGATGCTGAAGAGCGTGGAGGCGATGGCGAACACGAGCACGCAGACGAGTGCCCATTTGAATCTCCCCATGAAGCGCATGAGCTTGAGAAGAGCCCCTTTGACATCCACGCGTTCATCGCTGCCGCGCATCCTATGCGGACCGTGAGGACCATGTCGACGAGCACGCATCTTGTATCCTGTTGCTTCGCGGGCGTCGCGCATGACCGCACGCCGTGCACGCGCTCGCTCTTCACGGTCGAGGCGGTCGAATTCGGCGATGTCGACGATCTCTTGCTCAGAGCGCATGTCGTCTCTCTCATGAAAGCCATGCCTCACGCCACATCACCCCCGATCCCAGCCTCTTCAGGTGAGAGCTGCGAAAGGGCGATCTCAGCATACTCAGGGCAGCTCTTCATGAGATGCGCATGAGTGCCACATCCCACGACGCATCCTTCTTCGAGAACAAGGATGCGGTCGGCCTCCATCACCGTCGAGATCCGTTGCGCAACAACGATCTGAGTAAGATGCGAGAACTCGGAGCGAAGGGAGGCACGCAGTGCGGCATCAGTTGCATAATCGAGCGCGCTGAAGGAATCATCGAAAAGAAGAACACGGCGCTGGCGAGCGATCGCACGCGCAATAGCGAGCCGCTGTCGCTGGCCACCCGATACATTCGATCCTCCCTGCGCTATCGGCGTGATGACCCCCTTTGGCATCTGGGATACGAATTCGGTCGCCTGGGCGATATCAAGCGCATGCATGACATGAGCGCGAGGCATCCCCTCATCTGCGTAGGCGACATTCGTATCGATCGTCCCAGAGAAGAGGAATGCTTTTTGCGGAACGTATCCAAACTGGGAACGAAGCTCCTCAAGGGACACATCGCGCATGTCATGGCCATCGAGCAGGATGCAACCCTGAGAAGGATCGAAGAAGCGCAGTAAGAGCTTAACGAGCGTTGTCTTGCCTGACCCCGTTGAGCCGACGATGGCGAACGTCATGCCTTCCTCGATCTGGAAGCTGACATCTTCAAGCGCGCATCCAGACTCATCCCCATAGCGGAAGCTCACATTCTCGAAAGCGAGAAGCGGTTTTGGAGGGTCGGCCTTCGAAAGCGCTCGCGCATCGGGACGGCTCACGACAGAAGGTTGCGTCTCGATGACCTCATCCACGCGCTCAGAGGCGACAGACGCACGTGGGAGCATGATAGCCACCATGCCGATCATGAGAAAGCCCATGATGATGACCATGGAATAGGTGATGAAGGCGATAAGATCGCCTGTCTGCGTCATTCCCATATCGACTTGCTGGCCACCGAACCAGATGATCGCAATGCTAGTGAGGTTCATGACCAGCATCATCGTTGGCATCATGAAGGACATGGCGCGATTCGTGAACAGCTGCGTCGAACGAAGGTCTCGTGATGCGCCCTCGAATCGCTCCTCCTCATGATCTTCGCGATCAAAGGCCCGTACGACCATCATGCCTTCGAGCATCTCGCGCGAGATGAGGTTCACCTTGTCGATCAGGCGTTGCATGCGCTTGAAGCATGGCATCGTAACGCGGAAGAGCACGAACAGCACGCAGAGCAGCACGATGATGGCGCACACGACGACCCATCCGAGCTCGGCATTCGTCGAGATGACCATGATGATGCCGCCGAGCGCAAGGATCGGAGCATAGAGGATGACGCGCATCAACATGATGCTCACCATCTGGATCTGCTGGATGTCATTCGTACCCCGCGTGATCAGGGATGCCGCCGAGAAGCGGTTGATCTCTGCCTCTGAGAAGGATACGACGCGCGCGAACAAGGCACGGCGCAGGTCACGGCCAATGAACGCACCAGTGCGAGCGGCAACGAATCCAACCCCTATGGCGAAGGCCATCCCACAGAGCGTGAGCGCGAGCATGGCGGCCCCACAGGTGAGCAGGTAATTCATCTGGATCGCATCAAGGTCGAGCCCGAGAAGGCTGTATTCCGAGGCCACTGAGGACAGAGCGCGCTGAGGAAGGAGCGAGCGGGCACCCTCGTCCATATTCGCTTCGACCTGCTGCATGTATGCCGTGATATCTGTCTTGGAGAGCTCTCCTGCTTCAGAGCGCATGAGCATCTCCTCCAGGTCCACAGGTGCCGTTGTGATCGACGCAGGGTCGTGGATCATCACAAGAGGAAGCATAAGCGCATGTTCGATCTCGGGCTCGTGCTCGCGACCCCACTCCGTCAGAGCATAGGCACCATCGTCGGTCTTCGCATAGCTTTGCGAAATGAGCTCCTCATCCTCTTGGTCAAGGAGCATATCAAGCAGATCATGCGTCTTTGCAGTCATCCCTTGAGGCACGACCTTCTCTATGCCGCGCTGCTGGATGCCCACATCAACGACGCTCGACGTAAGGCTTGGCAAGGAAAGCTCGCATGCGGCCTGGGCAATGAGGAGCACGAAGACGAGCACAAGGGCTATCTTATGCTTGGCAAGATACCGAAAGATCCTCATGGGCGCGCTTTCACCTTCATGCGCCAATAACCATACCGCGGCTCAAGGGCGATGATGAACGCTGCTGAAACGATCAACGCAGCGATCTCGGCAACGCTCACTGAAAGCCATATGCCGTCGATGCCGAGGATCATAGGAAGAAGGATGACCGATGAGGTCTCGAACACAAGCGTACGCAAAAACGAGATGATCGCCGAAACGACACCGTTGTTCAAAGAGGTGAAGAGCGCTGAGGCATACATGCTATACCCCATGAGCAAGAACGCGAATGCGTAGATGCGGAAGCCATGCTCGGTGAAAGCGCGCAAGCCTTCATCATAGCCAACGAAGAGCGCTGCGATAGGACTTGCGAAAGCCTGTCCTGCAAGGAACATGAGAATGCCGCCCACACAGGTGAAGATGAGCCCTTTCTTGAAGAGGTTCTTCATCTCCTTATGATTCTGGGCGCCATATTGGAAGCTCATGAGCGGAGCCGAGCCCATGTCATAACCCATGAAGATCGCTGCGAAGACCATCACGACATATGCGATGACCCCATAGGCTGCAACACCATCCTGACCTGCAAAGGTCATGAGCTGGAAGTTGTAGAGCATGGTCACCAATGACATCGTGATGCTCGTCATCATCTCAGAGAGCCCATTCACGCATGCCTTGCCAAAAGCACGAGGCATGAACGTCGTCTTGCCAAGGCGCAGATAGCTTGCGTTCTTGCGGAAGAAATAGATGAGAGGGATACCGCCACCAAGGAACTCGGATATGTTCGTTGCCCCAGCGGCACCAGCAACGCCCCATCCAAAGGCTCCCACGAAGAGCGCATCAAGGAGCATGTTCATGCAGCCTGCGATGATGATGACCACGAGCCCGAAGGTAGGCTTGCCAGCAGTGACGCACAGATTCTGGAAAAGATACTGGAGAACATAGAAAGGCAACGAGATCATGAGCATATCGCCATAGAGCACGCAGATACCGACCATGCTCTCATCTGCACCGAGGAAGCGCGCAAGGGGCTCCATGGCGGCAGCGCCGATGAGAGCAAGGATGACACCAAGGATGAATGCGGCATACACGATCATGGAGAAGTACCGATTCGCAAGCTCATCATCACCTTCGCCGCGCGTTTTAGCGATGAGCGCGCTCCCGCCTGTCCCAAGCATGTATCCCACCGTAGAGAAGATGATCACGACAGGCATGATGAGGTTGACAGCAGCGAAGGAGGTCGTGCCAGCGAAGTTCGAGATGAAGAGCCCGTCCACGATGCCGTAGATGGATGTGAAGATGAACATGCCGATGGAGGGAAGCGTGAAGCGGATGAGCTTTCCCCAATCAAAATGCTCCTCCATGGAGACCATCGCGTACCACCTCTTCTCCCCATCAATGTGCGACGCACGGATCGATAGATCAAAGCTCTGTCACTCCAGCCTGGGCGAACAGAGCCTATACCAAAAAGGGCCAGTCATAAGACTGACCCTGCGTTTCCTGGCTCCTCGGGTAGGATTCGAACCTACAACCCTCCGGTTAACAGCCGGATGCTCTGCCGTTGAGCTACCGAGGAATGTGCAGCTGTATGAGCTGGCTTATGTATTATAGCCGAACGCTCTTATGGTGCAAGCAAAAAGATCAATCTTCAAGATAGTCTTTAAGCTTCGAGGATCGAGAGGGGTGACGGAGCTTCGCAAGCGTCTTGCTCTCGATCTGGCGAATGCGCTCACGCGTGACGCCGAACTCGCGTCCGACCTCCTCGAGCGTACGCGGATGCCCATCCTCGAGCCCGAAGCGCAAGCTGATGACCTTGCGCTCGCGCTCGGCAAGACCGTCGAGCACCTTCCCAAGCTGCTCTTGCAGCATGGAGAAGCTCGCCGCGTCAGGCGGGACAACAGCAGCTTCGTCTTCGATGAAGTCTCCGAGCTGAGAATCCTCTTCCTCACCGATCGGCGTCTCAAGGGAAACAGGCTCCTGCGAGATCTTCTGGATCTCGCGCACGCGCTCTGCAGGCAAGCCCATCTCCTCGCCGATCTCCTCTGGCGTTGGTTCGCGTCCGAGCTGCTGGAGAAGCTGCCTTTGGATGCGTACGAGCTTGTTGATGGTCTCGACCATATGAACAGGAATGCGGATTGTGCGAGCTTGGTCGGCGATCGCGCGGGTGATGGCTTGGCGGATCCACCAGGTTGCATAGGTGGAGAACTTGAAGCCCTTCGTGTAATCGAACTTCTCTACGGCACGGATCAAGCCAAGGTTGCCTTCTTGGATGAGGTCCAAGAAGAGCATCCCACGCCCGACATAGCGCTTTGCAATGGACACAACGAGTCGCAGATTGGCCTCGATCAATGCTTGCTTCGCATCGAGCCCAACTTGCTCCACGCGCGTCAGACGGCGCTTATCACGTCGTGCGAGCTCGATACCCTCTTCCTCGGCCTGCTCAAGCTCTTCGGTCGCAGCAACGCCCGCCTCGATCTTCATTGCAAGATCGATCTCCTCAGCAGCAGTGAGCAGAGGGACCTTGCCGATCTCCTTCAGATACATCCTTACAGGATCCCCCGTGAGGATCGTGATATTGGAATCGACTGAACGACGACGCGACTTTGCCTTGGAGCGGCTCGAGCTGATCTTAGGCAGCTGCACGTCGACCGTGGCCTTGAGCTCCTCCTCAGGGATGTTCTCAAGGATGGAATCAGCATCGTCGGCATCTCCTGCGTCATCGGCAGATGAGTCGATGGCGTCATCTTGCGTGATATCGATATCCTCGCTATCGATATCATCGTCATCCTCATCAACGACCTCGACGGCCTCGATGACCTTCTCACTTTCCTGCATAGCCTCTTTGATGGCGGCGAGGTCCTCTTCCTTCGTGGACTCCTTGCTCGCCTTAGCAGACGTCTTGCTCGAAGATGCCTTGGTCGCCTTCTTCGACGAAGAGGTCTTAGTGGCCTTCTTGGCAGTCTTCTTTGCAGCGGCCTTCTCAGCTGAAGCATCCTTTGCTTGAGCCTCTGCCGCTTCCTTCTTCTTGGATGTCGTTTTCTTCGCTTTTGCCGTCGTTGCGGCCTTTTCTTCTGCTTTTACGGTCTCTTTTGATGATCCTGAAGCTTTTGCCACGTGGCACTCCTCCCAAAAGAAAAGCAGGTTTTAGATACAGCTTCGCCATTATGGGCGAAAACAGCCGAAGAACTAGAATACTATAGTTTTCTCATTTTGCAAGAGATTTTTTTGGATCGCTGTGCTTGCCTAAGCAAGATGCAGCACATCATCATGGATGTTAGAGCATATCGATCGGGTCGATGTCGATAGCCATGCTCACGCCTGGAAGAGAGCATGTGCTTTCGAAGAGCGGAGCAAGCGCTTGCGAGATGTCCGAGGGAGGTGCGGCTTTGACGATGAAATGCCACCGAAAGCTATTCCTGATCTTGCTGAAGGCACAGGGGGAAGCAGGAAGGACCTCGAAGCGATCATCGCTTGCAAGCATCTCCTTCGCCCTTTCATATGCTGAAGAGGCAGCACGATGGACGCTTTCCTCCTGCGCACCCCAGAAGAGCACGTTCGCCATGCGCACGAAGGGGGGATATTTGAGGATCCGCCTTCGAGGAAGCTCGCTTCGCAAGAAAAGATCGCGATCATATGATGCAGCAGCTTGGATGGCGAGCGCCTCTGCCTCGTAGGTTTGCACCATGACATGCCCTGGAAGGTCAGCGCGCCCTGCACGGCCCGCAACTTGCTCGATGAGGTCGAATGTGCGCTCAGATGCACGGAAGTCGGGAAGATGGAGCTGGGTATCAGCATTGATGACGCCCACCAAGGTCACATCGTCAAAATCGAGCCCCTTCGCGATCATCTGCGTACCAAGAAGCACAGCTCCTCGGGCAAGGGCGAACTCTTCAAGGAGCCGCTTGTGCGCTCCCTTCTTCGCAGTAGTGTCCGCATCCATGCGAATGATCGGCGCCGAGGAAGCAAAGGTCCCTTCATCTTGCGTCTCTGCACTCTGCGCCTCTGAGGTACCACATGCCTCGAGGAACGTGCGCAGCTCCGCCTCTGCACGCTCGGTTCCCACCCCATATCGCTTCAAATAAGGGCTTTCGCATACAGGGCAGCGCGCTGGCGCTGGCACAACATAGCCACAATGATGGCAAACAAGCGCATTCTCGCGCTCATGGAAGGTAAGGGACGTTGAGCAATGCACGCATTGAGGCACGAATCCGCAATCACGACAAAGGAGGAAACGTGCGAACCCTCGCTGGTTCAGCAAGAGGACCACTTTATGATCGAGCGAGAGCTCGTGCATGATCGCTTGACGAAGCGGTCGTGAGAAGATGGCCTTCTCGCCATCTCTGAATTCCGCTGCCATGTCGATGATCTCGATCTGTGGTCGCTTCTTGCCATTCGTTCGCTCGGGCATCTCGCAAAGCCGCCATGAGCTTGACGTATTCGCCTTGTAGAGGGCTTCGATCGAGGGAGTGGCCGAGCCAAGGACGACCGTTCCTCCCGTACGCTCCATCATCCACTGCGCAACATCGCGCGAGACATAGCGCGGTGCGCTCTCTTGCTTATAGGTGGTCTCATGCTCCTCGTCGATGATGATGAGCCCCACGTCATGCAAAGGAGCGAACAGGGCGCTGCGCGGTCCGATGACAACGCGCGCTTGCCCTGCGCGAATAGCCTCGAATGCGTCGAAACGCTCACCGATGCTCATCTTCGAATGAAGAAGCGCCACAGCATCACCGAACCGACTCCGAAATCGCGTGACCATCTGAGGGGTCAAGGCGATCTCAGGCACGAGCACGATCGCATCGCGCCCCTTCTCGAGGATGCGCGCGATAGAGCGAATATACACCTCTGTCTTGCCAGAGCCGGTCACACCATCGATGAGAACCACGTTGCCGCAACTCTCCTGCATTGATGCCTCTATGGTTGAAAGCACGTTCTCCTGATCAGGGGTAAGCGTGAATGCAGAGGCGCCCTGCGAATCAAATTCCACTTGCTCATACGATATGCCCTCGCGAAAGCGACGACGCCATTCGATGCGAATGGCATCGCGTCGCTCAAGCGCCTTGAGGGCAGACGAGACATCGCCAACAAGGAGGTTCAATTCTGAGACAGCAACATCGGCCTCCTGCACAAGGTTGAGCACTTGCGCTTGCTTATAGGCATTTGCTCGCGGCACGAAGCCCTCTAAGGCAGGCCCTTTGGTAACCCATCTCTCGCGCACTTCGCCAACGCTCGCCTCTTCGAGAACGCGAACGCCGCCCCTCTTCACCATGCGCGGAATCGCCCCCTGCGGTACGAAGAGGCGAATGCAGCTTATAAGCGGTGCAAGATAGCGCGTGGAGAGAAAGCGCGCGCACGCAACGTTATCGCGCGTGAACAGAGGCTTTGTAAGGACTTGTTCGATCGGCTTGAGCTCACCTTCGCCTTCGCTCTCACCCGTATCAAGGACAAGGCCAACCTCGAGGCGGCGCCCGAATGAGACGAGCACAGCACAACCAATAAGCTCATCATCTGACTCGACAGCATACCTGAACGTCTGATTCAGGCCCTTAGCTGGTATGTCGATCAGAACATCAGCGGTGCGCATCTAGATGCCGCATGCTTCCTTGAGCGCATCGACCTTATCTGTCTTCTCCCAAGTGAAGTCGGGCAGCTCACGTCCGAAATGCCCATACGTAGAGGTTGCGCGATAGATAGGCCGGCGAAGATCGAGTGCATCGATGATGGCTTGAGGCCTCAGATCGAACACCTGCATCACCGCCTCCTCTATCGTTTTCTCGGGAACCTTGTTCGTTCCGAACGTCTCGACCATGATGGACACAGGGCGCGCAACACCGATCGCATAGGCGATCTGCACCTCGCAGCGATCTGCAAGCTCGGCAGCAACGATGTTCTTGGCCACCCAGCGCGCTGCATAGGCAGCGGAGCGGTCAACCTTGGTCGGATCCTTGCCTGAGAACGCACCGCCACCATGACGCCCCATACCGCCATACGTATCGACGATGATCTTGCGGCCCGTGAGGCCAGAGTCTCCCATGGGGCCTCCGATGACGAAGCGCCCTGTAGGGTTCACGAAGATCTCAGCGTCATCCGAAAGCTCGATCCCCTCTTCCTTGAGAACATGCTCGATGACATCTTCGATGATCGCTGCGCGCAACACGTCATAATCGACATCTTCAGAATGCTGCGTGGAGACCACAACCTTCTCGATGCTGACGGGCTTATCATCCACGTATTTCACTGTTACCTGCGTCTTGCCATCGGGACGCAAGAAATCAAGCTGCCCTGACTTGCGAACCTCAGCCAAGCGCTCGGCCATCCGATGAGCAAGGTAGATCGGCATCGGCATGAGCGTCTTCGTCTCGCGGACCGCATACCCGAAGACCATGCCTTGATCGCCCGCACCTGTGACCTCATAAGGATCATCCGCGCTCATACCCTCTTGGACCTCAAGCGAGGTGTCCACGCCTTGTGCGATATCAGGGGATTGCTCATGGATGGAGCTCATGACCCCGCACGTTGAGGCATCGAACCCGAACTTCGCGCGGTTGTATCCAATGCTATCGACCACTTCGCGCACGATGGTCGGAACATCTATATATGCCTCGGTGCGGATCTCGCCAGTGACCATGACGGTACCCGTGGTGACGAGCGTCTCAGCCGCGCAGCGCACCTGAGAGACATCTGCCGCCACGCCGTTCGCATCCTTGTATCCTTCTGCTTCAAGCTGTGCTTCCTTTTCAAGGATCGCATCAAGGATCGCATCGGATATCTGATCGCAGATCTTGTCTGGATGTCCTTCGGTGACTGATTCCGAGGTGAAAAGATAGGTATGATCGCCCATTGCCATGAATCTCCTCCTTCATCGATGATGGCAGGACCACCTTGGCAGCATGCATGCCAGGTTGGTGTCGGGATCTTCGAGCCAACTCTCTTCCCCGACTCTCGATATAGGAAAAATGCATACGAGAAGCGATTATAGCAATTCGAGAAGCTTATGCATATGAGATGCAAGCCAAAGCGACTCCGTTCAGGATCTTCGCATCCTTCGCTTTATGCTTCCGATCATACCGATGCTGTAACACCAGCGTAAGCATCCCTGAAATGAGCGATGTCATGCTCATAGACAACAAGTGTTGAGTCATACTCTTCAAGATAGAACGCCTTGTCAACAAGACGGGGATCACGCGTCATGTTAGAGAGAGCCTTAAATCCGATCTTGCCTTCCCCGATGCGCGCATGCCGATTGACCTTGCTGCCAAGAGGCTCTGCGCTGTCATTGAGATGAATGGCGATGAGATGATCGAGCCCGATCTTCTCATCGAAATCATCGAGCACGCCAGAAAGGTCGTCTTTGATGTTGTACCCTGCAGCCCAAAGAGCGCTCGCGTCCACGCAGACCCCAACCTTGTCCTTGCGGTCGATCCGCGAAAGGATCTCGGCAAGCTGATCGAACGTCGAGCCTACCTCATGGCCCTCGCCCGACATCGTGTCGATCAGCACCCGTGTCGACATCGACGGCGTCAAGGTCTTGTTCAGCGCTGAGATGACGTTCTCGATCCCCTCTTGGACCGTACCCGCAGTGTTCGACCCAGGACGCACAAGATAGTATTGCCCAGGGATCATCTCAAGCCGCTCAAGATCCTCGCTCATGACCATCAAGGTGAAATCTTGCGTCGCTTGACGCGAGCTTGCAGGCTCGACCGTATATGGCGCATAGCCCATGATGCGCTCTATGCCATGCTCCTTCGCGAAGCTAAGGTAAGCGTCAACATCCTTCTTGTCGATCGCGCGCACTGCCCCACCTCGCGGATTCCTTGTGAAGTATTGGAAAGTGTTCGCGTGTATCGATACAGCTTCCTGCGCCATGTGCAAGAAGCCCTTCTCAGTTGATAGATGGCATCCAATGGTGAGCATGAGCAACCCCTTACGTGCAAGCCTGTACAAATGCATCGGTCAAAAGGATCGATGAGCTCACTATAGACAGCGAAATCAAAGCGAACAGATAAGAGGCAGATTTGTAACGGAGAGGAAAATAGCCTGACATGCTCATGATGTATACCGCGAAGAGCATAGAGAAATGAATTTCGAAAGCTCTGTTAACCCACGTGAGAGATCTCCAGACTTGTTGTTGTCATATAGTGATGAAAGCCTCGCCGCGTCGTCGCTTCGAGCCAAGGTCTCTCAGCGACTTTGGCTTACCTCGCTTTCATGCACCATATGACAACATCTCGTATATCCCATCCTGGGTTAACAGAGCAAGAATAGGAACTTCTTACTGCTTGAGCATCTTCTGCAGATCCTTCAGATCCGCCATGCTCATCCCGCCCATGCCTGGGATGCTCATGCCACGGCGTTTCTTCTTGCCCTTCTTCTTGCCCTTTTGAGGACGCTGGTCAAGGGATGCTGTCATCTTCTTGACCATCTTCTTGGTCTCGAGGTATTGCTTCATGAGGTTGTTGACATCGGTGACCGTGACACCAGCGCCTGCAGCGATCCTCTTGCGACGCCCTGCATTGAGGACCTCAGGGCGTTCACGCTCTTCGATGGTCATCGAGTTGATGATGACCTCCATGTGATCAAGAGCATGCTCATCAACCTGACCTTCGCCAAGCATCTTATCGCCGCCAGGCAGAGCGCTTATCAACTTCGAGATGCCTCCCATCTTATGAACCTGGCGGTTCATCGTGATGAAGTCATTCAGCGTTATGTTGCCACGCGCCATCCGCTCAGCTTCAAGGTTCTCAGCTTCCTCCTGCTGAACGCGCACGGCACTTTCGATGAGAGAGACAACATCACCCATGCCAAGGATGCGCTTGGCAAGACGATCAGGGTGGAACTCCTCAAGCGAATCGGGCTTCTCACCTGATGAGATGAACTTGATGGGCTTGCCTGTGACCTCGCGAATGGAAAGGGCACCGCCACCGCGCGCATCGCCATCCATCTTCGACATGATGACACCATCGAAATCGACCTGCTCGGCGAATGCCTCGACGACTCCGACCACATCCTGGCCAGTCATGGCATCCACGACCATGAGGACCTCTTCGGGAGCAGTGGCCGCTTTGATAGCTGCCGCCTCCTCCATCATGGCCTCATCAACATGCAAACGGCCCGCGGTATCGATGATGACAACATCGCGAAGGGTATCGATCGCGCATTGCACGCCATCAGTGGCTATCTTGACAGGATCGGCTCCATCTTCGCGAAAGACCTTGACGCCGATCTCTGCGCCAAGCGTCTCAAGCTGGTCAGCAGCGGCAGGGCGATAGACGTCGCACGCCACGAGCAACGGTGAGTGACCTTCGCGCTTAAGGCGATATGCAAGCTTCGCGCACGCAGTGGTCTTGCCAGAGCCCTGCAGCCCCACGAGCATGATCACATTGGGGATGCGGCCCGACAGGTCAAGGCGCACATTGCTCTCGCCAAGCAGCTTGGTGAGCTCGTCAAGGACGATCTTCACGACGTTCTGCGCGGGCGTGAGCGAATCAAGCACCTCCGCCGCCAGGCAACGCTCTTTCGTTTCCGCCACGAAGCGCTTGACGACCTTATAGTTGACATCAGCCTCAAGCAGGGCCATGCGGATCTCGCGCATGGCATCATTGATATCGCTTTCAGTCAGGCGACCTTTTGAGCGAAGGTTGGAGAAGATCCCCTGTAGCCGCGATGAGAGATTCTCAAGCATCTAGACTCCTTGTCAACGAAGAGGAGCGCCTAACGCTACCAGCGCTCCCAGAAATGCTTCTTCGGTTCTTGCTTACGCGCATCATCCATTTCGACGAACTCAGCCCAAGACATCTTCTGCAGGTCATCTGAAGGCTCGGATACCTCATCATCATGAGGGCTTGCCACCTGCTCGGCCATCTCATCCTGTTCAGGCATCTCGTCCTCTTCAGGCGCTTCTTCCTGTTCGGATATCTCATCCAGTTCAAGGTCATCTTCGTCATAATCCCCGATAAGCGCTGCAACGAAGCTTGCAGCATCGAAGTCGCGAAGATCCTCTATGCCCTCCCCAATGCCGATCTTGATGATCGGCAGGTCAAGCTCATGCGAGATCGCAAGCGCGATGCCGCCTTTGGCCGTCCCATCGAGCTTCGTGATGATGAGGGCATCAAGGTCAAGCGCGCGATCGAACTCGCGGGCCTGTTGCATGCCATTCTGCCCTGTTGTCGCGTCGATGACGAGCACGGTATAGACAGGGACATTCGCTCGCTTGCGTACAACGGCAACGACCTTCTCAAGCTCGCGCATAAGGTCATCGCTCGTATGCAGGCGCCCTGCTGTGTCAATAAGGACAAGATCAGCGTCTTCTGCCTCTGCACGCTCGATCGTCTCATAGCACACGCTTGCAGGGTCAGACCCGCGCTCGCGCGTGACGATCTCGACCTGCGCACGATCAGCCCACACCTGGAGCTGTTCGATGGCAGCAGCACGGAACGTATCGGCAGACCCGAGGATGACATGACGACCTGTGTCCGTGGCTTCCTTCGCAAGCTTTCCCACCGTCGTCGTCTTGCCCGTGCCATTGATCCCTACGAAGAGAACGATGGCAGGCTCTCCAGAAAGGATCTCCTCCCCTCCCGCAGCAAACGCGCCCTGGATGTTCTCGCTCAAGAGATCAAGCACCGCCCACGCATCAGGAAGCGCCAAACGTGTGGCGCTTTCACGAAGGTTATCGACGATATCAGCCGCAGCACGGCCGCCGACGTCGCTCAAGATCAATGTCTCTTCGAGATCCTCCCAAAAGCCCTCGTCAAGGTCTGGCCCACGATCCAGAAGGACGTTCATCTGCTCCTTGAACTTATCTCGCGAACGGCTGAGCCCTTCGGAGATGTTTGCGAAGATTCCCATTGAAACCTCTCGTCTTTAGTAATACGGACTATTCGGCGTTCTTGAGCGCAGCATCAAGCTTCTGGGAAATGACCTTTGTGACCCCGTCAGATTGCATCGAAACGCCGAACAGCACATCAGCGCTCTCCATTGTACGCCTTTGATGCGTGATCATGATCATCTGGGTCGTGCTGCGCATCGCATTGATGTATGCCGTCAAGCGTCGCAGGTTCGTATCATCGAGCGCAGCTTCTACCTCATCAAGGATGTAGAAGGGTGTTGCGCGCGTCTTGTAGAGCGCGAAGAGGAGCGCGAGTGCGGTAAGCGACTTCTCGCCGCCCGACATAAGGGACATCTTGCGAATGCGCTTCCCAGCAGGTTGCGCGTTCACCTCGATCCCAGAGGTATCGATGTCATCGGGGTCGATCAGGGAAAGGTACCCGCTGCCATTGGGGAAGAGGACGGAGAAGATCTCCTTGAAATTCTCGTTCACCATCTCGAAAGTCTGCGCGAAATCCTCTTTCATGCGCGACTCGATGATATTGTTGATGCGTCGCAAGCTTCGCGTCGCACGATTCAGGTCCTCAAGTTGACCGAACATGAAATCGTAGCGCTCTTTGAGCTCATCGAAGTCATGCGCAGCATCCGGGTTGATGGTGCCAAGATTGGAGATACGGCGGGTGAGCTTGAAGATAAGCTCCTCGGTAGCTCCACGATCTTCCAGCTCGGGACAGGTAAGTGCGGTCTCAAGCGAGGTTCCGCAATCCTCGGTGATGACCTTCACGGCAGCCTCGACCTGCATCTCAAGCTTGGTGCGCGCAATCTTCGCCTGAGAGAGCTCCTCTGCCACGCGCGAATACTCTGCATGAGAGGAAGAGCCAGCTTCGCGCAGCTCGTTGATGAGCGCAAGCTTCTCCTCCGATTTCCCAACAGCATCGCTTGCCTGCACCTCGAGCTTCAGGGCGATGTCGGTTGCGACCTCTGAGAGCGCGCTCATGCGCTCGATGAGCGGCGTCATGCGCTTCGAGATGTACTCCTTGGTGCGGCGGAGCTCCACTGATTCGTCTTTTCTCAGCGAGATCTTCTCCATATCTTGGATATGGCGCAAAAGCACGCGCTTTTGGTATTCGCTCTTCTCGCTCTCCTTGGCAAGGGCGAGCCTTGCCTCGTTGAGAGCGAAGGTGACCTCTTCAAGCTGGCTTGAGATGGGGAGCTGGGAATGCTGCGATGATTCGATGAGCGCTTTCACCTCGGCGAGGCGCTCTTTGCTCTCCTCGAGCTTGATGCGCACACGCTCTGCATCGGGCTTCGCGCTATCAAGCGAGCTTTGATAGGACGCAAGGCGCTCTCGCGTCCGCTCAAGCTCCTGGGTTTGCGCAGTGAGCTTCTCAGCTGCACGATCCACCTCATCACGAGCTGCCCCCGCACCGCCACGAAGACGCGCGAGCTTTTCGCTCAAAGCCAGGCTCTCCTCTTGCGCCCGTGCAAGAGCAGACTCGGCAGTCTTCGTTTCCGCTAACGCGGCTTCGCTTGCCTTCTTCGCTTCGATGAGAGAGCGCTTGAGCTCTTCGATGCGGGCAAGGCGAACGAAATCGTTCGATGCCGCATCCTCCGTGACGCTCCCAAGCGACACCTTGCCTGTTGACCGCACGATATCACCAGCGGGAGTGGCAAAATCGATGCAAGCGGGAATCTCCTTATGGCATGAAAGCGCTTGTGAAAGATCAGAGCACACCGCGACATCTCCAAGCAATGCGTTCACAACATCTTCGATCTGCGGTTCGCACTCGATGATGTCTGTCAAATAGAAAACACCATCGGGAAGCTGAGGCGCCTGAGAGCGAGCGAACGCGCGCTTCTGTGCACCATCAGCGATGAAGAATGCTGCCGAACCCTTGATGCCGTCCTCTTCGAGACCTGAAAGCACGCGAGAAAGCGAGCCGTATGACTCAAGCACAAGAGCGCGCGCATCGCTTGAGAGAAGGCGTTCAAGAAGCCCCTCATAGCCTGGCTCGATCTTGAGCGCATGCGAGAGCGGGGAAGCCTTCAGCCCGAGACGCGCCTTATGCTTCTCGATCCACCCTACGACCTCGCCCGCATCAGCAAGTCGACTCCGCTCGATCTCCTCGAAGGCGTTGATCTGCGCATCGATGGAGGCCACGGCTTGTGTTGCGTGAGCATGAGCCTCGTCAGCCTGCGAGCGCGCTTGAATGCATGAGGCAACGAGCGTACGCGCTTGCTTCTCCTCCTCTTGAAGGGCCGCAAGCGAAGCTTCAAGCGCAAGGGCTTCTTGATCAAGCGAGGAAACATCTGCGCTCATTCTCGTTGTCGTGCGCGTGAGCTCATCGAGCTTATCCTCGGTCACCTTGATCTGGGCAACATCGCTCGCGAGCTCCTCGCGCAAACGCGTTTGCTTCTCGGTAAGATCGATGATGAGCGCTTCGAGCGCGCCTTCCTCCTTAATATAAGAGGCGTGCAGTGCGCTCTCTTCTTCGAGCTGGCCTTTGAGCTCTGCCCCCTTCGCCTCAAGAGCAACAACCTCTTCTTGCGCTTGGGTGAAAGCGACAGCAGACTCATCTGCATCAGCCTTGAGCCGCTCAAAATCCTTCGCCAGCGCAGCATGCTCAGCCTCATCGCGCTCAAGAGCAAGCGTGAGCTCCAATGCGCGCTCATCGCATTGGCGAACACGCTCGCGCGCCATGAGAATGCAGGCATCGATATGCTCGAGCACAGCACGCGCAGCACGGGACTTACTTGAAAGCTCCCCTGCTCCTTCTGTGGATACGCGAATCTCCTCCTGAACGGCCTCGAGCTTGCGCTCGGTCTCTTCGATACGGACGCTGATGGCGGAAAGCCGCTCATTAGCCGTTTCCTCATGCTCAACAGCGCTGGCGTGAGATGTTCGCAATGTGCGCAGGTCATCCACCGCAAGGGCAAGCTTAGCACCACGAAGCTCTTCAGAAAGCTCTGCATAGGTCTTCGCCTGCTTCGCCTTTCGCTCAAGCGGGCGAAGCTGCCGAGCGATCTCTTGGACGACATCGCTGATGCGCGCAACATTGTTCGACATCTTCTCAAGCTTGCGCGCGCTGCGCTCAAGGCGTTGCTTATGCTTGAGAACACCTGCTGCCTCCTCGATCAGCGCACGGCGATCTTCAGGCTTTGACTGAAGAACGGAATCGAGCGAACCCTGCGAGATGATCGAATGCGTTCCTGTTCCCAGACCCGAGTCATGAAGGATGTCGAGGATATCCATGCGCCGAGCAAGCGTGTCGTTGATGAGGTACTCGCTCTCGCCCGATTTGTACATGCGACGCGTGATCGAAACCTGCGCATAATCAACGTCCAACGTGTGATCCGTGTTATCGAGAACGAGCGTGACCTCGGCAAAGGAGGTCGGCTTGCGCGCAGAAGAGCCTGCGAAGATGACATCTTCCATCGAGTTGCCGCGAAGATGCTTCGCGTTTCGCTCACCCAGGACCCAAAGGACCGCATCGGAGATATTGGACTTTCCCGATCCATTAGGTCCAACGATGGCAGTGATGCCTGGCTCAAGATTGAGCGTCACCTTATCCGCAAAGGATTTGAAGCCTTTCAGCACGAGGGTCTTCAGATACATGGTAAGACCTTAGAATCGCTTCGCGACAGAAGAAGCCTTCTTCTCAGCACGCTCACGCGCCTTCTGCTCCTTTGCCTGGCGATTCGCTTCACGCGCATTCGCCTTCGCTGCGGCTTTGTCAGCCTTCGCCTTGCGCGTTGCCTCATCCTTCGCCTTGCGCGCTTCCTCATCAAGGCCAATGCCGAAGAACTCGCCAAGGCGAGCCAAGGTTGATTTGGCCGCCTGGCTCTCCGCTTCCTTCTTTGTGCGTCCTACCCCTTGTGCAAGGGCATGGTCTCCTGCATAGACCTGCGAAACGAACGTGCGGTCATGCGGAGGGCCTTGCGTCTCAACAAGCTTGTACGTAGGAGTGATCCCGTCTTCCTGAAGCTTCTCTTGAAGAGCGCTCTTCGGGTTCTCGGGCTCAGTAGCAAGGTCGATGGACATGCGCGGTATGAGCGTAGCGTCAATGAAGCGCTCTGCCGCCTCAATGCCCCCATCGAGGAAGAGCGCAGCCACAAGCGATTCGTACACGTTCTCAAGCGCAGAATGAAGACCTCTCTTGCCGGTGCCCGTCTCTGAAGATCCAAAGACGATAACATCGCTGATCCCGATGCTCTGAGCCACGTCAGCGAGGCTCGTGCCCGATACAAGAGCAACCTTGATGCGCGTGAGACCGCCCTCATCCAGCTCAGGGAAGTTATGGAATGCCTCAGCCGCCACGATGGCGCCGAGGATGGAATCCCCTAAGAACTCGAGGCGCTCGTAGGAGAACTTGACAGACTTTCCTTCTGTTGCGGAAGGATGCGTGATGGCAGACAGGGCATACCGTTTGTTCTTGAACGTATAGCCGACGATCTTCTCAGCATCTTGGAGCTTTTGTCGCTGCTCCTCAGTGAGCTCCATCTCACATCCCTTCTTTCGTAGCATTCATATCATCTTGGATGGCCTCGGTGAGCGCCTTGATGACGCCTGCGCGTGCTTCTCGCGCACTTGCAAGCACGCCGTTCTTGATAGCTGTGGCGCTTGAAGAGCCGTGACCGATCATGCAAACACCCTTCACGCCAATGAGCGGGGTGGCACCGAACGCATCAGGGTTGATGCGACCTTTGAGCTTTGCGAGGTTGCCGCGCACGAGAAGCGCTCCCACTTTCGAAAGAGGCGTTGCCATGAGCGCGTCCTTCACATACGAGAAGAGCATCTTCGCAGTTCCCTCGATGGTCTTCAGGCATATATTGCCCGAAAAGCCATCCGTTACGACCACATCGAAATCGCCCTGCAAGAGCCCTTTCCCTTCGCAATTCCCCGCGAAGCCCGAAACACCTTCTGAGAGCAAGCGATACGCCTCTTGCGCAAGGAGAGACCCTTTGGTCTCCTCTTCGCCTATATTCAAAAGCCCGATGCGAGGTGAGCGTATGCCATGGGTCTGCTTCATGTAGATGGACCCCATGATGGCGAACTGGCGCAAATACTCGGGCTTGCAATCTGCATTTGCCCCTACATCCATGAGAAGGCAAGGACGTTGATAGGCGGGAATGACAACGCCGAGCGCAGGACGCTTCACACCTTTGATCCTGCCAATGTTGAGCGTTGCAGCTGCCAGGCAAGCACCTGTCGATCCTGCTGAGAAGAACCCATCAGCCTCGCCTGACTTAACAAGATTACAGCCAACGACGATAGAAGAGTCTTTCTTCGCCTTGACTGCATTCGCAGGATGCTCAGACATAGAGATGACCTCAGTTGCGATGCGCGCCTCGCAACGCTCAGTTGCGCAGGCGAATGGCTCAACGACATCCTTCGGACCAACAAGCTCGACTCGAAGCGTTGCATCGTGTGCGAGAGCCTCAGCTACTCCTGCGAGAACAACGTCAGGAGCGTCATCACCGCCCATCGCGTCAACTGCGATCACCACCTCTTCTGCCATGTCGCACCTCTGATCATCGACTGTCCAGCAAAGGCTTCAGAGCCCATTGCCGGCGTGGACTACTCCGTCTCGATGACTTCGCGGTTCTTATAGAAGCCGCAGTTAGGGCATACACGATGCGGGAGCTTGACCTCTCCGCACTGAGGGCAGGTCGAACGTGCCGGCGTGTCTATACGGTCATGGACGCTGCGACGCTGACGGGTTCGAATGCGACCCATTCGTTGCTTAGGTACAGCCATCTTATTCCTCCTACAGGTAACGCTGAAAAGAATTGCGAATGCAAATCAGTCTTGTTTATACGCGAAGTAAAATTCTAACAAAGCACGAATCTGCTCGCAAGGATTTTATAGCGCATATTCAGAGACAAGCTCCTCATATCAGGAAGCAGGGAGGAGATCGATGCGAGCGCGCGCAACATCGACTGATCCAAGCACAACCTCCATGCGCTGGCCGAGCCTATAGACGGTACGCGTATTGTCACCCGTAAGCGTGTACCTCACCTCATCGAAGTGGAAGTATTCATCCCCGAGCGTTCGAATGGGGACAAGCCCTTCGATGCACGACTCAACACGCACGTAGAGCCCATAGCTCGCAACGCCGCTCACCAGCCCCTCGAAGCGCTCGCCTATCCTCTTCTGCATATAGAGAGCCATGTACGCCTTGGTCGCATCGTACGATGCCGCTTCTGCCGTGCGCTCCCTCGTCGAAGAACGTTCGCAGAGCTCAGGAATACGAGCTACTTGATCGCCGAACGTCTCGCCACGCCCAAAGAGCTGGGATTTGAGCATACGATGGACGATGAGGTCGGGATAGCGACGAATAGGGGAAGTGAAATGGCAATACGCAGCGCTCCCTATCCCGAAATGCCCTTGGTTCTCTGGTGAGTACATCGCGCGCTTCATCGCTCGCAAAAGGAGCATATTGACGAGCTCCTCCTCAAGGCGCCCCGTGCTCTCCTCGATGATAGCCTGAATAGCATGCGGGTTCGCCGTGCCAAGCCCGTAAGCCATCTCCCGCGTGAACCATTTGAACTCTTGGAAGATGGGGATGAGCGCGCTGAGCGCATCAAGAGCAGGATTCTCATGAACACGATAGGCGCAAGGCCAAGAAGCATCGAAGAGATGACCAGCCACGATCTCGTTCGCAAGGATCATCGCTTCCTCTACGAGCATCGTCGAGGCCGTCTTCGTGCGAGCCACAACATCAACAGGATACCCTTGAGCATCCAAGATGACCTTCGCTTCCTGCGTATTGAACTCAAGGCCGCCTTGAGAACGACGGTACCGCGCGCGTGCAGCAGCAAGAGACGCGCCCGCAGCAAGGATTCCCTGCATGCCGACTCTGTCACCCTCCCTCGGCGATCCCTCGATGATGCGTGCTGCCTCTGCATAATCGAGCCTCTCGCTCGAGCGGATGATGGAGGGATAAAGGTCGTATCCAAGAACGTCCACACCTTTCGTCAAATAGACATCAATGCTGAATGCCCGCCTTTCCTCCCCTGGCGCAAGCGAACAGATGCCGTTCGAGAGCTCCTCAGGAAGCATGGGCAAGACGCGATCAGGCAGATACACGCTCGTCGTGCGCTTCTTAGCCTCTGCATCAAGGGGAGAATTCCATGCAATGTAGTGCGACACATCAGCGATATGCACGCCAAGGCGGAAGAGCGAGCCTTCCTTGGCGGCGCGATCGCAGGCACCCTCAAGGAGGAAGATATCAAGATCGGCGAACGTAGGCGCATCGATCGCATCGATGCTCAGGGCGTCATCGAAATCGCGGGCATCCGCAGGATCTATCGTGAAGATGAAGCGATCGCGCAGGTCACGATAGCCTTCAGCACATGCCCCCTCCACGTCCACCTCGCATGCCTTTGCCTCGTCGATCGCTGCTTGCGGAAAAGAGGTCTCAAGGTCGTAGCGCGAGATCACCTTCTGCGAGATGAGCGATATATCATCAGCATCTCCGATGACTTCCTCAACAATGCCGAATGCCGATGCCTTGCGCGTGGGATACTCAAGGATGCGAACCCGTACAAGAGAGCCATCCTCAATGTGCTCCGCATCGGAGCGCTTCGTGAAGATGTCGTAGATGATCCGCGGGTCATCAGGGATGACGATGCCAAAAGGGCCCGCAACCTCATAGCGGCCGATGACCGTGAGCGCAGCGCGCTCGAGCACGCGCACGACACGCGCTTCGGGACGATTCGCGCTGCGCCCTCTCCCCTTTGCGCGCGAAGAGCCTGAACGGCGGCTTACCTCGACGATATCCCCATCCATGGCACCATTGACCCCTGAGCGTGGGATGAAGAAATCCCCCTCGCTTGTCTTGATGAAGCCATATCCTTTGGGGCTTGCCTCGAAGGTGCCCTTAGGAAGCGCTTTCTCCCTGCGTCGCACCCCTGTGCGCTTCGTTTTCTTCCCCATAAGACTAAGAGATCAACGAACGAGCCGTATCGATGGCAACGAGAAGCTGGGTATCGTCTTCGCCTCCCGTTTGATCTCCTCCTACCGAGATGTCAGGAGCAATGCCGACCTGATTGATCTCATGTCCAAGAGGCGTCAAATAGAACGCAGCAGTATAGCGAACAGCGCCGCCGAAGCTCAGTTCGCGCATAACCTGCACCGATCCCTTGCCCATGGTTGTCTGGCCAACGCATGTTGCTCGCTGATTGTCTTGAAGCGCTGCAACAAGCACTTCAGCTGCCGCAGCAGTGTACCCATTGATGAGAACGACAAGCGGAGCAGAGGTGATCGTGACACCGCTTGCAGTACGCGTGTTGGTGCCATCGTTGGTCTGGATGCCAACAAGCACACCGCTTTGCACGAAAAGGCTTGCCGTGTCGCACGACTGCGCGAGATAGCCACCTGGGTTATCGCGAACATCGAGGATGAATGCTTGAGCGCCTTCAGCGCTGAGACGCTCAACAGCCCCACGCACAAGATCGGAAGCGCTGTCCGTGATCTGATGAAGGCGAATATAGCCAACCTCCTCGTAAAGGTCGGTGACGACATTCTCTGCCTTGTACGTGCTGCAGATGAGCGTCGTCGTGAATTCGGTGCCACGCTCTGCATCCATGCTGATGGGACGCATCCACGTGATGATGACATTGCTGCCCTCATCGCGCGCAAGAGCTCCGATGACCTCTGTGGCAGACCAGCTATGTGACGAATCGCCGTCGATGCTGACGACGAAGTCGCCTTTTTCCACGCCACGCGCCTCAGCTTCGGAGCCTTCGAGCACATCTATCGCATAGGCTCTTCCGTTGTAGTCACCGAAGAGAACGCCAACGCCAGAGTAGTTCTTCTCGGCAGATTCCTTGATGTACTTCTCATAACGCTCTTCATCATAGTAGGCCGCATAGGGATCTCCCGTTGAAGCCATGAGCTCAGTGAGCATCCCAACAGTTGCCTCGCTTAAGGATACATCATCCATGCTGAGCGTCTCGAGGATGTCCTCGACCTCGCCAACACGCGCAGAGAGCGCATCATAGGTGGTCTTCGTGCTGACCATCTTCGAGTCTGGATTCGTCACCTCGGGGGTCTGGAACCCGAGCGCCGTCACAAGCGGGATGTTCGAGCGCAAGCCAAACCCAAGGATGAATGCGACAACGATGATGATGAAGGCGAAAAAGACGCGCGCGATCCTCTTGTTCCTCGCATGCTCGCGCAACGACGCGGACGTCTTCTTGAGCTTTGCCGTGTTTTGTCTATCCGAGGATCCCATGCACGAGTGCTAGACCTTGAGATAGCGTCCCATCGCAACTGCAGAGCCAATGAGGCCGATGACAAGACCGGCAATGACCAGGAACACGTAGATCATCACATAGGTCATGTCGGAAACACCGAAGTCAAGGAACTTGATAGCGTTCTGAAGGTACGGCAACGCGAAGACGCGCAAGCACTGCAGCACACCAACCGCCAAGATCGAGCCGATGATCGCATGCAATGCGCCCTCCATCAAGAACGGGCCACGGATGAAGCCGTTCGATGCACCGACCAAGCGCATGATGGCGATCTCCTTGCGTCTTGCAAGGATGGCCAAGCGGATGGTGTTGTTGATGAAGATGAGCGCGATGAAGATCAGCAGGGCGATAAGGGCGATGCCGATGTAGCGAGCATAGTTCGTGATCTGCAAGAGACGCTCCACCGTGCCTTGCCCATACTTGATCGAATCCCCAACGTCGGCGGGATCCTCGCAGATCTGGCGATAGGTCGCATCGTTCTCAATGGAGTTCGCCACGGTCTCAACGGACTGGGGATCAGAGAGCTCCACATTGATCGAAGCGGGAAGCGGGTTGGTGCCATCAAGCTGCTCGATGATCTCAGGATTGGACGTCATCGAATTGCTGAAGTTCTCAAGTGCTTGGTCCTTCGTGGTGAAGGACACCTCAGCCACATCCTGCATCTGGGAAACGCTCGTCATGACCTTTTGGATATCAGATTCAGAGGCATCATCGGCAACATAGGCGGTGATCGTGATCTCGTTCTCGACAGAGGTCATCAAGTTGTTCAGCATAGATGCTGCAATGAGGAAGATCCCGATGATGAGCAGCGAGAGGAAGATCGTGATGATCGAGCCAAGCGCAGTTGAAAGGTTGCGAACGAAGCCCTGGAGGGACTCTTTGAAGAAGTAGCCGATACTAGACATCGAAACCGTACACCCCCCTGTCCTGATCGCGGGTGAGTATGCCTCGATCGAGGGCGATGACGCGCCTTCTCATATTGTCGACCATCTCGCGGTCATGCGTTGCGACGAGCACCGTCGTGCCCGTACGATTGATTCGCTCAAGGAGGTCCATGATGCCCCGAGAGGTCTGTGGGTCAAGGTTTCCCGTCGGCTCGTCGCAGATCAAGAGCGGCGGGCGATTCACGATGGCGCGCGCGATCGAGACGCGCTGCTGTTCGCCACCAGAGAGCTGATCGGGCTTCTTGCCGAACTTCTCCTGGAGACCAACGAGGCGAAGCACCTCAGGCACTTGCGTCTTCACGACGTGCTTGCTCTTGCCGATGACCTCAAGCGCGAATGCGACATTCTCGAAAACCGTCTTCGTGGGAAGAAGCTTGAAGTCCTGGAACACGCATCCGATGTTGCGTCTGAGGTACGGCACGCGCCAATTGCGCATTGAGCTCAGATCCTCGTCAGCAACATAGATATGACCCTTCGTTGGCTTGATCTCTCGCGTGAGGAGCTTAATGAAGGTTGACTTGCCAGAACCAGAGTGGCCCACAAGGAAGAGGAACTCACCAGCATAGATCTGCAAGGAGACATCTGAGAGTGCGGGCTTGTTCGGTTGCGCAGGATAGACCTTGGTAACATGGTCGAACGTGATGACGGGAGTGCCCATCTGCGCCGTCGACTCGGTAACATCCAACACGGGAAGGGCTTGGGAGAGCTGAGATGTCAGCTGCGCCTTGTCCCTAGGGGGTTGCGCATGCCCAGCGCGGCGACCCGCACCGTGCTGCATGCGACCTCGATTCACATTATTCGTCACAGCAATTGCTCCATTCAAATCTCATATTCACTATGACATGGATAAGAGAATTCTAACATCACTTCGCTTTTGTGTGAATCGTTTTCGCTGCATCTGCAATGGCAGCGGCATCGATTCGAAAGTATGCGAGCAGCTCATCGAACGAGCCTGATTTCCCAAAGCGGTCCTCGGTTCCGATGAACGCAAGCGCAACGGGATGCTTTTGCGCGCAGAGATGCGCAATCGCATCTCCCAGCCCTCCGATGAGAGAATGCTCCTCCGCCACAACCGCACAGCCCGTCTTGGCAAGCGATGTCAGAATGGTCTCTTCGTCGAGAGGCTTGATAGAGAACACATCGATGACCTCAGCATCGATGCCCGTCTCTTCGAGCATGCGAGCAGCCTTGAGCGCTTCATTCACCTCGACCCCACAGGCAAGAAGCGTGACATCTTTTCCTTCACGCAGCACATAGGCTCGTCCCGCCTCAAGCTCAGAGCCATCCGCATAGACCTGCGGGACCTTTGCGCGCCCCATGCGCACATAGGCAGGCCCTGGCGTCTTTGCCGCCAGGCGAAGGGCGCTCGCGCATGCTGCGTAATCAGCAGGAACGAACACCTTCATATTAGGGATAGCGCGCATGAGGGCTATGTCTTCGAGCATCTGATGCGAACCCCCATCAGGGCCGACCGAGATGCCCGCATGCGTCGGCGCGATCTTCACGTTGAGCTTCGAGTAGCAGACCGTGTTCCTGATCTGGTCATACGCACGCCCTGTGCCGAACACGGCGAAAGAGCCGGTGAAGGCAACGCACCCCGTAAGCGAGAGCCCTGCTGCGATCCCGATCATATCTTGCTCGGCGATGCCAGCATTGAAGGCACGGCGAGCGTTCTCGGGAGAGGATGCCTTGAATTTCCCTATCGTGGTCGAGCCCATAAGATCAGCATCCACCGCAACGACAGGCACGCCTTCGTCGGCAAGTTCGATGAGCGTAGCTCCGAATGCCTCACGCGTTGCGCGCATCTTGCTCTCTTCATCAGAGCCGATCAGCCTGAACATCATGCCTCCTGTTCTGCAAGCTCTGTAAGAGCTGTCTTCGCCTCATCGTCATTGGGCGCCTTCCCATGCCAAGAAGCCTCGCCCTCCATGAAGGACACGCCCTTGCCTTTGACCGTGTGGGCGATCACCACCTTCGGAGCCGAGCCCTTCGTCTTGGCCTGCTTGAGCACCTCGACGAGGGCTGGAATATCATGCCCATCAACGTGAATGACCTCCCACCCGAAGGCAGCGAATTTCTCCCCGAGATCCTCAGGGTTGCATACATCCTCGATGCGTCCATCGATCTGCAACGAGTTGTTATCGATGATCGCGATGAGGTTATCGAGCTTTTGGTGCGCAGCGAACATAGCCGCTTCCCACACCTGGCCTTCCTCGCACTCGCCATCACCAAGCAAGGTGAAGACGAAAGCAGGGTTATCCTGAAGCTTGAGCCCGCATGCAATGCCTGAAGAGATGGAAAGCCCTTGCCCAAGCGAGCCTGTCGACACCTCGATGAACGGCAAGAGATTCGAATCAGGATGACCTTGCAAGCGTGAGCCGAGCTTGCGCAAGGTAGAGAGCTCTGCACGATCGAGGTACCCTGCATGGGCAAGCGTCGCATAGAGCGCAGGCGCAGCATGCCCTTTGGAAAGAACGAAGCGGTCTCGCTCGGGTGCATCAGGACGCTCAGCGTCGTGATCGAGGATGTCAGCGAAGAACAGCGCGGTCATGATGTCCGCACATGAGAGCGACCCTCCCGGGTGACCGCTTCCTGCCTTCGCGATCATGTCAACGATGTCATGCCTGATGCTTCGCGCAATGGATTCCAACGACTGATCCTTCGCCACGTTCATCCCTTTCTATCGCATCTGAATTGCAATGGCTCCATAGTACCGTATAGAACAAAGAAAAACGCATCTCTTGATGCGCTTTTCGATGCCTCTTATTCTCCGCTCGCCTTCCACTTGTGAAAGCCAAGGACGAACTGCTCGATGTCTCCCGCAAGGACCGCATCGACATTGCCTGTCTCGATGCCCGTTCGCACATCCTTCACAAGCTGATAGGGATAGAGAACGTAATTGCGAATCTGCGATCCGAAGGAATTGTCCATCTTCTCCCCACGCAGCTCATCTATCTCGGCCTGCCTGCGCGCCTCTTCGAGCTCGTAAAGCTTTGCCTTCAGCACGCGAAAGGCCGCCTCTTTATTCTGAAGTTGGCTCTTCTCGTTCTGGCAGGTGACAACGATCCCTGTCGGGATATGCGTCAGGCGCACGGCCGAATCGGTGGTGTTGACGCATTGGCCACCTGGTCCGCTTGAGCGGTAGACATCAACGCGCACATCATTGGGGTCCAGGTCGACCTCGATATCGTCGGGGATGATCGGAAGCACCTCAACGCTTGCGAACGTCGTATGGCGCCGCTTCTTCGCATCTGTCGGCGAAATGCGCACTAGCCGATGCACGCCTGATTCGCTCGTGAGCATCCCGTAGGCATCCGTGCCCTCGATCTGGATCGTTGCCTTGTCAAGCCCGATCCCCTCCCCAGGGACGAGGTCGAGCACCGTAACCTTCCAGCCCTTGTCCTGCGCGTAATGCGTGTACATGCGATAGAGCATCTCGGTCCAATCCTGCGCCTCAAGACCTCCTGAACCTGGATTGATGCTCAAGATGGCATCGCCCCTATCGAAGCGACCCGAGAACCACGAGCGGACTTCAAGCGCAGAGAGCATCGCCTCGAGCTCCTCGGCTGCATGGTCAGCCTCCTCCATGAAGGCTTCGTCTTCGCTCGCAAGCTCGAGAGCCGCTTGGACGTCAGAGAGCTTCGACGAGGCATCCTCGAAGCTCGCAATGGTCTCTTTGGCTTGCGAAAGCTGCTTGCTCACGCGTTGCGCCGCATCAGGGTCATCCCAGAAATCAGCCTGCGACATCGTTGATTCCAGGTCAGCAGCTTGAGCGCGCACCTCATCGATGTGCAGATATCCGTTCGCATCATCAAGACGCGCCTTGAGCGCGTCAACGAGTCGTTGATCAGCCATGCGTCCCTACGCTCCGTGACATTTCTTGAACTTCTTGCCGCTTCCGCAGGGGCATGGGTCATTGCGTCCCACGTTGGCGTAAGGATCATCCTTGTCCTTGACATACGTAGCAGCCTTCCCCGTTGCAGGCGTAGGACGGTTTGGCACCGTCGCCTGTGCTGCAGCTGCGGGAGAGGCCTGCATGCGCGCTTGCCTCATATCTCCCGACTCAAGTGCCTGCTCAGGCTGCGAATAGGACATCTTCTTCGCAAGCGGGTCATGGTCGGGTGGGGCTTCAAAGGCAACTTGGAGGCGAAGGAGCGTACGAAGGTAATCGTCATACATGGAGCTCGTCATGGCTTCGAATGCCTTGTATGCTTCGTTCTTATACTCAACGAGCGGGTCGCGCTGACCAAGAGCGCGCAGACCGATACCTGTTTTCAGGTAGTCCATCTCAGAGAGATGCGTCATCCACTTCGCATCGATGATACGCAGCATGATCTGCGCCGCAAGGCTCTTCATCACGTCTTCGCCAAGCACATCGAGCTTGTCCTGGTACACGCCCTCCATGAAGGAAACAAGCGCTGCTGCCACCTCTTCGGGATCCTCATCATGGTCGATCTCGTCAACCTTGAAGGTGTTGAGACCCGTCATGTTCGCGGTCCAGATCTCAAGGGCACGCTCATCCCAATCGTCGATGTCCGAGCTATTCGAAAGCGCGTCCGCCACCTCGTCGTTCACAGAATCCTCGATGATCTGCGGAATGCGCTCTTGGATATCCTTTCCGTCAAGGATGGCATTGCGCTCCTCGTAGATGGCCTTTCGCTGAAGGTTCATGACATCGTCATACTCGAGCACGTTCTTTCGAGCAGCGAAATGCATGGACTCGACCTGGCGTTGCGCGCTCTCGATGGACTTCGAGACCATTGAGGCTTGGATCGGCTGGTCGTCCTCAAGGCCCGTCTTCTGCATCATGTTCGAGATGGTATCCATCTTCGATCCGCCGAACAGGCGCATGAGGTCATCTTCGAGGGAAAGGTAGAACTGGGTAACGCCTGGGTCACCTTGACGGCCAGAACGACCACGGAGCTGATTATCGATGCGTCGCGACTCGTGACGTTCGGTTCCGATGACGCATAAACCACCTGCTGCCTTGACGCGCTCCTGCTCTTCCGCGCAGATCTCACGCGCGGATGCAAGTGCGTCGGCACGCTCTTCTTCAGAAGGATACGACTCGTTCTCGTTGCCGTCCTCGTCAAGAGGCGCAGCATCTGGGTCGAAGCCGCGATCGCGCAGGATATCATCAGCAAGCACATCGGGGTTCCCGCCAAGGAGGATGTCGGTACCACGGCCCGCCATGTTGGTAGCGATGGTGACCGCGCCTACGCGTCCTGCCTGCGCGACGATATGAGCCTCACGTTCATGATGCTTGGCGTTGAGCGTCTCGTGCTTGATGCCGCGCTTATCGAGCAGGCGCGAGAGGCGCTCGGAGCTTTCGATCGATACCGTACCGATCAGGCAAGGCTGCCCTGCCTCGTGCCGTTGCTGGATGTCATCAGCAACAGCGTTGAACTTCGCATCGATCGTACGGTAGACGAGGTCGTTGAGGTCATCTCGCACAACAGGCTTATTCGGCGGAATAGCGAAGACAGGCAGCTTGTAGATCTGCCTGAACTCAGCGTCCTCGGTCATTGCCGTGCCCGTCATGCCAGAGAGCTTGTCATAGAGTCTGAAGTAGTTCTGCAACGTGATGGTAGCAAGCGTCTGGTTCTCCTCGCGGATCTTCACATGCTCTTTCGCCTCGATCGCTTGGTGCAAACCCTCCGAATAGCGCCTGCCCTCCATGATGCGTCCTGTGAACTCATCGACGATCTTAACCTCTCCGTCGATGACCACATAATCGACATCCTTGTGGAAGAGAAACTCTGCGCGGAGCGCTTGCTGAAGATGGTTGGCAAGCTGACCTGAGGGGTCAGAGTAGAGGTCATCGATCCCGAGCATGCCCTCGATGCGCTCAAGGCCTGACTCGGTCGCCATGATCGTATGCTTCGCCTCATCCATCTCGAAATCAACATCGCGTGTCAAGCGCGGCATGACAGAGGCGAACTTCACATAGGTATCGGCCGCCTGCGAACCAGCACCAGAGATGATGAGAGGGGTGCGCGCCTCATCGATGAGGATCGAGTCGACCTCATCGACAACTGCGAAATGATGACCCCGTTGCACACGGCTCTCCGCTCTTACGACCATGTTATCGCGCAGGTAATCGAAGCCGAACTCAGAGTTGGTGCCATAGGTGACATCGGCCTGATACGCTGGGATCTTCGCCTCGGGCTTCATGCCATTTTGGATGAGTCCCACCTTCATCCCGAGGAACTCATAGATCTGCCCCATCCATTCGCTGTCGCGCTTGGCAAGGTAATCGTTCACGGTAACGATATGCACATTATGCCCAGGGATAGCGTTGAGATATCCTGCCAAGGTCGAGACGAGCGTCTTGCCTTCGCCTGTCTTCATCTCGGCGATCTCACCCGCGTTGAGCGCCATGCCGCCAATGAGCTGAACATCGAAATGACGCAGCCCGATCGTGCGAACGCTTGCCTCGCGCACAGCGGCGAACGCTTCGCAGAGAAGATCGTCAAGCGTCTCGCCGTTGGCATAACGCTCGCGAAACACCTCGGTGATACCCTGGAGCTCTTCATCGCTCATTGCTTGGAAACGCGGTTCGAGCGCATTGATCTCATCAACGCGTGCTTGATACTTCTTGAGTTGCTTGCCCTCACCTGCTGTGAGAAGCTTCGAGAGAAATCCCATAATATGATCTGATTCCTTGTCTTGTCAGCATATGCTCGCGAATGCTTTTTCAGACATTCTAATACAGCCTTCCAGCGAATATGAATAGAGGAGCGTCCATTTCCACGAACTCTAGATGAGCTCCTCTTCTGCCTCGATGATGGAACGATAGAGGTCGACCACCTTCAGCGAAGGGTCAATGCCTAATTCCTCCCGAAGGAACGTGCGGCAGTCGAAATACGTTTGGATGGCGTAACCTCGTTGGTCCGACGCGATCTGCGCCTCCATGAGCGTGATGTAGCTATCCTCGCGCTTATCGTCGCGACGCATCGCCTCGCGTGCAAACCAAAGCGCTCCATCGGCGATGCCCTGTCGCAAGAGCTTCCTGCTTGCGCTTATCATCGCATCGACTATCTGAGCTCGATATTGCTCGCGGAGAGCATTGATATGCTCACAGTCGAAATCCCCTGGAAGGAGGTCATCGGAAAAGTTCTCGACCAAGCGCGAGTACAAGCGCTCCCAGCTATCGAGATCCTCGAATCCGAAGAGCATCGAGCGACAGAGCTCCTCAAAGCCCACGATGTCGCATGTGACGAAGCGTTCGTCCAGTCGTGTTCCTGTTTGCGTGCGTATCAAATAGGGGCACACCTCATCCACGGAGAGGGCGCGCTTGAGCTTGAACCAGATGTTGTAGAAATTGCTCCGATACTTCGCCATGCCGTCCTCAGGCCATATCAGCGAGGCCATCTTCTCTTTCGTAACCTCTTTGCCCAGGTTGAGAGCCATGATGCAGAGCACCGTACGCACGCGCTTTGCACTGAGCAAGCGCGGGTCGACCCCATTTCCTCCAATGAACACGCTCAGTCCTCCGAACAGCTTGATGGAAAGGATCGGCGTCGCTGTGCGCACGCGGAGCGCTTCTTCAGCGCTTGGCTCGTCCAGCCGATAAGGATCAGGATGGCTCAACCTATACTCTGTGCGCTTGGCGTTCGCAGCATTGATATGCCGCGCGAATGCCATGCGCTCGGTCTCAAGCGCGGTCCTGACGCTCTTCGATTCTGCTCTCAGCTCATCTTGCCATTCGAAGGTGAGAGGAGGTGCGAACATGCCTCCCACCTGTTCGCACTTCATCATCGCGCAGGCGCGCAGCAGATGGTCTCCCTCAGGCAATGCAGGCATCTGATCGCTTTGGATCGCACGCGCAAGGACACGTGTGAGCTCGCAAAGCTCCTGGATTGTCAGCGAGAGCTCCCCCTCAGGCGAGAGCTCCCTCTCGCCCGCCCCATGCTCATTGAGAGCAAGCTCAACGAAGCGAAGCGCAAGCAGGATGGCGACGAGCGCTATCTCCCCGCGATGCGGCGCATCGAAACCCGCTGCCGCCCCCTCTCCCTCCTGCACAAGCCCGAAGATGTGCTCCGAACACGCTGAATGATCCTTGAGGATAGCGGAGAGAAGACCGAGTGCTTGGTCGAAGAAGGCAACATGCGCGCACGAAAGCTCATCGCCGTCTTCGCCACTACCCTGGATGCGAGATATCTCAGCGTGCGCAAGGAGCATGGAGATATCGCCTGGATTCACCTTCTCGGAGCAGAGGAACGTCAAAAGCGTGCGCTGGACATCAATGTCTGGGCTCACGGTCCCTATCGCATCAAGGCGCGTGATAATGCGCATAAGCTCCTCTCTGCATGCGAGCAAGCGCATGCACCACGCCTTGATAAGGAGGATCCTCGTCCTTTCGCGGCCGCTCGATCTTGCGAAATCGCAGAAGAGCGCCAGATCGGACAGGAACATGTGCATGAACATGAAGCGAGCGTGTTCGACAATCCATCTCGCGCAGGCTTCTTTGCGTGCACGCTTCTGCAAAAGCGTGCACGCGCGCGTGGGGCGGCCGTGCTCTAAGAGCATCGTCGCGTGGGAGATCGCCCATTCGTCCCCCTCGAGCCCAAGCGCTCCAAGGATCTGGTCGAAGTCGAATTGCCTCATCAGAAGATGAATCTCCACCTCGATGGCTACAAAGGTGCTCGCATGACGATCGATGCCGAAGAAGCAGTAGTCAACATCCAGAAGCTCGATAGCCTCATTGCGGGCTTGATCAGAGAGCCCCTCGAACACTTCATCAAGCTCCCCGCTCCCTAAGAGCAGCATCGAGAGCATCGCCTGCTTTATCGCAGCAGGAAGCACCTCGTTTCGCAGTCCTTTCATGAGCAAGGCTGCTCCCTCCTCATCCCAGCACAAACAGGGCACGCGCGCCGTTGCTGGAGCGGCTTCGAGCGCGTAAGCGCTCTCTGAGGAGAGACGCGACGGCGCGATCTCGTCCTCGCTTACCAAAAGGTCACGTGAACGCAAGCAAGCAGCATCTCGCTCAAGAGCCGAGAAGGTGTCAGCCGAAGGGGTGGACAATGCGATCACTTCGCTCTGCTTGTTGATGAGAGCATCAACAAGATCGGCAAATCGCTGGCTTCGCTCGGCATCGAGCTGAGGAATATCATCGAATACCACAAGGTTGACATGGGGATCGGTCATCTCGATCTCATCAAAGATGGTCATTGCGTCAAGATCACGCAGAAAGCAGGGTGAGTCGCCTCTGATCCAGAACACATGGCTGAATCCGAAGACGAGATGCGCATACTCGTACGCAATGCTCGACTTCCCGAAGCCAACTGGTGCGATGAGAAAGCGTGCAACATGACGATCCTTGAGAAGGCGCGCGATGATCTCAGGTCGCGGAACATGGCCGTGCCCCACGATTTGCTTTGGACGCGTGCCGCGGCAATTGCAGCTTTCGATGAATCTTGGCATAACTCCTCCACCCACTCTGCAACAAGGTAAAGGAGATGATCGGTATTATAGATTAGTCTACATATTCATTCAATATATAATGTTTAGCGTTATTTTATAGCAACCCAAGCTACGTAGAGGCAGAAAGAGGGCATACCTCTTTAGAGTGCGGCGAAGAAGATGTCGCTCAACTCGATGGAAGCGCGCCCAGCGCTCAACTCGGTGAGCGCTGCCACAAGATCTGGAACGAGAGCCTCCTTCGCACGTACGACGATGGTGACAACGTCGGAGAAATCTGTGGAGATGATGCTCATGCCGCTTCTTTCGACAAGACGGCTCACGCTCTCGAAAAGCGCATACCCAACGCTCACGGTCACATCGCGACATTCATCTATGACGACGATGCCTGCCTGCTCGAGAGCTCCTTGAGCTGCTTGCGTATACGCGCGTACAAGACCACCTGTGCCCAAGAGGACACCACCGAAATATCGAGTGGTCACGATGATCGCGTCAAACACCTCTGCGTGAACGAGCACATCGAGCGTCGGCATCCCTGCTGTTTGCGCTGGTTCGCCATCGTCAGAGTAGCGCGTACGGCCACCTTGAAGGCGATACGCATAGACATTATGCCGAGCCTGTGCATGCTCATGCCTGATCTCATCGAGAACGTCCAACGCTTCCTGCTCCGTGGAGACTGGTTGCGCATGCGCAATGAAGCGAGACTTCTTCTCGATGAGCTCGAAAGATGCTGCTTTCCCTATGGTCGTATACATACAGCCCTTGGTCCTCTAACAAATCCCCAACTCTTGCATACTATAAAGAAAAGCTGGCTCGATTGCTCTATGATGAAGGGGTATCTTTCAAAGAACAGAGGAGGAACTCGATGGGAAATTGCCTTGTTGCCCAATCAGGTGGACCTACCGCCGTCATCAACGCATCGCTCGCAGGGGTGATCAAAGCTAATCAGCTCAACCCCCTCTACGATCATGTGTATGGTGGCATCCATGGGATCGAAGGGGTGCTTGAGGATAAGCTCTACGACTTGACGAACGTTCCTGCCTCTGAGATCAACATCTTGAAGCAGACTCCTTCTAGCGCACTTGGCACCTGCCGCTACAAGCTCAAGCGTGGCCAGGCTGAGGATTTCGAGCGGCTTCTCTCCATCATGGAGAAGCACGACATCGACACCATGTTCTACATTGGCGGCAACGACTCGATGGACACCGTGGATGCGCTCAGCGAATGGGCAGTCGAGCACGATGTGCAGCGGCGGTTCATCGGCATACCGAAGACCGTCGACAATGACCTTGTCCCTGTCGACCACTGTCCTGGCTTCCCTTCAGCGGCGAAGCTTGCCAACCTCATCACGCATGCAACGAAGCTCGACTATGATGCCTATACGCGCCCGGAGGTCTTCGTTCTCGAAACAATGGGACGCGATGCAGGATGGCTTGCAGCAAGCTGTTGCTTGAGCGGGGATGTCGACCTGCTCGTGCTCCCTGAAGTCGATTTCGATCGTGATTGGTTCCTTGAGCAGGTCAAGCGCAAGATGGATGAAAAGGGATCGTGCTACATCGTCGTGAGCGAAGGCGCCCATTACGAGGATGGGACCTACCTCTCCGCTGGCGATAGCGCCAATGATGGCTTCGCCCATGCTGTGCTCGGCGGGGCTGCGCTCACGTTGAAGCAGATGATCGTTGATGCAGGGATCGCACCACGCGGCGTAGTCCAGGACCTTTCGCGCGCAGCGCGCTCTTCCAACTTCGCCCAGGCAAAGATCGATGTCGAAGAGGCCTTCGAGCTCGGCATGAGCGCGCACGCGCGCTCCCATGACCCCGCCTTCACCGCTCGCGTTGTCGGCGTGCGACGCGCAAAGACCGCTGATGGCAGCTATGCTCCTGAGTACTTTGCAGGCCCCGCATCCGAGTTCGCCAACTTCGTCAAGGCATTCCCCACAGAATGGATCCTGCCTGACTATCAGGGCATCACGGAAGAGGCGATAGAATACTTCCGTCCGTTGATCGCAGGCGAAGCCCCCATCATCTACGGGGACAATGGGCTTCCCAAAACCATCATCCCCTACAACCTGCGCTAAAGGAGAAGGACCATGGCTGCGAGCACGAAAGAGCGACGAATCGGGATCATCATCCTCAAAGCCCTCTGTGCGATCTTCATCGTGCTCGCAGCTCTTCTGATCGGCGTGAACGCATACATCCTCAATGCCTATCCTGCATTCTATGCGCAAAGCGAGCGAGCTTTCGCTATTCCCGGGATCCAAGAGGGCTTCATCCCTCAAGATATCGATCATGTAGCTGAATATGATTGTTGGCTCTTCAGCGGCTATGCATGCGGAAACGAGCCCTCACCCGTCTATCTGCTGCGCTCAGATGGCACAACCGCTCGTCTTGCTGTCTTGGATGAGATGGGTGAGCCCTACTTCGATCACGGATCGGCGATCACCTCGAATGACCAGCATCTCTATCTTACCTGCGAGGGCGGATACCTCGTCTTCGATCTCAACGAGCTCAATGACATCAAGGATGGCGATGTGCTTACCGCGCAAGCCCGATGCAAACTCGACTTCTCTCCTGCCTTCATGAACATCGAAGACGGCCTTCTCTATACGGGCAACTTCTATCATCCCGAAAGCTATGAGACTGACGAGATGTTCCATGTTACGACACCGAGCGGAAGCACGAATCGCTCCGTCATCTATGTCTTCGAGGAAGACCCAGCAACCGTGAGCGAATTTGCTGAGATGCCTGCAAATGCTTATTCCATTCCTGATCGCATCCAAGGTTGTGCCTTTAACGGCAAGATGCTTTATCTCTCGCAATCGTATGGCTTGGCCACCTCCCATGTACTTGCATTCGACATGAGCACGCTCACCTCTGTTGATATCTTCCAAACAGCGCAAGGGCCTGTTGATATGACAGTGCTCGAAGAAGGCGAAGCAGCGCAAGATCTTGCCCTTCCTCCCATGAGCGAGGGCATCGAGATACATGACGGCAAGCTCTTCATCTCGTTCGAATCTGCAAGCAACAAGTACCTTTTCGGCAAGCTCTATGGAGCAGGAGCGGTCTACGCGCTTCCTCTTTCCGAGCGATAAGAACGCAGCCCTGTTAACTCAGATGAGAGATCCCTAGTTGAAGTGGTTTTGAGTCTCGATCACTGAATGATCCAGAAGGAACTGCGCCGCCTGCGCAGCGCGCCCTATCGCCTCTTGCAGAGAGTCAGCCTCGTCTTTGCGCGGGCAGCTCAGCACATGGTCGGTAACGCTCTTGCGTCCAGGAGGATGGTCGATCCCGACCTTCACGCGCGTCCAATCACGCCCTCCAAGCTTCTGCTCGATGGATCGCAAGCCATTGTGGCCGCCAAGGCCTCCGCCTGACTTCACCCGTATCGTTCCGACGGGAAGGTCAAGGTCATCATGGATGATGATCAGGTCGGAGAGATCGATCGCATATTTCCTCATGATGGTCGCAACAGGACCACCCGACGCATTCATGAAGCTCTGGGGCTTGCAGAGGATGACCTCCTCGTCTCCTCTGCGCACATGAGCGCAGAGCGCACCACCCTCGCTTTTCCAATAAGGAGTTCCTGGCAGATCCTCAGCAACAAGGTCGATCGCATCGAACCCAACGTTATGACGGGTATGCGCATACTCGTCTCCTGGGTTACCAAGCCCTACGATAAGCTTCACGCGCTCACCTGCAAGCGCTTAGAGAGCAAAGTCAGGATCGAAGAGATCCGAAACAGAATTGTTCGAGTAGACGTTTGCGATCGCACGCGCAAAGAGCGGAGCGACGCTCACGACCTTGATCTTGCCACCAAGCTTCTCGAGTGGAACAGGAATGGTGTCGCAGACGACCACTTCCTCTACTGGCGCATTCTCAAGGCGCTCGTAAGCAGGACCCGAGAACACAGGATGTGTCGCGCAGATATAGATCGCTTTCGCACCCTTTGCACGCAGCGTCTCGGCCGCGGCAACAATGGTGCCAGCTGTGTCGATGATGTCATCGTTGATGATGCAAATCTTCCCGTTGACATCGCCGATCAATGCAGTGATCTCGGCCTTGTTGTGCCCCGGACGCCCCTTGTGCATGATTGCAAGGTCAGCATGGAGCATGTCAGAGAGCCTCTTCGCCGCTTTCGCGCGTCCAACATCTGGCGATACGACGCAGATCTCCTCGTTTTCGAAGTTCTTCGCCTTGAAATAGTCAGCAAGGATAGGCAGGGCAGTCAGGTGATCGACGGGCATATCGAAGAAACCCTGGATCTGGCCTTGATGCAGATCGATGGTCATGACGCGCGTGATGCCTGCAACAGAGATAAGGTTCGCAACAAGCTTTGCCGTGATGGGCTCACGTGCTGCCGCTTTACGGTCCTGACGTGCATAACCATAGTGAGCAACTACTGCCGTGATAGTACGTGCTGATGCGCGCTTTGCCGCATCAGCCATGATGAGAAGCTCCATGAGCGCATCATTGACATGCTCACCTGCAACAGATTGGACGATGAACACATCAGCCCCGCGCACGCTCTCAAGATATCGGGCATAGATCTCACCATTGGCGAACTTCTCAAGCCTAACATTCCCCAAATCGACCCCAAGAACATCAGCGATGTCGGTAGCGAGGCTTGGATTGACGGACCCGGAAAAGATCGCGAGTGATTTCTGCATCTCGGTCATGCGCTTCTCCCCTACTCGTTGCTCGATACTGTCATTGTCATTCTATAAGCTTGATGCATCATATTCGGCAGAAAGCTCTCAATTTTGGGAATCAGAAGGTTTTTTGCGGCGTAACGCCCATCCTTCTATCAGCTTCTCACGCGCACGAGCAACCGCGAGCGCACCATCGGGAACATCCTTAGTGATGACAGAGCCAGCACCAACCACGACATCAGAGCCAATGTTGACAGGAGCTACCATCATCGTATCGGATCCTATGAACGACCGATCCCCGATCGTGGTGGCATGCTTGTTGGTACCATCGTAGTTGCATGTGATGGATCCTGCGCCGATGTTCACGCCCTCTCCGATCGTCGTGTCACCAATGTAGGAAAGATGCGGAACCTTTGAACCCTTGCCGACGCAGGACTTCTTGATCTCAACATGGGTACCTGCCTTCGCACCAACGCAGAGATGCGCACCTGGACGTAGATACGCTCGAGGACCTGATGTGGCCGTATCGTCGATGCGCGCCTCGATGGCGACGGTCTCGTCAACCACGCAATCGCATCCAACCTGCGTATCGGTCAGACGGGTATTCGGACCAATGATGGAGCCTTCGCCAATGGAGGTGCTTCCATAGAGCATCACCTGAGGCAAGAGCTCAACATCTTGAGCCACCGTAACATCAGGGCCGACCCACACTTGCTCGGGTGCCATCATCGTCACACCGCTCTCCATAAGGCGCTCGTTGATCCGCATCTGCAGGATATGGCTCGCAGTAGCAAGCTGTATGCGTGAATTAACTCCAAGGCATTCCTCTGGATCATCAACCCGTAGCGCGATTGCCTTCGCGCCGCTCTCACGTATGATCTCGATGGCGTCGGTCACGTAGAACTCGCCTTGGGCATTCTGGGAATCAATGCGCTCAAGCGCTGAGCGCAAGGCTGCTGCATCGAAGCAATACATCCCTGAATTGCACTCAGTGATAGCAGCGGTTGCCTCATCTGCATCTGCTTGCTCGACGATGCGAAGGAATGCGCCCCCAGCCAATCCATCACTGCCGAACGAATCCTCACGAACGATGCGCCCGTAGCCAGTGGGGTCATCGACCTCCATCGTCAGCACGACCACCCCCGCCTCTTGCTTTTCGCGAAGATCGGCAAGACGACGGATCGTGTCAGAGGTGATGAGGGGGCAGTCCCCATAGAGGATGACAAGGGATCCCGAGAAGCCAGCGAGCGAAGGATCATCAAGCGCGCACTGAACAGCATCAGCCGTGCCTCGCTGCTCAGGCTGATGAGCGCACGACGCTCGATCGCCTATCAAGGCCTTGACTTCCTCTGCTCCATAGCCAACAACGGCGCAAACCTGGGATATCCCCGCACCCTTCGCGGCATCGATCGCCCAATTGACGAGCGGCTTTCCCAATATCTCATGAGCAACTTTGGGTTTGCTCGATTTCATTCGCGTGCCTGCACCAGCAGCCAATACGATCGCAGCTCTTTGCATCGCTCTTCCTTGCTCTTTGGAATCCTGATGCTTTGATTCTAATGCAAACGTCAGTGCTTGTTTTGCCTAATGACGAATTCGCTCATGCCGATGGCATCCTCTGCTGCACGATCGAGCTCTCGAGACAAATCCTCGTCCTCGATCTCAGCGAGCACGCGAGCAGCGTCATCAACGCGCTCCGCCTCATCATGGGAAACCATTTCACGATCAGTCTTGAGCGTGATGTAATCGACGCCCTCCTTCTCAGCTGATTTCGCCTGCAAGAACAGGAACACAAAGCCGATCACCCCCGCAAAGAGCGATGCTATGAGGATGGCGAGCTTCGCTTGAGCGATGAGCGCAGGGGAAGCATACGCAAGGTTCGCAACGAAGATAGCCATCGTGAAGCCAACGCCACCAAGAATTGAGGCACCGAGCATATGCATCCAATTAACATTTGTCGGAAGTGTCGCGATGCGCAGCTTCACGCACAAGAAGCTCATCACCATGATGCCGAGCGGCTTGCCGATGACAAGGCCGAAGAACACGCCTAAGAATACAGGCGAGAGGAGCGTCTCGGTGATCGGCACACCTACAAGGGAGACATCAGCGTTCGTAAGCGCGAAGAGCGGAAGAATCGCGAAATAGACCCAAGGATAGAGCTTATGCTCAAGGCGCGTCGCAGGTGGGATCGTCTCCTTCGACACGCTTGAGAGCGAAGAGATGGCAGAGATGTACTTCTTCTGCTTGATGATGGGCGTCCCCTCCTCATAGAACGCATCTGCAAGCTTTACGCGATCATCAGACCATTTGAGGAAGTTGTTCAGCTTGACACGTGAGCCAGAGGGAATGGTGAATGCAAGGAGGACGCCTGCGATCGTAGCATGCACTCCCGACATATAGACGCAGAACCAGAGCACTGCTCCAACGAGGATGTAGGGCACGAGCGAGAAGACATGCATTCGGTTCATCATGACGAGCGCGACGAACACGACGAGCGCGCAGAGGAGCCATGCGAGGTTCGGCGCTTCGCCATAGAAGATCGCGATCACAAGGATAGCGATGATGTCATCAGCTACCGCAAGGGTGGAGAGAAAGACGCGTAAGCCACCGGGAACGCGTGAACCAAGAAGGGCGAGGATGCCGAGGGCGAAAGCGATATCAGTAGCCGTTGGGACGCCCCAGCCCCCTGCGCTCTCTGAGGATGAGACGTTGAAGATGAGGTAGATGACGATTGGAACTGCCACACCACCAACAGCCCCAAGGATGGGAAGAGCTGCCTGACGGATGTTCGTAAGCTCGCCCACGGTCATCTCATATTTGATTTCAAGGCCCACCAGAAGGAAGAATACCGCCATGAAGATATCGTTGATCATGTGCGCAAGCGACATCTCCCCAACAAGATCGCCCACACCTACCACGACGTTCACATGCCAAAACTCTAGGAAGCCCTCGTGCGCATTGGTATTCGCGATGATGAGCGCCACGATCGCACCCAACAACATGACGAACGCAGCACGTGTTGACGAATGTGTGAAGCTCACAAGCTTCCTGATACGCCTGTTATGACCCTGCACCTCATCGATGAAGAGATCATGGGGATCGGGATTCTTCGCAGTTGGCTGAACAAGGATCGGACAGCTCTCGGCCTCCTTCGTGCGCTTTTGCTCTTCCATGCTTGAAGGGGTGTTCTTCTTATCAACCATTCGCCATCCTCTGCCTGCACGATCGAACGATCATCAGCTTCTTCGATATAAAGAGTAGATTCTAACAAACGAGATGCTCGACTCGGAGAGAGCCTCGCAACATCATTGTTTGGTTACCGTTGATATGCAGGTTGCGAAAACCATTGACATTTGCGTTATCCTTCTAAGAGATGTATTGGACACGAGCATGACAGAGGTGACCACTATGGACATCACCGTATCAGGGCGGAAAATGCCGATCAGCGACTCTCTTCGAGAATACGCCACTGATAAAATCGGAGGTGCAGTCGAACAGCTTGATGTTGATGCGATCGCATGCGAGATCGTTCTCTATCGCGAAAAGAACCCCGCCAATCCCAACCCTGCGGTCTGCGAAGTAACCGTCATCATGAAAGGTCGCGTTGCGCGCGTTGAGGAGAGCGAACAAGACATGTTCGCTGCTATCGATGTCTCTGCTGCAAAGATCGCTCGCCAGTTGCGCAAATTCAAGACGCGCATTAAAGACAAGAGACGTAAGAAGACCGAGCAGGAAGTCTCTTACGCTATTGAAGATGCACATCCCGAAACAGAGCTCGACCTTGACAAGCTCATGGACGAGCTTTCAGATGACGAGATCGTGCGCCGCAAGGAAATCGACTACTCACCCATGACCGAAGACGAGGCACTGCTCCAGATCGATCTGATCGGACATGATTTCTTTGTGTACACCGATCGTGATACGAACGAGGTGCATGTGCTGTACCGCCGAGATGATGGCAGCTATGGCCTACTCACTCCCCGCGAGAAAGAGTAGCTATCACAACGTAGAAAGACGTCGATTCGCTCGCTTGACCGCATCGATCGCATACAAGGTCCCGAAGGCGACAATGATCCCTTCGGGACCTGCCTTTTCTGCCGCGCGCCGAAGCGCCTCATCTACACTCGAAGCAACATGCACGAACGCATCAGGCGCACGCATCGCAATGACACGCGCCAGCTCATGTGCGCCAAGAGCACGAGGGCTCGGAGGGGTATACGTGATGAACGCGCTTCCCACCTCAGCAACCTCATCGATCATTGCCTCGAAATCCTTATCCGAAAGCACGCCCATGACGAAGACGATCCGAGAAGAAGCGTCAAGATGAAGTGCGCAAAGGGATTCGCGAAGCGCACGGGCACCATCAGCATTGTGCGCACCATCAACGATGGTGAGAGGATCAGACCCGATGATCTCAAAGCGCCCAGGCCAGAGAGCCTTCGCGATGCCTTCATGGATGCATGCTTCAAGAGGCGATCCATCAAGATCGAGCAACGTGGTCGCTTGAGCAAGCATGCGCACAGCAAGCACCGCAAGGGATGCGTTGAGCGGTTGGTATGAGCCAAGGAGCGATGTGATGAACTCTTCACCCTGATAGGTGAAGAACTGATGCCCGCACGTGCTATCGATCATGCCTGCTGAGACCTCATGTGGGTCGAGGAAAACAAGCGAAGCATCGACTTCTTCTCCCTGACGCTCGAGCACAGCACGAGCCTCGGCGCGCTGAGGCGCTGAGACAACAAGGTTACGCGCCTTCACTATGCCTGCTTTTTCATACGCGATCTGGTCGAGCGTGCTCCCAAGCACATTGGTGTGGTCAAGGCCGATCGGCGTGATAACGCACAGGTCGGCGTGAACGATGTTCGTTGCATCGAACCGACCTCCCAGACCGACTTCGAGCACAACGACATCGCACTTGCTTTGGGCGAAATGAAGAAGCGCTACTGCGCACATGAGCTCGAACTCGGTAGGATGCTCCCCTCGCTGCTCCTCAACGGCGCGCGCCGCTTCGCGAACCCGCTGGGTGGCCTCGAAAAGGTCATGAGACGCTATCATGCGCCCATTCACGCGAATGCGCTCTTCGAACATCTCGATATAAGGACTGGTGAAAAGACCTACCCGCAACCCTGTCTCTTCAAGGATGGATGCAAGATATGCACAGGTCGACCCTTTGCCATTCGTTCCTGCAACATGCACGAAATGCATGTTGCGCTCAGGATGCCCAAGCGCATCCATCAAAAGCTCCATGCGATCAAGGCCGAGCTTCACGTTGCGCCATCGTGGCGCGTTCAAATATGCAAGCGCGTAGTCGCGCTCTTTCTCGCTCTCAAAGGAAGTGCCTGTCATGTTAGTCGTCAGCGTCGCACCGAGCAGGCACGTCGATGTGCTCCCGATCGAGCAGCGTGCCCAATACCTCGAAATCATGCTCGAGCGTCTCGCGCTTCTTCACATCATAGAGCGCAGCAGCAGGATGGAACACGGGAAAGACCTTAAAGCGTCCTGTTTGAAAGACCTGCCCTCGCAAGCGCGTGATGCCCTTCTCAGTCTTGAGGATGAACTTCGTCGAGAAATTCCCTAACGTCACGATGACCTTAGGGTCGATGATGCGCGTTTGCTGCCTTAGGTACGGCGCACACGCCTCGATCTCTTCAGGAAGAGGATTGCGATTCTGCGGTGGTCGACACTTGAGAACGTTCGCGATGAACACATCCTCCCGTGCAAGGCCTGCGATCACAAGGAGCTCATTTAAGTACTTGCCTGCAGCCCCCACGAAGGGCTTCCCTTCGAGATCCTCGTTCTTCCCAGGCGCTTCGCCGACAATAAGAACCTGAGAGGCTGGGTTACCGTCTCCGAATACGATCTGCGTGCGCCCTTCGCAAAGGGGGCACCGTCGACACTCAGCCACTTCAGCGGCAAGCTCAAGCAGAGCTGCTTGCCTCTCGTCTCTGTTCGTCATGTCGTGTAGACCTTAGGCAAGCGCGAAGAGCCGAAGCCAACACATATCTCATAGGGAATCGTGCCAAGCTTGTCGGCCATCTCATCGATAGTCACGACCGAATTTCCCTCAGCGCCAACAATGAGCACTTCATCGCCGATCTGAGGATTCGCCCGATCGCCACTGCCGCGGAGCCGTAGATCGACCTCGAACATCGATTGATCCATGCAGATGGCCCCTACTTGCGGATAAGTCTCGCCTCCAAGGATGAATTCAGTATTGTCCGACAGGCCCCGGCGCAGTCCATCGGCATACCCAATGGGTACCGTGCATGTTTTCGCAAAGCCAGCGCTGCGATGATAGAGCCCGTAGCTCACCCCTTCGCCAACAGGAACATTCTTCACATGCGTGATACGCGCATGCACGCTCATCGCAGGGATGAGGTCGATCTTGCCGAACGTCTCAGGGCACGGATAGTATCCATAGAGCGAGATACCGAATCTGATCATATCGAAGTGAACTTCAGGGAAGCGTATGGCGGCTGCAGAATTCGCCGCATGGATGATCCCCGGGTCGATGCCGAACTCGCGCATCTGCGCGATCGCTTCCACGAAATGCGCGGTCTGGATGCGGAATTCCATCGTATCGCTCATATCAGCGGTAGCGAAATGCGTATAGGTTCCAACAAGGTCGAGCGCTCGATGGAATGAGATGCGCCGCATGAACTCGACAACCTCATCGAAGCGCACGCCGATCCTGTTCATGCCTGTGTTGATCTTCAGATGATAGGGAGCGCGCAAGCCCACCGAATCAGCAGCCTCGGCATATTTCAGTGCGAAGTCGGTCGTGTCGACCGAAGGCATCACCTGATAGCTCAGAAGAAGCGGAATGGAGGCAATGGGAGGTTCTGACAAGATCAATATCGGAGCCCAGATGTCTGCCTTACGAAGCTCAATAGCCTCATCGATCGTTGCCACACCAAGGTAGTCAGCACCCGCATTGAGCGCAGCCTTGGCAACATCAACAGCACCGTGTCCATAAGCATCAGCCTTCACAACGGCCATGAGAAGCGTCCCTGGCGCCAAAAGCCCTTTCGCCGCCAGCACATTGCTATGGATCGCGCCAAGGTCTACCTCGACCCATGCCCAGCGCCTTTCCTCCTCAGGAATCTCCTCAAGTGCTTCGAAATCGAACACGGGCGCCTCTTCACCTTCTGCAACATTGGGCACTCGAAGATACTTCTTGATATCCGTGGGATCCGAGCTTTTGCTCGAACCCCATGCATTGGTGCTGTATCCCGTAATAGGACTCTTGTGCGCAGGAACTTGCCACCCTGCCTGAGCGGCTCGTTTCTGGTCCCGCGTGAAGTCGATGCTGTCGTGGTAGCCGTATTCCTGTGCGTTCTTTGATTTCCGTATGGCATCGCCCGCCGATTCGAACCCCGGGCGCTTCCGAGAGAAACCGGTGAAACCGTTAGGAATATCTTCCACTGTACCGTTCGCTCCTACTGATCATGACCTTCTGCCGCCATCATGGACACTGCGTGCGGCAATGCCTTAACTATACCATCGAAATTCTCCTTCGCGGCCTTCGTGGAGCCAGGAAGGTTGACGATGAGCGCGCTTCCTCGCTGAGCGCATATAGCACGCGAGAGCATAGCATACGGAGTGATGGAAAGCGAATGGATCCGCATTGCCTCAGCAATGCCAGGGACCTCTCGGTCACAGACATCGCGCGTAGCCTCAGGCGTCACATCGCGCGGAGAGAGCCCGCTGCCGCCACAGGTGAAGACGATGTCAGCATGCAGCTCATCGGCAGCCTGGATGATAGCTTGAGCGATCTGGGCGCGCTCGTCCTTGACTATGACGTGTCCTGCGCATTCCCATCCCTCCTGCGCGATGAGCTCCTCAAGGGCATATCCTGCGGCATCCTCTTTCAGAGAGCGCGTATCGGAACACGTGATGATAGCAACTTTTATCGACATGGATGCTTCCTCTCGAACATGATCCTAGAGCTCGACCTCTTCAGGGATATCAAGCAGCACGCACTCGACCATATCTCCCGCCGAAAGCGACTGAGGCCCTTCGGGCAGGATAGCCATGCAATTGCTTCGCTGGATCACGCCGAAGAGTCCCGAGCTTTGATTCGTTGCAGGCAAGACCTCATAGGTGCCATCCGCTGCTTTTGTCATAGTCGAGCGAAGCAAGGTCATGCGAGGATCGCGCCTGCGTACATCGCTTGCAAGACGGGCTGTCACCTTTGGATGTGCAAGGAACGTATACCCTTGCATCACGCGCAACGCAGGACGGATGATCATCTCGAAGCCGCAATACGCTGCCGCTGGATTCCCGGGAAGGCCGAAAACAGGCGTGCCGTCTACGAACCCGAAGGTCTGAGCCTTACCAGGACGCATGTTGACGAGCGTCATCTTCAATTCGCCGAGCTCATCCACGACCTTCTTGATGAAGTCGAAGTCTCCGTTCGCGGCACCTCCCGTGGTGATGACGAAATCGAAATCGCGCACTGCCGCGCTCACAGCGTTCGCAAGATCATCGAAGGTATCAGGGACGATGGGGAGGATCGTTGGCAGAGCACCAGCTGCTGCCGCGCAAGCTGCCATAGCATACGAGTTCGACTCCCTGATATGACCAGGGCCTGGCACCTCAGTTGGGGGTACCAGCTCGCTTCCTGTTGCCATGAGCGCCACGCGAGGCCGACGATACACAGGCACGTCTAGAACACCGCAGCTTGCAAGGTAGCCAACCCCTGCTTTCGAGATGATGTCTCCTTTATGGATGACCACCTCTCCTGCCTTGGCCTCTTCTCCCGCCGCACGAACATTGCTCCCGACCTTGCAAGGCGCAGCGAAGGCAACGGTCGACCCTGGAAGGCCATCGCCCGCAACAACGCGAACGATCTCATACTTCACAACGGCATCAGCATCAGCAGGAAGCTCTGCCCCTGTCATGATGCGAACGCATTCGCCTTCGCCAATAGCACCGTCGAACACGTCTCCCGCCGCAACCTCGGCGATGACGGAAAGCTCGACGAGGTCATCCTCAGATGCACCCTCTATCTGCTCTGCACGCAGCGCAAAGCCGTCCATGGCAGAATGCGCAAAGGGGGCGACGTCGATATCCGAAGCAAGATCCGCCGCAGCCACACGGCCTACGCTCTCAAGCAACGAGACCTGCTCGATGGGCATGAGCTCGGCCGCTCCTGTCACGAGCTCGAGCGCTTCTTCGAGGGATATCATGGCATTGATATCTTTAGACATACCTAACCTATCTATCACAAGGGGATTCATACACGAACAAGTATAATACATTCCCTTGTGAGCGCAGTGACAGATAGGGCCACCTAGTCGATCAGGATGTTTCCCATCCCTCTCTCCTTTTTTCGCAATGACGGCCAACAAAAAAGGCGCTCCGAAAACGAAGCGCCTTCATGGATCGATGTTCTTCCATTTCTAATGCGTGATGTTGTAGAACGCATCCATACCAGCATAGACCGCCTGCGGACCCAGCTCATCTTCGATGCGAAGGAGCTGATTGTACTTGGCAACACGGTCGGATCGTGCAGGCGCGCCTGTCTTGATCTGGCCCGCATTGGTGCCAACAGCAAGATCAGCAATGGTCGTATCCTCGGTCTCTCCTGAGCGATGGCTGATGACGCATGCGTATCCGTGGGTCTTCGCAAGCTCGATAGCATCGAGCGTCTCGGTAAGGGAGCCGATCTGGTTCACCTTGATGAGGATGGCGTTCGCGCACCCCATGTCGATTCCCTTTTGAAGGCGCTCGGTATTCGTGACGAAGAGGTCGTCGCCAACAAGCTGCACCTTGTCGCCGATGCGTTCGGTGAGCTTCTTCCAGCCGTCCCAATCCTCTTCAGCCATGCCATCTTCGATAGAGATGATGGGGTACTTCTCGACAAGTTCGGCCCAATAGTCAACCATCTCGTCGCTCGTGAGCTCACGCCCTTCGCCAGCAAGGACGTATTTCTTCTTCTTGGTGTCGTAGAACTCGGTTGAGGCGGGATCCATGGCGAACTTGATATCGCGCCCTGGCTTGTAGCCAGCCATCTCGCACGCCTTCGTGATGTAAACGAACGGCTCCTCGTTCGTCTTGAGGTTCGGGGCGAAGCCACCCTCGTCACCAACGCCGCCACCAAGACCAGCATCATGCAGGACCTTCTTCAGCGTGTGGTAGATCTCAGCACACCAACGCAGACCCTCTGCGAAGCTCTCAGCGCCAACGGGCATGATCATGAACTCCTGGAAGTCGACGTTGTTGTCTGCATGAACGCCTCCGTTGAGGATGTTCATCATAGGCGTGGGAAGCGTATGAGCATTGACGCCTCCGAGGTACTTGTAGAGCGGAAGCCCAAGGGATTCGGCTGTTGCCTTCGATACGGCAAGCGAGGTTCCCAGGATTGCATTAGCGCCGAACGCGCCTTTGTTGTCCGTTGCGTCGCCTTCGATCATGAGCTCGTCGATATAGCGCTGCTCGAACGCGCCGATCCCAACGACCAGTTCAGCGATGTCCTCGTTCACATGCTCGACAGCATCTTGAACACCTTTGCCCATATATCTCTTGGCATCATCATCTCGAAGCTCTACCGCCTCGAAAGCGCCCGTCGATGCACCTGAGGGCACAGCAGCGCGTGCAACGGTGCCATCAGAGAGCAGCACCTCGACCTCAACAGTGGGATTACCACGTGAATCGAGGATCTCGCGTCCGAGCACGTCAGCAATGATGATGTCTTTCAAAACAGCCATGGAATCTCCTTGAACTAGAAGGACCTCTCAACCCCACCATGATAGCACGGATGATACGTCTCAGAAGATGCATCCTATGCAGAGGAACACTATGCATCCAATAAGGGAGATCGCAAGCGCACGGCCATTCATATGACGTGCGAACAGGTTCGTGCGTGGGCAAGATGACAGACCATACAAACGGCTCTCCATTGCACAGGAAAGCGTTTCCGCACGCTGAAAAAGTGCAACCATAACGGGAACGAACAGAAAGGCATACGAGCGCACACGAGAGAAGAGCGGCCCCTCATCGAAGGCGCGCCCGCGAGACCAAGCTGCATCCTTAATCTGAGCGAACTCGAGCGTGAGCAAAGGTATGAAACGCACCGCGAGAGAGGCAACCATGGCGACATCATCAACGGGAATGTGAATATGCTTGAGCGGATGCAAAAGGCTTGCGGTTGCCTGCGAAATCTCCTCAGATGTGGTTGAGAAGCAAAAGATGATCCCTGCCCAAAAGAGAAGAAGGATGCGAAGAGCCGAGAAGGCGCCGCGAAGGCATCCATCGAACGAGAGATAGAGGTTGCCAACGAGGGGAAAGATCCCGACCGCACCGTACACGCTCTCACCGAAAGCCAAGGCGTTCCCAAAGAATGCAACAAAGACGATCACATAGATTGGCACCCCTACAAGAAGCACACGCGAAACAGGGAGCTTTGATACCATCAGCACAACAAGCAGGATGATGGCGAAAAGCGTCAATCCCCCCATGTCCGTGCACATGAGCAGGCCAACCGAGTAGGCTAGGAGCAGAAAAATCTTCGAGCGTGCATCAAGGCGATGCACGCTCGAATCTAAGGCGATATATGTTTGGAACGAAGGTCCTTGCAAGGACTAGTCGATCTTTTTCTCGGACTCGGCCTTCTCGACCTCAGCGTCCTCAGCACGAGCTTCCTCAGCCTTCGCTTCTTCCTCGCGAACCTCTTCAGCTTCCTTTGCCTCGGCCTTTTCAGCCTTCTTCTCGTCCTCGGCCGCCTCAGCGCGCTCTTCCTTGAGCTGCTCCTCGCCTGCTTCTTGAACCTCTTCGGCGAAGTTCTCCTCAGCAGCCTCGATAGACTCCTTGAGCTCCTCAACAACGGATTCGCCCTCAGTATCCTTTTCGGACTTCTTGGTCTCCTTCTTAGCTGCCTTCTTCTTCGGGGTAGCCTTCGTAGCCTTTGCAGCCTCACGCTTTGCCTTTGGCACGCAATTCTCTGTGACGAGCTCCATGATCACCATAGGAGCGCCATCGCCCTTGCGTGGTCCGAGCTTCATAATGCGCGTGTAACCACCTGGACGATCCTTGAACATACCCTGTGCAACCTTCTCAAAGATCTCGCGAACGAGTTCCTTGTCGTTGCCAAGCGCAGCAATGGCAAGTCGACGAGAATGAAGGTCGCCCTTCTTCGCCCATGTGATGACCTTGTCAACGTCACGACGAATCTCTTTTGCACGCGCCTCGGTTGTCTTGATGCGATCGTTTGTGAAAAGCGCCTGAACCAAGGAGCGCTTCATTGCCTGAGTATGGCTCCAATCGGTTCCGAGCTTACGACCTTTGCACTTATGTCTCATGATTCATTTACTCCTAAAGCTTCAAGTTCAGATCCATGGAAATGAGCTTGTCCTTGACTTCCTCTATCGACTTAGCGCCGAAGTTGCGGATGTTGAGCAGATCGTTCTCGGAGAACTCGACGAGCTGGCGCACGGAATGGATGCCAGCGCGCTTCAAGCAGTTGTAGGAACGAACCGAAAGGTCAAGATCCTCGATCTGCTTGTCGAGTTCGGCGTTGGTCTCGGTATTCTCCGGGGCGAAGATCGAGACTGCCTCAAGCTCTTCCTCATCATCCACATCAACAAGAGAGAGGAAAGCGCCCATGTACTGATTGATGATATTCGCGCCGCGGCAAACAGCCTCCGCAGGAGAGATGCTGCCGTCGGTCTCAACTTCAAGGACCAGCTTGTCATAGTCGGTGCGCTGTCCAACACGCGTATCCTCAACATTCATCGTGCAACGACGAACAGGCGAAAACAAGGAATCCACAGGGATGATGCCAATGGGATCCTCGGTGCGCTTGTTGTTGTCAGCGGAAACATAGCCACGACCCACGCCAATGCGAATGGTCATATCAAGCTGACCACCATCTGCAATGGTTGCGATGACATGCTCGGGATTTACAAGCGTGAACTCGGTGGGTACATCGAAGTCAGCACCCGTGACCGTGCACGGCCCTTCGATGTTCACGTGAGCAACAGCTTCGGTTACCTCATCGTTGAGCGGGCTGAAGACAAGACCCTTCACATTGAGGACGATGTCAGTGATATCCTCAATGATCCCCTCGGCTGTGGTGAACTCATGCTGGACGCCCTCGATCTGGATTGCCGTGGCCTTCGCCCCATCCAGAGAAGAGAGCAGCACGCGACGCATGGAGTTTCCGAGTGTGTTGCCATATCCACGCTCGAGCGGCTCGACGATATATCTTGCTACGGTGCTATTGACTTCTTCTGTTGTGATAGTAGGCCTCATGAACTCTGTCATGTTAGTGTGAGCCTCCTTAAAAGCGTGTGATTACTTCGAGTAAAGTTCGACGATGAGCTGCTCGCGAATATCGGAATCGATCTGATCGCGCTGCGGGAGCGAAAGGACGCTGCCCTGGAGCTTCTCGATGTCAACCTCAAGCCAAGCTGGAACCTGGGAACGCTCATTAGAGATCAAAGCGCTTTTAATGACCAACATGTCACGAGCCTTGGGAGCAACGGACACCAGGTCACCCGGACGGACCCTGAACGAGGGGATGTCAACGCGGCGGCCATTCACATAGATGTGACCATGACGAACCTGCTGACGAGCCTCGGGGCGAGACTTCGCGAACCCAAGACGATACACGACATTGTCAAGACGGCTCTCAAGGATGCGAAGCAGATTCTCGCCCGTGATCCCCTGCTGACGGTTGGCGATGTCATAGTAATGACGGAACTGCTTCTCAAGAAGGCCGTAGATCCTCTTGGTCTTCTGCTTCTCACGAAGCTGGATACGATACTCGCTCTCCTTGATGCGCTTGCGACCAGCTTCGCCTGGAGCATACTCGCGCCTGGAGAGAGCGCATTTATCTGTGTAGCAACGGTCGCCCTTCAGAAAGAGCTTGCAGCCTTCACGGCGGCAGAGGCGACAAGTTGCACCTGTATAACGTGCCATAGAACTGATCCTTTCAAACTACACGCGACGACGCTTGCGAGGACGGCAACCGTTGTGCGGAATCGGGGTGCAATCTTGGATGCTTGCAATTTCAAGGCCTGCTGCCTGGAGGGTCCTGATCGCAGTCTCGCGACCTGAACCGGGGCCTTTCACGAAGACGGAGATCTTGCGAAGGCCGTGCTCCATAGCAATCTTCGCGCATGCCTCAGCTGCCATCTGAGCAGCGAATGGTGTGGATTTGCGGGAACCCTTGAAACCAACGGTACCAGCAGATTGCCAAGCGATCACATTGCCCTGAGGATCAGTGATGCTGATGATGGTGTTGTTGAACGTAGACTTGATGTGAGCAGCACCCACGGCGATGTTC
>CAJURO010000001.1:175428-193905 GCA_910588985.1 uncultured Eggerthellaceae bacterium | reverse complement strand
TCGAAGAAGCCTCGGGCTTGCAGCCTAGCGGCACGGAAAAGTGTCCGCATCCCCCTATCGATCTAGCAACCTAAAATGCAATAGACAATCTATTGCTAAACTAGCCACAAGGCAGATAAATTAAATATAACTTTCTGCTATGAAACACTTCTGTAGCTATTCCTGTAAAATACTTCTGCAATAATATGTACTTCGGAGGTTCTTCAATGCAGGTAAATAAGGGGCTCTTGTGTCGGCGTTCAGGCAAAATATATCAAGAACTGGAAATCGAGGTTCCCACCGACGTCTCTCTTAAAGCAGAATGCAAGACCCTAGGAGGCGCAAGCATTCCCAACAAGCTTTACAGGACTTCCGAAAGTCGATTTGTCTTATGCTTACCGATTCTCAGAACGGCTATAAAATGCACGCTGCAAAAGAGCTCTGAACTAGATGATTCATATTCTTTTAGGATTGATCCTTTTTTTGCAAAATGGACATCCCGATTCAACTATTTCACAAAAGCTAGCACGCTGAGCGAACTAAGAAAAACCGACCAAACCATCTTCGACTCAAGCCCTGTAATTAGTATTGAAGATTGTTATTGCGGCCTGATTAGACGAGTTATAACAGGGTCTATTCTAATTGATCAAACCTCCGAACAACCCCCAACAATTCGTGTCTTAGATGCAAAGGGATCTAGCTTGGAAACAACAGCATGCGTCCAAATGCGAGGTTGTTTGTTCGCACGCGAAGGTGAAGGAGCTTCGCTTCAAGAGTTCTCCTTTTCCATAGACATTCCTGGCAAGATTGATTTCTACTGCATTGAAGCAACATCACAAGAAACTGGTGCTTCTGATTTCAGTGTTCTTGAACCTTCTCGCTATGAAAAGCTTGTTGAGAATTGGTTTTTCTTTGCTACAGACGCCTCTGCAGACAAACGTTATGAGGATTGGTTCGAAAGAACAAAAGCAACGAAAGCGGATCTTTTTCTTCAACAAAAATACGTATTCCCGAACAATCCTCTTTTCAGTATCGTCGTGCCACTTTATAACACCCCAAAGCAACTCTTTTTTGAAATGGTTGAATGCGTCCTGAAGCAAACATACCCCCACTGGGAGTTAATCCTCGTGAATTCAACTCCACAGAATGAGGAACTTCGTGAGAGCATCGACGCAATTACTAATGATGATCGAATTCAAGTTGTTACGCTTGACGATAACTACGGCATCTCTGAAAACACCAATCGGGGGGTCTCTGAAGCAACTGGCGATTACGTCTGCTTCTTTGATCATGACGACCTTCTTGAGCCTAATATTCTTTTCGAATATGCTTCAGCAATATGCGACAACCCCAACATCGATATGCTCTACTGTGACGAAGACAAGCTGTTTGATGATGGGCACCTTGGATGTCCATATTTCAAACCAGACTTCAGCATTGACCTTCTGAGAAACAACAATTTCCTTTGCCATATGCTTACTGTAAGAAAGAGCCTGCTGGATTCAGTTGGACCAATTCCTGCAGGATATGATGGCGCTCAAGACCATTACATGACGCTCCGTATTTCAGAAGAAACAGATCGTGTATACCATGTGCCAAAAGTCCTTTATCATTGGCGAGCAACAGCGGGATCGACCGCCCTCGTTGCCGACAACAAACCTTATGCAACCGAAGCGGGTATCCGAGCTGTCCAATCGCATCTTGATAGGATCGGGATTGATGCCGAAGTCGTCCAATACAAAGATCGCCCCTTCACCTATCAACCTATATACAAGCTGAAGGGTAAACCGAAGGTCTCAATTCTCATCCCTTCACGCGATTCTCGTGAATACCTCAAGAAGTGCATAGGATCTATATTTAATAAGAGTACTTACCAAAACATTGAAGTCCTCATCATTGAGAACAACAGCGTAGATTCTGCAACATTTGATTACTACAAGACCTTAGAAGCCGAATACGATAATATACAAATTCTCACATGGACCGAGGAAAGCGACTTTAATTTCTCTAAGCTGATCAACTTCGGTGCGCACAGAGCAGACGGTGAGTATCTTTTGCTCTTGAATAACGATATCGAAGTCATATCTGAAGACTGGATCGAAACGATGCTTGGTTTCTGTCAGCGTAAAGATGTTGGAGCAGTTGGCCTTCGCCTCTATTACCCTGATATGACCTACCAACATGCAGGGCTCGCTGTTGCTGGAGACGGCGTTGTTCAATGCTTCCGCCATTTACCAGAAGAAAACCTTCCCACTGGTTATTTCGCATATAACGATATCACAAGGAACGTTAGCGCCGTAACTGGTGCCTGCCTCATGGTTTCAAAAGATGACTTCAATAGCGTTGGCGGCTTCGACGAGGACCTTGCTGTTTCCTTTAACGACGTTGATTTTTGCTTGAAGCTCCGAGAGCGTGGCCTCCTTAACATCTATACGGCTGACGCCTCCCTTTTTCACCATGAGTCGGTTTCAAGAGGATTCGATATGCACGAGGAGAAAAAGAAAAAGCGCCTGATGCGGGAACTGGAGCTCTTCCGCCGTAAATGGCTGGACATTTATATCGACGGCGACCCTTATTTCAATCGGAACTTCAGACCGTTCTCTCCTTGGTCGAACTTCTTTGCTTTGGACGAATAAGCATGTTCATTCTCGCTATATTCCTTTGATGCAAACATCAATGCTGCAAAAAGCATCAGGGGAGAAACTGCCACAACACCCAGCATATATCGTATGTCGCCATTCACGGGACCTGCGATGCACGTTAGGATCATGAAAAAGCATGGCAGCAACAAGACAAGATATCTGTGCTTCTTCCTAAAGATCAACAACGCCGCCTCGAACAGAAGCAACCACGTATAAAAGGCTGGTTGAAAGAGAAGATTAATAAGAGGGAAGGCGCAGATAGCGAGAATGACAGAGTCGACTGACACCCGAATCTCCTCTGGAATCCAAGGATTCCACTCAATACCATATCTTTCTGCAAACTCGTAATCGGCTAAAAATAGCCCTCCCCTGTAATGTGGGCTGGCAGATATACACCAAAACCCATATGTTTGCTCTACTGTAGCTGAAAGATAAGTTAAAGGGTGCCTGATTCCCTTGGCTTAGCCATGCCTTGAAATATCGCGACAATGAAGCGTCGAGTCTATATTCTGCTTTTACAGGATCAGATGTGAGCGGATTATATCTTTCTGCAATGCTTTCATATCCAAGCGCCTGATCGATGGCCTCTCTTTCCCAGTCTCGAACATCGTCGCTATGATATAGCGCGTACCGTGCCGTTTGCTGGAAAGGGAGAGAAAGCGCTTCAGCCACGCTCCCTTTCGTTGCTGACGTCGCTGTCGCGCAGACCTGGTTAACCAATGGGATAAGTAAGATAGCTAAGATCAATGGGATGCAAGCTCGCACCCTCTCTTTAAGTCCCGAATGGAGAAAAACAAGAAATGGAAGCGAGCAAAGAACTACATAGAACGCATTGTTTCTCAATAGACCGACAACACATGCAGAAACAACAAAAAGAAGCATCGCCTTCTTCGATTTCGAAAAAGGCAACGGATCCTTAACGTAGAGCGCATACATTGAAGCAAAAACAACAAAGGCACTCATGAAAAGCGAATCTTTTACAGCCCACTGCGAATATATTCCAAAGATTGGACAAAATGCGAAAAAACAAATCGCAATTCTTTTGAGCGATAGCGGGACCAGAAAGCGATCAAGAACATCGATTTCGAAAACGAACGCACATGCTAATACGATCGCCTGTATAAGCACGATAAGAAGAAGTCCAATATTTGCGCTTCCCCCTCCCACGGCACTTCCTATTGAATAGATACACCCATATATTAAAGTCGAAAACAATGGATGATGCGTTGAATGCTCCCCTTCTAAATACTGTCCAAGTTGAAATGACAGATCTATGCTTGGAGAGCCAGGAGAGAATACGATCAGGTATGGCAACCATGCAAGAAGGAATATTCCAGCCAATATCGCTTTTGCCTTGAACGAGGAGAGGCTTTTGCCCCTTGTTTGAGGAAGTGATGGAATCATATGAAAAAGCGGCACAAAAAGGCTCCAGAAAGCCAAGCCAAGAAATAAGAAGCTAGCAATCGATAAGCAAGTCCCTGAAACACCTCTAAAGAGAGATCCAAGCGAATAATCCGATTCGACTGCGCTTAAGCAAACAACCGAAAGAGATAATAGCAGAGAGAAAACCGCAATTACGCAAAATCCGTCAGTTTTATAACGCTTATCTTTCCATAACATACAAAACAGTAAAAAATAACCACCTGTGAGAATATAAAGGTAATCAGGTCCTTCGGACAGGACTTTCTCGATCTTTTCGAAAAAAGCAATTCCGCTCTCTGAGGCTAGAGCATAATCCGTCAACCCATGCAGATATGACAGGGAAAAAGCGACCAACGCAGACATTATTAGCCCAGTGATGACAACATGAACCACTTTCAATTGCTTTAGATTTTTAAGCATACTGAAATCTTTTCTTCATGCCGCCATCCACGAGTCAGATGAGGATTCGCGCCGCTAAACAACAACTAAGAACAGCATTATTATATAATAGCCGAGCGATTGACAGTCTTTTAGGATTCACCATGCAAAAATCTCGAGAACGTGATTACACCTTTGATATCCTCAAATTTATCGCTATAGCGATAATCGTATTGCACCACTATCAACAAACCACAGGCGCTTTTTTCCCAACAAGTGTAAATTGGTATGATGGCAGATTCTACTGGGGAAATCTTGTAGAACTCTTTTTTATCATTTCGGGGTATTTCACGTATACGTCTATAAGTCGAATCCGCAACGGAGCCTCCTTTTTTAGATTCTATATTAAGAAATATTTTCGCTTTCTCCCTATGCTCTTCATTTGTGGGGGAGTTTGTCTCATTACCCAATGGTGCTACATCCACACACTCGATACTTCTTCTGGGATGAATATCTCTTTTTGGAATATAATTGCGTCTCTCTTCGGCTTTCAAAGATGGTTTGACTCGAACCTGATGATCAATAATCCAATGTGGTACATAAGCGTTCTTTTGCTTTGCCTTATTGTTTTTTATGGTATTACGCGATTCTGCCTTTCTTTCAATCTCTCAGTCTTTTTAGGATATGGATTGATAGCGGTTGTAGGAATGATCATGCGCGCAGTCACATTGAAGTACGGTGTAGACTTACCTTTTTTTAATAATTCTATTGGCCGCGGTCTCCTTTGTTTCTTTCTTGGTCTTTGCATTGCAGCGATCTTTAAGAATAAGAAGCTAGAAAAGGCACTGGAAACTAGCTGGACCATCTTCTTTGGTGCTTCCGTCCTTATCTTGGGATTTATCGTGCTTTACATAGTCAAACCTCATCTTATCCTTGGATCAAGCAGCGACACGCTCTATTACTCCCTCTGCTTTGTTGTTTATCCCTGCCTAATGATTCTTTGTAATAATGCATCGTTGAAACATCGTCTTTCTCATTCGCACCTAAGCTTTATGGGGGGGGTTTCCTATAATGCCTACACATGGCATGGGCCAATCTTGTATGCCTATGTATCGATCTTTGCCCTATGCGGACTTGATCCTTGCCAACTACCCGCAATGTACTCTTTCCTCGGAATTGCTTTCTTGATTGGAGGAATATCAAATAAGTATATTGATGCTCCTCTCTCAAAATTCATACAGACAAAGATTCAATATTGAATCGGACACAATAAATGAGTACGGAGACTTAATTGAAAACTACCATGATACTATTGCTGTTTGCGCTTCTTGTATGCGTTTTGTTCAGAAAACAGCTCACTAAGCTATTCGACGCATCAAAGAGGGCGACTACTATTGAATTGCTCTCCTTGATCTGTTTTACCATATTAGGTGTATTGATTGTTTATAGAGGGTTCTTATTTGGCTCCATTTCATACGTTTATAACGATATCGGTAGCGACACCATTCAACAGTATCTACCATACTATATTGGCATCATTGACTCAATCGAAGACGGCACATTCTCCTTCTGGGATGCAAGTTTCGGGCTTGGATATTCTCGTTATTTGAGTCAAGGCTGGTTCTTCGATCCCTTTAATATACTTCTTATTCCTTTGGCGCTGATTTTTGGACAATCCGCACTGCCCTTGTTGCTGGTGATAATTCAAATCATCAGGATCTTTCTTTGCGCGTTTCTTTTCCGTTGGTATATCTCCCTTTTCTGCAAAATACCTGCGATTCGTGTATTTGGGTCCGTGCTCTTCGCCTTCAATGGCTTTATGATTCTATGGGGAGAACATTACTGGTTTGGCAACGCAAGCTTAAGCGTGATATTGATTCTCATTCCTGTTGAATTGTTATTGCGTAAGAGAAGCATTCCACACTTTATATTTCTTGTCGCAATGGTTGTTTTGAACACGTTCGTATCAATTTACCTTGCTTGCATGACATTCATTTTTGGGGCACTCTATACAGTTTTTCGCTCCCTCTATATATCAAAATCGATTAGAGAACTGTTTGGTGTTCTCTTGCCCATTGTCGCTGCTGTTCTCATCGGCTTAGCAATATCGGGGTTTGCTCTAGTTCCTGCAGCCAGCCTTCTTCTCTTTGATAGCACCCGTATTACAGGAACTGGTAAATCTGCAATCGGGCAAATAGCTAATGCCGCGATAACTTTTCTCCCTGTCGATCAAAGCGTCCTTTCACTTAGTCGTATTTTTAGTTCAAATTGTTTTGTTACCGGTTTAGAAGTACCTCCGTTTTCAAACTATTATGAGATCGTTCAAATCGGCACTTCTGTCGGAACGTTAGTTCTAGCGTTACAGTTTGTCTTTGCCATAATCGTAAACAAAAAGACGTCTCGAAAAAACAAGGTGTTCATCATTGTTGCGACGGTCCTAGTTCTTTCATACTTCGTTACACCTTTTTTTCCAACGCTTTTCAATCTTGGAGCAACAGCTTCATACAGATCAAGCTACTGCATCGTCCCTGTCTTAATCGCATCAATGTGTCTTGGTCTTGAGCGTGTCATTCTTCCGCGTAAAACATCAATTATCACGCTTCTTCTCTCTCTTGTTATATCGCTCGGGATTCTCTTCTTCTCTTACGTTCATGCTACCGAAAAGGCTCACCTTGTATGCATTTTGCTTTGTCTTGTCCTCCTTGTTTTTTCTGGATTGCTCCTGGCGTATCAAAAGTCTGGAAATAAAGGCTTGCTTGCCCTTGCTTTAGCAGTGCTCGTTGCTTCCATTTACTATGATTCCTATGTTTCCACTAATATGCGACAACCCTTTGACTCTGCTCAGACGCCAACAAGTGAAGAGCAGACCATCGACTCTGATACCGAAGCAGCGCTCGATTATCTTCATCTTAACGACAAAGGACTCTATCGAGTAGAGAAAACCTATTATGATTGGACATGGTACAACGATTCTCTTGTTCAAAACTACGATGGCGTTGCGGTCTATAACGGAGGCATGGCTGGTAAGCTTGTTGACTTTTATACACTCTTCTGGCCAGAAGCAAAGGGGGTAACGGTTTACTACCAAACCCCACGAAACGATCTCGACCAATCAAAGCTCTTCGCGATCCTTGGTGTCAAATATATTCTTTCGAGAGACGAATTAACGTATGCATGGTGTGAAGAAATCGCTCGTTTTGGTACTGTCATCATCTACAAGAATGAAAGCTTTGTCGGATTTGGGAGTTTATTCAATAATATAATATCTCAATCAGAGTTTGAGCAGGACTCCTCGCTCGACACGCAAAACGTCTTTGATGAATTCTTAGTTGTACCCGATGACGTAATTACCGATCTTCGTCCAAGATATGACATGCCTAATACCACTACTTCTCCTCTTTCTGGCAATCTGGGCAATGTCTCTCTTTCAAAGCGCGATGACGGAAGCTACATCGGTGAAATAGTGGCAAATAGTAATGCTGAAGCAATGATTCCTATCCCACGAGATAACGGTTGGCATGTATATATAGACGGTACAGAAATTGAAACATACGATGCTGATTATGCCTTTATTGGATTCAGCGTAGACGAAGGCGCTCACTCCATTGAGCTTTATTACTCCCCATATGGCCTCGAACTAGGTGTGGCGTTTTCCGTGATAGGGCTAATGTTGTTTATGATTTCGTGCGCGATCCTGACACGATCATCAAGAGCTTCAATACCTCAGAAGTAGAAACAAGGAACTCTCGCTCAGCTCCTGAATATAAGCATGATGCGCGAATATAGTTTTTCAGAAACTAAAAAACTATATTCGCAATCTCGCAAATCTTGCCAACGCTTATCGTGTCAAGATATTCATTATCGCTAATCAATATGGAAGGGCAGCCAAAGCGATTCGCCATTAGGATGTCGCTTTCGTACGTATCACCTACCATAAGGACCTCGTCCTTCTTCAAATCGAACTCATCACAAAGGGTCTCAAGAAGAAGTGTATTGGGTTTTCCAACTACATAATCAACTTGTCGATTAGAGCACCACTCTATTGGAGCAACCATCGCTCCGCATCCTGGAAACCATTTCGCGCCTTCGCCTTGAAAAACACGCTCTTTGTTGCAGGCTATCAATCTCTTTGCTTTTTTCGCAACGCGCACCGCAATCGTACATTTAACATAATCAAAATCTGGATCATATCCAATGAGAAGGTTCTCCGCCTCATCTTCCGAAACAAGTTTGATGTCAAAATCTTCTAACTCGAGTCGAAGGTTATCCGTTCCGCAAACATATAGGTTCTTGATGTCGTTTTGCAGTACGTGAAGCGCACTGACATATCCGGAAGTTATCACTTCTTCATAGTTGCAAGAAATACCCATTCCTTGCAACTTATCAAAAATCTGCCGACGAGTTTTCGTTGAATTATTAGTAAGGAAGAACACTCTTTTGCCGCAATCTCGACAATGATCAATGGCCTCATTGGCACCATCGATGATCTTGCTCCCGTAATAAATCGTGCCATCCAAATCAAAGAGAACCGCTTTGGTTTCTTCAAACATTACTTACGCCCTTCTTTAACGGCTTCAACATAGCTCATCGCGGTAGAAACGATGTCCTCGAAAACGCCTTGCTTGTCTACAAGTTGCCCTTCTTTCACAGTCGTTAGGTTACCTCCGACCCCAACAGCGATAGCACCTGCTGAAATCCATTCGGCGGTATTCTGAACATTCACTCCCCCGGTCACCATAACATCAACTTGCGGTATTGGACCGTGAAGCGCTTTTATGAACCCTGGTTTAAATTCGCTTCCCGGGAAAAGTTTGACGACCTCTACGCCATACTTCAAAGCCTCGAGCGTCTCATTGATCGTCATGACACCAGGAACATACGGTACGGCATACAAATTACATATTTTGGCAACCTCTTTATCGAATGTTGGCGCAACGATGAACTTTGCACCAGCAATAATAGCAAGACGCGCTGTTGGTGCATCAAGAACCGTGCCCGCACCTATCACAGCATTGGAGAATTCCTCAGATCTTGACAATGAAGCAATTACTTGATCGGCCCCTGGTGTCGAAAATGTTATCTCGATTAGCTTTATGCCACCTTTGAGACAACTTCGGGCAACAGAAGTCGCCTCTTCTTGATTTTTTGATCGCAGGACAGCTATTACTCCGCATTCTTTCATTGCGTTGATGATCGATGAGCGTGATGTCATTCTTCCTCCATCTATTCATTAAATCCATACAAGATACTTTAATGAGTCACAAATCAAGAATACAACGAATATTCCTAGCCCTTGTTTCGATTCTCCAATATCAAATCATACGCATGATACAAGCTGATATCAGAAGTTGGTATCAACCTGATTATCTTTGTCCACAACCACCCTGAAATACTTTTGAGGGTCAGAAGTGATACATTCAACCTCTTCTTTACTATCAGCTTTGAAAAGGATCGTTCCAAGCGCATGTGAGGAATTCAAGTATGAACTAACCTCTTGTCCAGGAACCCCTGTGTAGTACATGCCAATGATATTTTTCTCTTTGAAGCTTTCTTCGATCGAAAGCTCTTTGAGCACACCGTCCTCAAAGCTCACGATCGCACAGTTTCCGCAGCATCTTTGTGAAGGCATGCGTGTTAGACCAGAACAGTCCAGCCCTAAACATCCTCTTATTGCATACTCTGTCAGATCCACGCCCGTCGCAAACTCAATCAACTGAGGAATATAGCTTCCACCGCTTCTCGGTCCGAGCTCAATAACATAAATATTCCCATCCTTGCCACGGATGGCCTCAATGTTGTATGCACTGGTTTTCATACCAAGGATCGAGATGATGGAATTCAGGATTTTGTCGAGCTTGTTCAAAGTGTCTTCATCATAAACGCTTGGCCAAAACTCGCCTAAAACAATATGGCTTCTCTCTGCATGAGGGCTATAGTATTCATTTCCATAGCTAGAGAAAACGAATTCACCATCAACTGAAAAGCCATCCCCCGATATCTGAAAAGCAGAGTCTTTTTCAATGAACTCTTCGAGTATTATTCTGTTCGACCTCGAGTAAGAGAATGCCTCATCTATGGCTTTCTTGATCTCATTGCTATTAACAACTTTGACCACCCCTTTGCTTCCCGAAGAGTCAACGGGCTTCACAAGAAATGGAAGTTTGAAAGCGGGCGCATCCTCATAGGCGTCGTTGATATCGTCATAAGATGCAAAACGAGGGCACGGAAACCCATGCTTCTGAAGAAAGTCCCTAAACAAATGCTTCTGCGTCAAAATATCAACAGCCTCAGGGGGATTCCCCGGTAGACCTAGCATTCTAGATATCCGAGCTGCTGTGGGTGCGGCCACATCAGAGGCGTAGGCTATTATGCCATCAATATCCTCTTTTTTTGCAACCTCGTATACTGTATCAATATCGGTAATATCAACGTTATAGTACTTATCCGCATAACGATGCCCAGGATTGTTCGGCAGATAATCGCACGTTACCACATAGCAACCCAGCTCTTTTGCCTTGATAATAACAGGAGCCTGCTGGGCAGAACCTCCTAAGACAAGAATTTTTTTTCCTTGGTACTCTTTCATAGACCTCATGGACGATATCCTAATTATCAAGATGCCTTACAACGAACGAAGTTATTCTCTTTCCCGCTTCAGCCAATTCTTCATCATTCAAAGTAAACGCCAAGCGAACATAATTGGAATACGATTCTCCATATGCGCTCCCGGGAACGACTGCAACCGACTCCTCAAAAAGCAATGCTTCTGCAAACTGTTCATCATTCATTCTAGTCGCAGATATGTCCATGAAAAGGTAGATTGCACCATTTGGTCTAACAATATGCAGCTCAGGAACCCGTTCGAGAATATCGCAAAGAACATCGCGCCTGTGTTCGAATTCGCGCTGAATCCAATCGTTTCCCCTACAAGATCGCAAAGCTTCACAAGCAGCATATTGGGAAGGCAGCGAGGCACAAGCGGCAACATTCTCCTGCATCTTCACCATTGCGGAAACAAAATCGGCAGGCGCGATCGCATATCCTATCCTATAGCCAGTCATAGCGAATCGCTTTGAAACGCTATCAACTAAAATAGTCTGTTCTTTCATTCCAGGCCTTGTGAAAACACTCTCGTGTTTTTCATGATCGTAGGCCAACGTCCTGTAAACCTCATCAGAGAGGATCGTCAATCTGTGGTTGTTCGCAAATTCAGCAATCGCATCAGCAGTTTTTGCGTTAATCATATAACCAGTTGGGTTACAAGGTGAGTTCAAGACCAACGCAACCGTTCGATCATTGCAATGTCGCTCAAGATCTTCAATACAGATGGAAAAATCATTGCCATTTCGTGCTTCAACAAAAATCGGTACTCCCCCAAGCATTGTTACCATTTGAGCATAATTGACATAATATGGTGCAGGAATGAGCACTTCGTCACCTGCATCAAGAAGACAAGCTAGCGCTAGAAAAAGAGCCTCCATGGCTCCGACTGTAACAATCACTTCTGTTTCAGGGTCAACACTAACACCATATTCTTCGCTCACAGTGCAGGCAATTTGCTGCCTTAGTTCAATTAACCCCGCATTCGCCGAATACCTTGTCTTCCCATTAGCTATTGCTTCGCATGCAGCTTCTTTAATGGCTTTCTCTGGAGGCATATCGGGATCCCCTAGGGTCAAGTCGATCACATTGGGAATTGATTGAGCCAAATTGAACAGCCTTCTTGTTGGAGAAGGCTTGATCGTGGCTGCTGTGTTGGATATCTTCATAAAGCCTCACTATCATCCTTTGTTGCGGTGTGCGGTCTTATTCTTGCGTGAAACTATCATGATCGAAGTTCAGAGTCTCTCGAATAATGTATTGCGATGCTTGATTGAGACTAATATATATTCTCCCAACATACTCTCCAAGCATCCCCATCATCAGCATCGTAATGCCGCCGATAAAGAGAATCACAGCGATTATCGAGCTATATCCCACTGCGATATCTGGTGTGACAAGTTTATGAATAACAGTATATATCCCATACAAGAAGCCGCATATTGAACATATAAAGCCGATAATTGACGCAATCCTTAATGGTTTTACAGAAAAGGAGGTAAAGCCATTGAGCCACAGAGAAAGCAGCTTCTTTAAAGAGTAGCCCGACTCGCCGTATTGCCTATCCCTATGGTTGACTTTTGCGTTTGCGATCCTATTGGTAGTTCTAACAAGAAGGCCATATAGATAGACGTAAGGATTCTCATACCTTATCACGTCATCTAATATCATCCGCTTGCACGCAAAGAAGCTATTCCCTGTAACACCTTCTGGTGTTCCTAGCATCTTGCGATCCGTCCATCTTGTGAACTTCCCCCCAAGAAGCCTAAACCAGCTTTCTTTCTTCTTAGGATAATCAGCAAACACCAAGTCTGTGTTGTCATCAAGCTTATCTATCAATGCGTACATTTCATTAGCTGGAGTCTGTCCATCATCATCGAGACAGACGATGATATCTCCGCTAACATGCCTAAAGCCAGCCATAATCGCATTTTGTTGACCTTTGTTCATGACAAGGTCGATCGTTTTAACATTATCGCTCTCTTTAGCAAGAGACCTCAGTATGTCCCAGGTTCCATCAGAGGAACCGTCATTTACCAGAATGATCTCATACTCGTCATGAGCTCTCACGCTATTCATAATCTCATCCACGACATTGGCTATCGTATGCTCTGAGTTATAGCATGGGATAACGAATGATATCTTGTTTTGCTTTGCTTCCACCGCTTCACTCCCCATAGTCGAAACGCTAACGCTGTTTCAGTCGAGTTTTACAAACCTCGGCAATAACGTGTGCAATATAGTCCATATCTGTTTTTGTATATCGCTGATCACAGGGAACCGCAAGCATGTGTTCGGCAAAATAGCTCCCATAGCCAGAACATCGGGAAGCCTCCTTCGACAGAGGCCATAAAACTGGACAATACACATTGCGCATTGCTAGCTCTTTTTGCATCTCATCCCTCTGATTAGGGAATACCACAGGGAGATAGAGAGGGATACGCAAATCGCAGAACTTCATATCGATCCCCTCCAGAAGGAGAAGCTGCGTCAAATGGCTCGCATTCTCTTCTCTCTTTGCCATGACCGTCGGCCAATCAACTTCTCCCAATATCTTTCGTGACTCGAAGCCCATGGATCTGATCGACAAGTCAGTCTCCAAAAGAATACGACAATGTGCAAAATCATCAAGAAAAGAACTCTTCGCAATATCCTCTCCCCTAAGATACTGCGCCTTTCTTTGCATTGCAGCTAACTTGATTGATTCATGCTGTTCATCACTCGAATCGACTGTTGATACATCTAGCTTCTTCTTAGAGAATGCAAAAGCACCGTCAGGAATTGGAACCCATTTTCTAATGCTTGCTATTTCATAATCATCCACTAAAGGATCAGACATCTTTTGCATACTTTGTATATCATGAGTTGAATCCTTGATCACGGTAAGATTGAAATCTTCCTTCAGTCCAAGGATGTGCTCTTGCGAAATACTTCTCTTGCCATAATAATTCAAGTATAAAAACGCTGAATTTGGATTCTTTTTTGCGATAAGCGCAAGGCTATCGATATCTATCCTGAGACTCTCATCAACGGCATAATGACGAACATTCCAACCTGCTTCCAGAAAAGGCTGCTCCATAGATTGACAACAAAGGGATGGCATTATGATGGTATCGCACGATTCGTTGAGTTGGTTCCTCACCAAGCGAAGTGCATCTCTGCCACACCTTAGAAAAACACGTTCGGAACTATCTTCAACCACGGTGTCACAAGATGCCTTATCTGAGAGATGAAAATCGCCTCCGTATTCCACAGGAAGTTGCCTCATAAACCAAACTCCAGACTACTTTTGTTCTCAAGAATAACGCTTCTCTGCGGCACGAGTACGCTTGCCTCCATAAGAGACTTGTTCACATACGCCGTTGCTCCTACTACGGAATCATCGGCAACATGCACTCGATTGTTCAAAGTTGCGTTATTGCCAATGAAACAATGGTTGCCAACTGATGAATAGCCCGAAAAAGACACTGTGGGGGCTATGTTGTTAAAACTCCCTACTTTATTATGATGAGGCAGGACACAGTTTTGCCAAAGAATATTCGCATGGCCTATACAGCATCTATATCCAACAATTGCTCCTTCAAAAATGATATTTGCATCCTCAGAATTGCCAGAAACCACCGCGCGAGGATGGATAAGATTAGGAAGCTCGTATCCCTTTTCTCTCATCAGGTTATACTTCTTCTCCCGCGTATGCTGAAGATCCTGACCTGTAAAACCTAAAGCAACGCAATACTTGTTAGCTGGAAAGACCTCATCAATCCTGTCAATAGAAACGATATCTTTTTGTGAAGGCGACGCTAGCTCTATCACAGAATCGCAAACATATCCAGAAACTGAATATCCACAAATTACCGCAAGCTCGCAAACAATATCAGCGAAATCTCCTGCTCCATATATTACGATTTTTCTTCTGTCGGCCATCGGCACACTCCGCATCAATTTCTATTCGCTTTTATCTTTCAAGATCAACCAATACAATACCTTGCCTACCTCAAATTGTACAAATCACTGCTTCTGTTTTTGAAGAGGCTCATTTTGTCTCCAGCCGCTGCAAACGCAATAGTTTCACTCGAATAAATATATACTCAATAGATGCTCCAACGAGGAAGGAAATCATCAGGGCAATATTCACGCCATTCATGTAATACTTCGGAATGAGCAAGTACGTAAGCATAAGGGACAGAGTCAAAGCTGTTGAGGCAGCAATCAATGCCACATTAAGCCCGCGAAGAACAAGTGTCATATCAAACAGGAAAATAAATAATGTTGTAGCCGCTGTTGCTACAAGCGTTGGAGCAAGAAGAAAGGCATATTCTCTGATCTTCTCCCCATACACCAAAGTTAAGACCTGCTCTCCAAATGCAAATGCCAATATCAACGCACCCAAGAATACGCTACCTATGATGAGGAGAACCTTTTGTATTATTTGTTTATACTCTGCATGTTTCTTTTCAAACCATAAAGTTGAAATATTGCCTATCAATGGCCCGTAAAGATACTGGGCTAAAACTGGAATGACAGCTGCTGGAGTAGCAATAGCAGCATAGATTCCCAATGCTGCTTCGCCATAGCTTGATTCAAATATCTGCCTTGCACCTGATGTTACAGCTGCATAGAAAAAAATAGCGAGCACCGCTGGAAAATACTTTCTAAGAAGCTCAAATGATAAGCGAACATTTAGACTAGGCCTCACATCTGCAAGGCATCGAGCGTGCCTGTGATCATAAAAAACCGTGACAAGAAGACATGCCACACTAACTCCGATGATAGCTTCATCAACATTTGATTGCAGGAATAGGATGAGAGAAAATGCTCCCAAAGTAACGATTCCTCGGATTATCTGGGACACACCTAGATAATCCATTCGCATTGCCTTCTGATATATGCCGTAATAAACGATAACGAAAGCCTCATCCGCCTTATAGAGCAACCAGCATAATGTTGCAATTATCAGAGAAGGTGATGATGTCGTAATAAACAGATACGCAACCAAAACTAAATACGCGATGACAACAGTAAGAATCCTGAACCCCACATAAGTAGAGGCTGACAGCTCGTTCCTCACATCAGAAACTTGGATTGTCCTCATGTTATACGTTGCAATGGGGCCATAAATATTCCCCAAGGCCATCGCATATGCAAGAATGCCAGAATTATCGAATCCACTGGATAATATGACCACAACGACCGTGATGGCCCAAACGCATCCTTGGTTAAAGAAGCTTCCTATCGTATTCCAGGCAATGTTTCCCTTTAACGAGAGCCGCTTGTCATTGCTGCTATCTACGGACACGTGCGCTATTCTTCAAAGAAATCGTGAACGACTTTGACTATGAAATCCACATCCGCAGGGGCAAGACCAAAAAACATCGGAAGGCGCAGAAGCCGTTCACTCTCTTTTGTGGTGAAGCCATCTTCTCCATGAAAACGACCAAACTTCTCCCCAGCTGGAGCACTATGAAGCGGAATGTAATGGAAAACCGAGAGGATGTTATGCTCTTTAAGATGAGCGATCATCGCTTGACGCTCGTCAAGATCCTTAAGCTTGATGTAATACATATGGGCATTATGGACGATAGAGTCAGGAATAGTCGGTAGCTCAAGGAGGCCTTGTTCCTCAAGATCAGCAAATGCTTCGTTATATCGTTTCCATGTTGCAAGTCGATCATTATTGATTCGATCGGCTTGTTCGAGCTGCGCCCAAAGATATGCAGCATTCAAATCACTTGGCAAATAGCTGCTACCATAGTCGACCCATGTGTACTTATCAACTTGTCCACGAAAAAATTTGGAACGATTGGTCCCCTTTTCCCTCAAGATCTCCGCTTTCTCATTGAAGGCGGAGTCGCGAATCAACAAAGCACCGCCCTCTCCCATCGAATAGTTTTTTGTCTCATGGAATGAGAAGCATCCGAAATCTCCAATGGTGCCAAGAGCCTTACCCTTGTACGAGCTCATCACACCTTGAGCCGCATCCTCAACAACCAGCAGATCATGCTTTTCTGCAATATCCATGATGGCGTCCATCTCGCAGGCAACACCAGCATAATGAACAACACAAATTGCCTTCGTCTTATCAGTGATCGCATCCTTGATCTTCTTCTCGTCGATATTCATCGTGTCAGGACGAATATCAACAAAAACCAGCGTTGCTCCTGCAAGAACAAAAGCAGTTGCCGTGGAAGAGAACGTATAGCTTGGTAGGATAACCTCATCACCCGGCTGAAAATCACAAAGGAGAGCTGCCATCTCGAGCGCCGCCGTGCCACTCGTTGTAAGAAGAACCTTCTGGCTACCAGTCTTCTCTTCGATCCATTTGTTGCATTTCTTGGTGAATTCACCGTCACCACAGATCTTCTTATTATCTATGGCTTGACGAACATAGGTCAGCTCGGTTCCCACAAAGGGGGGCTCATTAAAATATATCATCTGAATACCTTTATTCGAAATCAACGAATTCGATTATACACAAGAAGTCCTAGGCATCCATCCGTTCAAAATATCAAAAGGCCGCCGCATTTGTCGTAATACAGCAGGCTTGTATATATGGCGCTCAATAGCGAGTAAGTTCTTCGATCATCTTTAGAAGACTCGATCCATAGTCTGTTGCGGTAGCCCAATTTCCATTGCCAAGGTTCTCAACATTTGGAGCCTTACCTTTAGGAGTAACTAGATCAAACCTTGGATCAACGCACGGATAGGCCAGTCCTTGAATCGAAGCGCGAGGATCCGAGTATGCCTTCATATGTTGTACTTGAGCTCGTAAACCAGTCCTAACATCAGGAAACGTTGCTGCTTGAGTTGGAGCAGAGTCGATTGCACCAATACCAGCAAAATTGCATTGCCAATTCTGTACTGCACCCCCGAACTGCAGCCACCCTGTCTCTTTCATAGACTGACAGAAGATAACCTCAGCACGAATTCCTTCTGCATTGCACTCCTCAAGCAATATCTGACAAAATGCCTCAATCGTCGGAGCGCCCTTTGAAGCATAAACATCAGAAGGGTAGGTGTGATTTGTCCCTCGGAGGGCCGCATTGTAACGCGCTACCATTTGGGAAACGGTCGTCTGAGTATTTCCAATAATTCCATAGCCAAGCTTGGTGATAATACTTGGATCAACATCGAACATTCCGTCCGAAAGAGCCTGAATGCTTACCCCATTTATGATCGCATAGCAATGGACAGTATACCTGCCAGGAGTTCGATGGTTTGACAGAGGAATATAAGCTTCCCATACTCCTGCATTGTTTTGATGCGCTGCATACCACACGAGGTCATCCTGACCTGCTGTATCCGACCAGACAGGAAACTGAACACTCGACGCATTGGCGAAGATACCCCCTGAAATAGAAACAACCCTAAAGAGATCTGTGTCATCACCTTGCACCGTAAAGTTCATCGGTGGTAGCTCCATAGCTGTGTCAAGGGTCTTTACAGGAGCTTGGATCCC
>CAJURO010000001.1:0-175328 GCA_910588985.1 uncultured Eggerthellaceae bacterium | reverse complement strand
GGGTATACCACACAAGGTCATCCTGGCCGCCCACAGAATAGCACCATACCGCCATCTGAGCAGATGAGATGCTTGAAGGAGCGCTCACAACCACCTTATAGGTGACAGTGCCCGCCGTGCGATCGACGCTCTCGGCTGTAAAGGATTCGATCTTAGGCCCCTCTACGGTAAACGTAAGGCTTCCAACCTGTTGCTGCACACCATTGATAACAGCATAGCAATCAATGGAATAGCGTCCAGCTGTGCGATGACGCATGAGATCAACGGTAGCCGTCCAAGCACCATTAGAGCCACGTGAGCCGCTATACCACACAAGGTCATCCTGACCACCAGCATCCGACCATGTTGGGAACTGCATGGAGGAAGCGTTAACGAGCGCACCACCAGAGGCTGAGATCGAATAGGTTCTACCTGAAGCGCCTTTGACAACATCAAGGCTCATCGGTGGTAGCTCCATAGCTGTGTCAAGGGTCTTTACAGGAGCTTGGATCCCTGCGTTGTCAGTCACATAGACATGTGCTGCATAGACCCCAACCTGGTAGTTATGTCGAGCCATATTGACTGTGCAATGGTATGTATAGGAGCTTCCCGACACAGTCGGGTTTGAGAGGGTATACCACACAAGGTCATCCTGGCCGCCCACAGAATAGCACCATACCGCCATGCTACTACTTTTACAACCAAAGGGAGCAAAGACCTCAATGGTGTACGACATCACTCCTTCGTCTTTATTGACAGAAACAGTGAGGGATCTAACCTCAGGCTCATATGAATCAAGGGAAAAAGACGTCTGGCTCACACACTTAACGGGACCGCTGCTCATTCCTGCATAAGCATGCACGTGATATAGTCCGCGCTCACCATGACTTGCTATAGGGATGTTATATACCCAGTTGCTTCCTTCGCGCCGCGCGTTATACCACCTCAAGTCGTTCTGGTCGTTTACGACCCCCCATACCGCAAGCTGAACGAATGCGATTCCCGATGGTGCGTCGTTGCCATTTACGATTACGCGAATCGTGCCATCATCTGCTGGTGCTTCAGTGGTCACCGTCGCCGCCCATGACCATTTTGCAAGATCAAAATACTTAGCGATACCAGTTGCGTCCGCAATGCCAAGCGCTTTTAGCTTACTCTCATCGCTAAGAAATTTTTGATAGTCGCTCTGGTTGTCAATAAATGCATGCTCAACAATAAGCGCAGGAATGCCCATATTCTTCGCATTCCTGATAATGCTGTAGTAATCTGCTCCACTGCTCCCGTCGCGTTCTTTAAGCCCATCATGTCCCTCAAGACTACCTCGCGGCGTTATTCCAAGTGCTTTCAATTGATCAGCGATGCATGCGCCAAGCGATACCCCTTCTTGATGAATCCAAGGTGCACCTGAAGAGTTGGGAACATATACTTCAAAGCCTTTCCCGTTTCCGCTTGTTCCCCCTGTTGTTGCGTTCAAATGAATGCTGACGATCACATTAGCTCCAGCATCTGCCAATCTTTTCACGCGATTGTACAGACCGTTGCTATTATCATTCGTATATTCATATTGAGATCTTGAGAATGCGATATTGCTGATCCCGACATACTGGTTGAGCTCTTCTTCGCAGTATTTCGCGATCTTCCATGTAAGGTCGGCCTCTCGAACAAATCCAACCGCACCTGGGTCGCCATTCACCGATCCATTAGAGTTGACCGAAGTGTACCCATGACCCGGATCGAGCCCGATGATCACTCCACTACGAGCAGATGAGCGAGTGCTCATAAGGGAAACTCCCGAGGCCTCTGCATCAGCTTCCTGTATCGCCTCTTCAAGCGTTGATGTCTCGATCAGCTCATCCCCGTCGACAGCGTAGAAGCTATCATCAATGAAGCCACTTTCGTCGCTAGCTGCTTTTGAAGTTATCGTGAAGCTACCTGGATCGCATTCACCAAGATCGATAGCCACAGTGAGGTCATTCGCCGTATACTCCAAGCGAACCAGTACCCAGTCCCCGCTATTCCATCCTTGTGTCGTGAAGCTGAAAAGCGCAGCACAGGACTTTGCTTGTTCAGCGGTGATAAGACGGTCTTCGTCACTCCATGCATGCCGAACAGTCAGAACAGCGTTTGTCATCTCGATTGATTCATCAGAAAGGAAGACGGCAATTTGCTGTTCAGCGCCCGACTCCAAAGTTAGCAAATCAATATACAGAACGGAGATTGCCTCTGATGCAGGTATAAGGGAGGAGTCATAGACAGAGGCGTCTGGGGAGTCAACTTCATCACTTTCAGGAGACTCAATCGGTTCTGACTCAATAACCGTGTCATCATCTGCTAGATTAGCAGAGGGCTCTTCTATGGTTGCATCACTATTGGATTGCTCGGTATCATCAGAAATTTCTTCTGCGTGTTGAGTATTAACCATCTCTTCAGCAAATGCTAAAGCAGGTGCGGGGATGCTCAAGGAAAGAGCAATAACGATCGACAGAAATCCCTGCAACCAAATACGAGCTTTGCCCATGTTTAAACTCCATCTAGCTGTTGTTTGGTTTCAAGCTGTTCCAAGCTATTAATTTTAACAACTTGGCAACAAGAATGCACTCGGTTGAAAAGCAATCGCTGATTCTACATAAGCACAACAGCGTTTGAGCAGTTCCTTTTGACAGCAACAATCAACAAGATGTCTTAATGACTTGAGAAATCACAGCAAAAAATTTCTAATTAAACGTCACAGAACCGAGCATTGCCTGATTTCCGCTAAAAACACCATAAACATGCGCAACGAATGCACCCAGATGCTTATGCTTTGCAAGATCGACCGTGACGCTCCAAGATCCATCAGCTCTTCTCGATGCTGGATACCAAATAATATCATCCTGCCCATTCATCTCAGACCAAACAGGCACCAAGATCGAATCCGCATTTCCACTAATCCCTTTGCTAATGGTTATAGTGTAAATCGGGTAGAGCGAAGGTGAAGCATTCCGCGTTGCCGTTACCGTTGAAGATGGTCGCTTAACATCCTTAACTTCAGAGGTTGCTACTGACGCAAGCGCTCCAGCCCTATCCCACACGTAGGCATGAGCAATATAGGTACCTTCCTGTGCCTTATGTCTAGCCATGTTTATGGTCAAGTTATAGGTATAGACGTTCCCAGAAACACTTGGGCTTGCAAGGGTGTACCAAACGATATCATCTTGCCCTCCCACAGAGCTGCACCAAACAGGCAATTGCGCTCGCTGTATCCCCCTCTCAGAAGTCACCGTGATCGTATACGCAATAGACCCTGCATCTGCATTGGGCACTGCCGTTATCTTCGTTGACACATCTTCAACCTCAAAGGAGGAGCTTCCTAGAAACACCGTGTTCCCACCAAGCGTTGCATACACATGCACAAGGTATTTCCCAGCAGTATGATGCGTCGCAAGGTTCATGCGAACTACGTATGAGGCATCATACTGACGCGTGGCTGCATACCAGTTGATGTCATCCTGCCCACCGCGGTCAGACCATGTTGGAAACTGAACAGAAGACGCTTGGGATAGATAACCGCCTTTTGCAGTGATGGTATAGCTCATGCCGCCATCATGCTTTGTGTGTTCAATTGTAATAGCTGGCAACTGCACGCCTGTTAACGTTGAGATGGATATCGGAGCACGAATATCTCTCTTATCAAACGCATATACATGAGCTGTGTATGTCCCTGCTTGATAACGATGATCAGATAGATAAACGGTTTTTGTACAGGTATAGGTTCCTGAACTACCTGACTGCGTGGGAGTAAGCGTGTACCAACGAAGATCATCTTGGCTGCCCACGGAGCTGCACCAAATAGCAATCTGCATACTAGATATCCCAAAAGAAGAATCAGCTGTCACCGTATACGTTATGCTGCCATTTGCTCGATTGGCATTAGCAGAGACTGTTGTAGTTAGTCCCTCAACATTGAATGATGTCGAGCCCATAAATGCCTGATCAGAGCCAAATCGCGCATAGACATGGACAGCATACTCTCCTGCTGTTCTGTGGTTAACTATAGGGATGCGAGTTATATACGAACCATCGCTCTGTCGTATTGCGTTATACCAAACGATATCGTCTTGCCCACCAGACAGGGACCACACAGGCATCTGAACGCTCGTTGCACGAGGAAGATATCCACCTCGAGCCGTCACTGTGTAGGTCATTCCATCAGTAGTATGGGTATACCCCAAAGTGATGGGAGGAAGTTGCACGTTCGTAATATCGCATGTTTTTATCGGAGCTAATACCCCAATGCCATCATAGGCATACAAATGGGCAGCATAGTAACCACTTTGATACTTATGGTCAGAAAGGTAGATCGTCTTCGTATACGTGTAGGTAGACCCACTCACGGTGGGTGAGGTCAGATCATACCAACGAATATCATCTTGCCCTCCAGTTGAATTGCACCATACAGGTAACTGCACGCGTGATATACCAATAGAGGAGCTGATCGTAACCGTATAGGTAATGGAGCCGTTAGCTCGATTCGCCACCCCTGAAATAGACGTCACAGGAGCTGCCACGCTGAACGAAGTGCTTCCCACGAACATCTGTCGACCGAAGAAGGTCGCATATACATGAACCGAATATGATCCGTGTGACTTGTGGTTGGTAAGCGGAACCGATACCACCCAGTCTCCGCGCGAATTCTTCACACCCGAATACCAGCGAATATCATCCTGACCATTCACGTTTGACCACACAGGGAATTGAACAGAGGTCGCATTTGGCAGCGTCGATCCACTCGCCACAAGCGTGTAGGACTGCCCGTTGATCCCTCGAGTTGCCGTCACTGATATAGCATCAAGGTCAACTATGTTCTTGCCTGTAAGAAGCGCTAAGGCAGCTGTTGTATTGAGTGCACCAGCGCTTCCATTCGCCGGCCTTTTGTTAGAAATCTTCGTTGCGCTCTGCTGAATAGCGGTCATGATCTTGCGAGGATCGGCAGAAGGATCCGCAATCGCAAGAAGTGCACAAGCAGCTGAGACGAGCGGGGCCGAGAACGAGGTGCCCTCTGTTTGAGCAATAGCAGTTGTGGAGGTGTTCGAAGCCGTATAGATAAGTTCGCCTGGTGCAGAGATATCCTTCGCGGAGTTGTAATTCGACCAGCTGCACTCCGTACCATACTGCGTGATCGCAGTCACCGAGAAGCATTCATTCCAGTCTCCTGGATAATAGCTCGCAGTGCTTCCCTGATTGCCCGCAGCGCAAACGCAAACAACGCCATAGTTGTAATAGAGCGAATTGATGAGCGAATGGAGCGCCGCGGAATTCGCCTCGGTGCTCCCAAAGCTCATGTTGACCACTTTGAGGTTCTTCGCCTGTCCGTTGCGAAGGATCTCTATCACGTATTGGAGGCCAACAACAATGTTCGAGAGGTTAGACTTCTCGCCTTCGAAGACGCGCACAGGGATGATCTCTACATTGTTGTATGCCGCCCCCGCAATGCCAAATCCATTATTAGCTGTTGCTCCCAGCACGCCAGCGACCATGGTGCCATGACCATAGGAATCGCCGCCATTGGCAACGTTCGAGCTTGTCAAACGACGGTCGTTCAGCGCGTCGTATGCCAGCGAAGTGTTGATCTGCGCTCGAAGATCTTGATGATCGATCCTCACACCCGAATCAAGAACAGCAACTTGAACGGCCTTGTTCGTCCTCACTTGATCCCAGGCGTCGAGAAAGCAGGCTGTCTGCAGATAATACTGATTCGAGAAATAGGTGTCGTTCACATAGGTTGCGTCAAGGCCGAATGAGTAGTTCGGCTCAACATAAGCTACGCCATCTAGGCTGCTCAGCTTGTCAACGGCTTCTTCCACCGTAACATCGTCGGCGATCTTCGCAATGGCTACGTCACCCTCAGAACCAAGATCATCAGCGATCACCTCTTGCTCAACGACGCCGAGATCCTTGATCGTAGACTCTTTGACATCGGCGAGTTCGGGCAATTCCTCGTCAAGCTCGATCTTGTCATCCTCATAGACGATGACCACCTCATCAGTGGCGAACTCGGCATCATCAGCGATGTTCTCAGAAGGTTTATCGGTAAGCGTATCGGAAAAAGAAGCAAGCTCTTGATCTGGTTCGGCGATCTCAAGATCAGATGCATCAGGTGATTCAGCTTCTTCGACTGTCTGGTTCTCTTCATTGCTCAGAGCTGTTTCATTATCTGCGGTGACAGCTTCCCCTGAAATTAGGTCATCAGATGTATTGGAATCGGCAAATGCTACCTGTGCTTGCGTGAAAGGGATGAGCGTAACGATAAGCGCAACGGATACGAGGATGCGCAAGAATCGCGAGAGGCTCGCACTGATAGCTTGCTTATTCATTCGCGTCGCCACCCCTCTCTGAAAGACTGCCTTCACAAGGCAATACATGCCTTGTGAGCTTCTAGCAGCTCCCTCTGCGCAGGCGCGCATCTTAGCCAGTAAACAATTTCGTTATTGAATTGTTAATTTTAACAAATCGAAACAATCGCTGTACAGTCCACGAGGGTGGACTTGGCTTCAAGGTATATAATCATCGACATGCCTAACGATAAGTCAAAAAAACAAGTTCTAGCGATTGTTCCTGCATACAATGAACAGGATAATATCGTTTCCACTATAGAGGACCTTAGAAAGAACGCTCCTGAAGTAGACTACGTTATCATCAACGACGGATCTACCGACAACACGTTAGAAGTATGTGAAGAGCATGGCTTCAACACCATTTCGCTTCCAGTGAATTCAGGGCTTGCATGCGGGTTTCAAACAGGAATGCAGTACGCCCTCATGCACGATTATGACTATGCAGTTCAATTCGATGCCGATGGCCAACATGCTGCTGAGTTCATCCAAGCAATGCTCGACCTAGCTGAAAACGAGAACTTAGATATAGTCATAGGGTCCAGATTCAAAACTCAAAAGAAACCTAAAACGAATCCAAGAATGATAGGCTCCATCTTAATAACTCGAATGATTCTCTGGACAACGAGGATCCGAATAAGCGACCCTACTTCAGGGATGAGGTTATTCAATAAGCGCATGATAAAGCTCTTCGCTCATGAATCCGACTTTAGCCCTGAGCCTGACACTATCGCACACGTTGCTAGAAACGGCGCCAAGATCGATGAGATCCAAGTTGAAATGAGGGAACGCACAGCAGGAACAAGCTACCTTAATATATCCAGATCCATTGCATATATGCTAAGAGTTTGCATCTCCATCCTTTTTGTTCAGTGGTTTAGAAAGAAGAATCAATGATACAGATCGGTCTGAGGCTCGCGCTCATCATCGGAGCCATCTTAATGTTGGCATATGTGCTCAACAAGATCCGAAAATCCCAGCTTCTTACGAACGACGCGGTCTTCTGGTTCATCTTTGCAGGGTGCTTAGTGGTGATCGCCGTATTCCCGCAAATTGCTTTCTGGCTTTCTGACCTGATCGGAATCCAGTCTCCGGTCAATCTGGTCTTTTTGGTAATCGTAGCAATTCTGATAATCAAATTGCTCTCAATGTCAGTAGAGAATGCCAAGCTCAAGCAAAAGACAGATCGCCTAGTTCAACACATTGCACTTCAGGATAAAAGAGACGAATCTGACAATTCGACTACATCGGAATAGCGGATAACTATACAGAATTTCAAAGACCAGCTAATAGAACACGTTCAAATACTTGTTTATTAGGTTTATAAATTCAGAAATATCACCAAAATAGTTTGGGTAGAGAACAGCTAGCTGATCAAGCGAGTGACCCCGAACAAGAACAGTATCATGGTCCACAGCACTCTCAACGGTTTCCCCGAAAAACAGTGCGTTCTCATGTTTGAAATAATCATCGATCGCATGCTCTTCATCGGTCTCAAAGATCATTATCGATTGCTCACTGGATAAGAAGTCGACCAAGCAATACTCGAAATCATCGAAAAAAGTCGCAAGCACTGAAGAGGATTCCGAAGCCTCCTTGAGTACATTTAACGTTCCCAGCGCAGCTGATGAGGCCTCGCTTATCGGGAAAGCTTCGCGGATCCTCTCGGGCACAATAGCCTCATTATTTTCTAAACATCGTATGAGTTCGGAAGCCCTTCTAAAGAATTGCCAGCTTGTTGGGTTTTTCTCTCCGAACTTAAGTCGTGTCTTGGCAGCTTTGTCGTATAGCTCGACAGCTGTAGACCAAAGATGTTGTAGCTTCGTTCGAACTTGAAGCTCGACAAAAAGCTTATGCTTGCACTCTAGATCATCAAAGGCAAAGATAAGATGCCTACCTCTGTATCCGCTCTGCGAGGGGTGTGGAATTCTCAAATAGTTCTTCTTTGAAGACTTCTCCTCATCATATTCAGGCACGCTGGTAAGCCGATAGCAAAGCTGTTCAAGTGTGCACAGATCATTTACAACAATCCTGCACCCTGCAATGTCATACATTGTTGGGAGCTTGGTCGTTGAATAACGCCTCAGCTTATCGACGATCGTATCGTATTTCTTGATTCTGCCTGCGACGGGAGTCGAATCATCATCCAAGCACGAATAGGAAACCTGCATCATGCGTTGCAAAGGCTCAAGGTGAATCCTACGCCAATAGTTGGTTACTTCGTCAGCGTGACTCTTCTCTGAATCCGTTGCCGTGCCTGATCGAAGCAGAGCACCAGCATCAACAACCTGATTCTTTGAAAAATGCGGCGTCACTGCGAGAATACGGGATTACAGCAAGAACCAGACCCGTAAAATATCCTCATTGCTTCTGTACTAATCACGTTGCTGGAAGCCTGATTATCTGGAATATCGCCACGAGCACAACGCCATGGATCCTCTGAATGCGTAAGTTCGCTGAGTTCTTTGCCAGTCTTGCTACGCAATTTATCGACAACACAATCGATCGTTTTCTGCTCTTGTTCCGATAGCGCAGATTCGACGCAATCACCAAAATAGCCATCAGAAATGACAAACTCATGAGCATGACGGCGAAAAAGAGCTGGGACGACTGGACCATTTCTCCAAGCTTCTATGTCTTCCGAAAAAAGAGGCGTACCAAAACGAACCAAGTGAAGAGCTTGGCTGTAATAGACAATCTTCTGCAATTTCATGGTGGAGGAGTTGTCTAGTTTTTTTAGAGCATAACATGCAACATCAATTACGTTTGCCATACAACCCCTCCTTCAGACAATATGTTGGAAAACACTCAGCTACAAACTCAACCAAGCCTGTAACAGCCATCCATTGTCTGGCGGAGGAAGTAGGATTCGAACCCACGGTACCTCTCGGCACAACAGTTTTCAAGACTGCCGCCTTCAACCACTCGGCCATTCCTCCGCGCACGCTATAACAGCTCGTAAAGGATAGCATATTTGCACACAAAACGGGATCGGCGCCCCGTCGCATTAGCGCTATTGAGCAGCCCCCGCCTGCTATGCACGGCGGCTTCTCCCCACGCGCTCGAACCACCTCAAGGTTTTTTCGCCACACGCCCGCTATTCACCAGCATCCAGCACCCTTGCATCCCTACCCCTTGAGAAACGTATCGGCAGCCACGCGCGCCTTCGCATCAACCTCGACCAGCTGCTCGATCGACTCGACTTGCTCGACCGCTGTCTGCTCCATCACGCTCTCCACGCAAGCTGGAATATCCAAGAATGAGCACTCCTCAGCCAAGAACGCTGCAACAGCAACCTCGTTCGCCGCGTTCATCGCACAGGGAAGCGTCCCACCCGTCTCCCCCGCCTGCCGTGCAAGCGCAAGGCATCGGAACGTCTCCACATCAGGTTCAGCGAACTCGAGCGAGCCAAGCATCCTGAAATCAAGCGGCTCAACAGGCGCATCCCATCGCTCGGGATAGCTCAACGCGAACTGGATCGGAATGCGCATGTCGGTCGTTCCCATATGCGCTTTCACCGAGCCATCGCTGAACTCCACCATCGAATGGATCGCGCTTTGCGGCTGCACGACCACCTCGATGCGCTCATAAGGCATCGCGAAGAGGTGATGCGCCTCGATCACCTCGAGCCCCTTGTTCATGAGCGTCGACGAATCGATCGTGATCTTCGGCCCCATGTTCCACGTGGGATGCGCCAGCGCGCGCTCCTTCGTCACACTGCGAAGCTCATCCCGCGTCCACCCGCGAAACGGACCACCCGACGCAGTCACCCAGAGCCTGCGCACCTCGCGCACATCTTCGCCAAGAAGGCACTGATAGATGGCACCATGCTCCGAATCGATGGGCATGAGCTGCCCTGGGCGAAGAGCAAGCGGCATGATGAGGTCGCCGCCGACCACAAGGGACTCCTTGTTCGCCAATGCAAGCGTCTTGCCCGCCTTGAGCGTCTGGTAGCTCGCACGAAGCCCAGCCGCGCCCACAAGCGCATTCACAACAATGTCAGCGTCAACGCTCTCGATCAGCCGCAAGGATTCCTCAACGCCTACCGCAGTATCCTTGATGCCGAACTGCACAGCCTGCTGTTCCATCTCGGCCACGCGTCGCCCGCAGGAAAGCCCCACCACCGAGAGCTTATCGGGATGTTGACGCGCCACATCGAGCGTCTGCGTTCCAATGGAACCCGTCGAGCCAAGAACGATGACCTTCTTCGACATGAGATGCCTTTCTATCAAAGACGCTTTCGGTACAGGCAACTGGCTAAAGACCAGCAGCAAGACCGCGCCCCTCTTGAACCTTTTGCACGTTCCCTACCAGATCGTATACGGGATGCATCCTCCTACAAGGAGCAGCATGCACGCAGTGACCGACGCCAAGAAGAGCGAATCGCACCTATCAAGCAAACCTCCGTGCCCTGGCATGATCGTTCCTGAATCCTTGAACCCTGAGTTGCGCTTGATGCGGCTCTCAGCGAGGTCTCCCAAGACTTCCATGAGCCCGCACAGAAGGCCGAAGGCGATCGCTTGCGGAATGGAAAGGGATATCCCTGGCACGAAGACGATGACCACCCAGCAGAGCACAGACCCCACAAGCCCTGCCAGAAAGCCCTCCCAGCTCTTCTTAGGGGAGGTACGCGGAGCAAGCTTGTGCTTCCCGAAGCGCTTGCCGATGAAATAGGCAAAGGCATCGTTCGCCCATACGCTCAAGAAGATAAGGAAGAGGACCACGCCGCCCCAGACGTCATCCATGGATTGGCGGATGATGAGTAATCCAGAGAGCATAAGGCCCGTATATGCTGCACCGAAGAAGCTGATGCCCACATCCAAGATATGCGACTTCAACCAGAACACGAACCACACCAGAAGCGCAACAAGCTGCACGATGGCCACGATGAGCGCGCCAGCAAGACCGAAGAAGTAGACCGCTGGCAGGTAAAGCACCGCACCACCGATGCCAAGCGCCTCGTTGGGAAGCTTCGAATCTGAACGCAGCATATAGAAGAACTCGCCCGCACAGATGCCCGCTACCGCCATCAGATACACCAGCGTTGGAATGCTTCCCGCCATGATGCAAGCTATCGTCACGAGCGTGTAGATGAGCGCTGTGCGAAACCGTACCTGCAGATCAGAAGGGTTGCGCAACCGATTCGGAGTCTTATCGAGCGCCTTCTCCTTGATGTTGCGACGCTTATGCGCACGTCGGGCCTTCTTGCCATCTCGGATCGCGCGCTGCGTAGGAGTGAGGTCATAGCGCCAAGGCGGCCCATCGGGAGCATCCTCGGGAAAGTAGACCACCTCAGGCACATCGTCTCGTTCAGCCTCGCGCACCTGGGATGCCGCATCAGCCTTCTCCTGGCAGAATGCGCGAGTGCGCTCCTCTTCGATGATATGCGCCGTCTCTCGATGAAGGCGAATGCGCGCTGCGATCTGCTTCTCGGTAAGCTCGGTCCCGTCGATCGCTCGATCGCTCTCGGCGCGCTCGAGCCCTTCACCAACAAGACCCTCTTCGGGAGCACCACTCATAGAAGAGCGCGAAAGCTCGAAGCGCTCCTCGGAGGATACGGAGCACGGATCTTGCACCGTCTCCGCTAAGTCCCTTTGCGCGCTCGGGTCTTCGCCATGATGCGCCACCATCGCTAAACCCCTCCGAATCTGCGATCGCGCCCTTGATACTCAAGCAAGCAATCAAGAAGCGAATACCTATTGAAATCAGGCCATAGGGTATCAGTGCTGACGAACTCAGAATACGCTGCCTGCCAAAGCAGGAAGTTGGAAAGGCGCATCTCCCCTGACGTGCGAATGATGAGCTCAGGATCAGGGATGCCTGCGGTATACAATCCAAGCTCGAACATCTCCTCTGTGAGCACGAGCGGCGCGCCCTTCGTGCCGAGCGCTCTCTCTTCGCGCACGGCTCCATCGGGAATCGCTTTTGCGTCTCCTTCACGCTCCTCAGCTCGAAGGAGGGCCTCATGCATACAGCGCTCGCATGCACGCAGGATCTCCTGACGCGACCCATAGTTCACCGCCACCACGAGCGTCATGCCATCGTTGTTTCGGGTCTTCTCCCACGCCTTGTCGAATGCAGCGTGCGTTTCAGCTGGCAGCGCCGACAAGTCCCCGATGGTCATCACGCGCACGTGCTCCTCATGAAGGCCATCCACCTCGGCTAGCATCGTCTTCGCGAAGAGGTCCATCAGCCCCACGACCTCTTCCTCGGGACGCTTCCAATTCTCTGTTGAGAACGAATAGATCGTGAGGTACCTCACGCCAAGGTCGTTGGCGCAGCGTATGGTCTCGCGCACTGCCTCGATCCCCGCTTTGTGACCACGCAAGCGATTGAGCATCCGCTCCTTCGCCCATCGGCCGTTGCCATCCATGATGACGGCGATATGCTCGGGGATGCGCGTTGTGTCCAGTGCTGCAACGCGGGCAGGGTCAGGCGGGTCGGGAAATATGTCATGCAAGTTCTTGATCATCGATGGAACGCATGTATCTCGCGAACAGAGACTAGACCTCCATCACCTCTGCCTCTTTGTTCTTGAGGAGAGCATCGATCTTCTCTACGTAGGTGTCAGTGAGCTTCTGGATCTCGGACTCAGCACGCTTCGCCTCATCTTCGGGAAGCCCGTCGTTCTTCTTCGCCTTCTCGATATGCGTGTTCGCATCACGACGCGTGTTGCGAATGGCTACGCGTGCCTCTTCGGAATACGTCTTGCACTGCTTCGCCAGTTCGCGACGACGCTCCTCGGTAAGAGCGGGGAATGGGAGGCGGATGACGGAACCATCGTTGTTCGGCGTGACGCCCAGGTCGCTCTCGAGGATTGCCTTCTCGATGTCTTTGAGGGAGGACTTGTCCCAGGGCTCGATCACGAGCATGTGCGCATCGGGCGTCTTGATGCCAGCCATCTGGTTGATCGGCGTTGGCGTGCCATAGTAATCGACACTGATGCGATCGAGCACCATGGCATTCGCCCGACCAGTACGCACGCTTGCGAAGTTATCCTTCAAAGCTTGGATGGTCTTCTCCATCCTCTCTTCGCTATTCATCAAGATCTCGTCGACATCTGCCATGTTCCTCTTCCCTTCAACGTGCCACAGCTCTTGCCAGTGGCATGAGTCCTTGCCACATTCAACACAAGCACCGCTTTGCAGCAGCGCTTGCCTAATCCAATGAACCTAATGGATGACCGTACCCACATCTTCTCCGCGAAGCGCTTTCGAGATGTTGCCTCGCTGCGTCAGATCGAACACGATCATCGGTATCTCGTTGTCCATGCAAAGCGAGGTTGCCGTGGAGTCCATCACGTGAAGCCCCCGAGAGAGGATCTCCATATAGGTGATGTCGTCGAAGCGCTCAGCCTGAGGGTTGGTCTTTGGATCCGAGTCATAGACCCCGTCGACCTTCGTGGCCTTCATGAGGCAATCGACGTCGAGCTCGCACGCACGCAATGCGGCGGTCGTATCAGTCGTGAAGTACGGGTTTCCGGTACCTGCCGCCAAAATGACGACGCGCCCTTTCTCAAGATGGCGAATGGCGCGACGGCGAATGTAGGGCTCGGATACCTCTTGCATGTTGATGGCGCTTTGCACGCGCGAGAAGACGCCATGGCGCTCGAACGCGTCTTGGAGTGCAAGTGCGTTCATGACGGTGGCCAGCATGCCGATGTAGTCAGCCTGAGCACGATCCATCCCCTCTGCAGAGCCTGCAAGACCACGGAAGATGTTGCCGCCACCAACAACAACGGCCAGCTGCACGCCATCGTTCACGATCTCAGCGATCTGCTCTGCAAGGTCATCGACTACCTTGGGATCGATGCCATATCCTTGGTCTCCCGCAAGAGCCTCTCCGGACAATTTCAGCAAAACCCTCTTGTAAGCGTAGTCTTGGTTCACCGTGCATACCTCCAAAAATCGGATTTGATACATAGTACCGTATCAAAGGCAGATCACGCCTTCGCGCACGGGGATTTATAAAATACTCTGCTAACTCAGATTGGACACACAATGGGTTGCCATATGATGATGAAAGGCTCGCCGCGTCGTCGCTTCGAGCCATAAGTCTCTCAGCTCCTTTGGCTTACCTCGCTTTCATCATCATATGGCAACCTTCAAGCGCAATAGATCCAACTTGGGTTAGCAGAGTATTAAAAAGAGCTGCCCGAGGGCAGCTCTTGTCAGATCGCGAGAATGTAAGCTCTATTTGCTCGAGCCGAGCGTGACATCAACGGTCTTCACTTCCCCATCGCGATTCAGCACAACAGGCACGGTATCCCCTTCGTTCTTGGTGCGCACCTGAAGCGTAAGGTCGCTCGCAGAGGTGATCTTCACGCCATCGAACTCGGTGATGATATCACCCTGCTCGATGCCTGCCTTCGCAGCGCCGCTATCGGGCGTCACACTGGAAACGTAAGCACCTTCGCTCACAGGGAATCCATAGCGCTGGGCAGTGGTCGGGTCGACCGTGGTCAAGTTCACGCCAAGGAACGCATGCGTAGGCTCTTTGCCCTCGATGATCTCCTGCGCGATCTTGATCGCATAGTTGGAGGGAATGGCGAAGCCAACACCTGAATAGTTGCCCGAGTATGAGGTGATCAACGTGTTGATGCCGATGAGCTGCCCGTTCGCATCAACGAGCGCACCGCCTGAATTGCCTGGATTGATGGCAGCGTCAGTTTGGATCATGTTCGGATAGATGGTAGGGGCGCCCGAGGACATGCCATACATATCCGTGCTTGCATCTACGATCTGAGAGCGGCTGGTAGCAGAGACGATGCCCGTTGCGACGGACTGCTCAAGGCCGAACGGGCTTCCGATGGACATGACCCACTCGCCGATCTTGATGTTATCGGAGTCAGCGATCTGGATCGCCTTGAGACCCGATGCATCCTTGACCTTGATGACGGCAATGTCCGAGCTCTCATCCTGGCCTACCAGGTCAGCCTCATACGTCTTTCCTTCGATGACGACCTCGAAGCGCGTGCCATCGGCAACCACGTGGTTGTTCGTGATGACGAAGCCATCCTCGGAGATCACAACGCCGCTGCCAAGGCCTGACTCAGCCTCGGTTCCCTGATCGCCCTGGTTGCCGTAACCGTATCCGTAAAGGAGGTCATAGAAGCCATTGCCCTGGCTCTGTGCTTTTGAGTAGACCGTGATGGAGGCGACTGACGGCAAGCATTTGTCAGCAACGGCCTCAGCAAGGGAAGCCTCTGTCTCAACCGCTTCGACCGAGCCAGATTCTGCAGCGCCAAGGCTCACGCTTGATGACGATGACGGTTGGTTCATCTGAACGACGCCGAAGACGCCGAACGCCAATGCGCAGGCCAAGAGCGCTCCAAGGAATGCGACCAAGAAGGTCTTGCCACCGCTCGCACCCTTCTTCGCCACCGCAGCGGCAGGCGCTTGGTACGCCACTTGCGAAGAGGGATTCGCGTGCTGAGGAGTTGCCTCGACGGTCGGCTGATAGGGAGGAGTGCCAGCTGGTGCGGAATGCTGCGGCTGGGGGGTGGTGCCATATGCGGCCTCGTAGGCAGATGGTGCTTGCGCGCCACTATTGGGGTCAAGCTGCGCGCCTGGTTGATGTGGATATTGGTTTTCCATGTGCGTGCCTTTCCTGTTCGTTATGATGAGCGCACTCTATCACGCCTCTTTGCGAAATGAACGGTACGTACGGAAAGAATCATCCATCTGTCAACGAGATACACCATTTGGTGTACGACCCGTGATTTAGCGAGCTAGTTCTGCGCATCCTCGAACGCGTAATCGCGCAGCACCGAAAAGGGATTGAGGCTATCCACCCCATCCCTTTCGGCACACGAGCAGGTGCCCTTATTGAGATCCTGCCCGCAGGTGGGACAAATTCCCTTGCACTCATCCGAGCAAAGTGGCTGAAGCGGCATCTCCAACATGAGAGCTGCCGTGATGAGTGATGTGAGGCTGATCCTCTTATCGGCACCGAGAACCTCGAATTCGTCATCATCCATATCCTCTGGGGCAGCCGCATCAGGAGCGATCAGGTAATACCCCTCGATCTTTCCCGTCACAGGGAAGGTCACATCTTCAAGGCATCGCGCACAACTCGTTGTTGCCATGCCGCTCACCTCTCCCGCTACCAAAAGAGCTTCTCCTGTATTCGTCACATCGATCTGCCACGAGAGCGGAGCAGCGAAGGTGTAATCGTCAGGACCGACCTTGAGGGTATCGATATGGATCGTCCCATCGAAATGAGCATGTTCGGCCGGGTCGAAGAGCTCGGCAGGTACCTGTATCTTGATATCTTCCATGCTAGTCTCCTCACATATGGACATCTCGTCCCTTTATCTCATAACTGCGCAGGAACGCTCGCATCTTCTCTTCATATGCATTCGATTTGCTACAAAAATGCCTGCGCTGCATCGGGAGGCCGACACGGCACAGGCGAAGGCTTTGAATGGTTTGCGCTCGCTATCTCAGCGAAACAGAATTCGAGTTCAGGCGATCGCGTACACGGCGAACCTGACCAAGGACATTGTCCAGGCTCTGCTCGACATGCCCGAACACCTCATCGGCATAGTCCTCTGCGCCCGCACGGGTTTCACGCTCAAGCTCGCGCGCATCAGCGATGATCGTTTCAGCCTGCTGCTGAGAGATGCGAACGATCTCTTGCTCGGATGCGATGGTCATAGCCTGGCTTCGCGCATCCTCGATCAGGCGGTTCGCCTCATCCTCTGCATCTTCCAAAAGAGCTTGACGCTCACGAACGATCTGACGCGCTTGCGCGAACTCGCTTGGGAAGATATCGCGGATCTCATCCATGATCTCGAATGCAGCCGAGATATCAACTTGACGCATGTTGCTCTTGCCGAACACCGTCTTTGAATCTTCGAGCAGGATGGAGAGCTCCTCGAGAAGACCCAATACTCCGGTTTCGTCCATTTTTATCCTCCGTTGTGAACAGAATAACCTCTGCGGATAAGATCGTCAGCAGGGCAGTTCTTACTGGCATACGGTTACATTAACTGCATTATTCTAGCACGACGCACGATCGGCTTCTACCAAGGCATCTGTTTCGCGCGCGATGCGCATCTCCTCATCCGTCGTGACCACGCATATCTTGATCGGCGAATCATCGATCGAAACGATCCTATTGGTGCCGATCGCGCCAACGACCTGGTTCTTCTCCTGATCAAGGATCATGCCCATATGCGCAAGCCCTGAGAAGATGCGCTCGCGAAGCTCAGCTGAGTTCTCGCCGATGCCTGCGGTCATCACAACAGCATCCGTGCGCGTCATGGCAGCGTAGAACGAGCCGATGGCCTTCTGGACTTTGTAGACATACATCTCCACCGCAAGCTCAGCATCAGCGTCGCCCTCATCTGCTGCCGCAAGCACCGTGCGCATATCCGAGCTTAATCCCGATACGCCAAGGATGCCTGAATCCTTGTTCAAGATGGCATCCATCTCATCGAAGCTGATGTGCTCCCGTCGCATGATATAGGTGACGATAGCAGGATCGATAGAGCCTGAGCGCGTGCCCATCATCAGGCCCTCAAGAGGTGTGAAGCCCATCGTCGTGTCAATGGACTCGCCATGGTTGACCGCCGTGATGGAGCCACCGCTTCCAAGATGGCACGTGATCAAGCCTAGGTCCTTGAGCGGGCGCCCGAGCAAGCTTGCCGCCTGGGCCGCAGCATACCGATGCGATGTTCCATGTGCGCCGTATCGGCGGATATGATAGTCGGTGTAATAGCGCTTGGGCAGTGGGTACATATATGCTTTCGGCGGCATCGTCTGATGGAACGCCGTGTCGAAGACAGCCGCTTCAGGAGTATGAGGCAAACGCCGTCTCATGAGCTCGATGCATGCATCGGCTGACGGATTATGAAGCGGAGCCAATTCCTCACATCGTTTGAGCTTCTCCAGAACATCGTGGTCGATGAGCACCGAGGCGCTGAAATACTCGCCTCCTGCCACGATCCTGTTCCCGATAGCCCCTATCTCATCAAGCGAGGAGATGGGCGACTCGGGCGACGAGATGAGGATATCAAGGAGAAGGTCAAGGCACTCTTCAACGGAAAGCCCCGCCACGCTTTGCTCAGAGGCAACGAAGTCTGGCGCAAAGGCAACCTCCATCACCGCATCAGCATCTCCAATGCGCTCGGCAAGGCACTTCATGAGACGCACTTTCCCATCCGTTTGGATGAGCTGGCACTTGAGCGTTGAGCTTCCTGCATTCACAACGAGAACGAGCATCTTCCCACCTCTTCGCATATCGTGGCAGATCAAGCGATCCGCAATTCACGAGCTCTTGACTTGACGATTCCCTCTTTTCGCTACCCTTGACGAATAAGATAGTCCACTATCGTCTGTCCGTATTGCTTTGTTCGAATATGGTCAAGTTCGCAAGCATGGGCAAGGGCATCAACAGCCGCCTTGTCAACACGCGCATCATGCTCGTACGAGATGAGGCAATCAGAGGCCAAGATGCCCGAGGTGTATGCATTCGCAAGCAGATGCTCGATCGCATCTGGCAGGGTTGCATAGGGCGGGTCGAGGAAGATGACATCGAAGGGCGCTCTCCCGCGCGATATCCCTCGCTTGAGCACATCACATGCCAACACGCAAGCGCGCTCGTCGAATCCAAGCGCATGAACGTTCTTGCGAATCGTCGCAAGCGCCTCCTTGTCGATATCGCAGAGAACTACTGATTCGGCGCCTCGCGAAAGCGCTTCAAGAGCAAGCGCGCCGCTTCCCGCGAAGGCGTCGCAGACGTGCGCGCCCTCGAAGCTGCCCCTGCATGAGATGACCGAGCTCATCACCGACTCGCGTATCCGATCCGTGGTGGGACGCGTATGCTCTCCTCGAGGTGCCTCGATCACGCGCCCGCGCGCACTTCCCGCAATGATCCGCATCCTATCCTCCGATCGCCGACTTCTCTTCAGTGAAGAGGAGCCTGAGCTCGCGCGCGAGGGCTGCATGGTCAGGAGAGGCAAGATCGGGATCCGCTGCAATGATCTCAGCTGCGTCAGCATGCGCCATCTCGATCGTGGAGGCATCACGAATGACGTTCACCAACTTCAAAGCCGAAGTGCCTGACTGCTTGTTGCCCAAGATATCGCCTTCGCGGCGAAGGGAGAGGTCATATGCTGCGATCTTGAATCCATCATCGCTCTTGACCATTGCGTTCAAGCGAGCAAGCGCCGCTTCCGCATTCGTCGCGGAAACGAGATACACCTCAGAATCTGCATCTCCCCTGCCAACACGACCGCGCAATTGGTGGAGCTGCGAGAGACCGAAGCGATCAGCGTCTTCGATGATCATGACGGTGGCATTCGGCACATCGACGCCAACCTCTATGACTGTCGTGGAGACGAGAACATCGATCGAACCCTGTTGGAAGGCATCCATGACCTCTTGCTTTTCCTGTGCGGTCATCTTGCCATGAAGCAATCCAACAGCATATTCAGAGAACACGCGCTTCTGCAAGAACTCTGCCTCTTGCTTTGCTGACGAGAGGTCCTCGGATGCGAAGTCGGAGATATCGTCAATGGCTACATCGGGATAGTATCCGTCATCGGCGATGCCATCACGCTGAGATTTCTTGGTGCTTGATGGTTGCGCACCGATGAGAGGGCAGACCACATAGGCTTGATGTCCCCTCTTGAGCGCCTCGCGTGCTGCATCATATGCCTTCCCACGCTCCGTCTTGCGAACGACATGCGTCTTGCGCTTCGCCGCAATGCCAGGCCTCTCCTTAAGGTAGGACAGGGTGAGATTTCCGAACAGCGTCAGGGCAAGCGAGCGCGGGATGGGCGTGGCGGTAAGATAGAGCGCATCAGGAGCAGCTCCCTTTGCAAGCAGCTTCGCCCGCTGGCTCACGCCGAACCGCTGCTGCTCGTCGATGATCGCAAGCGTCATATTAGCAGGCAAGACGTCATCCTCAAGAAGCGCATGCGTGCCTATGAGAACATCGATCGCACCCGATGCAACACCCTTGATGGACGCTTCGCGCTCAGGCGCAGATGTTGATCCGGTAAGGAGGGCGAAGCTCATGCCTGCCGCCTCGAAGAGCGGGCCAAGGGTTTTCGCATGTTGTCGAGCAAGGACCTCGGTCGGTGCCAGAAGGAGCGCTTGCCCGCCTGTATCCTTTGCAGCTGCCATCGCGATCGCAGCGATCACCGTCTTGCCTGTGCCGACATCTCCCAGAAGCAGATGATTCGCAACCTTTTGCGCAGAAAGGACTTTGAGGATATCAGCGGCCGCCTGCTCCTGCTCGCTGGTAAGAGCGAAGGGAAGCGCAGCGCGAAGTGCTTGCAAATGAGCTCCATCGACGATATGGCGAACGGGCTCGAGCCCCCGCGTGCGCTCATGCTCCTGTTGCATCATGAAAAGCTCGAGCATCAAGAGCTCCTCATAGACAAGACGGCGCTTTGCCTGCGCTGCCTCATCCATGGACTTCGGCAGATGGATGGCTTGAAGAGCCTGATTACGGCTCATGAGGCCGTGCTTTTGACGCAAGGCAGATGGCAACGGATCAAGGACGCCGAAGATGCCCTCAAGCGCATTCGCGACAAGGCGTCGCATCCACGCAGGCGATATCTTCTCTGTGGCGGGATGGATGGGAATGATGCGCCCCTCGGCCTTCTCTCCCGCAAGCTGCTCCATGAACGGGTTCGTCATCCGCTTGTACCCGTAATTGAACTCAACCTTCCCCGCTATGGCGATATGGTCGCCAGCATGCATCTTGTCCATGAGCCAGGGCTGGTGGAATACCGATACGATGAGCAAGCCTGTCTCATCCACCAACGATATCTCCACGATCTGGAGGTTGCGACGACGACGCTTGAGCTCGATCGCATGGATCTGCCCCGCGATCGTGCATTGCTCGCCGATCCGAGCTTGCGCGATGGTCGTCACATTCGTCAGGTCAAGATAGCGACGAGGATAGTGCGTAACAAGATCTCGCACAGTCTCGATGTTGAGCTTTCTCAGAACAGAAGCACGGTTGGCGCTCACGCCATCGACATGGCTCACTTTGGATTCGAGCGCAAGCGTCCTTTGAAGACGATCGATCTTGCTCTTCTCCTGTCCCATCGAATGCGAGCGTATGGTCTACTCGATCGAGAAGATGATCGGGTAGAGTGGCTGCTCTCCACGTTGAGGGTCAACCTCGATGTCAGGATATGCTTCCTCGATCCGCTCAACAAGCGCATCGAGCGCATCCTGTGTGTAGTCTTCGCCAGCGAGCAGCATGAGCGTATCAGCATCTTCGGTATCGAACACCTCAAGGAGCTTCATGACAGCATCTTCAACGGAGTCGGTGACCGCCTCGATAGACCCGTCCGCGATACCGATGACATCCCCCTCCTTGATGGGATTGCCGTGTGCGTCCTTGGAGTCCTTGATAGCTGTGGTGACCTCTCCTGTCTTCACATCAGAAAGAGGCTCGGTCATTGCTTCGACGTTCTCCTCAAGGCTGGCGTCCTCATTAACGGCGAACATTGCTGAGACGGCTTGGGGAACTGTCTTCGTAGGAACCACGGCGCAGTCTTTCTCAGCCATATCGCACGCTGTATTCGCTGCCATGATGATGTTGGAGTTGTTCGGCAACACGATGACCGAATCGGAAGGCACCCTTTGAATAGCTTCAAGGAGATCCTTGGTGGAAGGATTCATGGTCTGACCGCCCGAGACAACGACGTCCACACCAAGGCTCTTGAGTATCTCGGCATTTCCCGAACCTGGTGCGACGGCCACGAACCCGATCGGCTTCTTCGGAACAGCAGCCTCTTGCGCAAGCTTTTCGTTGCGCTCCTGTGATTGGAGGTCCATGTTGTGGATGTGGACCTCAGAAACCTGGCCGCAATCGAGGAAGTACTTCAAGACCTGATCGGGGTGGTTCGAATGCACATGAACCTTGAACTTAGGCGTGGAGCCAACGCAAAGCTCGCAATCGCCCATGGTCGCAAGGAAGTCGAGCGCCTCTTCCGCATCAAGGGTGTCAGAATCCACAAGGAACTCGTTGCAATAGCGGAATTCAGAACCCTCCCAGTCATTGATCTGCTCGATCTCGACCTTGGGAGCAGTGCCAGCGGCAATGGCGAAATCCTCGCCCGTTGGCGCTGCCTTGCCCATAAGGCGCGCAGAGAACGCATCGAAGAGGATGGCGAGCCCGAAACCGCCCGCATCAACAACGCCGTTCTCCTTAAGCACGGGCAGGAACTCTGGGGTTCTCTGGACGGAGGCATATGCCTCGGCAACCACAGCCTCAAGCGCATCGTCTATCTCGAGCGCGTCTTCGTACGCCTGCTTCGCAGCCCCTGCGCTATCGCGCAATACCGTGAGGATAGTGCCTTCCACGGGCTTGCGCACTGCTTGAAAGGCAACTTCGACCGCCTTCTCGAAAGCCGCGTTGAGCGCTTCGGTATCAAGAGCGTCATATTCTGGCGAGCCCTCGCAGAATCCGCGCAAGATCTGGCTTGTGATGACGCCAGAGTTTCCACGCGCGCCCATGAGCGCGCCCGTGACGATGGCTTTGCGGATATCAGCACGAGGAGTGTCGGGGCTGAGCGTGCGGATGTTGTTCACAACGCTCTCGACGGTGAGCGACATGTTTGTGCCCGTATCCCCATCAGGAACGGGAAAGACATTCAGGCGATTCACCTCTTCCTTGCGCTCTGACAGCGCACTCGAAGCAGATGCGATTGCCTTGAGGATATCCATCAATTCGTATGATTTCGGCATGGTAGTGACTTCTCTACTCGTAATCGAACAGACCTGACGTAGTGGCGAAGAGGTCTACTTCCTGACCTTCACGTCTTGAACATGCACATCCACATCAGCAATGGGCACGCAAGCATATTCCTTGAGCGCAAAGGTAACCTGATCGACCAGGTTTTGGGATATGGCAGAGATGTTCGTGCCGTACTCGATCACGACATAGAGATCGACCTTGACGCCTTCTTCGGTAGGCTTCACGAGAATGCCGCGGCGAAGACGTGATGCGGGCAGTATCTTCGCGATCCCGTCAGCGGCTGTCGGGGCTGTCATGCCCACCACGCCATAGCATTCCATTGCAGCATATCCTACGATATCGGCTAATACATCATTGGCAACATGCAGATCGCCAGGAACCTTGTCGGCCATGATGCTCCTTTCATGAGAACAGGTTGTATCCTGTGGTAAAGACTAAAGTATACCTTATGCACTATAAGCGCCTTGTGAGCAGCAAAAGGTGTCATAAATAATTTTGTGATGCGCATGTCACTTGTGATATAGTATTTAGGCTTTTTGGGTACATTGGCTCTTGGAGCCGTGCGTTCATAGGAGATGAAAGATGTCCAACGTTTGCGAAGTTTGCGGAAAGCACCCTGTAGCTGGCCGCAGCATCAGCCACTCACACCGCGTGAGCAACAGAATGTTCAAGCCCAACATCCAGAAGGTCACCATTCGTGATGCAAAGGGTCATGTGCGCAAGGCGAAGGTCTGCACCAGCTGCATGAAGGCAGGTAAGGTCGAGCGCGCGTAAGCACGCAAGAGCTATCCGCAAGAACATCAAGAGGCCGCTTATGCGGCCTCTTTTCATTTGAAACTCACAGACCGCAATCGGATATGCATCGTCTAAACAACGAATGCACTATGATGGATTAACTGATCATACTTATGATGGAAGGCTGATTTATGAGCGAGGTATTATTGGCGGTATTTGTTGGAGCGCTTTTTCTCTGGCTCCCAGGCCTGTTCATCCTCCTATCTCTTCGGATGGAAAAGTTGGTCGCTCTTGGCCTTGCGCCTATTGTAAGCACCTTGCTTTATTCGTTTCTCGGCGTAACCTATGGGGTTCTCGGCGTCTTCGCGACTTGGATGAATATCGCACTTCCTATTCTCGCGCTCAGCATAGTTGTTTATCTTGTTTCTTTTATATGCTCTAAAACTAAAAAGAAAGCTTATAGGCCTAAGAAAGCTTCTCTCAAAGATATTCTTCTCTTTGTCTCGTATCCGCTTTTTGGAATCATCATCGTAAGCATTGTCTTCATTGCGAATCTAAATCTCCCTGACTCAGTACTTCAAGAATACGACAATGTGCACCACCTTGGCGTGCTTCGCAGCTTTATCGAAACGGGGCACTGGAGCTTCCTCGATGTATCGGCCTATGGTGGGATTGATCCAGAGATCAGAGCTATCAAAGGATGGGGATTTTACCCAACCGTCTGGCATTTGACTGGCGCGCTCCTCTCAAGCAGTCTAAATATAGAGATCGCAACTGCAGCAAATGCAACGAATGCACTCTATGCAGCACTCGTCTTCCCAGCAGGTATGTATGTGATGTTGCGCGCCCTTCTCAAGAATCATCTCATTCCGATGATCTGCGGTATTTTCCTTTCCTTTGCTTTCGGAGCACTGCCTTGGAAATATATGATCTGGGGTCCGCTTTTCCCCAACCTTGCCAGTTTTGCGCTTCTCCCTGGTGTCATTTTCCTGTTCTTGCGCCTTTTCGAGCCCATGACCTCCAAAAAGGAACGAAACATCTTCATTTCACTCTTTGTCTGTGGCGTGCTCGTTCTAGCTATTACGCAAACGAATGCTGTATTCACGATGGCCGTCTTTCTCATTCCCTTCGTTGTTCTACAAGCATCGCGAATACCCATACACAGGCAAAAGCATGCAAAAAAAGACAGCTCTCTTACAAAGAAACGCGTTCAATATGGCGTAATAGCTCTCTTTTTGATCTGGGTGATATGGGTTATCTGCCTGTTGCTTCCTTTTATGCGAGAGACCGTTGCTCATGCATGGCCACCCATATACACACTACCTGAAGCGCTTGAGCATGTCGCGCTTCTTGCCTACAACTCAACGCAGCCGCAATATATGCTGGCTCTTCTCCTCTTGATTGGCATCATCTATACCATCAAACATCGAGAGTATTTCTGGATGACATGCTCATACGGCATTATGTGCCTCATCCTCATTGTCTGCTCAACCTCAAGTGGGATCATCAAGCAGGCTATGGGCGGCTTCTGGTATACGGACACGATACGCTTGGCGGCCTCTGCTGCCTTCTTCGCCATTCCTTTAGTGTGCCTCGGGCTATCATGGCTCATTCACATTCCTTTGCATCTTATGCAGAGGACAACTGCAAGCAAGGTCATTGGCGGCGTGATCGGAGTGCTCTGCATAGGCCTTGTCTTTGCACCTAGCACACCTCTCACTGCTGCACTTGGGACGAAAGGCGCTCATGTTGATATCGCAGATACCGTTGCCTCAGCTTATGGCCCTGCAACCGCTAATGTCTACACCGAGCAGGAACAGCAATTCGTCCAAAGAGCAAAAGAGATCACTGGCGACGATCTTATTTTGAACATGCCTGACGACGGATCAGCTTTTGCTTATGGAGTTGATGGCCTTGATGTGTTCTATCGATATACCAGAACATATGGACGAGAAGATGAAACCGAAGAGAGTCGCGTAATTCGTGAAGGATTGAACAACATTGCTACAGATAAAGCTGTGCAAGAAGCTGTCGATACCATTGGTGCAAAGTATGTGATCAAGCTCGATCAGGGAGACCAGGGCGTTCGGAAGAATAGATACCTGTTCACCTATGATGAGACACTCTGGGAAGGCATTGACTCGATAGACGACACAACACCAGGCCTTGAGCTCATGCTTTCTGAGGATGACATGCGGCTCTACAAGATCATCAAATAAGAATGGACAGTCCTCGCACTCGATCTGTTCGCAGGATCTTAGGTGAAAACAACCTTGCGATAGAGCACGAAGTTCCAAAGCACCACGCATGCCATGGTGCAGAGCTTCGCGATGAGCGAATCCCAGCCCATTCCCACGAGCCAGCTGATCGTGAATGTCGTGAATGTCATGTTGAAAGCGAAGAGGATGAGGTATTTGATGAGCGATCGCACAGGGCTGGTCACGCCCTTGAACGTAACGCGCCCATTGAGGATGAAGTTATATGTTGTAGCGGTAACAAGCGCGATGATGTTCGAAACCTCAACGCTGCAAATGCCGAACTGATAGAGGACCTGGAAGAGCACCAGCTCGATAAGAGCGCTCGTGCAGCCAACAACGAGATAGAAGAAGCCTTGCCTTACGATGGCTGGTCGAGCAGATGTCTTACTTGATCCGTCACTCCCCGCCTCACCCTCGCTCTGCGCAGGTGTGCTCATAGCACCCTGCTGCGTCTCGGTCTGCTGCGCTTCCGTACTCTCCATGTATCCCTTATCTCATATTCACTACGCCTCACGCAACCAGCAAGGCGCCATCATTCATTGCTCATATTCTAGCGAATGATCAACATGCGTTTGCAGTTAGGGCAGATGCCAATCGGTGCTTGGGCTTTTAGCTGGATCAATCGTCCTGAATCGATCGGCGCTCGGCAGACCCCGCATTTCGTTCCATCAAGCTCGCCCACTGCGACAGAGCCGAGCCTCTTGGCCGTCTTCTCGTATTCGTCAGCCAGCTCAGGCGCCATCTGCGTGAACAAGGCTTCGCGGTTGTGCGTAGCCTCAGCTATCTTCGCCTTAAGCTCCCCTCCCTCCTTCTGGAAGGAGGCGATCTGCGCTTGCTCAAGAGCCGAGACCTCATCGATGGCTGCGTTGGCAGATGCCACAAGCTCGTTGAGCTTATCAAGCTCGGCCTTTACCGTAGCGCGCGACTCTTCAAGGGTGGCACGACGCTTGAAGATGCCTTCGAGCTCTTTCGTCCGCGCCTCCACGTTCCTATAGTCCCCGCCAGCTGCCTCGATAGCTGCCTGAACGCCGTTCTCCTTCTTGGCAAGCGAGGCGTCCTCGTCATCGATTCGCGAAAGCTTCTTGGAAACCTCTTTCTTCAGGATCTCTGCTTGCGCGAGCTTTGCACGGATGGCATCGAGCTTATTGCGTGCCGCAAGGATCTTCTGGCGCTGAGGAAGCTCATCAAGCTGCTTGTTGAGCTGCATGATGGCAAGGTCGATCTGCTGGACTTCAAGCAATGCTGCCAGGTCGGTCGGGGTAGCTTGCACGAGGGTACCTCCTAGGAGAAGTCAGGTCACCTCATACTATAGTTCAACTGCTCCGCCCAGGTGCTCGCGGAGCTATCGTTTTTCTATGAATTTATCCCTTGAACGGCGCGACTAAAGGCGAATCGCCTCAGGTGTGTACCAGGTGTTGGGTTGATCCAAGATGACGATGGACTGCTCATTGATCCCCACCTGCACGCACGCTTGCGCAAGCACCGCTGTGAGCGGGAACTCGCTCGTGTCATGCCCAAGCTCGATGATCGCCATGCCCGCGTCCGAGAGCGCAAGCGCTTCGTGATACTTGATCTCGCCGCAGATGAGCGCATCAGCTCCCGCAGCAAGCGCAGCCTTCCCGGTGTCTCCTGCACTGCCTGTGCACGTGACGACCGTGGCAAGCTCCTTATCAGGGCTTCCCCACACACGTGGCATACGTCCGAACACCGAGACGCACCTTGCGGAGAGCTCGGAGAGCGCGATCTTCTTGCCCTTACCCTTCGCCACGCTGCAGATCTGCCCATATCCTTTGGAAGACGAACCAGAGAGAGGCTCGACAACCTTCCCTCGTGGCTGTATGCCAAGCATGTTCGGGAGCACCGTTTGCGCCTGCCGCGATACATCGAGTGCTGTGTGGAAGCACATGAGCGCAACCTTCGAGCGGATAGCCTCCCACACGTTCGCGCCTGTTGCAAGCGCAACGGAATTCTCAGGAGCGAACTTATCAGGCGCCTCAAGATAAGCAGGATGATGCGTGATGAGGACGCTTGCCCCCACGCTCGCGGCCATGCGGATCGTCTCGACAGTAGGATCGAGCGCGATGCAGATGCGCTCTGCAGGAAGGCCACCTTCGCCTACAAGAAGCCCTGTCCGATCCCACGCTTCGGCGGTAGCTGCTGGGAAGAGCTTCAAGATCCCCTGCTCCAGATCGTGAATGGTCAAGATGCGCTTCGGCTTAGCAAGCGCTCGATCGCCTTGCTTGCTGAGCGCCGCGGTCTCTGCTTTCTTGGACGACTTGTCAGATTTGTTCTTCATGGAAGCCATATGTCCCTCCTCGGTCACTCTTCACGTGCTCTCAGTTGTCTGCGCGTTATAGATTCGCTTTGTTCAGTGACGATTAAAGCTCAATATGGCGAACTTCACGACCGAATGTAGGAACTGTAATGTGTCTGTACCCTGCTTCATACAGGGTCGCATACGCCTGCTCGATATCACGCGCAACGTTCTCGGGCACGTGAGCATCGGTGCCGACCGTGCAGGGTACCTCCGCATGCGCGAAAGCTCTGAGCAATGCAGGCGCGGGAAATACCTCAGCGCAAGCATAATAGGCGCCAGACGTGTTGAGCTCGATCATGCGGCCGCCCTCATGCGCCGCTTCGGCCATGCGCGCATAGAGCGGCTCAAGAGGGAAATCAGGGTAGTAGCCGAACTTCTTCGCAAGATCAGGATGCGACATGACGTCGAATCGCAGCGTTCGATCGCTTGCCGCCGTGCACCAGAGGTCAACATAGCGCTCCCAGATGTGCTCGACCTGACCTTCCTGCTTCCACACGTCACGTTGGGCAGGATCGTCGAATGGCCACGCATCCACGAAATGCACCGATCCGAGCACCAAGTCGAACTGGTCGAACTCATCAGGCGCGAAGGTGCGATCCTCGTCAGCACCAAGATAATCAAGCTCGATGCCAAGCAGAATGTCCATCTCAGGTGCTTGCTCACGTGCTTCAAGGACGCGCTCGATATAAAGCGGCATGTTCTCAGGAAGCACCGAGAGGTACTCATCTGGGTCGAACGCTTTTGTGAGCGGATAATGCTCCGTGAAGGCAAGGGTGGTCAGATGCGCCTTTCGAGCTGCATCAACGTACTCAGCGATCTCCCCTTCGCCATGTCCGCAGTACTTGCTATGACAGTGTGTGTTTATAAGTTCCATGAGATCACCTTCGGTAGAGCTTCGAGGAATGCGTCGATATCAGCCTCGGTGGTCACTGCCCCAAGCGAGATGCGCAGCGCCCCTTGGGCACGATCCTTCGGAATGCCGAGTGAGACAAGCACATGGCTTGGCTCAAGCGAAGCCGATGCACAGGCACTGCCTCCCGAGACAGCGAAGCCAAGCGAATCGAAACGCAAGATGAGCGTCTGGCTCTCAAGACCATCGATGCACACGTTCACGATGTTCGGCAAGTAGTCGAAGCTCCCCGCCTCAACCTCAACGCTCGGTGTGATCGAATCGATCGAGCCGAGCACCTCATAGAGCTTGTCGCGAAGCGGGAGCAAGCGCGCGTGCTCGCTTGCCTGCATGCACACTGCCTTCGCGCACGCAGCCGCAAATCCAACAGCACCGCACACATTCTGCGTCCCGCTGCGCCGTCCGCTCTCCTGACCGCCCCCGAAGAGCAGCGGCTCAAAAGGAGTCCGCGCCTTCACGTAGAGCGCACCGACACCTTTTGGGCCTCCTATCTTATGTGCTGAGAACGAGGCAGCATCCACTTGGAAGCGGCCAAGGTCGATGGGTATCTTGCCGAGCGCCTGAACAGCATCGGTATGGAAGAGGCTCCCACGCGCATGTGCAGCAGCGCAGAGTTGCTCAATGGGCTGAATGGAGCCGATCTCTGAGTTCGCATGCTGGATGCTCACGAGCACGGTCTCATCGCGCAGAGCGTCCTCAAGCATGCGCACCTCGATGAAGCCATCGCGGTTCGGTTCAAGATACGTCACGTGATATCCGCGCCGTTCCATTTCGTGCGCCGCATTGAGAACAGCATCATGCTCGATCGAGGACGTGATGATATGGGGAGTGAAATCCCCACTTCCAGCACGCTGCCTGCGCGCAACTTCAGCAGGAGCCATACGCAAGATCGCGGTGTCATCTGCTTCAGTGGCACCTGACGTGAAGATGATCTCGCCAGGCTTGCGCACGCCAAGCGCCGAAGCAACCTCCCTCCGCGCTGCTTCAAGCACAGCGAAGGCCTCTCGCCCTGGCGTGTAGAGTGAATTGGGATTGGCGAACGCAGCGGGAGCAAGCATGCCAGCCTCGCAATAAGGAGCCATAGCCTCTGCTGCTTCAACGCAGAGCGGCGAAGTTGCCGCATAATCGAGATAGGTATACGCCATCGTGATGCTTCCCTTACCCCTGATCAGCCTTAAACTGTGCAGCGCTTGCAATGCTGCGGATCGCTTGCGCAGAAGCCGCTGGATCCGCAGCCTTGAAGAAGGCGTTGCCGCATACGAGCACATCAGCTCCTGCCACTGCAACGCGCGCAGCGGTCTTCTCCCCGATACCTCCGTCAACCTGGATAAGCGGATGCACGCCCGCTGCTTCAGCAAGAGCCACGACCTGCGCGACCTTATCCTCGGAACCTTCGATAAACCCTTGACCCGAAAAACCTGGCTCGACACTCATGATGAGCACCATATCGAGCACATCGATGTATGGCTCGATGATGGCGACAGGCGTCCTCGGCTTGAGCGCAATGCCTATCTGCTTATCCGCCGCATGGATGTCACGCGCAGCTTCGCGCACTTCATCTGCAGACATGACCTCGGCATGCATGCAGATCATGTCTGCGCCTGCTTCTAGGAACCACGGATATTGCCTCATCGGATTCGAGACCATCAGATGCGCATCAAGAGGCAGGTCTGTGATCTTCCTGAGCTGAGCTGTGAAGGGCACACCCATGGTGAGATTGGGGACGAAATGCCCATCCATCACATCGACATGCACCCAATCGGCCGCATCCTCGACCAACTCGATAGAGGATGCCATATGCATGAAATCGCCTGAGAGGATAGAAGGCGCGATGCGTATCTCTTGGAACATGAAGGCTCCTTTTCATGTCTCTCTTGATCGTCAGGGGTTGCCAGAGGACAACCGATTGTCTTTTTCATGCAAGTGTATCCGAATCCGTGCGCTCTGCTCCGAAGAAGTTGAACAGGAAGGCCGCCTTCTTTATGCTTCACGTCGCATTCTCATGAGGATAACGCTGCTAGAATGGTATCAATGCCCAACCAGCATGCAACATATTTCGCGTATAACATGCCGTTCGGCCGTATGACGATAGCCACCGATGGCCAGGCGATCACGCATGTTGCCCTCGGTGAGATCACATACGATGGCTCCTCTACCCCCACCTCCATCACTAACGCCTGTGCGACAGAGCTTCTCGAATACTTTGCGGGGAAGCGCACGATCTTCGACCTTCCCCTTGCCCCTCAAGGCACTACATTCCAAAAAGAAACCTGGTCAGCGATCCAGAAGATACCTTACGGGCAAACGATCACCTATCAGGATCTTGCGAAGATGATGGGACGGGAAGGAGCACATCGCTCGCTTGGAAGCGCTATCAAAGCGAACCCGATCATCGTCATGATACCCGCCCATCGCGTCATCACTGCGAATGCGAACGCGAAAGGCGACATCCACGCGAAGATACGGGCAGCGTTCCGAGAGCTCGAAGCGCGCAATGCGCGCTAGGTCATGCTTCGTAGAACTCCTCTTTGAGCGAACGACCCACAAGCAGCTTCGCAGCCTCATGGACATCGCGCCCTCCCCACACGACGCTTCGGATCGCATCGGTGATGGGAAGCTCGACATCATAGCGCTCCTCGAGCGCCTCAAGCGTCCGACATGCCACAGCTCCCTCAACGACCATATGCGTATCACGCTCGAAATCCTCAAGGTCCTTGCCACGTGCGATATAGTCTTCGCCGAATCGCCGATTGCGTGAATGACGCGACATGCAGGTAACGACCATATCGCCTGCGCCTGCAAGCCCAAGGCAGGTCACCGTCTTGCCGCCGCATGCTACGACCATCCGACGCATCTCAGCAAGCCCTCGCGTGATGAGCATGGCAGCAGTATCATCCCCAAGCCCGATCCCGTACGCAACGCCCACTGCGATCGCGATCACATTCTTGAATGCAGCGCAAAGCTCAACGCCAACGACATCTTCGGTCGTATACGTCCTGAAATACTCCGTTGCGAAGAGCTCTTGGAAGAAGAGCGCGAGCGACGCGCTCTCAGAAGCTATCACCGCGCCAGACGGGATCGCACGGATGACCTCTTCAGCATGCGTAGGGCCTGAAAGGACCGCGATGCGGGAAGGATCGCCACAAACCTCAGCAACAACTTGGCTCATGAGAAGCCCGCTTCCTGCTTCGACCCCTTTTGTGCAGACGATGATGGGAAGATCAGGCGCTATGTAGTCCGCCAACCTTGCAACGCCCTCGCGCATGTACTTTGACGGTGTTACAAGCACGCAGGCGCCCGCGCCCTCAAGTGCGCACGCAGGATCGACGGTCGATGTGACCCGATCAGGAAGCCTATACTCGGAAAGATAGCTTGGATTGCGATGCTCTGCGTTGATGTACGCAGCCTTGCTCTTCTGCCGCGACAAGATGACAACATCAGAGCCCGCATCCGCCAGCACTTTCGCCAGAGCGGTTCCCCACGAACCAGACCCGATCACCGCCACCTTCATGCGCGTGCAGCCCCTTTGCGGCCAAGCTTGCTCTCGGTACCCTTCGCCAGACGCTTGATATTGCCGCTATGCGCCCAGAGCACCGTGAGCGCAGCGATGGTCACAAGGATGATGGCGCCCCAATGGCCCCAAAGGAGCCAGAGCGCGATGAAAGGGCACGCAATAGCGGCCAGGATGGAACCAAGGGAAACATAGCGCGTTGCGATAACGCCGATAAGGAAGATACCAAGCTCGCAGAGCACGCCAAGCCAACCGAACACGAAGAACTCGCACCCCACAGCTGCTGAGATCCCCTTCCCTCCCCGAAAGAGAAGCCACGGAGAGAAGATATGGCCCCACACCACACCTAGGAACGAAACCCCTGAGACAAGGATGGGCACAGAGCCGTCTTCAAGGGCGATGAACGTTTGAGGTGCTGTCTCTGAGAACATGCCGAAGAGAAGGAACGTGCTGTCGAAGTAATCGGTCACCAGCAGATGTGCGAAGATGAAATAACCCACGGCTCCCGCAAGCAATCCCTTGCCGAAGTCGAGCAAGAACACGATCGCGCCTCCTGCAGCACCCATTGTCCGCACTGCGTTGGTCGCCCCGATATTGCCTGATCCCTCTTTCCTGATGTCCTTGCCGAAGAAGAGACGCGAGACGATCACGCCCCAGGGAATGGAGCCGATCAGATAGCAGACGACGAAGCAGACCACCAAAACCAAAAAAGACGCAAGCATCATCAGTCCTTCTTCTTGAAGCGGAAACGCACGGGAGTGCCAGTAAGATCGAATGACTTCCTCAGCCTATTCTCAAGGAAGCGCTTGTAATTATCCGTCACGATATCGGGCCTGTTGCAGAAGAACGTGAACTGCGGCGGACAGGTATCGGTTTGCGTCACATACTTTATGCGAAGCACCGTCTTGCCCTGTGTGACCGTGTGCCCTGCCTCATGGATCTCAGCAAGCCAACGATTGAGCTTTGAGGTGGGAAGCGTCATGGAGAAGTTCTCGTAGCACGTCTCGATGACGCCCCAAAGCCTCTCCACGCTCTTGCCCGTGAGCGCAGAGATAGCGATCACGGGCGCATAGCCAACGAACTGCATGAAATCCTCGATCTCGATGCGCACGCGCTCCTTCTCCTCAGGACCATCAACGATATCCCACTTGTTGAGCACGACGATGAGCGCACAGCCTCGCTCTGATGCGTAATTGGCCACACGCTGGTCTTCCTTCGTGAGCCCGAGCGTTCCGTCTATCATGAGCAGGGCAACATCTGCACGATCGATAGCGCGCATGGCCCTCACGAACCCATAATACTCAACCGACTCATCGATCTGGCTCTTTCGGCGAAGACCCGCGGTATCCACGATGCGGAACAGCTTGCCATCATGCTCGACGAGCGAATCGATTGCATCGCGCGTCGTGCCCGCAACAGGACTCACGATGGATCGATCTGCATCGGTGAGACGGTTCGTAAGGCTCGACTTGCCTGCATTGGGGCGCCCGATGATCGCGACGTTGATCCCATCCTCGTCCTTCTCTCCCTTGTCAAGGTCGAGCGCGCGCAGCTCGTCAACGAGCGCATCGAGAAGGTCTCCCGTGCCAGTGCCATGCAGCGCAGAGACAGGCCAGGGTGTACCGAGCCCGAGCTGATAGAACTCCCAGATACTCTCCTCCATGCGCGTGTTGTCCATCTTGTTCACAACAAGAAGGATCGGCTTCTTGGAACGCTGCAGGATACGCGCAACCTCTTCATCATCGGTCGTGAGCTGGCTTCGCCCATCAATAACGAAGAGGATCACATCGGCTTGGTTCGTAGCCTCGAACGCCTGCGAGCGAATGGAGAGCTGGAAATCATCATCGGTGCTCACCTCGATGCCGCCCGTATCAACGCACATGAAATGGACGCCGTTCCAGTCAGCTTCATGATACGAGCGATCGCGCGTGACACCGCGCATCTCGTGAACGATCGCATCGCTTGTCTGCGCAATGCGATTCACGAGCGTCGACTTACCCACATTCGGGCTTCCGACGATCGCTACAAGAGGTAATGCCATCTCACAATTCCTTATCTATCAGGGAAAGTTGCTTCGTATAGTCTAGCGGATTGCTTGGAAGAACAAGCAGGCGCTCGCCTGTCTCCTGCATGATATCCTCAAGGCTCATCCCGTCGATCGTGATCCCATCAGCATTGAACATGACATCGAAGAGAAGGAAGAGCACCGACGCATGCTCGCTTCTGTCACGCCACGTGCGGGCTGCTTCCTTGAGAGCACGCACGATATCCTCTCCTGCAAGCAATCCTGTGACATCTACGTTTCCCCCGAAGAACCGATTCTTGATGAACAGAGGCTCAACCAAGCCGTTCAGCGGCGAAGAGGCGATGAGATTGCCGAAATAGGGACGCATCCCTTCACCACAGACGAAGAATCCATGCACCCCCGCCTTCTCAAGCGCAGCCGACGCAGCCTCCATGGCGCCATCTGCTTGAGCAAAGGCGAACTCATCCACGCATGACCGAACAATGCCGATGCCATCCTCGAACATCTCGAAAGCGCCATAGAATGCCGCGTCGGGAAGATGGTCGAGCACGTCATCGCCATATGCAAGCAGGTAGAACTCATCCGATGCATAGACCCACGCATAGTCGCGCTCGACACACGCTCGTTCTTGATACGGCGCGATCGCATCGAGCACATCACGGGCTGAGAGGCGATCGAAGCTTCCTGTGAAGTTCCGCTGATGATCGGTATAGCCAAGCGGCACGATACCAAGCGTGCGTATCCCTGTATGCTCATATGCCCAGCGAATCGTCTCCTCGAGCACAACGCCATCGTTCACTCCAGGCACGAGCACGATCTGCGCATCGAACTCGATGCCTTGTTCCAGAAGTTCCTCGAGGTTCGCAAGCCCTTGTGCAGCGTTCCGTCCGATCAGCTGCTCGCGCACATGCGCATCCACTGCATGGAGAGACACGCGCAAAGGGGTGATGCGCTGCTCGACGATACGCGCCACATCTGCGTGCTCCAGATTCGTGAGCGTCACGAACGTGCCCTGCAAAAAGCTCAAGCGATAATCATCATCACGCAGATAGAGAGAACGGCGAAGGCCTTTGGGCAGCTGCTTCATGAAGCAGAACGTGCAGGTGTTCTTGCACATCCTGACCGCATCGAAAAGCGTATCTCGGAATGCCATCCCCCACGGCTCATCTGCTTCACGCTCAAGCGTGAGCGAGGTGATATCCCCACAAGGCTCTTCGATGATAAGATCGAGGCATTCCTCTGCGCTCTTCCATTGCCAATCGAGCACATCGGCTACAGGCTCACCATTCACGCTCCGTACGACGCATCCTGCGTAAATGCCTGCGTCATCAGCAGGCGAGCCTTCGCACACCTCTGCGATCACTGCTCCCGAAGAGCCCTTCTCTGCCTCTTTGGGTGGATATGTGCGAACCTCTGGCATGAGCTTAGAAGCACTTGAGCGCGGCAATGACGTCTTTGATCTGGTATTCAGGGGTGGACGCGCCTGCGCTCACCCCGACGCGCTCAACTTGCGCGAAATCGGATGGGTCAAGCTCAGAGGCCGATTCGATATGAAACGTCAGAGGGCATACCGCAGCGCATATCTCGAACAGGCGCGTAGTGTTCGAGGAGTTGCGGCCACCGATGATCACCATCGCATCGACTTCGTGCGCAAGCTTCTCAGCTGCTACCTGCCTCATACGCGTTGCTTGGCAGATCGTATCCTTGAGCACAGGCTTGATCCCGCGTCGCCGAAGCGCCTCGAGGATCGCATCGAGCGTATCGCGACGCTGGGTGGTCTGCACGACGATGCCGACCTCATCGCCAAGGTCATCTGGGATGCCTTGAGGGTCGAGCACGCAAACAGCCCGAGCGCCAGCGCCTTGCGCATAGGTGAGCAGGCCTTCGATCTCGGGATGCCCCGCCTCTCCTACCACAAGAACAGAGAGTCCCGCATCCCCAAGATCCGCTGCGGCTTGCTGCGCACGGGCTACATAGGGACACGTTGCATCGACCACATGCACATCGCGCTCGTTCAGAGCCTCCTTATCAGGAAGCGTTATGCCATGGCTGCGGATGATGACGGTGGCCGTGTTGATGTCCTCAAGGGTATCCACCTGCGTGATGCCGCGGCTCTCAAGCGATGCAACGACCTCTGGATTATGGATCAACGGCCCGAGCGTAGAAGCATCTGCATCGCGCGCCGCCACTTCCTCAGCGATATCGAGCGCACGTTGCACACCATAGCAAGCGCCTGCATGCTTTGCCAGCAAGATCTCCATGGAGCTCACGCTTCAGTCGAAGGCGTTGAGGGCGAAGGTGCCTCAACCTTCGAGGCGTCTGCCTTCGCAGCCTCAACTTTCGCAGCTTCCTTCGCCTCACGCTCGTCCTTGATCCGCTGAACGACCTCCTGGGTCGTCCGCTGCGGAATAGGGTGCTCGCGGAATGTCTCGGCGTAATCCTTCGTCTCAGGGAAGAGAGCGCGCATATCCACCTCTTCAGCAGGGATGCGATACGAGAGCGCAAAGCATTCGCGCATGCAATACCACGTGCACGCTTCCTGCTGCTCGTCCTTCGGCAGGAACGAGAAATCCTCGAGAAGGACAGGCTCGCCGAATTGCACGCTGATCTTCGGGAAATGGATGCGCTGTCCTTTTTGCTTCACGAGCTCGGCATTGCGCACGGTCATCGGCAGCAGCGGAGCATGGCCCATCTTCGCAATGAAGGCAGCACCCGCATGAAGCTCAGGGGTGCGCGAGCTCTTGCCACGTCGCGTGCCTTCAGGAAGGATCCCGACAAGCTCACGATTCTTAAGGTCTCGAGCTGCGCGTTTGATGGCAGTCCTATCGGCGCTGTCGCGCTTGATCGGGAAAGCCCCTACGCGAGAGAGTATCTGCCCAACGAGGCCATGGGCATTGTCGAAGAGCGTATCACGCCCGATCAGGCGGATCCACTGCTTCGGGCGCGCTGAAAGATAGATGAACGCCACATCAAGGAACGAAGTGTGGTTGCATACGACGACCACACCTGACTCGTCATAGAAGCCTCTCAGGTTCTCGCGTCCTTCGACCTTATAGCGGAACAAGAGCTTGCAGACCCCGCCAACGATCACGTATGCGATATTGCCGAACCAATGCGGGATCTGCTTTTCCGTTGACGTGCCACCAAGCGGCATGTCCCACATCTTCTCATAGGGAAGGAAGAGGCCCATGGGATTCACGCCTCGCCACGTGCCAAGGCGCAGATCTGCTCGATGACCTCTTCGATATACAGAGCCGTCGTATCCATATGGATGGCGTCCTCAGCCTGCTTGAGCGGCGCACACGCGCGAGATGAATCAACGGTGTCACGACGCCTGATATCGGCAAGCACTTCCTCGTAGTCGATCGAGCCGATGCCGCGGTCAGCGTTCTGGCGAACCCGACGATGAGCACGCTCCTCATCTGATGCGGTGAGGAACACCTTCACCTCCGCATCGGGAAACACCACCGTGCCGATGTCACGGCCTTCGACCACGTAATCGCCTGCGTGGCCGATCCGCCGCTGGCACTCCAGAAGCGCTTCCCGCACGCCAGGAGTTGCAGAGACCGGGCTCACCGCTTTGTCGATCTGGGCGGTGCGAATAGCCGTCGTGACATCTTCACCATTGATGAAGACCGAGCGTGGGATGGGATCTCCCTCCACATGCCCAAACGAGATGTCTACCGACTGAGCAAGCTTCGTAAGGGCCGCCTCGTCATCAAGCGAGATGCCTTCCTTGCAGGCAAGGTATGCGATGCTTCGATACATCGCGCCCGTATCAAGGCACGAAAAGCCTATCTTCTTGGCGACTGCCTTGGCAACGGTCGACTTGCCAGCCCCGCTTGGACCGTCAATCGCCACGATCATGAGCACAGCCTTTCGATGTCGGTCAAGAAGTTGGGATAGCTCACGTTGATGCAATCGAATCCCTTGACCTCAACAGGCGTATTGCCCGTCAATCCAGCAATTGCCCATGTCATGGCCAAGCGATGATCACCATGGGTGTCGAACACGACACCTTCAGGTATCTCAAGGCCAGGATCGCCTTCGACAAAGAGGTTGCCGCCCTCTTCCCAGGCATCCACGCCCAGCTTATCAAGTCCGTCGATGATAGCCTGAAGCCGATCTGATTCCTTCACCCTCAGTTCAGACACACCCCGAAAGACTGTAACCCCTTTCGCATGCGCCGCAACGAGCGCCAGGATGGGAACCTCATCGATGATGGACGCAAAATGCTGGCTTGGCACTTCGCAGCCCCGAAGGCTTCCCGTTGAAGAGACCGTGATGGTCCCCACGTATTCCTTGCCCTCAGCCCCTGTGCGATGCTCGGCGATGTTGGCTCCCATGCGCTCGAGCGTGCGGACGAATCCGATGCGCGCGGGATTGAGCGAGACGTTCTCTATGGTGAGAGCGCTGCCTGGCTTCAGGATGGCAGCAGCGCAAAGGAAGGCGGCTGAAGAGGGGTCCCCTGGAACGATGATGTCAGAGGCATGCATGAGCGCAGGTCCCGTTACGGTGGCAACGCGCGTGCCCGCTGTTGTTGTCACGCCGAATTCAGGAAGCATGAGCTCGGTATGGTTTCGCGAAGGCGCCGGCTCGTTCACGGTTGTTTTACCCTTGGCATACACACCCGCAAGGAGAACCGCGGTCTTGAGCTGAGCGGATGCCATCGGAGCATCATAGGTGATCGCGCGCAGCTGCTTGCAACCGTTCTCGGTGATGGGCAGATGGTCAGCCTCGGCAGGCTTGAACTGAACGCCCATCTTCATGAGCGGTGCGGTATTGCGGCGCATGGGACGCCGCTTGAGAGAATCATCGCCCGTGATGGTTGCCTCGATCCCCCAAGGTGCAAGCATGCCCATGAGCAACCGTGCCGTCGTGCCAGAATTCCCGCAATCAAGAGGCTCGGTAGGCTGAATCGGGCCATTGCTTCCCCAGCCCGTGACAGTGCCCTCAAGCGAGCCATCGTCACTCGGAAGAAGGTCAACCTTTGCCCCAAGCTGCGTCACCACGTTGATCGAAGAGCGCACATCCTCAGAATCAAGAACGCCCGCAAGATGCGACATCCCTTCGGCCATTGCGGCAAAGAGGACTGCTCGGTGCGAGATCGACTTGTCCCCTGGAAGCTTCGCCGTACCCTTAAGTGGAGAGGTAAGCGGCGCGAATGCAGTCGACTTCTCATTGGACATGAGCGTGCTCCTTTGGCTCGATCGGTGAAAACGAAACCGAATATCCTGCATTGATCAGTTTAAACGATAACTGTCCGACATCGCCCTCATCGGTCAACATCAACGAAAGGACAGCGTTCCCCTCGGAGAGATGGTCGATCTCGATGGACTGGATGTTGCATCCCACCGAGCTTGCGATCGTGGTCACCTCGGCTACCACGCCTGTCTTGTTGACCATGGGGATGCGCACCTCAAGCAGCCTCTCGCTTGATGGTATCCACGCGCTCGGAAGTGCGCGACGCGTCTTAGCGGCTTGCCCGAGCAGGTCGGTGAAGCTTGCGCGATCCTCTTCGCGAATGGCGGTGGCGAACGAGTCGAGAATGGATGTCATCTCCTCGAGCCCTGAGAGGAGCGCGTCAGCATTGTCGAATGCGATGCCACACCAAAGCTTCGGGCTTCCTGCTGCGATCCGCGTCGTATCCTTGAAGCCGCCAGCAGCAAGGCGCATGATCGACTTGCTCTCATCAGCATGGTTGTTTGCCAAGTTGACAAGCGCCGAAGCAACAAGATGCGGCACATGGCTCACGATAGCTACGGTCTTGTCGTGGTCTTCGCGCTTTATCGAAACAACGCGCGCGGACAGTCCGCAGATGAGCTCATGGAGTGCCTGATAATGCTCAGGCACCGTCTGTGCATCGGGACAAAGGATCCAGTTGCTTCCTTCGAAAAGATCCGAGCGCGCACCATCTATGCCGTTGTTCTCCGAGCCCGACATGGGATGCCCTGGGATATAGTTCTGCGGAGAAGGAAGGATCCGCTCAGCCGCTTCGATGATGTGCGTCTTCGTGGAGACGGTGTCGGTGACAACACCCTGATAGCCAAGCGCTGCAAGCTTCTCCAGATACTCTTCCACGCAGGCAACGGGGGTGGCGATGATGACAAGGTCTGCCGCGTCGGTGATGAAGTGGGCGAATGACTCGTCCTCAGGACCGCTCACCTCATCTACCCAGCCACGCTCAAGCGCAACAACGCGGGTGCGAGAATCCGTATCAACACCGAAGATGCGCACGTCTGGATAAGCGCGCTTGAGTGCAGCGGCGATCGACGCTCCGATCAATCCAAGACCGATAATGCAAATGCTCTCGAATGTGCTTGCAGGCTGTTCAGTCGATATCTGCTCTGCGGTGCTTTCTTCCACCTTCGTGTCCCCCTTGTGATACCTGAATTCCCTCATCCAATTGTAAACGTTAGGCTCTGTTAACCCAAGCTGGATATACTGCGCTTGAAGGTTCCCATATGATGATGAAAGTCTCGCCGCGTCGTCGCTTCGAGCCAAGGTCTCTCAGCTCCTTTGGCTTACCTCGCTTTCATCATCATATGGCAGCCCACTGTGCATTTAATCTGGATTAACAGAGTCAAATGTTAAGCGCGGCGAAGTCGTCGGCAGTCAGCTGCCTCCATGTGCCACGCTCAAGCTCTCCAAGCGAAAGACCGCCGATCGCCACGCGCTCAAGCTTGACAACGGGATGTCCGATAGCTTCGAACATACGTCTGACCTGGCGATTCCTGCCTTCGAAGATCTGAATGCGCACCTCAGACAGTCTCCCCTTCGCTAAAAGCTCGCACTCAGCAGGAGCAGTCATGCGACCATCAAGCTCGATGCCTGTTCGGAGACATGCGATCTCCTCTTGCGTAGGCATGCCTTGTATTGTTGCAAGATAGGTCTTGCCAATATGATGCCGCGGATGCAAGAGCTTGTCCCCAAGCTCCCCATCATCGGTGAAGAGCAAGAGCCCTGAGGTGTCCTTATCGAGACGCCCGATCGGGAAGAGCGCGGGATATTCATCAAGAGGGATGAGCTCCGCCACGCTCGCACGACCGCGCTCGTCCTTCATAGTGGTGATGTACCCACATGGCTTGTTGAGCATGATGGTCACATGAGAGGCTTCAAGCACCACAGCTCTGCCATCAAAGGCGACCGCATCCTTATCGGCGTCAACTCTCGTCCCCAATTCGCGCACGACCTGCCCGTTCACTGTCACGCGCCCTGAGGTGATCAGCTCTTCGCTCGCGCGCCTTGAAGCAACCCCAGCACGTGCGAGGAAGCGTTGGAGACGCATCTCATTCATCGTCGAAGTCAAACTCGAGCGCGTCGAAGTCGATCTTCTCGACCACGCCGATCGAAGAGGCAAGCGCATCTGCAACCGTTGCCTCGATCTCCTCTTGCGTAGCGCCAAGACGTTGCATGATGAGCGTGCGCATCTCCTCGTCAGGGGCGAACTCGGCAATGTCAGGAAGATCGCCTGTGTTGCGCAGGCCGAATTTCTCAAGGAACGCGCGCGTCGTGCCATAGAGAACAGGATTGCCCTGAGCCTCGCTCACGCCCACCTCGCGCACGAGCCCCTTCTCGACAAGCGAATTGATGGAGCTGTCAGAGCTCACTCCACGCACCGAGGAGACCCCTGCGCGTGTGACAGGCTGCGTGTATGCAATGACCGCAAGCGTCTCCATGGCGGCCTGGCTGAGCTTTCGGGTATCCCAAGAAAGCACGTATTCCTCGATGAGCTCATGATAGCGCGGATGTGTGTAAAGACGCCATCCACCTGCGACCTCGCGCAGCTGAATGCCTGCATCGCGCTCCTCAAGATGTGCCTGCAGTGACGACAGTGCGCTCGTCACATCTGACACCTCGCACTCGAGCATCTTGGCCAGATCGAGAGGGGATGTCGGCTCGTCTGTAACGAACAGCATTGCCTCAATGGCTCCTTCGATATGTTCCTTTTCCAAACCTTCGAACATGATTGACTTCCTTATTCGTCAAGATCATCCAAATTGAGCTCGCCCGAACCTTCGATGAAATCGATCTGGATATCGCCGAAGCTCGCATCCTGGGAAAGCGTGACCATCTGCCTCTTGTAAAGCTCAAGGATCGCCAAGAAGGTGACCACGATGACATCCTTGCGCGTCGCGTCAGAGATGAGCTCGGTGAATGTTGCATGCTTGCGATTCGCAAGGCGCGCATGGATGGCGCGCACATGAGTCTCCACGGGAAGCGGCGCCGAGGCGATATGCTCCGACTCAAGCAAGAACACCTCGCGACGTGCGAGCGCCGATGCCGCAAGCAAGCCCAAAGAATCGAGCGTGACCCCTTCAAGGAAGTCGGGCATCTTCTGAAGAAAGACCGCATCGGGGCCAAAGGGACGCGCATGCAAGCGCGATGTCTGCATATAGCGTTGGTAGAGCGAATCAGATGCCGAGCGGTACTTCTTGTACTCGAGCAAACGCCGCACAAGCTCAGCGCGCGCCTCGACAGGAGACATCTCGGCGATCTCAGCCTCGACCCCTTCGCGCTTCTCAGGGATGAGCGACTGCGCCTTGAGCTCAAGCAGCGTCGAGGCCACAAGAAGGAAATCCGAGGCAACATCCAGATCGAGCGTGCGCATCCGCGCGATCTCCTCCAGATACTGATCTGCGATCTCTGAGATGGAAACAGAGCCGATGTCGACCTTCTTCTTGCTGACCAGGTACAGCAGAAGATCGAATGGCCCCTCGAATCCCTCTATGTTGACCTTATATGCCATGTGCTCCTTTGTCGACCACGCTCTCTCTGTCCTAAGCGATCCTGAAGGGGAACATCAAGTTCGCCAAATTGCCCGCTGTGACATTCAGGTACCACCCAAAGGGATTGAAATCGATCACATAAGGCACCACGACAACGCAAAGGATGAAGATAGGGAACGCATACTGCTGGATAGCGTACCACTTCGGCAAAGACTTCTCAGGGATGAACAGCGCGATGATGGACGAACCATCAAGCGGCGGGATCGGGATCAAGTTGAAGAACATGAGATAGAGGTTGATGAGGCAGAAGGTAGGCAGGAACATGGAATAGAAGTAGAAGCCTATCGGATTCTGCGCAAGAAGAGGCCAAGAGTCATACAGCACCCACGCAATGATGGCCGCGATGCCCGCCATGATGAGGTTCGAAGCGGGGCCAGCCAACCCCGTGATGGCATCCCCTTTGCGTGGATCCTTGAAATAGCTGGGGTTGTAAGGCACGGGCTTCGCATACCCGAAGATCGGCCAGTGCAGGATCATGAGCAAAAGGGGAAGGATCACCGTCCCGAAGGGATCGATATGCTTGATCGGATTCAGCGAGAGACGCCCCGCGCGCTTTGCGGTGGGGTCCCCGAGCTTATAGGCGGCGAATCCGTGCGCTACCTCGTGCACGACGATAGCAGGCACGTAGCTCAAGATGGCGCATGCGTAATAGGCGATGATGGATGAATCCACGCGAAACCCTCCTCTGGTTAGCTGCTCGCCTGCTCGGAGGCTAATGCTTCTTCCATCTGCTCATTGAGCAAGAACCACATCTCCTCCGCCTCATCGATGCGAGCCCGAAGACGCCCATGCTCCTCGATGATATCTGTAGTGGATTCTTCGCGAATGTAGAAATCAGGATCGGCCATCAATGCAAGGATCTCCTCCATGCGCGCATTATCCTGGGCGAGCTGCGCATCGAGCCTCTCTATCTTCGCGCGAATATCACGCGTTGCGCGTGAACGGCGCTGACGCTCCTCCGCCTCAGCCCGCTTCTGCTCCTTTGTCTTGCGTGCGCGACCGCCAGCACCTTCGGCTGTGGCAGACGATCCACGATGCGAAATGCGGTTGATCGAGACGCCTGAAGCAGCCTTGCGCTCTTGGTCGGTCGGCACATTGCCCTCAGACAGACGAGGATTGCCGCTTGTATCGAGCGCAGGAGCATCCTCAGCACCAGACTTGAAGAGATAGTAGTCATAATCGCCATCGTAGCTCGTGATGGCACCATCCTTCACCTCGACGATGCGATTGGTGATGCTGCGAATAAGGTGACGATCGTGCGTGATGAGCAAGATGGTGCCTTCGAAATGAAGGAGCGCCTGTTCGAGCACATCAGCGCTTGAGATGTCCAGATGGTTGGTCGGCTCATCAAGGCAGAGGAGCGGATCAGGTGCCACGAGCATCTTCGCAAGCGCAAGACGGCTCTTCTCTCCACCTGAGAGCACTTTGACGCGCTTGTCAACGTCGTCCCCTTTGAAGAGGAAGGCGCCGAGCAAGCTGCGAACCTGCGAGATGGACCAACCAGGAGCAGCGTGATCAAGCTCTTCGAAGACCGTGTTCGAGCTATCGAGCTTCTCCAGCTGATGCTGGGCATAATAGGTAAGCGAGACGTTCACGCCATACTCGATCTCTCCCGCATCGGGAGCAAGCACGCCCGCGATCATCTTCAGAAGCGTCGACTTGCCCGCGCCGTTAGGGCCTACAAGCGCTATCTTGTCCCCTCGATAGATCGTGAGGTCAACGCCGTCGTATACCGTCTTGTCATCGAAGCGCTTCACCAGCCCTCGTGCACGGACGACCTCGTCCCCCGTACGGGGAGGCTGATTGAAGTTGAAATGTATGGCTGCGCGCTGCTCAGGTATCTCAATGAGCTCTTGCTTGATGCGCTCGAGCTTCTTGAGGCGATCCTGCGCTTGCTTCGCCTTCGTGGCCTTATAGCGGAAGCGCTCGACGAACGCCTCCATCTTGGCGATCTCCTCGTCCCGCTTGGCACGCTCAAGGCGCAATCGCTCAAGGCGCTCCTCGCGCTCTTTGAGGTATGCGCTGTAGTTGCCCCGATAGAGCACGACTTCGCCGTTTGATATCTCAGCAACACGGCTGACAAGGTTGTCCATGAAGGCACGGTCATGGCTTACCACCACCACAGCACCTTCGTATCCTTTAAGGAAGCTCTCGAGCCATTTCACGCTCTCAAGATCGAGATGATTGGTGGGCTCGTCGAGCAAGAGCACATCGGGGTTGCGCACAAGCAGCTTGGCCAACGCGATGCGCATCTGCCAGCCACCCGAGAAATCGCTTGTCGAACGGGCAAGATCCTCTTCCTTGAAGCCGATGCCGAAGAGAACGCTGCGCACCTTTGCTTCGATCGTATAGCCCCCCAGAAGCTCGTAGCGCTCACGAGCCTTGCCAACAGCAGAGAGCTGCGCCTCTGTGGGCTCTGGCCCCAGATCAGCCTCAAGCGCGTGAAGGCGCTGTTCTGCTTCGAGTACCTCTGCCTGGGATGACATGACCTCCTCGAAGATGGTGTTATCCTCCATCTCGATGGCTTCTTGCTCCAAATACCCAAGCGCTGCCCCACGTGCAAGGACGACCTTCCCCTCATCCGCATCCTCTTCGCCAGATATGATGTTGAGCAGCGTCGTCTTGCCCGCGCCATTGGGGCCTACGAGCGCAAGGCGGTCGCCCGCCTCAAGACGAAATGAGACCTGAGAGAAAAGCTCCCGACCACCGAAAGCCTTGGATATATGTTCGAGCTGCATGATCATAAGTACGTAATTATAGCTTGCGCGGTCAAGGTTTCATCGTTAGAATAAACACCACATTCGGTCGCTTGGCTCAGCGGGAGAGCATCGCCTTCACACGGCGGGGGTCACAGGTTCAAATCCTGTAGCGACCACCATGGAATACGAGGCCAGAGCTGCAAGTCTCTGGCCTTTTTTAACGATGAGCTCGATTGCTCGAGCAGGAGAGACGCACATGGCCAAGATCAACGAATCGAACACATTCCTTGCTCAGAAGAAGATGAGCGACGAGGTCAAGGCGGACCTTGCCATCCATCCTGAGAAATACACGATGCTCACGGGGGATCGTCCGACCGGCCGCTTGCATCTTGGACATTTCTTCGGCACCTTGAAATCTCGCGTCGAGCTGCAGGATGCAGGCATTCGCACGCGGATCATCATCGCTGACTACCAGGTCATCACCGACCGTGACACAACGGACAACATCGCTGACAACGTCCTGAACCTTGTGATCGACTACCTTGCATGCGGGATCGACCCCGAGAAGACCATCATCTTCACCCACTCATCCATCCCAGCGCTCAACCAGCTCATGCTCCCCTTCCTCTCGCTTGTTACTGAGAGCGAGCTTTTGCGCAACCCTACCGTGAAGGCTGAGAAAGACGCCTCGGGACACCCACTGACGGGGCTTCTGCTCACCTATCCTGTGCACCAAGCATGCGACATCCTCTTTTGCAAGGGCAACATCGTGCCTGTTGGCAAGGACCAGCTTCCTCACATCGAGCAGACGCGTCAGATAGCGCGGCGCTTCAACGAGCGTTATGCCCATGTCTTTCCAGAGCCTGTTGGGCTGCTCACCGACTCTGTCGAGATCCCTGGGCTTGATGGACGCAAGATGTCGAAGTCATACGGCAATGCCATCTCCCTTGGCGCAACAGAGGAAGAGACAGCGAAGCTCATCAAGAAGTCGAAGACCGACTCGGAGCGTCTGATCACCTATGATCCTGAAGCACGGCCTGGTGTTAGCGCGCTTCTCACCACCGCTTCCCTTATGTGCGACAAGACTGAAGAGGAGATCGCTGCTGAGATCGGCGATGCTGGCTCAGGCGCCCTCAAAGCATTCGTCACTGAAACGGTGAACAGCTACCTTGCTCCCATTCGCGAACGCCGCCGCGAGCTCGAGCGCGACCTTCCCTATATCCATGATGTTCTGGCCGAGGGAAATCGTCGTGCTACCGATATCGCAGAGACGACGCTCAACGAGGTTCGTGAGGCTATGGGGATGATCTACTAGCAGCATCTCCTATGATGCTCTTCGCGCCTCCGTTCAAGGCTCGTCTTGCTAAACGCTAGATCTTATCCTCAAGATCCATCTGCATGAGGAAGACGTTGTCGCGCATGTTGCGCGCTTCCTGACGCGAGATGCGATCCTGCTCGTACATCTTCTGGATCTGCTCAAGCTCAAGCTGATAGGCAAGGCGCTTGATATCATCGACGTCATCAGCGATCTGGAATTGCGTGGTCACCGATGTTGCATTCGAGCGAAGGTTCGACAAGGTCCGCTCATAATCGAGAAGGAGCTTGCTGGCATCCTCGGTCGGCACCTGAGAGCTTGCAACCGCTTCATGAAGCTTATCGATCACGAAAGCAGTCGTTTCGCGCTGCAAGTCACGCATCTCTGCAGTGCGGTCAGAAATCCGTGAATCAGGTAGGAGCTTCAAGAGCATGTTGCGCGCACGAAATACGATATGGCGCAGCACAGAGAGGATGCGGCGCGGACTGAGCTTGCGTCCACCATGATCGATGATCCCCTCGATCTTCTCAAGGCGCCCGATATACTCGTGACCGATATCTCTATCAACACGCCCCTCCTCGATCAACTTCTCAGCATGCTCGCATTCCCATTCGAGCGTCTGAATGCGCAGCTTGATGTTAGGCTCATCGTCCCAATCCATGAACTCCTTCGTATCTGAGATGCGGTTCTGGTACATCTTGATGACCGCTCGAGTCGCGCGACTGTTCGTAGGTTTTTGGCTTGCTGCAAGCTCTTCGATTACGTTGCGATGGATATCAGCAAGGCATTCGAAATAATTCTCTCGTGCCTCGATCTCTGACTTCTTGCTCTCACGCTTTGGTGCGACCAAAGGAACAACGAACGTGGCTATGAGCAGCGTGCAAAGGATGACGCCGCAACCGATGAACAGGATAAGGTTTCGTTCAGGGAAGCGCGTTCCTGTGCTCATGAAAATAGGAATGGTGAAAAGGATCGAAAGCGTGATGGTGCCCTTTGCACCACACAACGTGATGAGTAGCGCATTCTTGAAATTATGCTTGTTGAAACGCTCGTTCCCTGAGCGCGTGTGCACGTACTCCATGACCGTGCACCACACGAAGCGCACAAGAAGAAGCGTAGCCGTGGTGAGCAAGATCAAAAGGATCAGCATCCCATTGCTGATGGTGTTGTCTTGCCAGGTATAGAGCATTGCCGTTGGGATCTGGGTTCCAAGCAGAACGAAGACGATGCCATTGAGGGTGAACGAGATGACATCCCAAACGCTTGACGACACGATGTTCATATGGGCGATGTTCGGACTGGTCGTGCGCGGTGCGATGACGTTCACCAAACCCGCCACGACCACCGCGATGATGCCACTGACATGGATGGCGTCGGCGAAGAGATAGACGACGAACGGGATGCAGATCTCATAGAGCACATGAAACGTCGTGCTCTCGATCCCGATGTCGCGAATTCGGCGCAAGATCCAATTCGCAGCGTATCCAAGCACCGCACCAAAGATAAGGCCGCCGATGAACTCGATGACGAAATCAGCGCTCGCATCAAGGAGCGAGAACGTACCCGTTGCCGCAGCAGCAATGGCGAACTGGAACGAAACGATACCCGATGCATCATTCAAAAGGAGCTCGCCTTTGAGGATTCCCCAGAGACGCTCAGGAATGCTCACCTGCTTTGAGAGCGATGTGACTGCAACCGCATCGGTGGGGCCCAGGGCTGCACCAAGCGCGAATGCAGCGGCAAGGGAGATGGAGGGCACGATGGCGTTCAAGACGAAGCCGATGATGAGCGTAGTGACGATGACAAGGCCGATAGCAAGGGAAAGGATCGGCTTCTTGTTGCGCCAAAGAAGCGCCTTGTCCGCGTCCTTCGCCTCCAAATAGAGCAAGGGTGCGATGAAAAGGACAAGGAAGACATCGGGCTCGAGGTTGATATCGATGGTGCCACGCGCGAAAAGAGCGATGATGACACCCATCGCAACTTGGATGAGCGGCAATGAGACACGTGGAACGACCCGATCGATGACAGCAGAGACGAGCACTGCGATCGCCAGCAATAAGACAAGGGTCAAAAGCTCCATATATGTTTATTTCTCCTGGATATTCACGCGCGAATGGTATTCGATTGCCTCAGTTTTGCTCAACCTTACCATATAAGTGCGGCAATAAGGCACGATCGATGAGATCAGGACCAAAAGAAGGAGCAAAGTGGTGGGCCCTGCAGGATTCGAACCTGCAACCAAAGGATTATGAGTCCTCTGCTCCACCATTGAGCTAAGGGCCCAAATATGTGACGTGAAAGAAAAGGATGGTGCGCCATGAAGGACTCGAACCTTCGACCTTGGGATTAAGAGTCCCCTGCTCTACCAACTAAGCTAATGGCGCATGTCATTGCGAAGCGAATAGATATTCTAGGCGAAGCGACTCAAGAGTGCAAGCGAAAAAGCTGACTTTCGCATTGAGCGGAAAGCAGAAGCGCAAAGTTGCAGCAAGAAGGGAAGTCGTCTACCGCTTCCTGCACGACAGACGTAGCCGTCGTCAAAAGAAACTGCCGAGCTTTCACTCGGCAGTTCGAAGATCAAGATGGGGTGGCTGATGGGACTTGAACCCACGACCTCCAGAGCCACAATCTGGCATTCTAGCCGACTGAACTACAGCCACCATGTTTAACGCAAGGCGAAATTATAGCGGTTTCGCCCGTCAATGCGCAAGCCTACATCTTAGACGGCGCGCTGACTCCCATGAGGTCCAGCGTGAGCGCGATCATGATGCGCGTTGCATCGCAAAGCGCGAGACGTGCGATACGCACCGGATCGTCAGCAGGACGCTCGTTGTTGTCATCATCGGTAAGCACGCGGCAATCGGTGTAGAACGCATGGAAGAGCGAGGCGATCTCCTGCGCGTAATGTGACAACCTGAATGGCGCACGGTCGCGCGCGGCAAGCGCGATCATGTTCGGGAAGTCGGCCATCTTGCGCATAAGGGCAAGTTCGCTCTCATGCGTGAGCGGGGAGAGGTCGCAGTTCTCTGGGATGATGTCCTTCGCCAGCTCATCTGTGGTGATCTGTCCGTCCTCAGCCTTTGCTGCAAGCTCCGCGGGCGCTGCCTTGCGCAGGATCGAGCAAATACGTGCATGCGCGTATTGGACATAGTAGACAGGATTGCTCGCATCCTTCTTCTTCGCCACCTCGATATCGAAGTCGATCGGCTGATCAGAGGAACGCGAGAGCATCAGATAGCGCGTCGCATCAACGCCTACCTCGTCAACGAGCTCCTCAAGCGTGACCATCTCGCCAGTACGCTTGGACATGCGAACAGCTTCGCCATCTCGATAAAGGTTCACGAGCTGCCCGAGCACGATCTCAAGGGCGCCAGGCCATCCCCACGCCTCGAGCATGCACTCGCAGCGCTTGACATAGCCATGATGGTCGGCGCCCCAGATATTGATCAGGTGGTCGAAGCCGCGCATCATCTTGTCATAATGGTAGGCAACATCAGACATGAAGTAGGTCATCTCGCCATTCGCCTTAATGAGAACGCGATCCTTCTCGTCGCCAAGCGCCGAGGATTTGAACCACGTCGCTCCCTCTTTCTCGTAGATGTAGCCCTTTTCGTCCATAGCGGCGAGCGAGCGGGTGACCGCCGTCTCACCATTCTCGTCAGGCACATAGAGCGAACGCTCGGAGAACCAGCAATCGAACTCCGTTCCCATGTTCGCAAGGATCTTGCGCTGATCCTCGAGCATCTCCCGATATGCGATCTCACGAAAGGCCTCCATGCGCTCAGCGTCAGTCATGTCCTCGTACTTGCGACCTTCGCGATCGATGATCCCTTGCGCGATATCTGCCACATAGCTGCCGCCATAGCACTGCTCAGGCATTTGCGCATCGTGACCGAGCAACTGCATATAGCGCACGCCAACGGAATTGCCGAACACGTCCAGCTGGGTGCCATGGTCGTTGATGTAGAACTCCTCGTAGACGTCATAGCCAGCATGACGCATGACGCGAGCCATTGAATCCCCGAGTGCTGCCCAACGTCCATGGCCCACATGAAGCGGTCCTGTCGGGTTCGCGGAAACGTATTCGAGGTTGATCTTGCGCTCGCCCTCGGGGATCGTGCCGCGTCCGAAGTCCTCTGCCTCTTCGCGCACTTCGCGAACAACGCTCTGGAGCACGGCATCTGCAAGGCGGATATTGATGAAGCCAGGGCCTGCGATCTCGACGCTTGCGATCATGTCATTCGCTGGAATGTGATCGACGATGATCTGGGCAACATCACGGGGAGCCATCCGAGCAAGCTTTGCCGTGCGCATACCCACCGTTGAAGCCCAATCTCCATTTGCCTCGTCACGAGGACGCTCAAGCGAAGCTGCTGGCGCCTCATCAAGCGCAAGCGAACCATCCTCCATCGCGCTGAGGATTGCTTTATCGATCAGAACTTCCAACGATTCTTTGATATCCATGCCGTCACTCGCTCCTTCCCTGTGAGCCGAACTGAAATCGTCTTCCTCTCTCATGAAAGCCCTTTGCATGAAAGAGGGATCAATCGCTTCCGATACCATAAAAGCCTGTGCAAAAATGTGGTGCGCCCAGCAGGACTCGAACCTGCAACCGCCGGATTAGAAGTCCGATGCTCTATCCATTGAGCCATGGGCGCACAGTGCGAAGATTATAGCACGCAGTCCTATAGGAAATCATATGGACACACGGCGGTTCCATTGAATTCCACTTGAAAATGAAGATGAGGTCCTGTAGAACGACCTGTCGAGCCTACCGCGCCGATGTTCTGACCACGCTCGACCACGTCTCCTGGCTTGACGAAGACGGCAGAGGCATGCATGTATTTCGTAACAAGACCATTGCCGTGTGAGATAACGACGTAGTTGCCAGCGCCCCCATTATAGGCGCTATCGTTTGCTGTATAGATAACCGTGCCTGCTTCGGCCGCATAGAAGGGCGTACCCATGGGAGCTGCCATATCAGTCCCTTTGTGGAACTTGTTATCCCAAGCACGATAGCCCCATCCGCTTGACTCAACTGAGTCAGGGCACGGATCAGCGAAGTAGCCATCGCCCACATCCAGGGAATCGCCCGCCTTGAGCGTAGCCGCATATGCTTGTGCTGCCTCCTTCGCAGCACGCTCAGCCGCCCTTGCCGCTTCGGCCTCAAGCTCCATCTCTGCCTCGACGCCTGCAACCTCTGCGGTGATCTTCGCCGCTTCAGAAGAAAGGTCTGCCTGCTTGGAGATGATCTGAAGACGCTGTTCCTCGGATGCCTTCATGCGCTCCTCAGCACGTGCCTTTTGTGATTGGAACTCCTCTCGAGCACTGCGTGACTCCTCAGCAAGCGCTCGCGCCTCAGCAATGAGCTCTGCGTTCTTGTTGCTCACACGTGAGACCATATCCCAGCTTAAAACGAAGCTGTCAAAGGTCGTAGCTCCAAGAAGCACCTCCAGATATGACGTGGTGCCCCCGCTCTTGTACATGTTGATGGCCATGTCGGAAAGCTGACCTTGCAGTTGTGACTTCTTTTGCTCAGCTTCGCGATAGCGCACCTGCGCAGCGCGCATGTTCTGAAGGCACTCGTTGTATTCGGCAAGCGCTGCGTTGTATTCGTCATTAGCGCGATTGAGATCGGTTTGGAGCGAGTCGATGGATTGGCGAATGCTGCTTGCCTCTTCTTTGAGCGCTTCAAGCTGCGCAAGCTGCTCAGGAGATTGGTAATCCTCTTCCATCTCGTCGGCAAAAGCGCTCGCACAAGGAACCATGCTCAGAGTGAGTGCAGCGCACAAGAAGGCTGCGCAAGCCGTACGCGCTCTTCCTTTCACTGTGATCATTCCCCGCACTAAGCGCTTCTCCTCATTCAGTCCCCGATCGAGCATGCCGTCATACGGAGATGGTCAGCTCACTCGTTTCCTCCTATCGCACATCATACTCAAAAAGATGGAGAGATTATGTAGCGCCCCACGGCGATCTACTTATATATGCCTGCTCAAGAAGGCGAACAAAAGAGCCGAGGAACATGCCTCGGCTCTTGATGTCTCTGGAGCGGGTGACGAGAATCGAACTCGCGTCAGCAGCTTGGAAGGCTGCGGTAATAGCCATTATACGACACCCGCGATGTGCAAGCGATTATAGCGCAAGGCAGCGCTCGCTGGAATAAAAGGAGAAAAGAATCTATTGAGCGGCACGTTCCCCTCGCATTAGCTTCATGGTGATGCCCTCCCGCCTCTGCCGTAGGATGGCTCAGATGTTATCAGGAGGGTTCGCCAGAGACCGACTCAAATGCCATCAGAGGACCGCTCATCTCTTCGAAGCCTTTATCTCCTCGCATGCTTTGCGCGCTTGATTGGAGAATACGAACGTGCGCGGGCTTGCATGATAAGCATTCCAGCGATAACCATCACGAACAAAAGAGTCATGACCATCGAGGTCGTGTCATCACCCGTATTCGCAAGGATTGATGCTTTTTCTTTGCCAGCACCCAGATTGCCCCCGTCCGCAACAGAATCCGAGCCGCCACCTTCGCTCGACCCGCCGCCCTCGGAACCACTTCCCGTAGTACCATCCGCGAACAGCCACATGCCGCCTTGCGGCGAGACGATAGGTGCTCCGCTACCGATAGTGGCAGCGAACCCAGCAGGCAAGAAAAGAGCGCCCATCCCGTTTTCGATCTTGAAACGCATAGGCGCGGCCGAAGAAGTCGAAGTGATGATCACCTGCTCGCCCTTCATGCTGGTAAAACTTGCCTGGCTGCTCGTTGGCAACATGATGGTAGGTGCATCGGTGATGGTGGTACCAACAGGAGCCTGGATGCCCTGCACAAATGCGGCTACCGTAACTGTTGCGGGGTCGTTCGTTACAAGCTCATGGTCGGTCATAGCGGCGTGCTCATCTCCGTTGTTCGCAAAGACCATCGCACCGCCTGTCATATCGAACGGCTCGCAGTTCGTCATCTGAGGCGCATCGCCGATCCCGTAGACCAGGCCACCTTCCATAGCAAGGTTCACCTTCGCGCCCTGAGAGCCCCCAATAACCACTTCTCCTCCAGACGAGGCGCAGCGCAGCACCCCTCCCGAGATCATGACGCGAACATCTTGGGCATCCCTTCCCGACCCAATGGCAGGCGCATTTTTTCCTACCGATTCGACTGTGCCACCATTGATGCTAATGGAACCCATCGATGAGTTCACCCCACCACCAAGAGCGCATCCTCCGTCACCACCGAAAGCGCGTACGAAACCGCCGTTGATCTCAATGGCGCCGATCCTCTGCGAACGACTGGCACCGATGCCTGCAGAGCCGACACCGCCACGCGCCATCACGATGCCGCTATTGATAGAGATGGATCCGCAATGACTCGCATCATCTCCCCCAATAGCCGCTTGGCCATCAGGTCCCGTAGCGAGCAACGTACCTGCAACGGCCTCGTCGCTCGATTGCGCATATATTGAAAGAGCATTTCCTTCTGGAACCGTGATTCCTTTGGTGCAATTCATCTGGATGCCGTTCGCAAGGATGAGATGCACATCTCCCTGGACTTGAATGCGCTCTGCGTCAATGACCATATCCTCTTCAGCAACATACCATCCAGCCGCAAGCGTATGAGAGGTGCCCACCAGGTAGCTTGGCGATATGCGAACCACGTTGACATCCGCAGGCGTACGCACGCTTGTGCCACCCGCATCGACATAGAACACGCGGTAGTTCGCCGTGGCTGCCGTAGTGCCATCCGACACAGCCTCATCGTAGAAGTTATTGCCCGCATAGCGAGCGTAGAAAGTGCATTCGGTATTCGAGCTCAGCGAATCGAATGTGGGCGAGCTCTGCCACCAAACCGACGTTCCGCCCCCGGCAGTACGCACGTATTCCACAGAACCATACCCAATATCTGGCATCGTCTTGAGCATCACCGAGGTTGAGCTGACGGCCTCAATAGTCGGCGCTGGCGGCTTGCTCGCAACAGCTTTGTCTCCCTCTAGAGAGCCTGTACCCTTGATAAGGCCACCATTGTTCTCGATCGCCCCGTTGTTGACGAGGCGACCATTGACCACGAGCGTGGTGTTCGCGTTGCTCTTGATGATGTTGTTGTTCGTGAGCGTGACGCCAGCGGGGATGGTGAGAGAGGCAGACGAGTAGAGATGGAGCACCTTGTCGGTTGCCACGGTCATATCCCCGCTCAAGACCTGGTTTCCACGAATGTAGTAATTCCCATCGTTGAGGATGATCCCGCTTTCAAAACCCCGATCGTTTCCTATGAAATCTCGATCATTCGTTTCGATGAAGGCGGTGCCGTCCGAATCCGTCGAGAGAGTCATGGCATTGCCTATGCAAGGACTTTGCCTGTCGCTTGACGCACTTGAGTTGACGTTCGCGATGATATGACCGCCCGAAACAACGATGGTTCCGACCATACCGTCTTGCCCTCCGCCGATGCCAGCAGCCCATACTCCATATGGCTCTACCGTAACCGTTCCGCCCGTGATCCTTATGGTGCCCCCTGAGCCACTGCCAGAGCTTCCTATGGCTGCCGCCGCACCCTCATTGAAGGACCGCGCCACTCCTTTAGCGTTTATCCAGCCTCCGTTGATGGTTATAGTGCCGCAATTCCCGCTGACATAGGCATAGGCGTTCGCCCAAGCTGCTCCCCCTATACCCGCACATCCTGAAGACCCTTGAGCAGATACGTTGCCACCATTGATAGTCACTGATCCGCAATTACGATACGGGGCATCCCTGTCGATAGCATAGCCACCGATACCTGCGCCCCATGACCCCGCAGCCTTAAGGCTCCCCGCTTGTGACTGGATGGTGGATTGCGCATAGATTGTGAGGGAGTTTCCTTCAGATACGGTAACACCCTTGACGGCATTAAGCACGCAGCCATTCGTCAAGATAAGATTCACACTGCCTTTGGCCACAAAACGATCCGTCGCATCTATCGTGCCGTCAACGACGTACCAGCCACTTGCCCATTCGCTCTCATCAGCGGTCACCTCAATGGCTTCGGTGCAGGTTTGCTGCGTGCCAGAAGCATCAAGGTAGGCTACATTCTGGACAGTCGCACGGACATTCGCGCTTTCTGCATTCGTCGAAGCTACGAGCATGTGCTCTTGCCCTTGATTCAGGCTTGAATCTGCCTCCGCAGCAGGATCATCAGGAAAGGCGATCTCATGCTCGATTGATGACGAATCAGCTTCATGAGATGCCTCAGATGCAGAATCGAGAATAGACGCATCGGGTTCGCTTGACTCAGAAGAAGCATCTTCATCTGCTAGATGGTCAGAAACGGGAAGCACATCAGCATCTTCGATGCCAGCAGCAAGGCTTGCCATCGGAAAAAGGGCGAGCATGAAAGCGAGTGCCATAGACGCTAGGTTTCTCATGCGATTTTCCTAGATCACTAGTTTGCTGAACCATAAAGGAGCCGAAGCATTTGAGAGCGATTCTACTATACACAGGGCTTGCAAAACGCGCTCGGGGCATCATCTTCATAACTCAGAGCAGTGCTTCTGCTTACAGCCACAATCTTTCACATCTGGTTTTACTGCTATAGCACCTTTGATCATCTCTTATCTCTTGATGGTGGCGAGACAAGACGGTGCGATAACCCCCTCGAGGTTGCTCGGTTCAGATGTCACATTCGCGCATCTTGCAGCAAGCATCTTCACGCATCAAAGTCAGCGAAGACCGACCGCGCGCGCCGCACAGAAAGCAGCGTGAGAAGGATAAAAATAACGGCCCCGACACAGAGCACGCCGATCTGCAGAGCCGCATTCGCGAAACCCAGAACGCTCAGCGCGGCGAAGGCTTCCCCAGGAATGTAAGGTATCGCCTCGAAGAGAACGCAGAATACGAAAAACGGAATGCACGCCAAAAGGAAGGGAACGCCTATCTTGCTCGGATCGCGATAATACAAGGGGAAGAACGACGCATTGAAGACGCCAAGAGCTACAAGGCTGCAACCCAAGAGCGCGATATTCGCTGGCAAACCTACCAGCGGCTGCAAGAGCGCGATCTCATCGATGCCGAGGATCGATCGGGCAACGAGCCCCAGAGCCATGATCCCTACCAATGCGATCTCGATGAGAGCCATGACCAGCACACGCGCTCGTACCATGTCGGCACGCGAGATGGGGAGCGCGAACGAAAAGCTCAAATCATGCATCTCGCGTGCATTCTGCGCATTGAAGAATGCCGCCAGGACACCGTAGAGCAAGATCACCGCATACGGCCAATTCGGAATGAGCACAAGCGAACCGAGAGCCACCATCACATAGGTTGAAGGATGCACTACCAGCCTGAATTCCTTCAAAAGAAGCGCTCTCATCTACTGCGCCTCCTTTCGAGTGTGCGTCATGATGTCATCAAGCGTTGCCGCCTCGCCGATGCCTGCCTCCGATGGCACCAACGCTGTATCCCCGCTCACCGAGCGGCGAATCCCTAGGATGCGCGCATGCATCGCACTCGCCTCTTCGAGCGAAGCGACACGATAAGCCGCCTTGAATGCCTCGCGTTCTCCCTCCCCTTTGATGCGTCCATTTTCGATATAGATGATATGGTCGGCGCATTTGTCCAAGTCTGAGGTGATATGCGTTGAGAAGAGGATGCCCACCCCTTCCTCACGAGCGAGCGTCAGGAAGATATCGCATACCTCATCACGTGAAGCTGGATCGAGCCCGCTCGTTGGCTCATCGAGGATGAGGAGGCGCGAATGATGAGAAAGCGCGAGAGCAAGCGTGAATTTCACGCACATGCCCTGAGAGAGTTCCTTGATGCGCTTGTGCTGATCGATGGCAAAATGATGGCAATACTCATCGAAAGCCCGATCATCCCATGCTCGATAGAATCTCCGTGTCACCGAAGCAACATCAGCCACACGCTTGGTGCGAAAGAAGGTGGCGCCCCCTAGCTCGAACCCGATCTGCTGCTTGACGATATCCTCATTGCCGACGAAAGGCTCATCGAAGTAAAGGATCTCACCTTCGTCAGGGCGAACAGCTCCTTCAAGGCATTTCAAGGTCGTTGACTTCCCTGCTCCATTGCGTCCGATGAAACCCGTTATCGACGCCTCTTCAACCGAGAAGGAAACATCCTCGAGCGCGAAAGATGGGTAGCGTTTGGTAAGCCCCCTAACCTCCACGAGGGGCTCTGAGCTTCTCTGCATGGCTTCCCTTCCGTTCTCTGAACAACTATCGATCGAAAGATCGAATCAGATCATCCGAGGCGCTCTCAGCTCCTCGTTATGCTTGTCGCATCTTGAAGTCCGCTATTGCCTTTCGCTGATCGCGCGCCCGAACTGCTCCATCATCGCTACGGCGTCTTCAACCTTCTGCATGCCGATCCCTTGCGATTCATCACCAAGCACCAAAAGCTCAGTTCCTGGGTGTATGTCGAACACTTCCCGCGCGCGCTTGGGGATCACGATCTGCCCACGCTCCCCCACGCGCACCACGCCAAAGATGTGCTTGCCACGCGGAGGAACAGGATATCCCTCCGCGATCTCGTCATGTTTCACAAGATCATCGATGCTCACGTTGAAGAGGTCTGCAAGAGCCTGCACATTCTCAAGATCGGGAACCGCTTCACCTACTTCCCATTTGGCAACCGTCTGTCGAGCGACGCCAAGCTGGTTCGCAAGCCCTTCTTGTGTGAAACCTTCATGCTCACGCAGGGATCGAATGTTCTGAGAAATCATACGTTTCATACCTCCATGAACAGCATAATGCGGGCATAGGGATCATTCCACCACTTTAGCATGGCGAAAAAGCCACGTTCCTGCCACCTTTAGGTTGCAAGTGAGCGCACTGCTCCCTCTCCTCAATGAGGCGCGCATCCCTTTCAGCGCATGACAGCGCTAACGTTACCCACCAGCAACAATCTCGCAACAACGCCCTTTCGGGGCGAATGCCACTCTCACGCCCCGCATACGCCTGCGTACCATGGAACGTATGAACGAACCCGCGATCCAAGGAGAAACCATGGGATGCACAACGCTTTTAGTGGGACGTCTTGCCACCAATGACGGCTCCACCATCGTCGCACGCAATGAGGACGGCGAAGACTTCTCGTTCAATGCCAAGAAGATGATCGTGGTGAACCCAGCTGATCAGCCGCGCACCTATACGGGTGTGACCAACCATCTGACCATCGAGCTGCCCGATGACCCTCTCCGCTACACCCTCACTCCCAACGCCGACCCAACGGATGGCGTCTGGGGAGAAGCTGGGATCAATGCAGCGAACGTTTCGATGTCCTCCACCGAGACCATCTCCGCCAATGCCCGCGTTCTCGGCGCTGACCCGCTCGTGGTATATCAACCAGCAGTTGGAAAACCAGGGGATGCCAACTACAAGCCCGAAGTACCAGGCGGCATTGGTGAGGAGAACCTGCCCACTATCACGCTTCCCTATATCAAGAGCGCCCGTGAAGGCGTGAAGCGCCTGGGGATGCTCGTGGAGAAATACGGCACCTATGAGACCAATGGCGTAGCCTTCGGAGACGAGAACGACGTATGGTACTGGGAGAACATCGGTGGCCATCATTGGATCGCCCGACGCGTGCCTGACGACTGCTACGTGGTCCAGCCGAACCGCCAAGGGATCGACCATTTCGACTTGGCTGATGCTCTCGGCGAACAGCATGATTACATGTGCAGCGCCGACTTGGCTGAGTGGATCCGCGAGAACGATCTGCTCATGGATATGCCGACTCATGAAGCTGATGCTGGAGAGACCGTGAAGGGCTTGCCGCGCTACTTCAACGCGCGCATCGCATTCTCCACCTATACCTGGCTCGACCAGCTCTACAATGCACCGCGCAAGTGGTTCCTCTGCAGTCGCCTGACGCCTTCCGACCCGCGCTTCCAAGGTCCTGCTCCCGAGTTCGGCCCTGAGAGCCTCGATATCCCCTGGGCCATGCGCCCCGACAAGAAGTTGTCTGCCTCCGATGTCAAGGATTGGCTCGCTACCACCTACGACGGCACCGAATTCGACTGCTATGGCACCAAGGGCACGCCGCAATCACGTCACCAATACCGCTTCATCGGCATCGACCGCACCTCCGAGTGCTCGGTTCTCTGCATTCGCCCCAATGCGCCAAAAGCGCTGCGCGGCGTCCACTGGTTCGCCCCCGCATCTGGCCCCTTCAACACGGGTGTTGCGCTCTACTCGAACGTGAAGACGCTGCCAGCCTACCTGGACACGCCCACAGAGGTGACCACCGATAGCCTCTACTGGAACAACCGCTTGGTTGCAGGGTTGGCTGACCCGCAATTCTTCGAGAGCTATGAGGCCATCCAAGGGTATCGGCTGAACACCATGGCGCAGGGTTACCAATCGCTTCATGAGACCGACGCGAAGCTCACGAAGATGGCGAAGGAGGGCAAAGCTAACCTCGACGATATGGACGACAACGCCGTGATCGCCGAGCTGGAAGCAGCCAACCAAGCGCTCGTGGACGAGATTAAGACGCAGACGAGAGCGCTTCTGGGCGCCGTTCTCGACCAGCGCACCGTCGAGATGAAGAACGCGTTCAACATGAACGACCACTGATCGAAGAGACTTGCGCACGAAAGGGTCTTATAGACAAGGTGGCTCTGGATTCCAGAGCCACCTTTTGTGTATCTATCCTAGATTAAGAGAGCTTCAATCATTTGCGTTGATCGAAAAAAATGGTCGGGATGACAGGATTCGAACCTGCGACATCCTGCTCCCAAAGCAGGCGCGCTACCAGACTGCGCCACATCCCGACGCGAGGAGTCATTCTAGCACATTCAATCGATTAATCCAGCAAGAGCTTGCTTAAGCGAGCGAAGAGCACGGGCGCGGTGGGAGATGGCGTTCTTCTCCTCAGCAGGCACCTCGCCGAACGAAAGCTCATGCCCATACTCATCAGGCAGGAAAAGGGGATCATAGCCAAAGCCGCCCGCTCCCGAGGCCTCATGCGCGATGATGCCCTCGACGTTTCCTGTAGCTACGGTCTCGTGACCATCCTCATCGATGAACACAAGCGTGCAGACGAACCGCGCGGTGCGCTTCTCTGCCTCCACACCTGAAAGTGCCTGGAGGAGCTTCTCGTTGTTCTCTTCGTCAGTGGCATTCTCGCCTGCATAGCGTGCAGAATACACGCCAGGTCCACCTTCGAGCGCATCTACCACAAGCCCTGAATCATCTGCAAGCACGGCATGACCACCGCTGGCAACATGTGCTGCAAGCGCCTTGATGCGAGCGTTCTCCTCGAAGGTTGTGCCGTCCTCAGCAGGATCGGACATCACGCCAGCCTCCCGAAGCGTCGCGAACTCCCACCCATCTAGGTCGAGAATCGCGCGGATCTCTTCGGCCTTATGCGCATTGTTGCTCGCAATGATCACGCTCTTCATGTACTTCCCTCTCCGACTTCTCTTCTACTCAGCAGCAAGATCGAGGTGATAAACGCTCTCGATCATGATGCCGAGCACGAGCGTAGCCATGTCATGGAAATCAGCTGTGTTGTCTGCCGTTGTGAAAAGCTCGATGCGCCCACGCCCTTCGTAGCGCGCAAGCTCCCCTCGCCTCAGCAAGATAGCATGCACCTCGATCGCGGTCTCCTCAGCAGATGAGACAAGCTGCACTTCATCCCCCACTGCCGCTGCAATGAGCGGCTGGATGAGCGGAAAATGCGTGCATCCGAGCACGAGCGTATCAACATGAGCAGCGAGAATAGGCTGCAAGCACTCCTTCGCAAGCGGCAGATAGGCACTCCAGACTGAAAGGCCCTCTCGTACCCCATAGCCCCCATCGGTAAGCTGCAAGCCCTCTTCGGCGATCTCGACGAACTTTGGCGTTGCAACACTGGTAACCTTGATGCCTGCATCAAGGCCGTGGATGGCATCCTCATATACGCCAGAGCTGATCGTTCCTTCAGTGGCGATGACGCCCACACATCGTGACCGCGTCATATGGGCAGCTGCCCGCGAACCGGGATGAACCACGCCGACGATGGGAATAGCGAAACGGCGCTGTGCTTCAGCGAGTCCCGCAGCCGTAGCGGTATTGCACGCGATGACGATCATCTTGCAGCCGCGCGAGATAAGATAGTCGCAGATCTCCACCACGAACCCACGCACTTCATCAAGATCGCGCGGGCCATAGGGGCAGCGCTTGGAATCCCCCACGAAGATGAAATCCTCGTTCGGAAGCAATCGCACAAGCTCCTTCAAAACGGTCAAGCCGCCGAACCCTGAGTCGAATATGCCAATAGGTGCATTGCAGAACCGTGCTTGACCAGAGAGCTTCTGGGGCGAGGATGTGTCAGCTGACTTCTCCATCATGCTCTATCAGGAATGCACCACGACCACGTCGCCAACCTTGATGAGGCCATAGAGCTCTTTTGCCTTCGAGGGGGGAAGATTGACGCACCCATGCGACCCGCTCGAAAGATAGCGCCTGCCACCAAAGCTCGACTGCCAATCGGCATCATGAAGGCCCACGGAGTTTCCCTTGAAGGGCATCCAATACTGAACCTTCGACTCATAGTCTTTGGTCCCATCTGGCTTATAGCCGATCAAAGTGCTTGGAGAGGCCTTTTGATTCAAGAAGTACACGCCCTTTGGCGTAGCACGACCATCTCGTGGAAGTCCTGAGACGATCGCGCTCTCCCAGATGATGGCGCCTGTATCATCGTAAAAGCGTGCATACTGTTCGGAGAGATCGACATCGACATAGCGATTGCCCCAATCCTGACCCCCCAGCGACACGAATCCACTGCCCTCCTGCTCAACTGGGATATCGATCACGCCGATGGTCCCGCTGTTGATGGCATCCGTAATGGATTGAATAAGGCTCTCGCTATTGATGCGCCACCCGTAGCTTCCGCCGGAAACCGTAATGACCTTCCCGTCTGGACGCGTATAGGTACGCGTTGAGCCAACCGTATTGCACTTCGATGCAATATCAGCCGCCCATTCGTTCATCTTCTCAGCATTGAACACAACAGCGAAATCGGGCGATATCTCAACCCATGGCCAGATGACGCTCGCATCTACCACAGCGATATCCGTCCCGCTCAAATTGAGCGTAACGTTCGCTTTTACAAGCCGATTCGCCTCAAGCGCTGCCTTGCTCAACCGCTTGTCATCCTTAAAGACCTGGGGTTGGATGAGCGCATCCTTGGTAAGGATGATGTTATCTTCGAGCACGAGCGTACCTGCGATTGTCTTCTCGAGGACCTTCTCAGTATCGAGCATCGTACCAGGTACTTCAGGGATAACCTCGAACGCTTTCGCATCCTCAACATAAGCAACCGTTGCATCAGTGGGCGCATATGCTGCAGCATTTACTCGGTCGACCTCTGCTTGAATGACATCGGCAAGCCCCGTTGCGTTCATAGCATCTGCTACCGCTTGAGAGACATCACGCTCTGAGAAGAGGGAAAGCGGCCATTTCCATGGATCCTGCGAATCGATGATCGCCTGCGCAACCCCATCAGAATCAAGCGCGATGCCTGCCTCGGCTGATGTGATTGACACATTCATGCCATGGCCCTTCACCTTGAAGTTGTACTTGCCGATCGCATCGTTTAGCTCTGCGCTCACTTGATCCTTCGTCTTGAAGGACATGTCGATCGATGAAAGCTTGCTATTCGGCATGAGCAGTGCGTGGAATGCGAGAACGCCCGCGAAGTAAAGAACCGCGATGACGCCAACGATAACAGCAAAGGTGATGCCTGCCCGTTTCGCGATCTTCTTACGATCGCGCTCAGGCTTGATAGAGATCACAGGAGCTGCAGAGGCGCTGACAGCACTCGCTGCGGCTAACGTAGCGCTCTTCGCCGCTTCTGCGCTCCCCGATGCGGATGCGTTCGAAGGATCCGCGCTCACAGGAGCGAACGCTTGCGTGACAGCAGCCTCGTCGACCCCTTCAGCGCCGTGCGCTTTCTCGGCACTCTCTTGGGCACCCGTATCAGATGAGAAGGGCGAGCTCTCGACTGACGATACTGCCGTAGGAGAGGCAGCAGTAGGATGCAGACCAACGCTCTCGTCAACGCCAAGATCATGCGCCTCGGGAGATGCGAAAGCCTCAGACCCCTCTTCGGTCAGCGACGTCGTCTCATCATCGCCATGGCGAATGGACGAGCTTCTCTTGCCTTTCCACTCGAATGGCTTCTTCGATGCGATATGCTTGCCTTTTGAATGCTTTAACATTTCACGCTTTCGCTTATATTCCAAACTCCGTCATTGTATAGAAATTGCCCGAGCATGATGAGAGCCAAAATGAGTTATGTAGAATAAACCAGAACTCTATCGGCAAGTGGTGCTATGCGAAGCCCATCACCTCATTTGTAATCCGCTGGATGCTTGCTCGCAGTGCCTGTGGTATTGCCAGCAGCCTTGAGCTCGCTGCCGAACACGACCGCATCTTCCCCAAAGCGCTCCTTCAAGGCATCCGTTGCGCTCAAGAGCCCACGCCTCTTCTGTTCGTCTTCGATGAGAAGGTCAGAAGCGTCTGCCTCCTCGCTGAATGTTCCTTCGTCGAAGAGGGAGTCCTGCACCTTCTCGTCCTCCTTGAATCCCGACATAGCAACTCCGAGCAAGCGTATCTTGATCCCAGGGCGCCAGACGCGCATGACAAGCTCCCGCGCAAGCGGAATGAGCGCAAGGTCATCATCGGTCCGATCCGAGAGCCGCCGTTGCGCAGTATGCAGCGTACGATCATCAAAGCGAACCTTGATCGTAAGCGTTGCGCCTGCGAGCCCTTTGCGACGTAGACGGCGTCCCACTTTCGCAAGAATCGTAGAAAGAGCGGCGAATATCTCATCCTGCGTTCTCAGGTCACGCGCGAATGTCATCTCATGGGAAACGGATTTCGCCTCATGCTCCGTATTGATCCCAGACGCATCGCAGCCCGAAGCGCGAGCGCGCATCTCTTCGGCATTCTTCCCGAATACGCTCGCAAGGATCCGATCGTCTGCGCGAGCCATCTGTCCGAGCGTGGTGATCCCGTATCGACCAAGCGCTTCTTCAGCACGTGCGCCAACACCGCTGAGTATCCTTACAGGGAGCTCGGCAAGAAACGCCTCCTCACCGCCAGGGTAGACGACCGTAAGCCCACGCGGCTTATCCATATCTGATGCGATCTTAGCAAGAGCCTTCGTCGTACCAATGCCGATCGAGCAGGTAACGCCAAGCTCTTCAACACGCCGCTGGATACGCGATGCCACCTCGACAGGATGTTCGCGATTCGTCCGCGTTGGCGTGACATCAGCGAATGCCTCGTCTATCGAAACCTGTTCAACAAGCGGAGTCTCATCGCGAATGATATCCATGATGATGTTCGACATCTCACGGTAGCGCCCATGATCCCCATGTGTCCAAATAGCATGCGGGCAGAGCTTTGCTGCACGAGAGGAGGACATTGCGCTGCGCACGCCAAATGCACGAGCCTCATATGAGCAGGTTGAAACTACGCCGTGCGCATCCGCATCTCCCCCGACGATGACGGGCTTACCTCGCCAGTCAGGGTGATCGAGCTGCTCAACAGAGGCGAAGAACGCATCCAGATCGACAAGAAGGATCGCAGGCGCATTCCAGTCACTCAGAGAAGATGGCGCATCAGAGGATTTAGACACTGCACCGTAGCTGTCTACAGGCTATGCTTCACGCGATCGGCTTCCTCAGCACGCTTGCCGTCATTGAAGCGATCAAGAGTGCCAACGAGATAGCCCGTGATACGGCGAATGCGCTCGAAAGGCCTGCCTGTATCGTAGGTGTAGGTCACATCAGCGAAGTCGCCATCGATCTTGACGTCAAGTGACGTGAGCGCAGGCTCGCGCTCGAGATACTTCTCGATGTATGCCTTCGCCTCATCCTCTGCAATATCAGTATCGCAAATGAGCTCAACGTTCTTGTACTCGTAACGCATGCGGCCTCGATTCGTCATAAGGGACGATGAGATTATAAACCGCGCCACTAGCTCCGCTAGTGGCAAAAACCATCATTTTCATAGCGTTTTCAGCTATCATGAGCGACACACATTTTTCAAGGAGGCTCCATGGCAAACGAAAATCGGCTTGGCAAGAAGATAACGACATTACGGGAAGCCCACCACCTTACGACACAAGATCTCGCAGACCGTTGCAGCTGCGATGTGGGCGTCATTGAGGCGCTTGAGGCTGGCGAAGTGCCTCCATCGCTTGCGCCCCTTATCAAGCTCACACGCGCACTCGGAGTGCGTCTTGGAACGCTCATGGATGACGATGAGTCGTTCGGGCCGGCTTATATAGACGCTGACCAAATGGAAGAGGTCGAGAGGATCAAGTCGCTCCAGACGGCACGCGATGCAGGAGACTTGAGCTATTTCAGCCTCGCAGCAGGACGTCCGTCACGCCATATGGATCCCTTCATCATCACCGTGACGCCAAATGGCGAAGCAACCCATAAGCTCGATAGCCATGAGGGAGAGGAATGGCTCTACGGCATGGAGGGATGCATCGAGATCGAATACGGCAACGACACCTTCGTGCTGCATCCAGGCGAGAGCATCTACTATGACTCCATCGTGCCACACCAGGTACGCGCACATGAGGGCCAGAACGCTAAGTTCCTCGCATGCGTATACACCCCGTTCTAAGGCAAAGGAAGCCTGATCCCCATGATCGAAGCCGAAGATACAACACAAAGCAACCCTCTCCCTGGATCGCCAGACTACCCGCTTCACTCCGAGCTTACCATCGGAGCTTACTTCAAGGAGCAGGTAGCCATAGAACCAGATCATGAATTCGTCATCTATCCCGATCGCGACCTTCGCTGGTCCTACCAGGACTTTGACGAGAGGACCGATCAGCTCGCAAAGGGCCTGATGGCCATCGGCATGAAACCAGGTGATCACCTCGGCGTATGGGCGCGCAACATACCTGATTGGCTCACCTTCATGTACGCTTGTGCGAAAGCAGGCATCGTCATGGTCACCGTGAACCCTGTCTACAAGAGCCATGAGCTTGATTATGTGCTCAAGCAGTCAGATATGAAAGCGCTCTGCGTGATAGATGCATATCGCGACGTCGACTATCTTGAGATCATTCGCAACCTTGTGCCTGAATCCTTGGAGCAGCAACGTGGGTTCCTCCATTCAGAGACGTATCCCTTCCTCGAGAACCTCATCTACATGGGGCCCGAGAAGCATCGCGGATTCTACAGCGTGCCCGAGTTGCTCCTGCTCGGTCAGCACCGCCCCGATTCCGACCTTGAGTGGGCACAAGCACAGTTCGACAACAATGACGTCGTCATGATGCAATACACGAGCGGCACGACAGGATTTCCCAAGGGCGTCATGCTCACGCATCGCAACATCCTGAACAATGGCTTCTATATTGGCGAAGGCCAAAAGCTCGGTCCTGAGGATCGCGTCTGCTTGCCTGTACCGTTCTTCCATTGCTTTGGCTGCGTGCTCGGCGTTATGGCAAACCTTACCCATCGCTCCACGATGCTCATTGTGGAGGACTTCAATGCTGGGCTCGTTTTGCAAGCGCTTCATAAGGAACGTGGCACTGCCGTCTATGGCGTTCCGACAATGTTCATCGCTGAGCTCAATCACCCTGATTTCGACTCCTTCGACCTCTCGCATATGCGCACGGGCATCATGGCAGGCAGCCCATGTCCACCTGAGACGATGCGCGAGGTCATGGAGCGCATGAATATGACTGAGATCACCATCTGCTATGGGCTGACCGAAACAAGCCCTGTATTCACGCAGACTTCAGCGGATGATGATATCGAGCATAAGTGCGAGACCGTTGGGCGCGCGCATCCTCCTGTTGAAGTGCGCGTCATCGATCCTACCGATGGGCACACCTGCGGTGTTGGCGAGCCAGGAGAGCTCTGCTGCCGCGGATACAACGTCATGAAGGGTTACTACAAGATGCCCGAAGCGACGGCAGAGGCAATCGACAAGGATGGCTTCCTTCATTCGGGCGACCTTGGCATGGTCGATGAAGATGGCTATTACCGCGTGACAGGACGCATCAAGGACATGATCATCCGTGGCGGCGAGAACATCTATCCGCTTGAGATAGAGAACTTCTTGCTCACGATGCCAGGCATACTCGATGCGCAGGTCGTTGGCATCCCAGATGAGAAGTACGGCGAGATCGTAGGTGCATTCGTTCGCACGCGTCCTGGATACGAGGAGATGACCGAAGACGATGTGCGCGAGTGGGCTATCCCGCGTATCGCGCGCTATAAGGTTCCGAAGCGCGTGTTCTTCGTAGACGACTTCCCCATGACGCCTTCCATGAAGGTCCAGAAGTTCAAGCTGCGTGAGATGGCCCAGGAGCTCGTCAAGCAGGGATAGCACCTGCTTGCGGGCTGGCAGGCAGGGTGGCACGACATTTGAACCGTCACCATGTACCCCTAGGTGCCCTGCCACAAGAGCCGTTGTCGACAAAAAACAGGCTCCCATCAGGGAGCCTGTTCTCTCTATCGATGTGGAATCGTGACTACTCGTTCCAAACCACATCGTCAACGCACGTATCCTGGCTCTGAGATGCACCCGAACCAGAGCTTGAGCCCGAGCCGCCTGAGCTATACCCATAACCGCTCGATTGCTTGCTGCTCGATGCAGCTGCCTGTCTTGCAGCTTCAGCTTCAGCAGCCGCTTGCGCCTCCGCTGCTGCCTGCGCTTCAGCTGCGATGCGCGCTTGTTCCGCGTCGAAGATCGCACGCTCGGCCTCAAGGGTGCTGACCTCGCCATCGCCATCGGTGTAAACAAGATAGGCAAGGGCGCTCTCTTCATCTATCCGAATCGTAACCTCTTCGCTCTCTGCGAATGAGACATCATGAAGCGTATAGCTTGCGCCATCTTCCAGCGTGATGGTCACGTTGAAGAGCGACTTCATGAGAGGCGTATCCATTCCATCTGACTCATTCATCGCCTCATTGCTTGCCTCGTCGCCTTCGCTGGGCGCTACCTCGCTCGCAAGCGGCAGGGCATACACGAGCACCTTCTCGCCCTCAGGCCATTCCGTCGTATAGGCCACAGGAACGATAGTCTCTTCACTCGGAGCCTTAAGGGAGGTCTGCTCGATGCTGAGATTGGTAATAGGAGAGCCCGTCTCATTGATGAATTTCATATGAACGGCGTTCTCGCCATCCTCGCCATAGGTGACGAGCTCCTCTTCAACAACCTGAGGTTCCTCTGCTTGCTGTGAGCTGCTGCACCCGCCAAGCATGAGCGCACCTGACAACCCAGCAGCCATAAGCACAGCTGCGATTCCTACTCTTGTGATCCTCATCTTTGTCTCTCCTCCTTTAGAACGATATCGCCTTGCGCAATGATGTTCGATCCATCTATTCCATAAACCCTACAGGTCGCTTCCTCGGCAACTGCGCTTTTCTCAAGATATGCCACGAAACCGAAATCGCTCCCCTCTGTTGTCACATGAAAGGGTACGAAGAACATACTACTCTTGCCATCAGAGACTTCAAGGTAGATATCCGTGTCCGAACCACACCCTTGAGGAAGCGCGCCCTCTATACGATAGTACGGCCCATCTTCTTCGACATGCACGCCATAAGGCGCAAGCAGGTCATCACGCTGCGTCAGATACTCGAGATCAAGCCCATACCGCGGCGCAGGCATGATGGCTGGTGATTCATTCAGGTCCCCAATATGACGCTCCGCGCGCTCGATGATCACATCCCTCACGCCCAATGCTGCCACTTGCGTCAGATCATAGGGGACCCACTTCGAGTAATAAGCGCGCTCATATGCAGTCGAGAGGAATGGGATGAGGTTGTTCGCGAACGAATCGCGATACATCAGCAGACCGTCTTCGATCACCTGGTGCAATCCAAGACCGCTCTTAGTTTCGATCCATGATTCATCAACAGCATCACCCTCGACGAACGACCAGCTAAGACCCTCGAAAGCGATGTCTGTCTCTGGGATCTGCCACGCTGGATAGAGCATCCTGTTAAGATCGCCTACATACCCATCGATCGCGTTGCCTGCTTCAACATCAGGAAGCGCACCAAACTGGATGCGCCCAAGCCCATCGATGAGCTCATCGCTGACCAAAAGAGCCCCTTTGGTGTTCCAGTGCGAATCGCGCAGGTAATACAGATCCTCATCACGCTCGTTGAAGAGAGAGAAGAGGTCGGCGTAGCGAACATCCTGCTCCTCGAGAAGCGGCTCGAGCTTTTCAATCGTACGATCCGCACCAGCGACCTCGTAATAGGGCATGTTCTCTGGATAAAGAGAGTTCTTGTTGGGGGCGATAGTAAAGAGGAACGAGGCGCCTTGAGCTTCGACATAACCCTGCATAAGCATGAGATTGAATGCGACATTCTCAGCTCCGCGCTCAGAGAGAGCGCCCTTGCCCGTGTAGTCATCGAGCGTCCCTTCGTAGAATAAACGGCCATTCTGTCCATAGATGACCGAGGGAGCTGGTGATGTGGCCGCCAATCCCGTGCGCAGATAGGCATTCAGCGCTACAAGCTCATTACGGTAAGCGAAATGATCTTCGAAGTACGTGCCAAGATCAGAGAGGATGTCCACGTTGAATGATCCGTCTTCGCTCGTGAGCTCAGGCATCTCAGCAAGTCGCCGATTCTCCGTCGTCTCATTCGTTTGCGCCCAAAGCATGCCAACAAGAGGAAGGAGCACACAAAGAGCACAAAGCGCAACGAAGAAGACCTGCACCACGCGCAGAGCCTGTGGCTGAGCTTCAGGCTGCCCTTGACTCTCCTGTACTGTCAAATTCACCATGTTCGCTTTATCCATGAGCATCAGAACCTGAAATAGATGAACGGGTTATAGCCGCCGCTTGCAAGGCAGAGGATGCAAAGGACGAGCAGGATGAACGCAAGAGCAAAAGATGCGACCTCATAGGCGTTGAGAGCGCCGCTCGTTGTCAGATGCCGCTCGACGATGCCCTTAATGGGACATGAGGCTACGATCGCTACGCCAACCGTGCCCAAGAACAATGGCGTGAGTTGAGCAGCAGCCAGGACAACGCATGCATGCTCGAAATGCCATCCGAAGATCATCTGCTGCATGAAGAAGAGGCCTTGTTCGATGGATTCAGCCCGAAATAATACAAAGGCGAACGTCACCACAAGCATGCAATAGACCCAGCCAAGGGGTTTCGGGAGCTTGCGAAGAGGAAGGTACTCTTCCAGAAGAAGGAAGAAGCCATGGATGAGGCCCCAGATAACGAAAGTCCATGCTGCACCATGCCACAACCCGCAGCAGAAGAACACGATAATCTTGTTCAGAGCGGCACGTGCCTTGCCTTTACGATTACCGCCAAGCGGGATATAGAGATACTCTTTGAACCACGTGGAGAGCGAGATATGCCAGCGACGCCAAAACCCTTGCACAGACGTCGAGATGTAGGGATAGTTGAAGTTCTCCTTATAAGTGAAGCCGAACATGCGTGCAAGGCCGATCGCCATGTCCGAGTACCCGCTGAAATCAAAGTAGATCTGGAAGAGATATGCAAGGGCACCGATCCATGCGACTGCAATGTTGACCTCATCAAACGAGGCCGCAAAGATGGCGTCTGCCGTGAGCGCCATCGTGTTCGCGATGAGCACTTTCTTCGCAAGGCCAACGCAGAAGCGACGCATGCCGCAAGCAATACCTGAAAGCGTGATGCGACGAGAGGCGATCTGCTCGGCAACGTCGTGATAGCGGATGATCGGCCCAGCGATGAGCTGTGGGAAGAAGGCGATATAGAGCAGCACGCGCATGAAATTGCGCTCAGGCGGCACATCGCCACGATAGACGTCGATCACATACGAGAGCGCTTGGAACGTATAGAACGATATGCCGATCGGAAGCGCAATGTTCGGCTCGATGAACTCAAAGCTAAAGCCGGCATTCAGGCTTTCCACCACAAAAGAGGAGTACTTGAAGACCCCAAGCATGCCAAGATCGAAGATGATGGCGAAGCTGAGCGCGACACGAGAAGCACTTCGAGACTGCGCGCGCCCGATCAACTGCCCCAAAAGCCAGTTGATGAGCGCCGAGATGAGCATGAGGATGACATAGATCGGCTCCCCATAGGCATAGAAGACGAGCGAGAGGAGCACGAGCACGATATTCTTCGCGCGAATGCTCGGCACGAGAATCGCAAGCAAGAGTGCGATCGGTAAGAAGACGCAGAGAAATGAAAGCGAGCTGAATACCATGCAGGGTGTCTATGACTACTTCCGATAGTTCACAGGAGCATTAGCGTAGGTTCGCATATAGAGGTTGCGGCTTGGATAGCGCCAGTTGAGCTGCGGGTCGCACACGTAGGTGACGCCGTCGATGTATATCTCGACCCACCCATGGGCCATCCAACCGCCCGCGCTGCCAAGGAGCTGTCCCGAGATCGCATTCGCGTCATAGCCTGCCGCACGCGCAAGCCAGCAGAACAATGAGGCATATCGATAGCAGTTGCCCCCATGCCTTTGATACATCTCCTTGGCGAAGGGGATCGTCCACTCACCTGTGGGATATTTCGATCCGCTGATATAAGGATAGGACATCACGTAGTTATAGAGCGATCGGAGGTCGCACCCTCTCTCATTGATGATCTGATGTAGATAGCTATCAAGCACAGGGTCTCCCGAGATGGTCCATACATCTGCATCGTTGACCGCAAACGAGGTGGCTCCTATCATCGTGCCGCCCGCATAGATATGCGTAGTGACGTTCCCTGTGTGGCGGAATCTCTTGCAGGCGATCTGAGAGCGCCACAGGCCATTTCCCAGGTTAGTTGCGTTATACCAAACGATATCATCCTGGCCATTCTCGCTCGTCCAGGTCGGCATCTGCACTTGACCAGCCACTGTTGGATTCTTGATGTGAACATAACGAACGCCAGAGCCCATATTGCCTGTTACGAAAATGAAGTTCTCAAGCGTGAGCGAATTGGTCGAGGCGCCCACCATAGCCATGACATCATTGCCACAGGTAACGTAAACATGGCTTAAGTACGGACCCTCTTCGCCGTTATGCTCAGCTGCTTTGATCGTAGCAACATATGATCCATCATCTTGCTTGTACGCATCGTGCCAGATGATGTCATCTTGGTTGTTTGCCGTCGTCCATGTCGGAACCTGCACGCGCTTGATACCAGACGGCGACGAAAGGTTGCTCACCGTCACCGTGATGGTCCCTGCCGTATCATCGGTTTGAGCAGATACGGCTGCTGTCGGAGCGGTGACCGTGAACGAGCCTGTCGCCTGCCCGAACACCTGCGAGCCGTTCACCACGGCATAGGTATGAACACAATAGGTGCCTGCATCACGATGCCTGCTGATGTTGATCGATGCCTTCCATGACCCATCTGCTTGCCGATTGGCTTGGTGCCACACGATATCATCTTGGCCGTTGCGCACAGACCACGTCGGGACGCTCACCGCGCTTGCGCCTGCGAACACCCCACCTTTAAGGATGACATCGAAGACGCTCTCCGTATTGTTGACATTGGTTATCTGAATGGACGGATCCGCCACAGCAACGTTCCCTTGAGCGCCGCCTGCAAATGCGAAGATGCCGTTCTTGCACGTGACGTACACATGAGAGATATATGTTCCTGGTGAGCGACGAGGCGACACGCAGGACACGTTGCGCACTACCCAAAGCGAACCATCCTTGACAGCGTCGTACCATACGATGTCATCTTGACCATTCGCAGAGGACCAGGTTGGAACCTGTACGCGCGTGATATCAGAAGGTGCGTTGAGGTTGCTTATCTCGATGTCGAACCTCCCCGTCTCCTTTTGGGTGACCGCAAGCGCTGTCGTGTCTTGGACAAGCGCGACATCGCACGTTGGCTTTGGAACCGTGACAGAGGTTGCTGCCGCAAAGAGCTGTACGCCACCAACCCAGATATAAGAATGGATGTAGTAATCACCTGCATCACGATGCGCGGAGAGGGGTACGCTCACCGTCCATGCGCCACCTGTCTTCGAGCTTGATGCATACCACACCAGGTCATCTTGGGATCGCGCTGCAGACCACGTCGGGAATTGCACCGACGAAGCGAGGTCGAACAGGCCTCCCTGAGCTGTAATGACGATGTGGGTCTTCTCAGCATCAAGCTGCGCGGTGATCGAAGTATTGGGCACTTCGATCGTCTTCGTCGCAGCCCCCGAGAAGGCAACAGCGTTGTTCTTAAGCGTCACATAGAGATGCGAGATATAGAGACCTGGTGCGCGATGTGCGCCAACGCAGGAAACATCTTTGACCACATAGCCATCCGCAACGGGCGTTGCGTCATACCATACGATGTCGTCCTGATTGTTTGCAACAGACCACGTAGGAACCTGGACCCGCGTGATCGGCGTCTTCGATATCACATCTGAAATGGCGATGTCGAACAAGCCTTTTTTCTTCTGATCTTCAGTCTGCACGAGATCGACCTTGGCCTTCGGGGCTTCAACAACGAAGCTCTCGGCGCCATGCATGCCGAACTTCCCTGCTACCTCAGCATAAAGATGCACGTAAAACGTTCCAACGCTGTGATGCCGCGTCAGATCGACCTGGACGCTCCATGTGCGATCGGGATTCTGGCTTGCGCGATACCAGACGATGTCGTCCTGGGAGTTCACCGCAGACCAGGTGGGAAGCTCCACTCGGCGCGCCTGCTCTAGGTCGGGATCGTCAACGGTGATGGTGGCGGAAGTCTGCTCCCCGTTGACATCGATGGTGATCTGAGGAGCTGTGGTCGGGGATGCATCGAGCGAAAAGGCATCATCGCTTTCCTTGGGATCCATCTCGGATGAGGACGGAGCTTGTACATCGGAGAGGGCGATATCCCCTGTGCTCTCAAGAGCTTCATTCGCCTCATCTCCATATGAAACCTGAGCATCTTCTTCGCTATCAAGAGGGAGAGTCCTGGTGTCTCCGTCAGCACGCGATGCACTATTGGATGTCGTCTCCTCGATTGCGAAAGCACCCTGAGGGACCAAGATTCCCATCATGAGCGAAGCAGTAACAAGGATCGAGCAACAACGCGAATACCATTTCATGCGACTATCTCCAAACAAAGCCATCCGCTCAATACAAGCGATATTTACAGTATGGTTACAGAATATGGATTAAACAGATTATACTCCTCCCCACATTTTGATCTTTTCGATTTTTCAAAAAAGAAAGCCCCGTTGCGCTCTCTGCACAACGGGGCTTCAGTGAGACCTTAAGATCCCTTGTTCAGCTATGCCTTATTAGAAGAGCGCATTGAATACTGCTGTCTCGGCATCCTCAGTTGGCTCCCATGTGTTGCCATTGAGGACATATTCGATCGTGATGGGATCATGGGTGATAACAGGCATCGCATTGATCTTTTCCATAAGTTGCTGGCCAACCCATGTCATGATCTCACTCTGGCTCATACCGCTAAACTGCTCGACATTATCGGTCAGCTCGTCAGTCACCTCAGTCATAACATCTTCGATCTGAGAGAAATCCTTACTGCTGAGCGTGACGATGGCTTCCGCATTCTTGCCATTAACCTCAACGTTGTCGACCGTTCCATCGAATCCCTCGAAAAGCGCCCTGACCACGTCATCGCTATTCAGTCCAAGCTGCTCGAACGTGCTCGCAGGAACCTCTGAAGACATCTCGGCGATCATCGCAGCATCGGGATTCTTCAGCGATTCGATCTCCTCTGTCAACGAGTCGGTGATCACCTGCTTGCTGTTGTCAGCACAGCCAACAAGCCCGCACAGGGACAACGCGATGAATGCGCTCATCGCAACCGCCGCGAAAGCCTTCTTGAATTTCATCTCTTCTCCTCTTCGTCTTGGATCGTGGCCTCCATACCATGACCCTTTGGAACACCTTGTCTCTCATTGTATGGCAACTCACCATGGATTCAGCATGAGGAAACGAAAAGGCTGAGCTTCTCTCTTGGAAGCTCAGCCTTCTGGATGATTGGTGGAGTCCAGTAGAGACAAGTCGAACACCCGAAGGTGTTCGACTAATTTCACTCTGGTGGAGGCGCGGAGAATCGAACTCCGGTCCATACCAGATCCTCGACGAGGCGCTACAGGCTTAGTTTGCACTCAAGCTCTTAAGAAGGGCTCGGTCTGCAAACGAACGTTGCCCCTCCGAGTCGGTTCGCTCTTTTCTGCACTCATACCGACTACGTAGTGCAGAGCATTCCCCTTAAATGACGCCTTGCCTGAAGCGGGGAATTTTCAGGGTTGGCGGATGGCTGATAATTAAGCAGCCATGGCGAGCGCCGGAGCGCTCTGAGTGTTGTTTTTGCCAATTAATTTTGACGGTACCCCTGTTTAACGTGGCGAGGAGACCACGACCTGCTCCTCTTCTCGAACCTGCCATGTCGAAACCAGTCGCCCCCCCCTATGAGGGTAGTGGCATTGTACGCTGTGCCTTTCCTTTGGGCAAGGGCTACTTCTTCTTAAGGAAGCTCATGCTCTCGTTGATCTCATCCATCGTATCCTTGAGCTCGGTGAGAACGGCAGAGCCTTCCTTGTAGATGGCATTCATGTCAACGGTCGCCTCAGCTACGCCTTCGCGGGTGATTCCTAGATCGAACTCCTCATCATCGGATGCGCGAACCACGTGAACTGGCTCATCGTCCTCCTCTTCGACGAATTCGTATTCATCCATATCGACGTAGTAGTACTCCTGCTCATTGCCATTCTCGTCAAGGAGCACGAAGCCGATCTCATTGTCATCCTCATCGACGATGATCGCATAGATGTCGCCCTCTTCAAGCTCCATCTCGATGACCTCCTCTTCGAGGTCGTGGGCATCCTCGATGTGGTAGCCCTCCGAGTTGAGCACATCTGCTTCCTCGTCTTCGCGCTCTTCTTCGATGACCTCATCTGGGTCGTAGCCGTCATAGTCCGCCTCGTTGTCGGTGATGAAGCTGCTGTAAGCGTGTTCGAGGTCAGATTCCTCCGCATCAGGCCCCTCGATCTCATCAACGTCGTCTTCAACGTCTTGAATCTCGGTTTCCTCGTCTATTTCCTCAGCCTGCGTCTGCCCCATCTCTTCCATGGACTCAAGCTCTGTATCAAGGCTCATGAGAACCCCCTTTTCGCTGGTTCTGTTATTCCTTCTCTGAGGTATACCACAACCGCTGCGCTCATTTCGCATGACAGCTATTCGCTCAACCATTTGTAACATTGGGCGAAGAGGTTCGAGGATGAGAGGGAATACCTAGCGCTCGCTTCGCGCTTTGAGCGCGCGCTCGATCTCGCGCTTGGTGTCGCGCTCCTTCATGGTATTGCGCTTGTCATAGAGCTTCTTGCCACGCGCAAGGGCGATCTCCACCTTGACAAGGCCCTTATCGTTGAAATACATCTTCAATGGAACGACGGCGAGACCCTTTTCCTGGGTCTTCTCCTCAAGATACCTGATCTGCTTTTTATGCAAGAGCAGCTTGCGGCGCCGATCTGGATCGCCGTTGTTGATGTTGCCTTGTGCGAACGGCGCAATATGGAGGTTGTTCAGCCATACCTCACCCTTGCGTACCAGCGCGAAGGTATCAGTGAGCTGCGCATTGTTATCACGAAGCGAACGCACCTCGGTGCCCGTGAGCTCTATCCCCGCTTCGAATGTTTCCAAGATCTCGTAGTCGTGGAATGCTTTGCGGTTCTTCGCGATGGGCTTCGATCTCTCTTTGGGCATCGTCTTACCATATGCAAGCGCTCATGAACAAGCGCTTACTTGCCTTCCTCTGCATCTTCATCATCACGGGAAAGATTGAACGGGATGAATCCGCCGAAGCTCTCTTCGCCGCTCTTCGTATCTGCGTGTTCGCCCTCTGAGCTGAACGGCAAGATATCGGACTCGGTCGCTTCAGCTCCCCCTTCAGATATGCCCTGCGCATTCTCAAGTGGCGTTGCAGCTGGGTCTGCCTGCGCATCCTTGTCCACATCCGCACGAGCACCAAATGCCTTCAGCGCATCAAAGAGAGGCGCTCGCTTATCGTCGGCAGAAGAGCTTGCGATCGGCGTATCCGAGAGACGCGTCAAGGTGTTCAATGAGGAGAACTGTGGTAGCTTCGCTGATGTCACCTTGGTTGGTTTCGCTGAAGGGCTCTTGGGCGCAAGGTCGCCAAGAGGCTCGATCTTCGCAAAAGATGGCGAAGATTCCTCGCCAATCTCTCCCGAAAGCGTAGCCTTGAGCTTCTTGATCTCTTCCTCGAGCTCTTCGATGCGTGCCTCTGAGCCATCGCCTGCATGCATCTTCGCGCGCGTATCCTCGGGCATCTCGATAGCAGGAGAAACCCCTGGGATGAACGTGGCATCGGGCTCAAGGTCTTGGGTGAACCGCGTGATCAATTTGACCGCATTGACAAGGTCATCAAGGCAAATGGTCTCAGTGGGCGTATGCATATAGCGAAGCGGCACTGAGACAAGCCCTGTTGGAACGCCTTCCCGCGATACCTGGATAGAGCGCGCGTCGGTACCGGTGACACTCGGCTCCGCCTCGATCTGATAAGGGATCCCTTCCTTGCGTGCAGCCGCAACGAGGCGATCGAATACGAGCGGGTTGATGTTGGGCCCCTTTGCAATGACCGGGCCGCCACCAAGCGTGATGTAACCATATTTCGTCCGATCGATGCCAGGATAGTCAGTCGCATGGGTGACATCGAAGGCAATGGCTACATCTGGGTCGATGGAATGCGCGCTTGTGATGGCACCGCGCGTGCCGATCTCCTCCTGAACGGTGACGGCAGCAACGAACGTAGCATCAAGGCGCTCTGCGCTGGCAAGCTCCTCCATGACACGACAAGCAACGAACACGCCGCATTTGTCATCAAGTGCCCTTGATACTGCCATGCCCTCCCCGAAGCACTCAAAGCCGACGCCGAACGTGATGGAATCGCCGACCTGGACCTTCTCCTTTACCGTCTTCGCAGGTAATCCGAGATCGATGACCAGCTTGTCAAGCTCAGTCACGGTCTTGCGCTCATCCGTAGCGATCAAATGGATCGGCTTGCGACCAACGACGCCGCGAAGCACGCCCGAAGCAGTATGAACATCCACGCGCAATCCAGGCAAGATAGCTGCATCCACACCCCCGATAGAGGCGACAGAGAGGAAGCCGTCATCGCTGATGTAGGTGACCATGAGTCCGATCTCGTCCATATGCGCCGAAAGCATGAGCACAGGTGCTTCGACCTCATGCTCATCACGCCCCATCTTGGCGGGGTTCAATACGTCAATGCGCCAGCTCTCCTCAGGAGCGCTCGACGCAGAGGGCATCGGTATGCCAAGCGAACTGGCACCGACCTTGACCTCGAAGGGCTCATCCTCGATATAGTCAGGATCGTACTCCTCGATGTCTTCCTCGATCTCTTGCTCGGCCTCCTCGAGGTCGTCATCGGCTGAGGAAGGTTCCTCAGCTTGGCCTTCCTCAGGACGAATAGCTGCAAGCTCGCCACGTGAGAGCGGCGTTACGGTAGGATCAGGCTTCTCAGCGCTCTCAGGCTCCGTCTCCTCGGGCGGCCGTATGAATGCGTTGAGCACTGCATGGACTGAGCCCATCGTATCGGTGCGCACCTCGTCGGCAACCTCATCGAGCTTATAGCGAACGATGTTCGCAACGCGCTCCTCAGAGCCCGTGGGCGAGGGTGTTTCCACGAGTGTTTTCAAGAACTCGATCTGCATCTTATCCATCAGCGTCTCCTAGAGATACTTCCTTGATTGCTTGCGCTTGGGCTTCTTGACAGGATCCCGAAAGTCGAGCTCGAGCTGCCCGTCCGCCATTCCGTCGTTCGACTTCTTCTTCTCGATCTTCTCAATATTCCACGACAGCGCGTCATTGCCGAAAAGCTCCAGCATGCGGACGCGCGCATCATGGGCATTCGCTTTCGATCCGAATCGCGCTCCACTCTCGAACTCGAAGAGGCCTTTCGCGCGTTTCGCGCTCGCATCTGGAGAACGATAATGCGCTATATAGCTGACGAGCGGCAATCGGGATCCTTTCCTGCGACATTACAGGAAGAATAGTATCATTTAAGGGGCGCGTGCGCTCGTTTGGACAAAAAGGACACTGCACACATGCGCCTTGGCGCACCTGTGAGCAAAAGGAGGATCCATGGACGGATACAAGCGCGAGTTCATTGATTTCATGATGGAATCTGATGTCCTCAAATTCGGCGAGTTCACCCTGAAGAGCGGCCGTAAATCCCCTTTCTTCATGAACGCAGGTGCGTATGTGACAGGAGAGCAGCTCCATCGCCTTGGCCTTTACTATGCACAGGCCATCGAAGCTGCCTATGGGCTTGATTTCGATGTTGTATTCGGACCAGCCTACAAGGGAATCCCCCTTTCAGTCGTAACAGCGTGCGCTATCTCGGAGCTTTACGGCAAGCAGGTCAGATATTGCTCGAATCGCAAAGAGGTGAAGGATCATGGCGATACGGGCATCCTCCTTGGCAGCCCGCTCAACGACGGGGATAAGGTCGTGATCGTCGAGGATGTCACCACCTCAGGCAAGTCCATCGAAGAGGCCTATCCTATCCTCAAGGCTGCAGCAGATGTCGATGTCGTTGGGCTCATGGTCTCGCTCAATCGCGAAGAGGTAGGGCTTGGCGGCGAGAAGACCGCGCTTGACGAGGTGCGTGAGCGCTATGGCTTCCCCACGAGCGCCATCGTATCGATGAGCGAAGTGATCGATTACCTGAGCAATCCGAACGAGACGGGCAAATCCCTCTCTCCTGAGATCCGCTCTGCCCTTGATGCGTATTACGCAGAATACGGAGCCAAGTAGACCTGCGAGAAGCGATCACGGTCGGGTGCTCTTTCGCAAACCAGGAGCACCCTCCTGTATCTCCGTGAGATTCGACCAGAAGCGCTTTGGCATGAGTTGACGGCGCAGCTCTGGGTTGTACCGAGCTTCAACGGAGAGGGCCCGATAGAATCGTCGCCATGCATCTTGCATGAGCGGCTCTTCTGAGCTCATGCATTCGCGATCAAGGAAAAGGTCAGCATCGGGCATTGCCTGATACCACGAGGTGCCATCATAGACCCCCACGAGCCGTCGCCCCTCATCATAGAGGAGGAAAGGCTGGATGTTGAACCGCGCAACGAAATGCTCCATCACGAGAGGGATGACGTTATCGCGCGGACGGATGCGGGCGAACCAAAGATCCATGTCGTTGCCCTTGAGATGAGAGAACCGCGCGAATTGGCGAATATGCTCGCATTCCTGGTTCACGGATCGCACGATAGCATGCATGGGAGCGACGCTCGGATGGGCGATATTGCTCACAGCGGACTTTCCGCCCTCATCCATGGCATACCGAACGAATCGATACGCAACGGTTCCCGCCTGCTCATCACCTGAAAGGGACGCTTTGAGCACAGCGCGAAATGCTTGACGTCCACATGTCCTCTGAATCCCTGCACGAACACGATGTGCTGCATGCACGTCTGTCTCGATCCTGCTGATGCGCTGGGAAAGCCGTGGCTGGAAGGCTCCCTCAACGACAACGTCACAAGGATCCTCATGATGCGCATACGCGCAGAAGATCGCGCTAAGCAGGCCTTCGAGCGACCCGTCATAGACATAAGCGACGTCGTCATAGAGCTCCACCTTGTGCTCACGCCCCCTTCAGACAAAGCTGCGCGTTATCAAAGAGCGAAAGCTGGCCAGGCAGAGCTCGATCAGAACGACGCCCATGACGACCGCCATCGATTGGTGCGCGAAGCCGAGCATGCAGCCCCTCACGTGAGAAGTCGACCCCAAGCCCGCTATAGGTTCCATTGCACGTGATGAAGTACCGCGCCCGTTTATAGGCGATGCCAAGCTTTCGCAGCTCTCGTTCAGAGAGGGTGGTCTGGCGTCGAGCTCGCATGATAAGGTTCGCCCCACGCACACCGATCCCTGGCACGCGCAAGAGCATCTCATGGGGCGCCGTGTTCACTTCGATGGGAAACAGGTCAAGGTGATTGAGCGCCCACGTAGCCTTCGGGTCGATGTCCGTCTCCAGGAACGGATGCTCCTCATCGATGATCTCGGAAACGTCGAACCCGTAGAAGCGCAGGAGCCAATCTGCTTGGTACAACCTATGCTCCCTATCAAGCTGGATAGCATCGGTCTTCGGGAGGCGGTCATCCTCAACAACAGGCATATATGCACTGAAGAACACGCGCTTGAACGCAAGCTTCGCATAGAGCGCAGCAGAGAGGGTCAAGATCTGGTAATCGCTCTCTGGGCTTGCCCCGATGATCATCTGGGTGGATTGGCCTGCAGGGGCGAACGCGCGTGCAGCTTTTCGCGGAGCTGGACCAGAGAGATAGGTGGTCAGGCGCTTTCGAGCAAGGGTTCGCGACTCAGCATCCTCTGCAATGGACTCCGAGATCTGCCGCATGGGCTTCACAAGGTCAAGGTTTGCTTTCTCTGGAGCGAGCCTTGCCAGGCTCTCAGATGATGGCAATTCAAGATTGAGCGAGAGCCTATCAGCCAAGAAGCCCAAGGCATGAATGAGCTCAGGAGACGTCCCTGGCACTGCCTTTGCGTGAATGTATCCGCGAAACCCATATTCTTCGCGAAGGATGCGCAACGTGCGGATGAAGAGCTCCGTCGTGTAATCAGGATTCCGCACCACGCCTGAGCTCAAGAAGAGCCCTTCGATGTAATTGCGCCGGTAGAACCCGATGGTAAGCTCTGCCAGCTCTTCGGGAGTGAAGCTCACCCGAGTGACCTCTGGGTTGGAGCGACGGTTCACGCAGTATGCGCAGTCATAGATGCAGGCATTCGTCATGAGCACTTTCAGGAGCGTGACGCATCGTCCGTCGGCGGTGAACGAATGACAGCATCCCGAGACATGCGTGGCACCCAGCTGCCCTTGCCTCGCTTCACGCTGCACCCCAGATGAGGTACACGCTACATCGTATTTGGCAGCATCGGCAAGTATCTCGAGCTTTTCAGTCAAATCCATGATGCACCCTGCACCTCAGAATACAGAACATATGTTCACACGAATGTTTGTTCTATATACTAAGCAACGGGCTTCGCTACGTCAAGCATTTCATCCAAAGCTCTGTTAATCCAGAACGATCACACGATGGATTGCCCTTTGATAGATGAAAGCCTCGCCGCGTCGTCGCTTCGAGCCAAGGTCTCTCAGCGACTTTGGCTTACCTCGCTTTCATCATCACAGGACAATATCTCAAGGCGCTCTATCTCCATTATGGATTAACAGAGCTTCATTCAAAGACGCACCACATGGTCATAGTGCTTCTCGTCGATGTCGGTATGCGTGATGAGGATGACCGTTCGATCTCCCATGACCTCCTCGATGAGCTCAGAGAGCATCTGCTCCGTGTCCACATCGACCCACAGATACGGTTCGTCGAGGACCACGATGGGCGTATCAGTGAGCAGCATGCGCGCAAGGGCAACGCGCTGCCGCTGGCCACCCGAAAGATGCGCTCCCCCTTCGCCAAGACGTCGGTCTAGGCCACCGTTAGCGCAAAGATCAGCAAGTCCCACGCGCTCAAGAGCAGAGATGAGCTCAGCATCGTCGGCGTGTCCGTTCGCGACAAGTAGGTTCTCGCGCAAAGTCGTATCGAAGAGGTAGGCGTTCTGATAGAGCGTGCTCATGACTCGATAGGGCTCGCTGCATTTTGCAGGGTCCTCACCTCCCACCATGGTGCTTCCTGCATCGGGCGAAAGCTCACCATAGATAAGGCGAGCAAGCGTGCTCTTCCCGCATCCGCTGGGACCTATAACAGCCACCCGCGAAGGAAACGGGATATGAAGCGAGAAATCCTCGAAAAGAGGGCGCGAGGCCTCAGGGTATGTAAAGGAGACATGGTCAAGACGCACATCCCAAGAGGCAGGATGCTCGTGACCTTGCACCGAAGAACGCGGATCGTGCTCTTTTGGATAAGCCGACCCTTCTGATGCGCTTTGGGGCTTATCTGCTATCTCATGCTCGAGGGCATTGAGCTCTCGGATGGCATCTTCATGAGAAAGAGCATCGAGCGCCTGCTCAGGGGCATGCGCGAGCACTTCGAGCACAGGAAATGCGCAGAGGACGAAAGCTGCTATCCATGTCACTGATGCGGCCGTCGCATCAATGGCCTGCACCTCTGAGAGTGCTCGTACCGAAGCATTTTGAAGGGCAGGGATCTGCTCTCCGAACGCATATGCTGCGAAAAGGAAGACACCGCAGATCGTAAGCGCCATGACCGCCTGGATGAGCACTGCTCGCCTGCGCTGCGCCCGCTCAAGAAGAGCTCTTGTCTCCATGAATCGTCTCTGGCTTTCGCGAAAGCCCTTCAAGAAGCCGCTTTCCCTTCCCGCCAGCACCCAATCAGCAAGCCCTCGAACATCCTCGAGCGCACGAACGTGCATCTGCGTGCGCATCCTCTGCATCTGCGAAGCCTGCGCCCGCATCGATGCGAGATACGCAAAGGGAATGCCAAGGAGCACAACACCAAGCATGACAAGCGCGAACAACCCAACGGCAACATTGAAGATGCCAAGCGCGATCGCCACGACGAGGTAGACGATGATCGCAATGAGATAGGGGAAGATCGAACGGATACAAAGGTTCTGAACATGCTCGATGTCCTCAACCAGATAGGACAGCACCTCACCTTGGCGCTTCATCTCGATGACTGAGGATTGAGCACGCTCGAGCACCACGTAAAGACGCCGACGAAGCGAAGAGGTTGCGCGAAGCACCCAGTCATGCGTAGCGAGGCGCTGCACGTAATCGATGAGGGGCTTGCCGATGCCGAAGATGCGCACGAAGATCGAAGGCAGATGCAAAGCGAGCACCGTGAGCGGCAAGATGGCAGCAAGCGAGATCATGTATCCCGACGTGAACATGAGCGCTCCCGCGAAGAGGACAGCGATCACCCCAAGGATGATCCCGATCAGCGAAAGCCCCTTATGCTGTGCAAAAAGAGGACGTAACCAGGCATCTTCCTTACGGAAGAACAACCTCATCGAAGCGCTCTGCCCTTGTCGGCTGTGCTTTCGCTTAGTGCTCATCGCACACCCCCCGTACCAAGGTCGATGACCTCGTCGAAGAAGTCATGCCACGCCGAACTATGCGTTGCAACGACGAGCGCACGCCCCTGCGCACAGCGCACGACGCTCGCAATGAGCGCCGAAGAGGTCTGCGCGTCAAGTCGCGCAGTCGGCTCGTCGAGGATCCAAATGGTGCGCTCCTCATCGAGCAGCGCACGCGCGATGCAGATGCGCTGTGCCTCACCACCCGAAAGCGAATGTCCCCCGTCGCCAAGCTTGAGATCAAGCCCCTCATCACAAGCGAGGTCGGGAAGGCCAACCTCTTCAAGGATGGCTTTGATTCGCTCATCGGACGCACATGATGCATAGAACGCGACATTCTCGCGAACTGACGCAGAGAGGATGAACGGATCCTGCGGGATATAGCACACTTGTCGCCTCCATGCGCTTCGTCTCAACGTGCACAGGGGCTGCCCATTCAAGGCGATATTCCCACAACTCGGATCAGCAAGCCCTGCAAGCAGATTCAAGAACGTCGACTTCCCCGAACCAGAAGGACCTACCACGCCAACGCGCATACCCGCTCGAATATAACCAGAGATGCCCTTGAGCGCGATATCAGAAGCCCCTGGATAGCAAAAGCCAAGCTCTGAGAATTTGACATCCTTGAAAGGGGTCAACGCTTCCTCTTGTACGAGGCGTTCGCTCTCTACGAGCGCACGCGTATGCTCATCGCGCGACTTCGATGCTGTCAAGAGCTCGCATACGCGCGCATAGGCAGCCTTCCCATCAAGCGTTGCATGATAGTCCTTCGCATACGCCTTAATGGGCGTGAAATACTCAGGAACGAGCATGAGCACCACAAGCGCGGGGAAGAATGCGATCCCGCCTTCCACGAGGCGAAATCCAAGCATGATGGCTATCGCAGCAAGACCGCAGGTTGCGAAGATATCAAGGATCGTGCTCGAGAGCGTCCCGATCTTGAGGTTGCGCATCGTGAGCAAGCGATATGCCTCCGAGGAAGCCATGACGCGCTCAGCATGAGCACGCGATCGTCCGAACGACTTCAAAGTCCGCAATCCTCGCACCGAGTCCATGTAATGGTTCGCCATCGTCAGGAAGCCATCGTGCGTACGTGCGGCCTCTTCCTTCGCCCCGCGCCCGATGAGCTGCATGAACAAGATGATGAATGGATAGCAGATAAGTGCGATCGCACCGCTCAACGCATCGAAAGCGAAGAGAGCGATAACGAGGAGCGCAGGGATGAGCACCATATTGAGAGCTTTGGGGATCGTAATGGCGAGGTAGTCACGCACGTCATCCATCCCATCAGCGAGCAGCGTGGCAAAGCCAGCACATCCCATGCCATCAATGAGCGCAGGCCCGCTTGCCCACGCTGCTCCCTTAAGCTCTTCGGTAAGCCTTGATTGCGTCGCATCTGCGAATGAACAGGCAATCCCCTCACCCACCTCGCTCAGCACGCGGCGAGCGATGAAGCACAGGGCAAAGACGACCAAAAGTCCCCCTACTGACGAAACAGGATGACCCGACCATACCTCGACGATAGCCCAGCCAAGGCTGATCGCTTGTCCCACCGTGATAAGGGCAACCGCAACCGAAATGAGCGCTGAGCGCACTGAGCAAGCAACGGCACCTGGAAGCGCGAATAGCCCTTTATCGAACACGCTCCACGTCAGCTTTCTAGCGCAACACGCGTGATGGACATGACCCGCGGAGGCGTCTTTCCCTGAGTCCGAAGCTCCTCAAGGCATGCCCCTACGAATGCATCAGCGCGTACGCTGCCCGTATCCTTCGAGACGAGCGTGAACCGAACGGCATCCCCGTCGCATTTCACCTCACCCTGAAGGAAATCGGCTATGACAAGCTCACGCTCTTTCTTCTTGCGCATAACCGTGATGGTCCTTGGCACAGGAAGAGCAGGAAGAGCCTCGGAGAGCTTCACCTCATAGGTGCTCAAAGGGTATGCGCAACTTGCTTTCGGAGCATTCTCTTCCAAGTACTCGCATGCAAGCGGACGCATGTCCTCAGGCAAAGCGTCCTGCAAGCGCTCGAGCACACGCGCAGGTGCCACATAATCCGTCAAAGAGAGGTCGAACACCTCGCACTCTGACCCTATGCCCACCGGCAGCGCGCTCCCAAACGAGAGCTTCATATGCGGCGAGAACCCGCACGTAAGCGCGAAGGGAAGGCCTGAGCGCCGAATCGCACGCTCAAGGGCATGCGTGACCTCAAGATGCGACAGCAGCGAGAGCCGCCCTTTCAATTGATAGGCCACACGAAGCCTGAAGATCCGTGATCCCGTCATGAGCGCCTCCCTTCAAGCTGGTTGTCAACGCCAAGCGTCGGGCAGACACCACATGCCGCACAGTTCTCCATCGTGCAATCAGGCGTCGTGATCCCTTCATCCGCGCGCCGCCTCTCCCTCTCCAAGAACTGCGGGCTCACGCATGCGCTGATATGATTCCAAGGCATGACGGTGCCAGGCGCGAACGTCGTCTCGGCAATGGCACGCATATCCAGCCCGCATTCCTCGGCTGCCTTGCTCCAAGCTTCCTCTAAGAAGAGCTCGCTCCATGCATCGAAGCGAGCGCCATGGCGCCACGCGCTCTCGACAAGGTCAGCAACCTCGCGACCACCGCGCGACATCACCGCTTCGACGAAGCTCGTCTTCGGCTCATGATAGCTGATGCGAACAGCACGGCTCTTAAGCGCTGACTTCGCCAGGCTCACCCGTCGAAGAGCTTCTTCCTTGGGTATCTGGCCATCCCATTGGAAAGGCGTCTGAGCCTTCGGAACGAAAAGGGCGATCGACACATTAAGGCTGAGCGAGCCACGCTCTTCCTTCGGCGTTGCAGCGCGCATCCGATCGAATGCAGCTTGAGCAAGCTGGCCAATCCCCAAAGCATCCGCGTCCGTCTCCCCAGGAAGCCCGATCATGAAATAGAGCTTGATGCGGCGCCATCCCGCTGCACAAGCAGCCTCGACAGCGCTCAGCAGGTCATCTTCGGTCACGTTCTTGTTGATCGCATCGCGCATCCGTTGCGTGCCCGCCTCTGGGGCGAACGTAAGGCCACCCTTCTTTTGGCCAGCCACAAGGCCTGCCATCTCAACCCCGAACGAGTCAAGGCGTTGGGACGGGATGGAAACGCGCACGCCCGTATCGACAAGCGCGCAATTAAGACGGCTCAAGATCTCCGATATGCACGAATGATCGGTCGTAGAGAGCGAGGTCAAGCTAACTTCCTCATACCCCGTTTCTGCAAGGCCCTGCGACACGGCGCCCACGATGTTGTCGGTGCTGCGCTCGCGAACAGGCCGATACATCATGCCAGCCTGGCAAAAACGGCACCCGCGCGCACATCCGCGCAGGACCTCGACATTGAGCCGATCATGGACGACCTCCACATAGGGCACGACCATGGGCTCCCATGCGCTCGATTCGGAGAATCCCTCGAAGATCCGCTTGTGGACCACTCGTGGCGCCGCCCCATCAAGCGGACGCACGCAAACTCCCGCTTCAGCGATCTCATCTCCAGGGACAGGCTCATAGAGCGAAGGCACATACGTGCCCTCTATCTGCGCGAGAGCACGAAGGATCTCTGTGCGCGATGCACCCTTCCTCTTGAGCTCTCGAATGGCAAGGAGCGTCTCAGGGGTCAGCTCCTCGCCTTCCCCGATCGAGATGACATCGAAGAAGGCCGCATAGGGTTCAGGATTGTACGCGCAGGGACCGCCTGCGATAACAAGAGGGTCATTCTCTGTGCGCTCGGCTGCACGAAGAGGGATGTTCGCCAGATCGAGCACTTCGAGCACGTTGGTGGCTGCAAGCTCATGAGGAAGCGTGATCCCTACCACATCAAAAACGTCAAGAGGAGCCATCTCCTCGAGTGAGAAGAGGGGGATCCCTTCCTCGCGCATCCGCTCTATCATGTCAACTGCTGGAAGGTATGCACGGCTTGCATGCAGCCCCTCTGTCGCATTGACGGCGTTCACAAGGATGCGCACAGCCTGATTCGCCTGTCCGAGCTCATAGGTATCGGGATAGACCATGCAAAAGGTCAGGTCATCAGCACCTGCTGGCTCAACATTCGCGCCCCATTCATGATCGATGTAGCGCGAGGGGCGCTCGACGCTCAAGAGCAGCGGCTCTATCCTAGACCACAGGTTCTCCATATGAGGATGTGCCTTACGCAGAGGCCGACGGCCCCACCAATGAGGCAGCCTTGTCCTTCACTGCAGCGATGATCTTCGAGCCAGCTTCTGAAGATGCAACCTTTGCAGCGCCCTTGGTGGCCTCATCTCGAGCGGTCTGTATCACCTGCGCAAGCCCGACGATATCGCCTCCTGCTTCGAAATACTCGATGGCCGCACGACCCATCGCCTCGGTGCCTGCATATCCAATAGCACCGCTCACTGCCCAGCCTGCAAACGGCACGAACTTCGCAATACTGCGCGCCACGTTCCTGAACAGGAATGCGCCGCCCACGACCGCCGCAAGCTCCTTGATGCGGTCCTTATCGAGCGGCTCACCATAGATGGTAGCGATCTGCAGCACCATCTTCGCCTGATTGAGCGTCATGATGGGCATGTCGGCACCTTGGATGATCGGCACGAACCCGACCGCGGCATTCTGGATGGATGATGCTGAGACGCAATCCATCGCCAATGGTTTGCGCACGAAGGGAAACGCCAGCGCAAAGGCGAGCTTCTTATCCTCGCATGCTACACCGATCCACTGGCCCATGCGGGTATCAAGGATCTTGAACGCCTCAGCATCAAGATCCTCATCTTTCATCTCCACCGTGGGAGCTACATTCACGAAAGGCAGACGACCGCCAAGCTTCTGGTCGATCTTGAGCACGGTGGGACTATAGACCTTGACGGGTGCGATGATGTCGGCCTCGGGGATAGGGAACCCCTCCTCCTCAGCCTGCTTCGCAACCGCTTCCGTATCGGTCGTGACCACCATGCAAGGGATCCGCGCACTGCGCAAAAGGTATGCGACCTTGCCGATCCCCTTCCCGTCACCTGCGATGATGCACGCCATGTCATCGGCCTGTCCTTCGCGAACATCATCGCCTGTGAGATATTGGATGGTCACCTTCGCATTGGCCCCTGAAGAAGCCAATGCTGAGCGCACGTGTCCGACCAGCTCGCCCGAAGCAGCATCGTCGATATAGATGGACACCGTGATTGGAGTACTTGCCACTTCCTTCAGATCAGTGGTGATCTTCAAGAGCTCTGGAATATCAACGGGCAGCTTCATTTACACTCCTTTTCCAAGTCTGTTCTCATGCATGTAAACAGACGCGATCAAGCCAAGCATGGCAAAGTTAACCATCATGAACGAGGACCCATAGCTCACGAAGGGAAGCGGGATCCCCGTGATGGGCATGAGCCCACAGCACATCCCGATATTCTCGAGAATCTGAAAGAGCCACATTCCCACGATAGCGCAGATGATGAGCATTCCGAAAAGATTGTCGCATTCTTTCGCCACTTTTATGCAAAGCGTAATGAGCGCGGCATAAAGACCGAGGAGAAGGAGCACGCCAGCGAATCCGAGCTCTTCGGCAAGCACGCAGAAGACGAAGTCGGTCGGCGCTTCAGGGAGGAAGCCGAGCGCAGACTGGGTGGCTGATCCAAGCCCCTTGCCGAACATGCCACCCGAGCCGATGGCGATCATCGCTTGCTGGAGGTTGTAGCCCTCGTCGGTGCTTCCCAGGTTATCCTGATTCATGAAGACGAAGAGGCGAGAGCGCTGATACTGCTTCAGAAGGCGATACTCGTAAGTACCGTCGGCAGTCTCATACTTGAGGAACTCATCGATGACGAATACGGCAGCGATGCAAGCGATAAAGAGCGCAAGCGTCCAGAGAAGGTACTTGAGCTTCGCCCCGCCCATGACGAGCACGACCGCCGAGATGAACAGATAGACAAGGCCCGTTCCAAGGTCGGGCTGGGTCATGATGCACAGGAATGGCACAAGGAGAAGCGCGACCGATTTCGCGTACTCACGCACATCATCGAGTTTGCCCCCATACCGTGCGAGCATGCTCGCAGCGAAAAGGACCACCGTGACCTTTGCGAACTCGCCTGGTTGCACTTGGATGCCTATGTTGATCCAAGAGGTCGCACCCATCGTCGTCACCCCGATGACGGGGAGATGCGGGGAAAGGATGAGGACCACGCTCGCAATGAGCAACGCCACGTATGCGTTGCCAAGCTTGCGATAGTCAAAGGCCCAGAACGCCACCATCACGATAAGCCCGAGCGCAACGCCCATGAGCTGTCGCGAGAAGCTATAGTCGGGATCGACCATGACCGCCGACCAACAGATGAGAAGGCCATAGGCGATGAGGATGGCGCATACTAGAACAAGCGGCCAATAGACGATACGACGGATGCGGCTCAAGCGGGAAAAGCGCGCTGAAGCCGTCCGCGAGGGCGCGGAGGATCCTCCCACAAGCTTATCGATCTCTGGCAATGCCATGGCGTACTCTTTTTCCTTGCCCCTTCTTCCTCGTTCGCAGGTAAGCCCTAATCTGTTCTTCCACCGCCGCCAGTATAGGCGAGTTCGACCGCATGCCCCGATGAACCTTCGACCTTTTCTGGTCCTTTATCCTCACCAGGCCCATTCACGAGCGCTCCCATCACCTTCGCAACGATAGGGGCCGCTACCTCTGAGCCACCACCGCCCTGCTCGATGACGCATGCGACGATGTACTTCGGATCATCATAGGGCGCATAGGCGACGAACCACGCATCATCGGGCCTGTCGGTATGCTCGGCCGTGCCCGACTTGCCCGCCGCATCAACGCCGATGGCAGCGAACTCCGGGCCTGCGCTCTTGCTCTGGAGGATCATGTCATGGAGGGACTCGCGAACATAGGAGAGGTGCTTCGGGTTCATCTCAGGCTCGCTGATGACCTCGTCCTCAGCTTCGAGCACGACCTCGTCTCCCGTATTCATGACCTTGTCGAGCAGATGAGGCTTCATGAGCTTGCCTGTGGCGATGCCGCCATACCCAACAACGAGCTGGAGCGGCGTGATGAGCACATCGCCCTGGCCGATCACCATGTTCGTGTAATCGCCACCCACCCATGTTGCCTCGGACGGCACATTGCGCCATTGGTTCGCCTTCCACTCTGGCGTCGGGATGCGACCTGCTGACTCATTGTTCAGGTCGATCCCTGTCTGCTCGCCAAAATTGAAGCGTCGGATGTAGTCCTGCAGAGCGGTGTCGCTGATCTCCCCTGTTCCTTCAGGCCCATGATCGAAGAACGCTTTCGCGATCTCGTAGAACACCACGTCGCATGAGTTGACGATGCCCCCATGCAGGTCAAGCGTGCCATGCCCCGTCTTGAGCCAGCATTTCTGTGGGCTGCCCGTTTGGAACCCATCCCAGCTGCCTCCGCACACCCACGTCTTCTCCTCGTCTGCGAACCCATACTCAAGACCCGCCATCGAGGTGAATGCCTTGAAGGTGGAGGCAGCCGCATATTGGCCGTTCACCGCACGATTGACGAGCGGAGCCTCGGACTCTTCGGTGTTGTAGAGGTCCCATATGTACTGCGGGATGCCATTGGTGAAATGCGATGGGTCGAACGTAGGATAGCTCGCCATGACGAGCACACCTCCGCTCTTCGCATCAAGAGCGACGACGGCGCCTGCAACACCACGACCCGTTCCGATATCGCCACCAGGCGCAATGGTGTTCGCGAGGGCGCTATCGGCCACGTATTGGGCGTAGGAGTCGATCGTGAGATAGAGGTCCGACCCCTTTACCGGTGGCGTTTCGCTCACGACCGAGACGACGTTGCCGCTCGCATCCACCATGACGCGGCGATCACCCTTATCGCCGCTGAGCAGCGAATCGTAGTATGCCTCGACACCGCTCTTGCCGATCGTGTCGCTTGGTTCGATGACGCGTCCCTCTGGGCTTGCCTTGAGCTCCTCATCGGTAGGGGCACCTGCGTAGCCAAGCACATGAGCAGCGAGCGCTCCATAGGGATAGTCGCGAACCGTACGTGCCTCGATGGTCACCCCATCGAATGCATCGGAGTGCTCAGAGATGAACGAGACATCGCGCAACGTCACATCACTCGCAACAACGCGCTGGCTTTGCGCACCGCTCGAAGCATCATTGATGCGCTGCCGCACGATGCCAACGGGAATGCCGAGCACCACCGAGAGGCGCTTGATCGTATCAGGGTCATCGATAACCTCGGGTTCAGCAAGAATGGTCTGGCTCATGCGGTTGATCACGAGCTCGCGCCCATCCTTGTCATAGATCACGCCACGAGGAGCAGGCGTTGAAACGTTCGTGTACAGGTTCTCCTCTGCTTCAGTTGCATACCCTTCAGCATCGAAGACCTGCATCGACATGAGCTTTGCTCCGAGCGTCGCGAAGATGCCCGCCGTCAGAACAGACAGGCCGAGGAAACGACGCGAAAGAGAGCCAGTCGACTTTCCCGCCGCTTCGCCGCCTTTGCTCACTACCACATCATTCGCATCCGACGAGGCTGCACCTTCCCCGGGAATGACATCGAGCTGGCTGATCTCCGTCTTCGCGCTCGTCTGCTCCGTGTCAGCGCGGGCGCGCATGAGCACGACGACCGAGATCGCCCCTATGATGATGACCGCCGTTATGATGGCTGCAACGATAGCTAAGGTCATTGGTACGCGCGAACCCCTTTAGCTCAGGATCGAAATATCACCTGGACCACCCTGCGCGCTCAACACGCGCAACAGGATCGGATAGGCTATGAGGCATATGACAGTATCATACAGACCGCAGGGCAGCATGCGATACATGAATGCCTCTAGGAAAGAAACATCCATCCCACAAAGGATCAACAGAAAACCGTAGGCGATCTCAGAGCAGAAGCACCCGAGAGCGAGCAACGCGAGCGGAATGAAGAGCGTGTCGTTGTTGATGAGGATAAAAAGCTTCGAGAGCACGAAGGTGAAGAGGACGCACACGAACGTGAGCGCACCGATCGTGCCTGCGCTTATGAGATCGAAGATAAGGCCAAGGACGAACGGGAGGATGTAGTCAGGGTTGGACGGCTCCAAAAGCGCGCACACGAGAACGAACGCCAAGATGAAATTCGGCATAGCGAAGCCGATGGTTATATAGGGCGCAAGGATGATCTGGAGCAACACGCAGATGATGGCGCCGACGATCTTCATGATGCGCATCGGTGCGCCGATCATGATTCTCCCCCCGCCTGGTTGCCTGCCTCGTCTCCTTCCCCACTAGAGGAGGTATCTGCTGATGCCTTCGGCACTGTGCTGACCGTTACATCAGACGATGCGCTGAACACCACGATGACCTCTTCGAGCGAAGAGACCTCTTCATTTGCCGCGACAAGGATGGATTGCATCCCATCGGTGGGAGAACCATCGATGCGCACGATGGTCCCGATGAGCAGCCCTTTGATATAGCTCCCACCAAGCCCGCTCGTAAGGATGACATCCCCCACAGCAAGCGAGGACCCCGCTTCTACGTTGGTGAGATAGAGCGAGCCGGTGAGCGATCCTCGCACGACGCCATCAGTGCGCGATGACTGCACCATCGCAGCAGCGCCAGACTTCGGATCGGAGAGCAACCGCACGACAGAAGAACCAGGGGATGTCGAGATGATCTGGCCGATAACGCCATTAGGCCCCATCACACTCATGCCGTTCTCCACGCCATTGGCGCTTCCCACATCGATGGTGATCGTTTGGTTCCAGGCATCGCTTGAGCGACCGATGACGTTGCCTGTGACGCCCTCGATGTCATAGGCATCCTTGATGTCGAGAAGACCGCGAAGGCGTTCGGCCTCAAGGCGATACTCCTCAGCTTGCGTGAGCAGATTCGTGAGCTCCTCATTGCGATCCCTGAGCGCAGAAAGCGTCTCTTCAGATGCAGACGCATCGGCTGCTCCCTCTTGTGCAGCCTCTATGCCTGCCCCCGCATACGCTCCGATCGTCTGGATAGGAGTCGAGACCATGAGAAATCGCGATTGGAGGCCGTGGAGAAGCCCATCCTCGCCCTCCCGCGAAAAGCAGACCATGAGAAGGACGGAGATGCACAGGAACACGATAAGCAGTACGCTTGAGATTCGCGAACCCATCTCTTGGAAACTTCGAGCCACAGACACCTTACTTGGATCTCATAAGTGTTTGACGCAACGCTGTTGGCGTCTCGAGCACCTTGAGGCACCCGGAGACCACATTGGTAAGCGCGGTCTCTGATACCCATACGGGGATCTCCAAGCGATCGGTCAGATAGCGATCAAGGCCAGAGAGCAAGCCGCCGCCGCCGGTGAGAAGGATGCCGTTTTGGATGACATCGGATGCCAGGTCAGGATTAGTGGTCTTGAAGGTGTCCTTGATATGCAGGACCATCTCCTCGATGGGCTCCTGTAGCGCCGCACGAACATCCTCGGATTGGATGGTGACCTCTTTCGGCTGCTCGGTATAGACATCCTGGCCGGAGATGATCATATCGCGCTCTCGCCCATCCTCGAACGGAAGGACCGAGCCGATCTTGATCTTGATGACCTCGGCAGTGCGCTCACCGATCTTGATGCCGAGCAGGTCGCGCAGATGCATCGAGATGGCCTCATCGAGCTTGTTCCCCGCAAGGCGCAACGAAGACGAGGACACGATGCCACCAAGCGAGATGACCGCAACCTCAGTTGTGCCACCACCGATATCGACCACCATGGATCCCGTTGGCTCGGTAACGGGCAGATCGGCACCCATCGCAGCCGCCATGGGCTCTTCGATGAGATACGCTTGGCGAGCGCCTGCCTGAATGGCAGCCTCGAACACAGCGCGCTTCTCCACCGAGGTGGCACCGCAAGGGATACAGATCACGATACGCGGCTTCGATTGCCATGGATACTTTCGCTCGGTAGCTTTGTTGATGAATGCCGAGAGCATGGCCTCGGTGACATCATAATCAGCAATAACGCCATCTTTGAGCGGATGCTCGGCAGAGAATGCGTCAGGAGTATGGTTGATCATGTTCTTCGCCTCATGACCAACGGCGAGCACGCGATGCGTGCTCTTCTCAATAGCCACAACGGAGGGTTCGTTGATAACGATGCCCTCGCCTGTAATGGCAACGAGTGTATTGGCGGTTCCGAGATCGATCGCCATGTCCGTCGACATATTGCCGCCAAACCCTGAGAACCTATCAAGAAATCCCATTGAGGATGACCTTCTTCGCTATTTCGTACAATCGCTTTGCAATTCTAACATAGAGTACTCGGTGCTTCCTCGTGCGCCCGCGGATGCGCATTGCGATACTCTTCCATGATGTGCGCACGATCTATATGCGTATAGACCTGCGTCGTGGAGATATCGGCATGTCCGAGCATCTCTTGGATGACGCGAAGGTCAGCTCCGCCCATGAGCATATGGGTCGCGAAGGAATGGCGAAGGGTATGTGGATGAAGGCCTTCGATCCCCACGCTGCGCCCCGCGCGCTCTACGATGATGTGGAGGCCTTGGCGCGTAAGGCGACCACCTCGTGCGTTCAAGAAGACCGCCTGGACGTCTGAGGGCTTGAGCGTCTTTGCGTGCATGCTCAGGCTCGCACGAGGCTCTCCCATATATTCCCCAAGCGCCATTGCCGCTTTGCCCGAGATGGGCACAAGGCGCTCTTTCGAACCCTTGCCGAACACGCGCAAGAATCCCTCTTCAAGGAACACCTCGGGGGTGTTCAACCCGCAGACTTCGCTTGCCCGCAAACCACATCCATAGAGGATCTCCAGAAGCGCGCGATCGCGCAAGCCCGTTGCGGATCGATCGGTTTGCATATCGAGCATGTGGGATGCTTGCTCGATGGAGATGACGTCCGGCAGCTTCGAAGGTATCTTCGGCATGACGAGGATCGCTGTGGGATCCTTCGCCGTGTACCCTTCGCGGATAAGGAATTTATGGAATCCCCTCACGGCGGACATGCGTCGTTTGACGCTGCTTGCCGCATAGCCTTGTTGCGCGAGAGCAGCCTCGAATGCTGCGGCTTCCTCTGGCTCGATCGCATCCACCTCTCGATCTACCCCAAGATGAAGCGCATATGCCTCTAGATCGCGTCGATAGTTGGAAATGGTATGGGGGCTTGCTCCGCGTTCGATGCGCAGATACGCCAGGTATTCGCGTATTGCAGGTTCGAGCTGCATAACGCTCCTTCTTTTCGCTTCGCTCTTCGCCTCAATCTATCAAGAGAGTGCCCAAGGCGCAAGCGCGGCTCGCGTCCATCGCTTAGTCGATGCAGGCACCGATGAAATCTCGAAAGAGGGGATGGGGCCTGTAGGGACGGCTCTTGAATTCAGGATGCGCTTGGCTTGCGACGAACCATCGATGATGGGGAAGCTCGATCATCTCAACGAGACGCTCGTCGGGAGAAAGGCCTGAGATGACAAGACCAGCTGCTTCCAGAGCATCACGATAGGCATTGTTCACCTCGTAGCGATGACGATGACGCTCGTAGATGAGCTCTTCTCCATAAGCCGCCTGCGCCTTCGTGCCCGCGCGAAGCTTGCAAGGATAGGAGCCAAGGCGCATCGTGGCGCCCTTGTCAACGACTTCCTCCTGCTCTGGCATGAGGGCGATCACAGGTGCCGTGGCATCAGCGTCGAACTCGGCCGAGGTAGCATCTTCGATGCCTGCCACACTACGTGCGAATTCGCACACAGCAGCCTGCAACCCAAGGCAGATGCCCAGATAAGGGATATCGTGCTCGCGCGCGAAGCGGGCGGCGCATATCTTGCCTTCGAAGGCACGAGAGCCGAACCCGCCTGGCACCAAGATGCCATCGGCATTCCTGAGGATCTCATCAACATTGCCCTCATCAAGCGTTTCGCCATCCACGAGCGTGACGTTGACGTGCTTCTTATGGAACACGCCCGCATGAGAGAGCGCTTCCATGATAGAGAGATATGCATCGGGCAAGCTCACATACTTGCCCACTACCGATATGTTCACCTCGCCCGTCGCCTCCGATGCATCATTGAGGAACGAGCGCAAGGAGGTGAGGTCTGCTTGGTTTGGCGCCATGCCCAAGCGATCCAGCACCATCTCATCCATCCCTTGGTCATGGAGCATGAGAGGGACCTCATAGATCGAAGGAGCGTCGGTGCATGCTATGACCTCCTTCGGGTCAACATCGCAGAAAAGCGCGATCTTGTCACGCACCCCCTTCGCGATCTCATGGTCAGAGCGGCACACGATGAAGTCAGGCTGCACGCCAAGGGATCGCAATTCCTTGACGGAGTGCTGCGTTGGCTTCGTCTTGACCTCATGCGCAGCTGCGATATAGGGCACCAGCGTCACATGAACGAAGATCACGTCATCTGCACCGTGCTCCTTCTTGAACTGGCGCGCTGCCTCGATGAACGGCAAGCCCTCGATGTCACCGATCGTGCCCCCGATCTCGGTGATGACGATGTCTGCGCCCGATTGGTCAGCGATGCATCTCAATCGCTCTTTGATCGCTTCGGTCACATGCGGTATCACTTGGACAGTGCCACCCAGGAAGTCTCCGCGCCTTTCCCGAGCGATCAAGGTCTTGTAGATCGACCCTTGCGTGAAGTTCGATTCGCGCGAAAGGTTCTCATCGATGAAGCGCTCGTAATGGCCAAGGTCAAGGTCGCCTTCATGACCGTCTTCTGTGACGAATACCTCACCATGCTGGAAGGGGCTCATCGTACCAGGGTCAACATTAAGATAGGGATCCATCTTCTGCATCGTGACCTTATAGCCGCGTGCTTTGAGAAGATGCCCGAGCGAAGCGGCAGTGATCCCTTTCCCAAGCGAAGAGACGACGCCACCCGTTACAAAGATGTACTTGGTCATGAAGACCTCCGTTCGATACGAGCGCTTTTACTGGATACGATCTCGAACGTCTATCAAGTTTACCGCGCATACAGGCTCCTTCATGGAGCTGCTGTCCGTGTTTTACAAAGGCGAAACAAACACCCTCATGCTCCCGCTATAATGTGACCAAAGCAGCCAAGAGAGGAGATGCGCGTGGAAAAAGGGTTCGACAACGAAAAGTACATCACCCTCCAAGCAGAGCATATCCAGAACAGGATCGAGCAGTTCGGCGGTAAGCTCTATCTTGAATTCGGCGGTAAGCTCTTCGACGATTATCATGCCTCCCGCGTACTCCCTGGCTTTGAACCCGACTCGAAGATCCGCATGCTCCAGAGCATGATGGACCAAGTTGAGATCGTCATAGCCATCAACGCCAACGATATCGAGAAATCGAAAGTGCGCGGCGACCTCGGCATCACCTATGACGAAGACGTTCTCCGCCTCATGGATATCTTCCGCTCGATGGGATTCATGGTGGGCAGCGTCGTCATCACGCGATACGAGAATCAGCCCGATGCTGATGCCTTCCGCCGCCGCATCACCGATATGGGGATCACAAGCTACCTTCACTACTCTATCCCAGGCTACCCGTATGACACCGACACCATCGTGAGCGAGGAGGGGTTCGGCAAGAACGAGTACATTGAGACCTCTCGCCCTCTTGTCGTGGTCACGGCACCAGGTCCGGGGTCAGGCAAGATGGCAACCTGCCTCTCGCAGCTCTTCCATGAGTTCAAACGTGGCGTTGTCGCAGGATATGCGAAATACGAGACGTTCCCTATTTGGAACCTTCCCCTGAACCATCCCGTCAACATCGCCTATGAAGCAGCTACGGCCGACTTGGATGATGACAACATCATCGACCCCTTCCATCTGGAAGCTTATGGCGAAACAACGGTGAACTACAACCGCGATGTTGAGATATTCCCCGTCTTGCGCTCGATGATGGAGCGCATCGTGGGCGAGAGCCCTTATAAAAGCCCCACTGACATGGGCGTGAACATGGCCGGGTATGCCATCGTGGACGATGAGGTATGCCGCCAAGCAGCCAACAACGAGATCGTTCGACGCTACTTCAGTGCAGCAGTCGAAGTCAAGCGCAATGGATGTGGAGAACGCGCGCTTGAGAAGATCGAGATCCTGATGAATCAGGCTCACATCACGACGAACCTCTCACCCGCTCGTTCAGCTGCGCTGCTCAAAGCCGAGATGACAGGAAAGCCAGCAGGGGCTCTTGTGCTTCCGAATGGCGTGGTGGTCACAGGCAAAACCGGCAATCTCCTTGGCGCGGCAAGCGCGCTTCTCATGAACGCGCTCAAAGGTGTCTCTGGAGTTGCCGATGATGTGGATGTCATCTCAGACAATGTGCTCGAGCCCATCTGCCATCTGAAGACCGAGCACCTTCACAACACCAACCCGCGCCTGCATTCCGATGAGACGCTTTTGGCTCTCTCGGTGAGCTCGGTGAGCAATCCGCTCGCTGAGCGCTTGATCGACAACGCTGACAAGCTACGCGGATGCGATGCATACTTCTCGGTCATCATCTCCGCGACCGACGAGAAGCTCTATCGCACGCTCGGCATCAACGTATGCTGCGAGCCGAAGTACGAGCAGCACCGCTTCTATCATAAGTAGCATAACGTCAGGGCGTTGCGGCTTCTACGAACTGAAGAAGGCTTTGGCAGCATAGCGATAGAAATGATCCCGATCCGCATAGAGCAACGTTGTTGGGTATTCCCCTCGACGCACGGTCACACCGACCACCGCCTTGTCGAATGCGAGCATGTCTCCATCCACGAAAAGCGTAGCAGTCCGCCCCTCCTCGATCCTTGAGAGCGAGATGTCGACCACGTCGCTCGCATCGGTCACGATCGCACGTGCGTTGAGCGAATGGGGTGCCAGCGGCTGGACGATGAGCCCATCATACGAGGGAGAGACAAGCGGCCCACCCGCGGCAAGCGAATATGCGGTCGATCCTGTCGAAGAGGCCACGATGATTCCATCTCCTGCCAGATCCGTGATGTGGCAATCTGAGATATCGAGCGACATGTCGAGCATGCGGCCGCAAGCACCACGAGAAATGGCCACCTCATTCAAAGCGAAGAAGCGCCTCTCGCCATGAATGCCCGAATCGTTGATGCCGTATCCGATCTTGAGCAACGACTCGTCGATGGCACTGCCTACCATGTCGCGCGTCTCTCCGCACCTCACCTCAACCAAGAGGTTGGCTCGACGCTCAGAAAGGAGCTCGCCCGCGAGGGCACGGGTGACAAGGTCCAATACTCCAGGCTCTTCTGCATTCGCCAAAAAGCCCCGATGTCCGAAATTGATGCCAAGGATCGGCACATCCCGTCCCGCAACAAGGCGCGCCGTGCGAAGGATGGTACCATCTCCACCGAGCACCACGACAAGCTCGTAATCTTGCGAAGCAACGCTTCGATACGCTGGTCCGAAGTCATCGCTATAGAGATCCTTCGAATCGAAGATATCGTATTTGATTCCTTGTTGGGACAAGAAACCGATGAGGATGAACGAGGCCTCGACTGCTTTAGGGTTCGAGTCATTCCGTACAACGAGAAGACGCATTCTCTCCCTCTCTCAGATATATTCTCGAGACACCGATGCGGGCACCATGAGCGGATTGGGGTCGAATACCACCTTATCACCAATGGATACGTCAGATCCTGTAACATCCAGCAGGCAGAGAGAAAGATCGGGCTCTCCAAGAACGAGGTACGCATGTCCATTGATGGTGGCCTCAAGGGGGTGCTTGCCCAATCGCTTGAGCTTTGAGAGCACAGAGCGCATATCAGGCGCTACGAGCGGCTGCAAGCCAACGCCTTCGCGCTGCCCCGCGCCAGCGAACGCCACCTTCGTGGGTCGCTTCAGCTTCTCAACACCACCGTATCCCATCTCCCATCCACACGGGAAGTCCTTGATATCTATCACCTCTGTTTCAAGGTATCCGATGCGCTCAAGATCGGTGTCGGCCTGTGTGATGACGCGCCCCAAGAAAGCAGAGCCTATGCGGACGGCATCGAGGGTCGTTTCGGGGAAGTTATAGAGTGCAGGCGAATTTGCCGCATGCACGCATCCAGGGTCGAGCCCTCTTGCCTTCAGGTCCTCGACAACCCCCATGAACGCTGCCAATTGCGCCTTGGTGTATGCTTCGTCACCATACGCGCGCGCGAAGTGCGTATAGATCCCTTGAACATCCACGTTCGGCAGGGTAAACACCGAAGCGATCTCATCCATCTGATCAGGGAAGAACCCATAGCGTCCAAAGCCCGTGTCGACTTTGATATGGCAGCGTGCATGCTTGCCCGCGCGCTGTGCTGCCTCATCAAGCGCTCGCACAGATGTGCACGAGCCAATACTGGCAACGCAATCCGCGCTCACGATCGCATCAAGCTCATCGGAAAGAGCAGTCGAGCGCATCATGAGGATATCGTCATCCCTCGAAAGCACGCCCTTCAAAGGCTCGATATCGGAAAGTTCCGTGATGGCGAACGTCTTGACGCCATGAGCCTTGAGAGTGCTCGCAAAAGCTTCCAGTCCAACGCCATAGCCATTCGCCTTGACCACGCCGATGACGGGGACGTCGCAATGCTTGATGACCGTAGCGATATTTCCCTCAAGCGCCTTCTGGTCGATCACATATCTGTTCATCTTCGAGCCTCTCATTTGTTAGGATAGACATGAATTATAACCATCCGTAAAGAAAGCTCTTTGCTGAATGCCCGACAAGCTCCTTCATGCCCGTCACGCCGCAGCCGATGTGAGCGATCGTGCTACCAAAGAGCGCTCAGAAAAGCCTTTCAGGCCTCGGCACGCACGCAAAGAGACTCCTTCTCAGGCCTTGAGCGAAGTCCCCCTTCCTGAATCCATCCCTGAGGGACCTCTTGACCTTGTCCCAGAGGAGGGGATCGACCTCGAAGAGGAGCTTATTGACGTCCGCTCGACCGACGAGGGCATAGCTTCGTCAACCTACATCATGAGCATATGCGTGCTCGTCTCGCGCATCACGGGCTTTGCACGTACTTGGGCGATGGCCTATGCCTTGGGAGCCACCTTCATCTCAAGCTCGTATCAAGTTGCGAACAACCTACCTAACATGCTCTATGAGCTTGTCATGGGAGGAATGCTCGTCACAGCCTTCCTTCCTGTCTATGTGAGCGTCAAGAAGAAGCTTGGGGCACGTGCGGGCAACGAGTATGCATCCAACCTCATGACGCTCGTCATCATCCTTCTTGGCATCGTGTCGCTCTTGGGCATCCTTTGGCCCCAGGTCGTCATCTATACGCAGAGCTTCTATTCGGATCAGGAGAGCATGGGGGTTGCCATCTTCCTCTTCCAGTTCTTCGCCATCCAGACGGTGTTCTATGGCTGCTCATCGATCCTCTCAGGCCTGCTCAATGCGAACCGCGACTACTTCTGGTCATCAGCGGCACCCATTATGAACAACCTCATCGTCATCGCTACGTTCATCGCCTACGCATTCATCGCACCCGACCATCCGAATGAGGCGCTCTATGTGATCGCCATCGGCAACCCGCTTGGGGTGGCTGCTCAGATGCTCTTCCAGGTGCCCGCCCTGAAGAAAAACGGCATTCATCTTCGTCCGCACATCAACTTCCATGACCCTGCTTTGAAAGAGACGATCTCTTTGGGGGTCTCTGCTCTTTTCATCACGCTCTTCTCCTTCATCACGGTCTCTGTGATGAATGCAGCATCCTATGCCTTTGCAGACAATGGGCCTTCCGTCATCGTGTATGCACGGCTGTGGTACACGCTTCCCTATTCATTCCTAGCCATCCCTATCACGACCGCTCTCTTCACCGAGCTTTCGCACCTAGAAGCGGATGAGAACTGGAAGGGCTTCAAAGCATGCGTCATGAAAGGAACATCCGAGATCACGTTCCTGCTCCTTCCTTTCATGCTCTATCTCATGGTGTTCGCAACCCCTCTCATCTCCCTCTACCATATCGGCGCATTCAGCGATGACGCGATACAGGAAATAGCAGGCTATCTGGTAGCTTTGGCTGTTGCCCTTCCGTTCTATGGCCTTTCCACATTCACGCAGAAGGTGTTCTCAAGTTTGCGCAAGATGGGTACCTACGCCATCTTCAATGCGATCGCAGGCATCATCCAAGTCATCCTGACCCTTCTGTTCGTAGAGCTTCACCGCTCAGGTGCGACCATTCCGATCGGCAGCATCGCCCTTGCATCTGCCGCCTTCTATGTGATCGTCGATGCGCTCTCCTATCTTTATCTCAAGAAGCGCTTCGGGCATATCGGGATCAAGGCTTTCCTGCGTGCTGGCGTGCTTGGCCTCGTACTGGGCGGCCTTGGAGCACTCGCAGGTGCTGGTGTGCTCTTTGCCCTCCAGATGTTCATCGCGCCGCTTGATGGCTCTATTCTCCGCTCCCTGCTCTACGTCTGTGCAGGCGGGATAGTGAGCCTCATCGTCACGTTCGGGATCGCCTATGCGGCGAAGCTTCCCGAATCAGCGCTCATCAACAAGGTTCTTGATAGAATGCTTCATAGGTAACAAGCAGCATAACGCCCTCAGCATGATCGGAAGGCGTCATCATCCATAGACAAAGGAGCTCTTGTGACAACAGGAGATATCGCACATCAGAGCGCAAGCGAACAGGAAAAAGCGCCTCAGACCATTGAGCGTGCGCCTGAAGAGGAACGCAAGATCACCTCACGGATCGTACCCGTCATCGTAGGAGGGACGTTCCTTGCGTACAGCTATGTTCGCGAATTCAACCGCGCATATGGGACCAAGCGCGCCATCGTGGTACTTTCCGAGCCTATCAAGATGCTCACAGAAAGCCGTTTCACCGATTGCCGGATCGTAGCAGGCTCGCATGACCCCGAGGTTCTCCTCGAAACGCTCAAGAGCATTGCAAGCGAGCTTGCTGAAAAGACCCCTGAAGCGATCCCGCTCTTGCTTGGATGCGATGATCGTCATGCTCTTTTCTTCGCGAAGAACAAGGAGGCGCTTCAGACGGCAGGATACGTTTGCATGTGCAACGACTACGAGATGATCGAGCGCGTAAGCGACAAGCATAACTTCTATGACCTCTGCGAAGAGCTTGGGGTACCCTACGCGAAGAGCTGGTACTTCTCTGCGAGTCCGAATGGTCCAGATGAGCTTCCTGTGCATGATTTCCCTTATCCGCTCATCCTGAAACCCTCTGACACTACGGCGTTCCAGAACGCTGAGATCAAAGGCAAACGCAAGGCCTACGAGATCGAGACTCCTGAAGAGCTTGCTGAGGTATGGGTGAACATCAAGGCGTCTGACTACAACGAGGAGATGGTCGTGCAGGATTTCATCCCTGGAGGAGATGAAGCGCTCTCGATCATCACAACGTTCTCTGACCCCACAGGAGAGGTGAAGCTCGTCTCTGGCGGTGAGGTATGCTTGCAAGACCACAATCCTGCCGCTCTTGGCAATCCTCTGTGCGTCATCGGGGCACGTCAAGAACAGGTCATCGAAGATGCGAAGCGGATCATCAAGCATCTCGGGTATGTCGGCTATGGCAACTTTGACCTTAAATATGATTCTAGGCGCGATCAGTACTGCTTCTTCGAGATCAACATCCGCGCAGGAAGAAGCACGTATTACACGAGCCTTGGAGGTGTGAACTTCGTCACCCCCATCGTAGACCAATACATCCTTGGCAAAGAGCTTGCCTATCGTGAGGCCTATGATCCCTTCGTCTACTGTTGCGTTCCCGATCGCGTGCTCAAGAAGTCGATCGCAGACAAGCGCCAGCTCGAAGAGGCTCTTGCGCTCAAGAAGGCGACGAATCCCAACCCCTATCCGCTTGATTACAAGGCGGATTCGCTTGGGCATAATCTCTGGTCATATGTCATGTATTACAACCAGATCAGGAAGTTCAAGCGCTTCTTCTGGGATACGGATGGGCAGCAATTCAAAGAGGATCAAGCGTAGATCGCTGTTAGGTCCTTTGCGGGGGCACCGCACTCGATGACGCTTCTCCACGCAAGCACATCGATGGTATCAGCTACAGGCACGCCTTTATAGCGTGTCGGAATGCCAAGGAACGCAAGCTCGGTGCAACCCAATATCAAGCTGTCCGCACCGCGTTCGAGCACATGGTCGCACACCTCGTCGAGCAATCCCTCAGGTATGGCACGTCCTGCTTTCACATAATCGTAGATAGTGCTCATGACTTGCCTTTGGAACGGCTCATCGGGCACGATGGCCTCAAGGCCTGCTGCAGCAAGCTCATCGTGGAACACACCGCTTCGTATGATGCCATCGGTGGCAAGAAGGCCTGGTCGTGCGCAGCCGAGCGTTCGCAAGAGCGACGCCGTTTCAGCAAGCATGTTGATGAAGGTAGCCCTCTCAACGGCATCATTGAGGTCGCGCCAATGGGAATGCGCCGCATTGCAGGGCATGGCAAGCACCTCACACCCATCCTGTTCAAGCGCTCTTGCCATCTCCTGGAGAACGGGGACGAATGACTCCTTCGTCTCATCAAGGATGTATGCAGTGCGATCGGGCACCTGCGGATTGTTCAAGATGGTGATCTTGATATGTTCCTGATCTGTCTCAACATCGGTGAGCTCGATGATCCGACTGAACAGCCTTGCTGTTGCCGCCGGACCCATTCCGCCCATTATTCCAAGCTTTTTCATGCACTCCCTCAATGCCCCTGCACAGAGCATGGCTTCTTTCTTCTTTTCAACAGTATGTTATTCCATATGATGCGCCTAACGCCCCTGAATCCTTATAATTATGTTCACAAAGCTACGGTTCTCTGCGAGGAGAGCGCAACTGAAGGATATATGGAGCAGCATCATGCGCTCCTCGTGCGATCGATCGAAGAAGGAGCATCCATGTGCGGCATTTGCGGTTTCACCCACGCTGATGAGAGCGATAAAGACTCCCTTCAAGCTATGTGCGACATCATGGCTCACCGCGGACCTGATGGCGAAGGGCAATACCTCGCAGATGGCATCGCACTCGGTCATCGAAGACTCTCCTTGATCGACCTCGCGGGCGGCAGTCAGCCCATGGTGCGCGAAGGCGCTTCCAAGGATGCACAGGTCGAAACACCTCATATAAAGGAATCTGGTTCCTCCTCTACCTTCATACGTACTGATATGCATGCCGATTACGCTATCGTCTTCAATGGTGAGATCTACAATTTCCGCGATCTGCGTGCAGAGCTCGAGGAGGAAGGCTGGGAGTTCAAAACCAACTCCGATACCGAGGTGCTGCTTGTTGGGTTCATAGCTTGGGGAGCTGACGTGCTTCCTAAGCTGCGCGGCATGTTCGCCTTCGCCATCTGGAATCGCACAACACGCGAGCTCTTCTGTGCTCGCGATCCATTCGGCATCAAGCCGTTCTACTACACCCTTCAAGGAAAGCGCTTCATCTTCGCTTCTGAAGCGAAGGGTATCCTCGAGCATCCTGCCTATGAGCGCGCTCTCAACGAAGAAGCGCTCGAAGCGTATCTCTGCTTTCAGTTCTCCGCTTTGCGCGAGACCATGTTCGAGGGCATCTTCAAGCTTGAGCCCGCTCACTACCTTATCGTGGATGATGATGGTATTCGCGAAGATGTTCGCTATTGGACGCCCACCTATCCGATCGATGAAACCTGCTCGCTCGATGGTTTCGTCGAAAAGATCGATGAGGTCATGCACGATTCGGTCCTCTATCACAATGTTGCCGATGTCGAAGTTGGTTCATTCCTGTCGTCAGGCATCGATTCGAGCTATATGGCAGCATGCCTTGGGCAGATCAACCCCGATATCAAGACATTCACTGTTGGATTCGCCGAATACGAAGGAGATCGCGACGAGATCAGCTGGGCGCGTGAGCTTGCCGATGAGCTCGGGCTTGCCAACGCCTCCCACTATATCGAGAAGGATGAGTACTGGGATGCGCTCTCGCTTATCCAGTGGCATATGGATGAGCCGAGCGGAGACCCGAGCGCAGTGGCCCTCTACTTCGTCGATCAGCTCGCTGCTCGCGATGTGAAAGCCGTGCTCTCTGGCGAAGGCGCGGATGAGTTCTTCGCGGGATACAAGATCTACCAGACTCCTCTTGCGAACAAGAAGCTTTCCTGGGTTCCAAAGCCACTTCTCCGCACAGCTGCGAAGGTCATGCATAAGCTCGGCATTCGTGGAGCGAACTACCTGGATCGTGCGTCAACGGGAGTTGCGGATTGGTACTACACGAACGCAAACGGCGTCGCGTTCACCAAAGCTGAAGCAGATGCCGTCTTAAAGGCTCCCAAGCTCAAGAAGACACCGCAAGAGATTTGCGCACCTATCTACCATGAAGCATCCTCAGAAGACCAGGTCACGCAGATGCAATACGCTGATCTCTTCTTCTGGCTTGTGGGTGACATCTTGCTCAAGACCGACAAGATGAGCATGGCACACTCGCTTGAAAGTCGTGTCCCCTTCCTTGATCGCGAGGTCTTCGCCATCTCAAGCCATATCCCTACCGACCTTCGACTCACCCTTGAGCAGACCAAGATACCTCTTCGCAAAGCAGCGCTGAAGAACATCCCTGAAAGCTGGGCTCAAAAAGAGAAGCTTGGCTTTCCGGTTCCGATCGTCAATTGGCTTCGTGAGGATGAATACTACGAGCGAATCAAGGACGCATTCACGAGCGACATCGCCGAACAGTTCTTCCATACTGAGAAGCTCGTAGGCATCCTCGATGCGCACAAGGCAGGAACCGACAATTCACGCAAGATCTGGATCATCTACATGTTCCTTTTGTGGTATAAGGCTTATTTCATAGACATGGCAAAGCCTGCATAAGGAGGACGCGACCTTCGTCATACCCGAGAGTACCCCTCATCGCAGAAGCGAAATCAGCAAAGGACCTCTTGCATAAGGTTGCATAGAACGCACATTCGTCTTCCAAGCATCAAAAAAAGGAGCACCAATGGTGCTCCTTTTTTTAATTTGGTCTGCTTTGTGATCTATTCAGAAACGGTTTCTGTATAAGCACGCTGAACCGAAGGATCAACCTCGATGCCAGGGCTCATCGTCGAAGAGACGGCAATGGATTTCACATACTTGCCCTTAGCAGCGGCTGGCTTCATGCGCAGGATCTCGTCATAGACGGCTCCATAGTTCTCAGCGAGCGCCTCAGGTGTGAAGCTCTTCTTGCCGATGATGACATGAGCGATGCCATAGCGATCGGCACGATACTCAACACGGCCGCCCTTGAGCTCCTTGATAGCCTTGGCAACATCATTCGTAACAGTACCAAGCTTAGGGTTCGGCATGAGCCCGCGAGGGCCGAGCACCTTGCCCAAACGACCGACCTTACCCATCTGATCAGGAGTTGCAACGGCAGCGTCGAAGTCGAACTTGCCTGCGTTGATCTGCTCGGTGAGCTCATCGGTTCCAACGATGTCAGCGCCTGCCTCCTCGGCAGCCTTCGCAGCATCGCCCTCGGCGAACACCGCAACGCGAACATTCTTGCCCGAGCCATTGGGGAGGCTGACCGTGCCCCTCAGCTGCTGGTCTGCCTGACGCGTGTCGATCCCGAGACGGAAGTCTACTGTGATGGTCTCATCGAAGTTCGCGGTAGCGATCTCCTTGACCACGCGCATCGCCTCGATCGGAGCGATTGCTTGCTCAGGAACGAGCTTCTCTGCTGCATCGTATCTCTTTGATTTCTTTGCCATGTGAGCATCCTTTCGTGGTAATGGCGAGCCTCTCCTCAAGGCTCTTCCACCTGTCTAACAAACTGATGTGAGAGCTTATGCGTTCTGGCCCTCGTCGACCGTCTCGCCCTTCAGAAGAGCTGCCAGCTTACGGGTGACCTCGTACTTCTTCTTGAGCTCACGTCCTTCGATGCGCACGCCCATTGAGCGAGCAGTGCCAGCGATGATCTCCTTTGCGGCGTCGATGTCGTTCGCATTGAGGTCGGGCATCTTGATCTCGGCAATCTCGGTCAGCTGAGCATCGGAAAGCGTGCCAACAGACTGAAGCTGTGGAATGCCTGCACCATGCTCGATGCCAAGCTTCTCCTTGATGAGAATAGCAGCCGGAGGCGTCTTGCACACGAACGTGAAGGACTTGTCCTCATAGACCGTGATCTCAACAGGGATGATGGTTCCAGCCTGATCCTGCGTCTGCGCATTGAATGCCTGGCAGAACTGCATGATATTGACGCCCTGGGCACCAAGGGCAGGACCGACGGGAGGTGCCGGATTCGCAGCACCCGCAGGTATCTGCAACTTTATGAATCCGCTTACATTCTTATCAGCCATTATCGTTATTCCTTACTTATTCAAAGCCGTTTCTATTTCACAAAGCATCTTTCATCGCGAGAAGCCCCGGTCCACTCGGGCACGATAAGCTGCTTATGTGCGCTAAATCTTCTCCACCTGGTCGAATGTCAACTCAACCGGAGTTTCACGCCCGAAGATCGAGACCATGACCTTGACCTTGCCTGCATCAGGCATGACCTCGGAGACAAGACCGTCGAAGTCTTTCAAAGGACCAGAGATGACATGCACCGCCTGCCCAACTTCCATAGTGGTCGAGGTCTTCTTGGGGGCCTCAACGCTTGTCCGTTTCATGATCTTGTTATATTCGGCACGCGTCAGCGGAGATGGATTGCCTTGGCTGCCAACGAAGCCCGTAACACCGGGGGTGTTGCGCACTGCTGCCCAGCTTCTGTCATCCATTTCCATCTTGACGAGAACATAGCCAGGGAAAACCTTCTTATCGCTCTCGACGCGCCTACCATCATCTTTGATCTCAGCGACCTTTTCGGTAGGTATCTCGATCTTGAATACGTTGTTCTCAAGACCCATGGTCTCGATACGCGTCTCAAGGTTTGCCTTGACTTTGTTCTCATACCCAGAGTAGGTATGCAGTACGTACCACTTCTTAGACATCTCAGCTCCCTCTTGCCTAACCCTTACTGCTCTTCCGTTGGAGCCTCAGCACCGCCATCTGTAGAGGTGTCAGCCGTTGAGGTATCGGCCGAGGCATCCGCACCTGAGGTATCTGCGCCCGAAGCATCCGCACCTGAAGCATCAACGCCCGAGGCGTCTACCCCTGCGCCTTCGCCGCCTGTGAGGAAATTGAGCCAATCTATCGTTGAAGGATCTGCACCCGAAATGAGCACGAGAAGAGGCGTGATGATGAAGTTATCAAGGATGGCAACGAATACGCCAAAGAAAATGAGCGCTGCGACAACAACGCCCGACCAACGCAATACGTCAGTCTTCGTCGGCCATGTGACGCGCTTAAGCTCTGCCTTCACATCGCGGAAGAACTGGAAACGCTTCTTCTTAGGCTTCTTTTCCTCGACCTTCTTAGGCTTTTTCGACTCCGACTCAGCGGCTTTGATGGAGGTGTCGGTCTTCTTCTTGAAAAGGCCTGGCTTCTTCTCTTCCTTCTCAGCGCTCTCAGAGCTTGCAGTTGCGTCAGAAGATTCCTTGACCTGCTCTTCTACCTCACGCTCCTGCTTACGCGCCTGCCGTGCAGCAGATGCCTTAGCTCTCTGAGTCTTTGATTTCTTAGCCATGTGATTCCTCTTGAATGCTCTGATCTATCTTGCATCTAAACGCCAAACAAGCAGCCACGCTTGGGCTGCTTTCATAAACAAGCTGGCACGCCAGGAAGGACTCGAACCCTCAACTTTCGGTTTTGGAGACCGACGCTCTACCAATTGAACTACTGGCGTATGCCTGTTCCTCTTATCCGTGATCAGCGAGTCTCACGATGCAGTGTGTGCTGACGGCACCACTTGCAATACTTCTTGAACTCGATACGATCAGGATTGTTCTGCTTGTTCTTCGTGGTCGTGTAGTTTCGGCGTTTGCATTCTGTGCACGCCAGTGTGACCAATGTACGCATGAATTCTCCTTTAAAAACTATTCAGCTCGCTCTCGACTCACACATGAACGGGCAAAAATGGGGCTCGCGCTCCTGGAAGCGAGAGCCCCATGATACATGCTTGATCCGTGCTATTTGATGATCTTGGTAACACGGCCAGAGCCAACGGTGCGGCCACCCTCGCGAATAGCGAACTTGAGGCCGTCCTCCATTGCCACTGGGTGAATGAGCTCACCAGTGATGGTGACGTTGTCGCCAGGCATGACCATCTCGGTGCCCTCAGGAAGGTGAGCAACACCAGTGATGTCGGTCGTGCGGAAGTAGAACTGCGGGCGATAGCCATCGAAGAACGGGGTGTGACGGCCGCCCTCCTCCTTGGTGAGGATGTAGACCTGGCCCTCGAACTCGGTGTGCGGGGTCACGCTGCCGGGCTTGCAGAGAACCTGGCCACGCTCGATGTCCTCGCGCTTGATGCCACGGAGCAGAACGCCGATGTTGTCACCAGCCTGCGCCTCGTCAAGAAGCTTGCGGAACATCTCGATGCCCGTGCAAACGGTTTCCTGGGTCTCCTTGATGCCAACGATCTCGATCGGGTCGTTGAGGTGGAGAACGCCACGCTCGACACGGCCAGTAGCAACAGTGCCGCGGCCAGTGATGGTCATGGTGTCCTCAACAGCCATCAGGAACGGCTTGTCAACGTCGCGCTCAGGAGTTGGGATGTAGGAATCAACAGCATCCATGAGCTCCCAGATCTTGTCCTGATAGCCCTTGTCGCCCTCGAGAGCCTTGAGAGCAGAACCACGGATGATCGGGGTGTCATCTCCCGGGAACTCATAGGAGTCAAGAAGCTCGCGAACTTCCATCTCGACAAGCTCGATGAGTTCTTCGTCATCGACCATGTCGCACTTGTTAAGGAAGACGACGATGTAGGGAACGCCAACCTGACGAGCGAGCAGGATGTGCTCACGAGTCTGAGCCATTGGGCCGTCGGTAGCAGCGATAACAAGGATCGCGCCGTCCATCTGAGCAGCACCAGTGATCATGTTCTTAACGTAGTCAGCATGTCCTGGGCAGTCAACGTGTGCATAGTGACGAGAATCTGTCTGATACTCGATGTGAGCGATGGAGATCGTGATGCCACGCTCGCGCTCCTCAGGAGCCTTGTCGATGTCCTCGAATGCGGTGAAATCAGCGGTAGCGGTGCCGTGGCTTCCGTCATTCTCGGAAAGAGTCTTGGAGATAGCCGCTGTCAGGGTAGTCTTGCCATGGTCGACATGACCGATGGTACCGATGTTAACATGCGGCTTCGAACGCTCGAACTTCTCCTTAGCCATGTTTGATCCTCCTTAAAGGGATTCATGTTCAATACATATGCATCGCCCGTAAGAGCGAAGGATTAACGTGGTAGCGGCGACTGGATTTGAACCAGTGACGCCACGGGTATGAACCGTGTGCTCTGACCAACTGAGCTACGCCGCCATGCAATGGAGCCTGCGACCGGACTTGAACCGGTGACCTCTTCGTTACCAACGAAGTGCTCTACCGACTGAGCTACACAGGCGTCTTATTCCATACACCCATGCTGCTTTATCGGACAAATGCTGTCTTTCTCGCATCATGAGCATATAGGATCCAAAGAAGATGGTGGGCGCGCTAGGATTCGAACCTAGGTAGGCATAGCCAACGGGTTTACAGCCCGTCCCCTTTAACCACTCGGGCACACGCCCATCTTTTGAACCTACACAGCACATCCGATCATCGAGTCGACACAAAGGCGATAACGCAATATGCTGCGAATCATCATCGGGCATCTTCAGATCGAATATGCTTGTTGATACCGATCATATCGGTATCCGAGCTTTTTCGTTCATGTGCGGTTTTCAAGCTGCGGCCTGGCTTTCTAGAACATAACAAGCCAAGCGAAAGAGAATGATACGTGAGAGATTTTCGAGTGTCAAGCTATAACACGCATCCGGGTGTATCTATTTTGTGAAATCACCACATACGGAACAAGATCGCGCAATTTCTTCGATGATAGAGTATCAAAGCATCCTGTCATCAAAGAAAGAGCGCCGCTCCTGCGACGCCCTTTCTCAGTTCATTCCTAAAGAAAGCTGAAGGCTAATACCTTCTGTAGATCATGTTAGACGGCACAGCACTTTGGATGACACCCACACGCGGACTTGAAGCGTGGATCATCTGACCGCCACCGATGTAGATGCCCACATGCGTCCAGCGCCAGGTGATATCGCCTGGCTGAGGATTCGTGACCTGAGGCCAGTTCGCCATCGTATAGGTGGTGCCAATTCTGTTGTTCTCTTTACCAGTAAGGCAATAGCTCACCAGACCAGAGCAGTCGTAGCTCTTTGGTCCTTGCGTGCCCATGACATAAGGGTAACCAAGCTTGCTGTATGCGCGGTCAACAACGACGTTGCCCGTGATCGTTTGGGGCTTACCGTTGTTCACGCCAGCTCCACCTGATGGCCTGCTGCCACCACCACCGTTGCCTCCATGGTTATTCTGCTGCTCACGCGCAGCTGCTGCCGCGGCCTCGGCGGCTTGACGGGCTGCCTCTTCTTGCTGCAGGAGCTGCTGCACCTCAGCGTTGAGCGAGTCGACAAGGTTCTGCTGCTCGGCAACGAGGTTCTCTGCCTCAGCCTGAACGCGCTTAGCCTCTTCAGCCTTCTCGGTTGCGACCTGCTTCTGCTCTTCCAGCACAACCTTCTGCTCTTCGACTTCTTGACGAAGATCCTTGGTCTGCTGGACCATCTCAGCGTCGGCCTCGTTCATGTTGTTGAGGATGCCCCAGTTCTGAGTGAATGCCTGGAACGTGGTGGCTCCGAGCAAAAGGTCGATGAACGAGGAAGAGCCTGTGCGATACATGCTGCGCGCACGAACGCCAAGCTGCTCTTGGAGTTCGGCGATCTGGCTGTTAGCCTCATCGATCTTACCCTGCGCCTCGACGACCTTCTCTTCAGCAGCCCGCTGTTCATCAAGAGCAGCGTTGTAGTCAGCAGCAGCAACTTCGAATTTGTCCTCAAGAGCATTCAAGCTATCGAGAGCAGCTTGTGCTTCCCGCTTCTTTTCTGCCGACGTAACGGCATATGCTTCGAGGGGATTGGTGAATAGCAGACATGTTGCTGCACATGCGGCAGCACTTGTTCCTATGAATGCACGTCTGCTGAGAGCGTTTGTATGCTCATTCATAAGTTTGGTAAACCTCCCTAGGATTGAGCATGTGTAGTGTTTGCAAACATGCACTTTATCTTAGCACGTGATGCGCATTCTTCCAAATGATGGCAAAAACACAGAGTACGCACAAAGCTGAAATACATGTAGTTGAGGCATGATAGCACAAGCTCTAAGGCATGGAAAGCTTTCTTGCGCTCGCTAGTCTGCGACTGCCTCGATCGTTGCCTCCTCGGTAAGCTCGGCATCTCTTTGCATCTGCGCCGCCTCATCTGGGTCCTCATCCATGTAATGGTCGAACTCGTCGAGCACTTCTTGGGATGGCTCGGGCGTGATGAGGCTTACGATGAAGATGCATGCAAGCGAGATGATGAAAGCAGGAAGAAGCTCATAGATCCCAAAGATGCCACCAAGCGGCGAAAGCAGATTATGCCAAATGAGCACGGTTGCCGTACCAGCGATCATGCCCGCGATAGCACCTTGCTTCGTGAGACGACGCCAGTAGAGCGAGCAGAGAGTCAACGGCCCGAACGAAGCGCCCAAGCCAGCCCACGCATAGCTCACGACGAAGAAGATGGTCGAGTTCTCGTCAGATGCCACCAAGATGCCGAACAGGAAGACCACGATCAGCGTGATGCGCGCCACGATCATGACCTGACCATCGGTTGCATCCTTCTTGATAACGCCTCGAAAGATGTTCTCAGCCACGCTCGAGCCTGCGATGAGCAGATAGCTCGAAGAGGACGACATCGATGCCGCAAGGATGCCCGAGACCACGATGCCGCACATGAACGAGGGCAACATGACCTGAGAGAGCACGATGAAGATGTTCTCAGCGGCCGAGTTCGAGGCGAACATGACAGGGAACGCAGCACGTCCGACCAAGCCAATGCAGATGGCGCAGAAGAGCGAAACGACCACCCAGGTCACAGCGATCACACGGCTGCGCTTGATCTCCTCAGCAGAGCGGATGCCAAGGAAGCGAACGAGCACCTGCGGCATGCCGAAGTATCCAAGCCCCCATGCCATCATCGAGATGATGGAGAGCAGACCATACTCGGCAGGAACATCGAAGAGGGGCGCGTTGTCGTTCATGATCTGCAAGCCATCTTCGCCCACCACAGGCACGGCGATCTGAACCCCCGTCAAGAAGCCAGGGATATCAGAGAGGAATGCAACGACATTCTCAACGCCACCTGCCCAGGTGATCGAGCCGATGAGCACCACAGCGAGCGCGAAGAACATGAGCATGCCCTGCACGAAGTCAGTAGCGACCACAGAGAGATAACCGCCAATGAGCGTGTAGAGGAACACGATGATGGCGCCTAGGCACATCATGGTCAGGTAGTCGAGCCCAAAGAGCGTGTTGAAGAGCTTGCCGCAGGTCACGAAGCAGCTCCCCACGTACACGCAGAAGAACACAAGGATGATGAGCGCAGCGATCGTCGAAACGATATTCTTGTCATCGTGGAGACGCTTGGAGTAGAAGCCTGGCAGCGTGATGGCGTTTCCCGCCTTGACGGAGTACTTGCGCAGCCGCTTCGCTACGAGCTTCCAGTTCAGATACGTGCCGATAGCAAGGCCGACAGCCGTCCACCCCGCATCGGATGCACCCGTCCAATATGCCAGCCCTGGAAGCCCCATGAGAAGATAGCCCGACATATCGCTCGCTTCAGCAGAGAGCGCCGTGAGCCATGGACCTACCTTACGGCCACCGATGAAGTATTCAGACGTGGATGAGTTCGAGCGCTTCGCATAGACGAAGCCGATCGTGAGCACCACGATGAAGTATATGAGCATGGCGAAGAGTACCCAGAAATCGCCTGTTACCATAATGCTTTTCCTCCCCTGGATGAACGAACTTTGGGATTATACTTTATTGGACTGGAGTGGCCAGCATATTTTGCATGTTCACGCAGGCGCACATTGCACAAAAAGCGGCGAAAGGCAGAGAAGATGGCTCGATACACTGAGATGACGCCCGACGAACTAGCGCATGAGCGCTCGATCGTCGCAGACGAATACGAGGAGATCCTTGCTCGCGGGCTATCGCTCGACATGGCACGCGGGAAGCCCTCGGCAAAGCAGCTTGACCTCTCTACCCCACTCCTCACTGAACTCGCATCAGCATCCGATTGCTTCTCTGAGGACGGCACCGACTGCCGCAACTACGGGGTGATCGACGGCATCCCCGAGGCGAAGCGCTTGATGGCATCCCTTCTCGACGATAAGCCTGAGACGGTGATCGTTTTCGGGAACTCCTCGCTCACCGTCATGTATGACACCATCCAACGCTGCATGACCTATGGATGTCTTGGAAGCACTCCGTGGGGTACCCTTGATACCGTCAAATTCCTCTGCCCTGTCCCTGGCTACGATCGGCATTTCGCCATCCTTGAGCAGTTCGGCATCGAGATGATCCCGATCCCTCTCCTTGAAACGGGTCCCGACATGGACGAGGTCGAGCGGATCGTTGCGGATGACGCCTCTGTCAAAGGAATCTGGTGCGTGCCTCAATACTCCAATCCAAGCGGCATCACCTATGCAGATGAAACAGTACGTCGTCTTGCGCAGATGCCATGCGCAGCGTCCGACTTCCGCATCTTCTGGGACAATGCCTATTGCGTCCATGACCTCTATGCGGACCCTGCGATGCAGGATCGCGTCCTTGACATCGGAATCGCCTGCACCGAATTCGAAACTTCGGACCGCTATTTCAAGTTCGCCTCGACATCGAAGATCACATTCCCTGGAGCAGGCATTGCCGCAATGGCGGCAAGCAGGGCGAATATCGAAGAGACCAAAAAGCTCGTCAGCACCCAGATGATAGGCTCAGATAAGCTCAATCAGCTGCGCCATGCACGCTTCTTGCCTGACGAAGCGGCTATAGCTCAGCATATGCAGAAGCACGCCGATATCATTCGCCCCAAGTTCGAGCTTGTCGAGCAGATGCTCGAAGAGGGACTGGATGATGCGCACATCGCCACATGGACCAAGCCTCATGGAGGGTACTTCATTTCCTTCGACGGGTTGCCGAACACCGCGAAGCGCACAGTAGAGCTTGCGCGGAATGCAGGGGTAAAGCTCACAGGATCGGGAGCGACATGGCCTTATGGCAACGACCCATATGATGCAAACATCCGCATCGCGCCGACGATGCCACCGATCGAAGAGCTCGCAGAGGCGCTCGAAGTGTTCGTCTGTTGTGCGAAGCTCGCGGCGCTTGAGGCGCTTGAGCGTTAAATCGTTTGGCTCTGTCAACCCGAGCTGGATATATTGCGCTTGAAGGTTGCCTATAATGATGAAAGCGAGGTAAGCCAAAGGAGCTGAGAGACTTATGGCTCGAAGCGACGACGCGGCGAGACTTTCATCATCATAGGCAACCCATTGTGTATCCAATCTGGGTTAACAGAGCCAAACGATTTAGGGGGTAGCCGCCTGAGACGCCTACCCCCTGAAAAAGCTGATCTGCGAAAGGTGATTAATCGAGCTGCTCAGCGATCTCATCAGTGATATCAGCAGTGTGATAGACGTTCTGCAGATCCTCAAGCTCTTCCAAGCGGTCGATCAGACGCATGACCTTCTTCGCATCAGAGAGCGATACTTCTGTCGGCGTGGTTGCGATCATGGTGAGCTCGGCGCCTTTGACCTCAACCCCTTGTTCGACAAGACCATTCTTCACTGCTGCAAGGTCCCCAGGAGCGGTATAGACGATCCACTCATCATCAGCATCTTCGTAGTCATCGCCGCCTGCTTCTGCAACTGCGAGCATGAACTCTTCCTCATCGGCAGCAGCGCCGTTCGGGCCAATAGGGTTCTTCTTGTCCCCTGTCTCGATCTCCTTCGAAACCATGATCTGGCCCTTCTTCTCGAACTGGAAGGCAACCGAGCCAGATGTTCCAAGATTTCCGCCAGCATGCGAGAAGGCGCTGCGCACATCAGCTGCGGTACGATTGCGATTGTCTGTTAGCGCCTCGCAGTACACAGCGATGCCAGCAGGACCGTAGCCCTCATAGATGACCGTCTCGTAGTTCGCAGCATCTTTGCCAGAACCAAATGCCTTGTCGATAGCCGTCTTGATCTTATCCTTCGGCAACGAGTAGCCCTTGGCCTTGTCGATAGCCGCTGCAAGAGAGGCATTGTTCTCAGGGTTAGGGTCTCCGCCTTCTTTCGCTGCAACCGTGATATTCCTGGAAAGTTTCGAGAACAGCGCTGAGCGCTTAGCGTCTTGCGCTGCCTTGCGATGTTTGGTGGTAGCCCACTTTGAATGCCCTGACATAGATACCCTCTCGTTGAATCAAATAACAAGCGGTGAAGATAGTACCACAACCCCTGCTCAAGCGGCTCAGTGCACGATCAAGAGGTGACGCTTGCCAGTCTAGCGTGAATGGAAGAAGAACGACGAAGTCATGAGCGCATCATCGCCTGAATTTGCAACCGCGCTTGCGGTGCGTTCATCCCGAATCTCCACAACATACATGACGTTGGCTGGAGAGAACTTGTCGACACTGCCATCAGAATGTCGCTTGACAGGGCTTGTGAATCGATCTCCACACGTAAGCACAGCAATATCGCCAGGCTTCACACAGCCGCTTTCAATAACGACATCTTCTGCATTCTGGATCACATGGCGCATATCTCCCTGAACATCACCGAGCAAAGGAGTGACACCCCAGAATATCTGCATGAATCGCGTGGTGCGAATATCGGGCGCAACGGCATAGACAGGGATCTGTGGTCGCAAGCTCGAGATGAGGCGTGCGCTACGACCTGTCATCGTCGGGCAGATCAAACAGGTTGCACCGATGTCCTTCGCTGTTTGCACAGCGGCGATTCCAACTGCATGAGAAATGGATTTCGCACCAGAGCGAACACGTGGGCGAGAGCGCAGGTTCTCGAAATAATGAGCTTCGCTTGTACGCGCGATCTTGTTCATCGTCTGAACCGCTTCGATAGGATAGCGTCCTGCTGCCGTCTCCCCCGAAAGCATGATGCAGTCCGCACCATCATAGACCGCATTGGCTACATCAGCGGCCTCGGCACGCGTAGGACGAGGATTCGAGGTCATCGACTCGAGCATCTGCGTTGCGATGATAACGGGCTTATGAGCATCGTTGCATTTCTTGCAGATCTCCTTTTGGATATGCGGCACCTCGTCAGGGGGAAGCTCTACGCCAAGATCGCCACGTGCGACCATAATGGCGTCTGCTGCCTCGATGATCTCGTCGATGTTCGTAACGGCCATCGCATTCTCGATCTTCGCGATGATTCCGATAGGTGCATCGGCATGCTCGCGAATGAAGGAGCGCATTTCATGCACAGCCTGCGCATCCTTGACGAACGACATTGCGATGAAGTCAATGTCTTGCTCGATGCCAAAGAGAACATCTTCCTTGTCCTTGTCGGTGATCGAGGGAAGGGGGATGTTGACGCGCGGGATGTTCAAGGACTTATTCGGCTTCAGCACGCCTGGGTTCACGACGATGCAGGAAATGTCACGGCCTTCTGTACCATTGACCTCAAGCGCGATCAGCCCATCATCGAGAAGGATCGTATCGCCTAACGACACATAATCTGACAGCTGCGGGAATGACTGGCTTACCGCATGAGCATCGCCCACACGCCCATCAGCGGTGAGCATGAGAGGCTTGCCCATCGCAAGCTCGACCGCCCCGCCTGCGACGTCCCCAATGCGGATCTCTGGCCCTTTGGTGTCCAAGATGAGAGCAACGGGCACCTTCGTACGAGCACGCGCAGCGCGGATGATGTCGCACCGCCGTGCATGATCCTCATGCGTTCCATGACTGAAGTTCAATCGTGCAAGGTCCATCCCTGCATCGATGAGCTCAACGATGGCGTCTTCTGTGTCAACAGAAGGACCTATCGTGCAGATGATCTTGGTCTTTGCCTCAGGCTCAATCTTCGTTTCGTTCATTGTCACGCATCCATAAACCGCTCTTGCCGCCATCCTTTTTCAGCAGCCTGATATCCATTATCTCCATTCCGCGGTCTACGGCTTTGCACATATCGTAAATCGTTAGACAAGCGATGCTTGCGCCTGTCAGCGCCTCCATCTCGATACCTGTCTTCCCTGTCACCCCACAGGTCGAGAGCACATGGATGCCCACTTTGCCATCCGCACGCTCACCTGCCTCGACAGCCCTCAGCTCGATCTTCGCTTTGGTGATGTTGAGCGGATGGCACATGGGAATGAGCGATGAGGTCTGCTTCGCACCCATCACGCCTGCAACCCGCGCACAGGCAAGCACATCTCCCTTTGCTGCTTGACCACCTACGATCAGGTCAAGCGTCTCTTGATGCATGGCGATGAATCCTTCTGCTATTGCGATTCGCTCGGTGTCGGGCTTGCTCGACACATCCACCATGCGGACATCTCCCTTTTCATCGATATGGGTCAGCTGATCGCTCATGGTCGTCCCTTTCATTTCCTCTCAAGTATCACGGTGCCTCTGAAGCGGCATGCACGATGTCGAAGCAGCATGCGCCCCCTACTATCCACCGATCTGGCTCATATTGCGCTCCGTGCCCACTTTATCATGATGCTCATCAGGCTTCGCGCCAAGCGCTGTGAGCAGCACATCACGAACCTCGTCGTCTGTTTGCGTGCGAAGAGGGGTGCGCACATCGAATTCCTCATCAGAGAACAAGCACGGTCGGATCTTCCCGTCAGCAGTCAAGCGCAAGCGGTTGCAGCTTGAGCAAAAATGCCGCGAGAGCGGCGAGATGAACCCGACCGTCCCTTGCGCACCTTCGAACTGATAGTACTTTGCTGGTCCCCACCCAAGAGGATTCTTCCCAGCAGGGATAAGCCCTCCAATGCCTGCTTCCTCAGCTTGGGCGTTGATGGTCTCGATGAGCTCGTCAGAGGGGATGACATCGGCCTTGCCCCACCCCTGCCCATCGATGCCAGTCGACGTTGAATCTCCCACTGGCATGAACTCAATGAAGCGGACATGGAGCGGGCGGTCGATCGAGAGCTTCGCGAATTCGAGCACATCCTGCTCAAGGCTGCGCACGGTGACTGCGTTGATCTTGACAGGGTTGAACCCTGCTTCGAGCGCTGCCTCGATTCCTGCAAGCGTGTCTTCGAGCTTGCCCACGCGCGTGATCTTGCGAAACTGCTCAGCATCAAGCGTATCAAGCGAGATGTTCACGCGATCAAGCCCTGCCGCCTTGAGGTCTTTCGCCATCTGCGGCAAAAGCACGCCGTTGGTGGTCATGGATACGTTCTCGATCCCTGGCGTAGCTGTGATGCTTGCCACAAGGTCCTCTACGCCCTTGCGCACAAGCGGCTCTCCGCCCGTCAGGCGCACGCTCTTGATGCCAAGATCGGCTGCGACGCGCACGAGACGCTCGATCTCCTCAATGCGCAGGATCTCGTCGTGTGGAATCTGGCACACGCCATCCTCAGGCATGCAATATACGCATCTGAAATTACATCGATCGGTCAGCGAGATACGCAGATAATCGATGACCCTTCCGTGATGATCCTTCACGATCCCCTCTCCCATCGATCAGCGAAGAAACTATGCTCGCTGATGAATGTAACACAAATGAGGAGAATTCTACTGAGAGACAAGATGTATCTTTTCGGGAGGGATCCTGATGGAGAGCTCATCGCCCACCTCTGGAAGCTCCTCAGGAGGAACGATCAACTTGTCGACTTTCCAGAAGAGGTGCTGGTGAAGATAGCGCATCTCATCATCTTCGCGCTCAACCGCACAAGCCGCCCTCTCGCTTCGATCGCGAAAACCAAGCAGCACTGAGCGCTCGAAGCGCGAATCGCTCACGCGATCTACGCGCACGGGGTAGCAATTCTCACCAGATCCCTCTGCTCGCTCGATGAAGAAAGCACGAATGCCGATATATTTGACATCTCGAGGAACAGGAGCGGACGTAGCAACATTGACGCCCCATTGAGGCGCATAGACCAGATGCTCATCAACGTATTCGACGTGAACGACGTTCTTGCAACCAGAGAGCTTGAGCGCGGCCTCTGAATGGGGATCCTGCACGAGCCCATCTGCTGTGTCAATTTCAAGGATATGACCCGATTGCACGACAGCGATCCTATCGCAGAAGCGGATGGCTTCATCAATATCGTGACTCACATAGAGAATCGTTCCTTCGAATGCGTCGAACAAGCTCACAAGATTCTGCTCGAGAACGCTCTTGAGATGCGCATCAAGCGCGCTGAACGGCTCATCGAGCATAAGGATGCCTGGTTTCGCCGCAAGCATGCGCGCAAGCGCCACCCGTTGCTGTTGGCCTCCCGAGAGCTGAGCTGGATAGCGATCATTGAATCCAATAAGGCCGAATCGGTGAAGCTCCGCCTCGACCAAACGCGCCCGTTCTACCTTGCTCACGCTTCGGCTGATCCCAGCGCCCACGTTCTCCTCGACCGTCAGATTGGGAAAGAGCATGTAGTTCTGGAACAGAAGCGCTGTCTTGCGCTGCTGCGGCGAAAGATTGATCCCCGCCTTTGAGTCGAAGAAGACCTCATCGTTCACCACGATGCGACCCTCGTCAGGCTTCTCTATTCCTGCGATGCAGCGCAAGGTCAACGATTTGCCGCATCCCGAGACACCTAAGAATCCAAGCGTCTCATTTCCCGCAGAGAAGGAAACATCAAGGTCGAATTCCTTGAAGCGCTTCCTGATGTTCACGTCTAGGCTCATGCGCGACCCCCTACCGCACTATCTTCTGCGCTCTCCTCAAACGCTGTCATGCCAAGCGTTGCCTGCGTGCTGGGACGATGACCACCTGGGCGCGGAGGCTTGTCAGGCCTCGCCGATGCCTCGCGTTTGCGATAGCGTGTCGTGTGACGACTCCAAAGGTTGATGAGCAGGATGACGAAGAAGCTGAAGACGAGGATGATGGCGGTCCAGAACCACGCCGCATCAATGTTGCCTGACATCCACTCGAAGTAGATCGCGATCGGAATGGTGCGCGTGATGCCCACATAGTTTCCCGCCAAGAACAAGGTTGCACCGAACTCGCCTAGAGCACGAGCGAATGCGAGCACCGTTGCTGCAGCAATGGAGCTCCATGAAAGGGGGATCATCAGCTTGAAGAAGATCCGCCCATTCGACCACCCAAGCGTCCGTGCCGCATCGAGCATGTTCGCATCAAGGCTCTCGAAGGCTCCTCGACAGGAGCGGTACATGAGCGGAAATGCAACAACCGTTGCAGCGATGACCGTGGCAGGCCAGCTGAAGATCAAAGGGAACCCAATGTCGATGAACCACTGCCCGAGCGCGGTATTGCGCCCGAGGAGGCACAGCAAGATGAATCCGCATACCGTCGGGGGCAAGACCATCGGAATGGTGAAGATGGTATCGAAAACATCTCGTGTCACCTTCGATACGCGCATGGTCAGGTACGCCGCCGCAAGTCCGAGCACGAAGATGAAGACGATGGCAGTACCCGTGGTCTTCAACGTGACCCAGAGAGGAGACAGGTCGATGCCTGAGATGAATTCGCCAAAAGCTGCGAGACCCTGGGCTTTCGGCTTTATGTCAACTGCATCAGGCACAACAGGTCGCGCGAACTCAACGAAGCGTGGGAGATCCGTGGACAGAGCATCGGTCGGACCCTCAGCACCAAGAGGGCGAACCGTCACGTAGTACTTGTCAGAGATGTCCACGGCGAATGAGTAGGCATATCCATCGAGCTCGAAAGAGACATCGCTCGTGAAATGCCACACAGCCCCGGAAGGGATCACCACCCCTCCCGTAAGGGAACCCGCATCAAGCGCCGTGAAGTACGAGCGCAGCTGCTCAGTTGACGTTGCGTCCTCGATATCGAGAAGAGCATGCGCGGAAGCGGGAATGTAGCAGATGACCTCATCCTCAAGCACGACTGCAACGCAAAAATCTGCGCTTGATCCTTGGTAATAGCTGTATCCTACATCCTGCCCATCGCGCTCGCGCGCTGAGCCCTTCTGCGCACGGATGAAATCATCGATCGCGAAGGTTGCACCATCAATGTATGCTTGCTCATTGTCAGCAGACACCTCGACTGTTGTGCCCTCGGCTACAACATCATGCTGGCCTTCCGTCTCCTGCGCACAAGCAACAGAAGGAAGGAGCACGAGCAAGGTGGCTATCGCCAATGCGCATGAGCTGATCTTTCTTGAAAATCTCTTCGCCATGTTCTCAATCCTTATATGCTGCGGGGAGGCCATGATGACCTCCCCGTTCAAAAGCGTACTGAGCGGATCGTTTCAACTCAAAGCGAGCGCTATGCGATCTCGAAGCCCCATTCCTGCCAGACCTTGATAGCATCCTCATTCGTAAATGCCCACTCAAGGAAAGCGGCAGCCTCCTCGGGAACGTTTGAGTTAGCGCACACGGCAGCTGGATAGACGATCGCCTTGTGCGAATCGCTCGGCGTGGTGCCAACGATCTTCACATTGCCGAAACGATAGACATCGGAAGAATAGACCATGGCGAGGTCGACATCTCCAGAGTTCGCATACTGGCACACATTGCCAACAGAAGAGCCCTCGGTGACCTTGCCCTCAAGCGGCGTGCCATCGAACGTGCCATCCTTGCCAGAGCAATCGGCACCACGCGTGCCATCAGCGCTGATCCAGCATTGCGGGTCGGTTGTGGTCAGGGCCTGCTTCGCATAGTTCCCAGCTGGGACATTGGCATCGCCAACTGCGAGCGTGTAGTTGCCAGATGCAAGGTCCTCAAGCTGAACCTCGGTAAGAGCAGAGTTTGAGCCTGCAGCGATGACGAGCTCATTGGTAAACATGTTGAATCGGGTATTCGGATCGATATAGCCCTCTTTCTCTGCTGTATCCATGGTGCTCGATGAAGCGGTAATCAAAGCGTCGGCATAAGCGCCACCGCCAAGCATCTCGTTGAGCGTACCAGAAGCCTCGTACTGCGTATCAGCGAAAGTGACTCCGGTCTGTTCGGTGTAGAGGCTTTGCACCTCATCCATGGCCTTCGAGAGCGAATTTGCCGCGAAGATCTGCAGTTCGACATCGGACTGCTGTGCTGCGCTGCTTGATGAAGCCTGCTGCTGCGACGATGCGCAGCCCGTGAGCGCGAAAGCTGCAACAAGGGCAACCGCGGATGCACCCGCTATGATCTTCTTTGCGATGTTCTTCATAGAACCTCCTCATCATGAGGCGCTCGCCCCTACTGCCGAGCGCCTCTGCTTTCAAGCGTACAGAGTGATAAGGATGCTCGCATGAGCATATGAATTATCCTCATCCCTGTATAAGCCTGTTGAGGATATTATCTCTTATGAGAATAAAAGTCAACGAGTAAGCGTGGACGCATGCGGCGCATTTTTCGCCTTCAATAGAGCACATCTGCTTGGATTCCATACGGCGAGCCTCTCCCTGCCGCATGAAATCCAAGCAAGGTTCTCTCTGAATATAAAACTGATCCTAGTTCTGTGCCCAATCCTGCCCGATGACGATGAGGAAGTCAGAGTCGAACAGGAACGTCCCGTCATCGCGAACCGCACGCCCTAGCCCAAAGGCATCCACGATCTGGTCGGCATAGGTCTTCTGATCATCAGTCTTATAGACCACGAGCGTGGTCGGATAGTCGAAGCTGTTGGCATTGCCCGTATCGATGTTCTTGTAGCCCATCTTGGTGAGGATGTCTGAGGCCTGCGCGCATACGCCGTCGGCACCATTGCCGTTGCGCACGCGCAAGGTGTCAGCTGAGCGCACCTTGTACTTCCGAGCGAACTCGTCACCGCCTTGATCTCCCGAATATGCCATGACCGTGCCTGTGGACGGATCGATAACATCGTCTGCAGTCGGAGAGAGGCCCGCGTTCACACGCTCGATGAGCTCTTTGATGTCATCCTTCTCATAGACCTCATACCAAATGCCATCGATATAGGAGGATGTCGTTGGAACAGCACCCGTGTAAATATCCTTCGTAGAATCAAGGCCTATCATCGATTGCGCGATCGCGATGATCTGAGAGACGCTCAAGTCCGTCTTCACGTACTCGGCGAGCGTGGAGATGGTGTTCGCAAGCGTGACAGGGTCGCTCTTCAAAAGCTTTGACGCAATGGCGGAGAGCACCAATCGCTGATTTGCCGAACGATAGGTATCCCCAGCGCCTTGATCGTCATAGGCATGACGGGAACGGCACAGCACAAGCGCTCCTTCGCCATCAAGAGTCTGGAGGCCTGCCTTAAGATAGCCCGCTCTGCGATCGTTGATATCGATGGGCACGTCCACCTCGACTCCACCAAGAGCATCAACGATGGCTTTGAATCCATCGAAGTTGATCTCAGCATAATGGGCAATAGGAACGCCCATGAGCTCTGAGACCGTCTTCACGGCAAGGGTCGGACCACCAAACGCATGAGCTGCATTCAGCTTCTGCGTGCCATGGCCATCAAGGTCGTCGATCTTGAGGTCGCGCGGAAGGGAGATGAGTGTCACCTTGTTGTCGCGAGGGTCAACGCGCGCGAGCATCATGGAATCGCTGCGGAAGTTATCCCCTGCGTATTCTTTGGAATTCTCGCGCTCAAGCGAGCCATCGATGCCGAGCAAGAGGACATAGAAGGGGTCTGAGGCGGTATCGGTAGGGACAAGGGCCTGCAAAAGGCTCGCATCGATGCCTTGTCCGAGCTTCGAGTCGACATTCGAGATATAAGCGAATGCTGCGCCAAACCCACCGAGCACGAGCACGAGCACGGTCACGAGGAATCCTGTGAGGATCTTCTTGCGCTTGCGGCGCCGACGCGTCTGCGCATAAGCTGGCGTATCAAAATCAACGGCGTCACGCGCATAGCTGGCGTGAGCCCCGCTTGGGGTAGAACTCTGTGCACCCATGTGCACTCGCGGATTTCCCTGTGGAAGCCTGCGCTGAGCATTTGACGCTGCGCTTGCGAAGCGCGCATTGCTCGAGGCGGCATTCTGGGCGAGTCTCGGGTTTCCTTTTTTATGAGCCATAAGAAAATTTTGCCATCAGACGTATGGTCATGTCGAGCCTTGCAAGCAGCATGACCAAAATAAACATAAACCGCATCTACTCGATCACGGGCAGTTCGCCTGACTCCAAAATACCTTTGAGCTGCGTCTGATCCAAAACAGGAACGCCGAGTTGAACGGCTTTGTCGTACTTGGATCCGGGTGATTCGCCTACAGCAACGTAACTCGTCTTCGCTGAAACGCTGCCAGAGACCTTCGCCCCGAAAGACTTCAGCTTCTCGGTTGCTTCCTCCCTTGTCATTCCGAGCTGATCGAGAGTGCCTGTCAGGACGAACGTCAGTCCTTTGAGGCTCTCGATGCGCTCTGCGTTAGTGAGCGTAGCAGCCATTGTAACACCTGCGCGTTGAAGTCGCTCGATCACATCGATATTATCAGGGGTGCGCAAGAACTGCCATATGCTATTCGCAACGCGCTTGCCCACCCCATAGATGCCACAGAGCGCCTCTTCATCGGCCTGCATGAGCGCCTCCATGGAGGGGAAGACCTCAACGATCTCCGCAGCAGTGTTCTTGCCCACATGTCTGATCCCAAGACCTCCGAGCACGCGCTCGAAGGGGCGAGCCTTTGAAGCTGTAATAGCCTCCACGAGTTTCTCTGCGATCGTTGTGCCCAATCGCACTGCTTCGCCTTCTTTGTTCTGCCGCCCCATATCAAGCGATGCGAGCTCTTCTACCGTCAAGGTGTAGAAATCGGCAACGTCCACAAGGCGTCCCGTCTCAACAAGGCGTCCGATTATCTCTTCGCCTGCACCATCGATATCCATCGCCTCACGACTCGCCCAATGAAGCAGGCGCTCGAGTGCTTGCGCGGGACAGTCGATGGAGATGCAGCGAAGGGCGCTTTCCCCTTCCTCGCGAACGACGGGCATGCCGCAACTTGGGCACACATGCGGAGCCTCCCACACAAGGGCGTTGTCTGGGCGAAGCGAGATGACAGGTCCCACGACCTCAGGGATCACATCCCCCGCCTTGCGCACGATGACCGTATCCCCAATGCGCACATCTTTGCGATGCACCTCATCCTCGTTATGAAGGGTTGCGCGGGCAACCGTTGACCCAGCAACGAGCACGGGGTCGAGTTCGGCCACCGGCGTGAGGACCCCTGTGCGCCCAACTTGCACGGTGATGTCACGCAGAAGCGTCGTCTTCTCCTCAGGAGGGAACTTGAATGCGATGGCCCACTTAGGAGCACGCGATGTGAAGCCGAGCTTTGCTTGGAGCGCGAAGGAGTTCACCTTCACCACGACACCATCGATCTCGTAAGGGAGAAGAGAGCGCTTCTCTATGGATTCCTCGCAGAACGCAAAGACCTCTTCTCGCGTGAAGCAAAGGCGAACGTCGGGATTGACATGGAACCCAGCTGCGCGCAACCATTCAAGAAGCTCCCATTGACCAGGCGCTTTGAGCAAAGCGGGATCAGCAATGGCATACATGAACGTTGCCAGATCGCGCATGCCTGTGACCTTGGGATCCTTTTGCCTGAGAGACCCTGCTGCAGCGTTGCGCGGGTTCGCGAACGTAGGCTTTCCCTGCGCGGTGGCGGCAAGATTGAGCTCTTCGAAGCTTGAGCGCGGCATGTACGCTTCGCCGCGTATCTCGATCGTGGCCTCCTCGTCAACAAGCCCCTCGAGCGCCTCTGCGCGCATATGAAGGGGAACATCGTGCACTGTTCGCACGTTCGCTGTGATATCCTCCCCCATCGTTCCGTCACCACGCGTGGCTGCGCGCAGCAACTCGCCATCCTCATAGGTGAGCGCCACCGACGATCCATCGATCTTGAGCTCGCAGCAAAGCTCAGGAAGCTCTCCAAGAGCCTCTTCGACACGCTTCATCCATGCCTCAAGCTCTGCAAGGTCCATCGCGTTATCAAGCGAGTACATGCGCTCAGCATGCCTCACCGAGCTGAATTGCTGCGCTACGTAGCCACCGACGCGCTGCGTGGGGCTTGATGAGGTGATCAGATCGGGGAAGGCCGCCTCAAGCTCGCGCAGCTCGCGCATGAGCGAATCGAAGGCAGCGTCCGATATCTCAGGAGCATCGAGCGCATAATAGAGGTATGTGTTGTGCTCGATCTCGGAGCGCAATGCATCTATTCTCTTCGCAGCTTCTTCTCTCTCCATAGCAAGCTCCCTATCGTCCTGAACAAGCGCGTCTCACGCATGCTTAGATCGGATTGCGTCGAAACGTTTCGCCTTTTCAAGTTTTTTCGTATATGGTAAGCAAATTCTTCCAAGTGGCTCTATAATCTTATTCTAGCTGTTAGAATACTATGAGCACGTTTATGTGTTTGATAGTGGAATTGAAAAGGAGCATTACATGAACGAGGGGCTTAACCTACCGCGCTTGCAGAGCCTGAATGACTGGCTGGTCACGAAGGACGAGATCAATCGCATGTCAGAGACTGAGCTGATCGACGTCGTGAAGGAGCAGAAGGTCAAGGTCATGATCACTGAGGGTCAAGTCTCCACAGTCCTCATCTCCCCCGACCTGTACAACACCTTTGTCAGCACCGTGGAGAAGTTCGCTGCTTCTCGCGGCACTGCTGCAAACGTTGACTAAGATCAACAAGCGTCCATAAATAAGGCCGCCATGATGGCGGCCTTATTTTTTTGCTCCCACTGGCGCAGAGCTGCATCAGTGGGAGCTTTCATACGTGGATTAGTCTACGTCTTCGAAGTCGTCCTCGACGTCGCCGAAGCCTGAGAGGTCCTTCTCGTAGACGCTTGCCACAGGCACTGCTGTTGCTACCTCGTCGGTTGCCTGCGGGGTGGTGTAATCAACCGCCATGTCCTCTTCATAGATCACATCGAGCGTACCCGCATCGCGCCCGATACCAGGAATGGCATCGATATCATCATCGTAGCCAAGGTCGTTGAGCTTATGTGACGCATCGTCGATGAAGCCACGAAGCAGGTCGGCATACCCTTCGCGCGCATCCTCGCGCTCATCTTCGAGCTTGCGAATAGCATCGAGCACTTCCTGCTTATCGGCATTCGCACGATTCAGGATGCGATCGGCCTCTTCGCGAGCATCTTGCATCGTCTCGGATGCCTGGGCGTTCGCCTTGACGATGATCTCGTCGGCAGAGCGCTGAGCGATGATAAGCGCTTGGGAGATAGCGCTGTCATTCGCCGCTTTCTCGGCAAGCTGCTCTTCGAGGTCAGCGATGATGTCGTCTTTCTCCGCGATGAGAACCTGAAGCTCGTCGACCGAAGTGCTGTCGATGCCGGCAGCCTCAACAGCAGCTGTGACCTCCGCAGTGGTAGCCGCGTGATCCTCAGCAGCCTCAAGCGCCGCGTGCGCCTCTTCGAGCTCAAGCTCAAGATCGTGGATCTGGTTGTTCAGGGCGTCGATCTCATCAGCGACATGCTCAAGGAAGACATCCACTTCATCGACGTCGTAGCCTTTGCGATCGATCGCGAAACTTTGGTTTTGGATATCCTCTGAGGTTATTGCCATCTGTCTTCCCTTCGATCAGAGATCGTCGACCTTCATGCGCCTGCGGACCATCAAATGAGGACGTACAGGATACGCATGACCAATTGTAAAACAATAATAGCGATTATAGGCGTGATATCTATCATTCCCCCTATAGGAGGGATCAACTTCTTGAAGAGATTCAAGAATGGGTCGCAAATCTTCGCAAGCGCGTTATCGATATCAGCAAGCAATCCGCGCTTCATGGGGAACCACGAGAGCAGCACGTATACGAAGATGACCATCGTATAGGCATTGACCAACTGCGAGAGGATATACATCAACATCGGGAAAGCTCCTTGGCTCGGACTATCGCGCTTGCAACTCCTGCGTGCACTGCCTCTTTTATACCATGCGAATCCATCGCTTCGAGCGCGGCAAGCGTAGTACCACCAGGAGAACATACAGCTTGTCGAAGCTCGCGTGCGCTTTGCTTCGATGCAGCAAGCACCTGGCCCGTCCCGATGAGCGTGCTTTGCGCAAGCTCAAGAGCAAGCGCATGGTCAAGCCCCGCTTCTTCACCAGCCCCTGCAAGCAGCTCGACAAGATAGGAGAAATACGCTGGGCCACCGCCGCTGAGAGCGCAGACAGCATCGATGTCACCCTCGTCCACGACACAGGAGAAGCCAAGCGCTGCGAAAAGCTCACGAACGAACTCGACCTCTTCTTGCGTAGCATGCGCACCCCCTGCGACTGCACTTGCGCCAGAACCTACCTGCAAGGGCAGATTCGGCATGACGCGAACAACATGCACACCTTCACCAAGCGCTTGCTCGATCTCGGAAGTCGGAATGCCTGCTGCGATGGATACGACCAAGGTAGGTGCTTCGCCTGCGCGAACATGTCCCGTCTCGCGCATCTGCAAGAGCACATCCCCGAATGCTTGGGGCTTCACAGCCACTATGACGATATCTGCCTGTGGAGCCTCATAGACAGAAAGCGCTGTACTCACACCATAGGAGCGCGCAAGGACGCTCGCTCGATCAGACGTATGCTCGATTACCGTGAAGCTCTGCGGGGTGAGCGCGTGCGCAGCTCCCTCATCGCAGGCAAGCCACCCTGAAAGGATGGCCTCGCCCATCTTCCCACACCCTATGAGAAGCACGGAGGGGGTGGAAGAGAGCGTCATCTAGATAACCCCTGTGGAATGCAAGTCATCGCGCTCAGCATCTGAGAGCGGCATGCCGCGCGTGATGGCGAAGACCTTGTTGCCAATGGCCTCGACCGATGCATCGAGCGCGCTGGCAGCACCGAACGAGAAATCGAGCATGCGCTTCATGAGGTCAGGAGAAACAGCGCTGAGCGAGAGGATGACGACGTCCGATGCCTTGAGCACCTTCGTCACATTCTCGACATCGTCGTAGACGTTCGGACGAATGACCTGCAGCTGACGCTTGCCTGGAAGATTGATGGAAGCAACGCCCAGATTTGGAATGCTCGTGGGTACTGCGGTTGAAGCAGGCTCCATGATCGGCAGGGTCGGCTCGCGCAAGCTTGAGCTGTTCGCCTCATGGGAGCTCGTCGTCGAGCTGAAGAGCGAATCAAGCCCTTCAGAGCGACGATTCGACGCAGCAGAAACAGCTGCGGTTCCCTCAGGCGTCATCGAAGGAGGAAGCGAAGAATCCACCATATCGCGCCCATATGAGCGCACAGCCGAGGATCGACGTGAAGACTCCCGCGAGGAGGAAGAGTATCGAGCGCTCTCACGAGCGTCATCCATCGTCACCAAGCGAGGCAGGCTCGATCCCCCTCGGGTGCTGTACGACGAACGCTCAGATGAGCGTCGCGTGGTGTAGGAGTCATCCTCGGGCTCATCCTCGTAGTCATCGTATTCATCGTAGTCGAGCTCTTCTTCGACATACTCAGTGCTCGGGGTTTCCAGTCCGAGCTTTGACTTTATATTCCCGAAGACGCTTTTTCCACTTGCCATACTCTACTCCTCAATGGTCATCCGATCCGCCCGTACGAGGGCTTTGGGTCGTCTATGCTATTAAACCCTATTTCGTCCTCTCATGCTACGGACACTTCAAAAGCTGGCGCTGAATATCGCGCGACCGATGCGGACCATGGTGCTGCCCGCAGCAATAGCGCTCTTCCAGTCTTCGCTCATCCCTGCTGAAAGCTGGTCGAACGAGGAAGCATGCTCCGCGTCAAGCTTGGACGCGATCTCCTCGCGAAGCGACGCCAGATCATCGAAGCACTTCTGTGCGACCTCTAAATCTCCTTGAGGAGCCATCGTCATGAGCCCGCGCACCCGCACATGAGGGAGCGCCGCGCATGCTTGAACGAGTCCGAGCGCCTCTGCAGGCGCAACGCCGCTCTTCGACTCCTCGCCAGAAACATTCACCTCGATGAGCACATCTTGCACTTTTCCAAGATCTGCCGCAGCATGATCGATCTTCTCAGCATGACGCAACGTGTGGAGCGAATGGATAAGGTAGGCATGCGAAACGATATCAGGGATGCGCCTTGATTGGATGTTGCCGATGAAATGCCAGCGCACCTCAGGGAAAAGCGTCGCTTTTCGCACGAGCTCATCAGGACGGTTCTCGCCAAAGTCCCGAGCTCCTGCCTCTATCGCTTCTGAAACCTCCTCAGCGCCCACCGTCTTCGATACGGCTATGACCTGCACGGAGCCCTCTCGTCTTCCACACGCGCGTTCAACGTGCTCGACCTCTTCTTGAATATGGCGAAATTGAGTTGAGACGGACATGTCATTCCTTTCTGAAGCAAAGCGCAGCATGACGCCCGCATCTGCCATCTTGGGCACGATAGGAAAAGTACTCATCGTTGTGGCAGACCGTGCACAGGCCTGCGTCTATCATGCGATGTACGGGAATACCGATCTCTTCGAGCGAGGTCATGAGAGCGCGGGAGAGGTCGATATGCCTCTTGCCAGCGCTTACGCCTTCGCCGAATGACCGAATGAACTCATCATGGAGCTCGAAGGATGTCTCGAAGCATTCAGGACCGATGTGCGGACCCAGATAGACGTTGATCTCAGTCGCATCAAGCGTCTTGTCTCCTTCAAGGAGCATGCGGGCAGCTTTCGGAGCGATGCGCGCCATGACACCGCGCCATCCCGCGTGCACGACGGCAAACCCTAACCGTGAGACTAGCACGACAGGCACAGAGTCAGCGAAGCAGAGAAGAGGAGCTACGTCAACGCAACGAACAAGGATTCCATCTGCCCCCTCATCTGCCTGTCGTTGTGCACAGGCAGCCTCTCCGAGCTCATTCACGCAAACCACGTTGTCGCCGTGTACCTGCAAAGGGTAGACGAATGTCACGTCATCGGCACCAAGCGCATTTCGCACAAGAGAGCGATTCGCTTCGACATGCTCGATGTCGTCTTCGGTATGAGCACCAAGATTGAGCGCCCCGTGATCCCCGACGCTCACACCCCCCGCACGGCTTGTGAATGCCACGCGAATCCCGCAGGCACGGAAAAGCCGCTCATCGGTCAGGAAGCGCAAACCCGCAACTTGCATCACATCAAGCTGCGGGTTTGGAAGGCTTGCCTTGTCCATCACGTGCGACGTTGCCCCTAAAGGCGCATCATCAGTATTGGCGCTTGAGGAAATCAGGGATGTACTCCTCATCACCGAACGAGTTGTTCTGGGGAGCAGCATAGGTGCTCGGCTGCGGTTGCGACACAGGCAAAGGGGCAGCCTGGGCATGCGCTGGCTCAGTAGAGGCGAACATGTCCTGCATAGGTGAGCGTGCGGAGAAGTTCATAGCCGATTGGGTCGGGTTCGTCTTGAAGCCCGTTGCGATGACGGTGATGCGGACAGCATCCTTCATCTCGTCATCGATGATCTGACCATAGATGATGTTCGCATTGTCATCTGCGCACATCTCGATCGTGCGAGCAGCATCCGACACCTCGGTAAGGGTGAGGTCAGGGCCGCCTGCAATGGAGAAGAGGACACGCGATGCGCCTTGAATGGATGCTTCGAGAAGGCTGGAATTCGTAGCCTGCTGCGCTGCCTCAAGGGCACGATTCTCGCCCGCAGCGATGCCGATGCCCATCATGGCGGTTCCTGCATCCTTCATGACAGTGCGGATATCAGCGAAGTCAAGGTTGATCAAACCAGGGATGGTGATGAGGTCGGTAACGCCTTGGATGCCCTGGCGCAGCGTATCGTCAGCGATGCGGAACGCATCGACCATGGAGGTCTTCTTATCGACGATCTCAAGCAAGCGGTCGTTAGGGATGATGATGAGCGTGTCAACCTTCCCAGAGAGAAGCTCGATGCCCTGCTCTGCCTGGTTGCATCTCACACGGCCCTCAAAGCCGAACGGCTTCGTAACGATGCCAACGGTAAGCGCGCCGATCTCCTCACGGGCGATCTCGGCCACGATAGGAGCAGCTCCTGTGCCTGTTCCGCCGCCTTCACCCGCTGTAACGAATACCATGTCGGCTCCTGAGAGCGCCTCGAGGATCTCTGAGCGAGATTCCTCGGCGGCCTGGCAACCCACTTCTGGATTAGCACCAGCGCCAAGGCCCTTCGTGAGCTCTTCGCCGATATGGATGGTCTTGTCTGCGTCTGACATCAAGAGCGCTTGATGATCAGTGTTGACCGCGATGAATTCGACGCCGCGAACGCCCGTCTCCACCATGCGATTGACAGCATTCGTACCTGCACCGCCAACGCCTACGACCTTGATTACTGCCAAGTGCTCACCTGTATAGTTGGGCATCGTTTCTCCTCATGCTGCATAGTGCTACCACATTTGCGTCGGTCAATAAATAGATACATACGTTATGTGATTATAAGCGATAGGTCGGCAAATGCAAACGCATACCACGCGCTTATGCGGCCTTCCACGTTGGCCGATCGACCACACGGACATTGATATAGACGACCTTTGGATTTGCTTCGAGGATCTGAAGGCATGCGCGTTCCTTCTCACGGATCTGCTCAGCGGCACCAAATGCGATCTCAACGTTGGAACCAAGCGTGAGCAATGTCGACTCAGGCTGAGCAGCACGCACAGCTTTCACCTGATCAGCGAGCTCTGTGGTCATACCAGAGACAATAGAGAGCGCGTTCAGAACGCTGTCGTCATTCACTTTTTCCCCAATGGCTGGTTTTACCCCGTAGGGCACATCGGTGATATGGAGCGCTTGCTCGGCGTCCTCGTAGATCTTCTCGCTCAAGTTGCTCCCGATCTCAGTGGAGCGGTCAGGGATAGCCATGAGCCAAGTCCCATCATCGGCCACAGCCCATTTCTGGATAATCTGCGCCGAACCCGTAGGAACCTCTACGATAGCAGCGATCTTCCGCTCGGTCACATCGATCTGGAGCGTATCAGGGAAGACGCGCTTGACCTCCACTCCTTCGACCCATGAATCACGCAATAGGCTCGAAGAGATGCTATCAGGATCGACGTTCAGAAGCGTCGTGCCTTGGGGAATGGAAACAAGCGCTGAGACCTCTTGCGAGGTCAAGTGGTCAGTTCCCTTGATATCGATGCTCTTGATCTCGAAAGCCTTGGTCTGCGAAAGAAGGAACAAGCTCACGAGGGCCAATACGATGACGCCTGTCACCACGCCGATGACGATGAAGGGAATACGGCTCACACGGCGAGCACGCTGCGCCTTCGCCGTGCGCTCATGCGCTTGCGCATCACGGCGAATATCAGCGACGCTGCGAGACTCGAAACGTGCAGAAGAAGCGCTCGATCTTCTCGAGGGGGCGCTAGTTCGCTTCGAATCCAAGGAAACGGACTTCCGGTGTGAGTTCTTGACCATACACTTCCTTGACCTTGGCCTGAGCGATATGCATGAGCTCGATCACATCAGAGGCACGAGCGTCTCCCAGATTCACGATGAAGTTCGCATGAACCTCGGAGATCTGAGCGCCTCCGCGTACAAGCCCTTTCAAGCCGCACTCATCTATCATCTTCGCCGCCGACACGCCCCCAGGATTCTTGAAGACGCTGCCACAACTTGGAAGCGACAACGGCTGGCTTTTCTTTCTCTTCGCAATGCCAGCATCGAGCTTAGCGCGTATGAAGAACGGGTCCGTGCGCTCCAAGCTGAGCTCGCATTCGAGTATTGTCTCATCTTGCTTAAACGATGTGGAGCGGTATCCCCATTCAACATCATTTCCGCTCAATTTGCATATGCCTGCTTCAGGAGAATGCACCGTAACGCTCTTCACGCGTGATCCGATCCAGTCAGTGCGCGACCCTGCGTTCATGAAGAGCGCGCCACCGAGCGAGCCTGGCGTGCCAACGCAGAATTCCAGTCCACCGAACGAGCATCGAAGAGCCTCTTGCACAACCGAGGAAAGGAGCACGCCAGCGCCTGCGGTGATAGAGGCCGCCTCCTCATCAGCCTGCATGTTCTTGAAATCGCGGCCAAGCATGATCACAACACCATCGACGCCTTCGTCGGAAACAAGCAGATTCGAGCCACGTCCAACCACAACATGGGACATCTCCGATGCATTGCATGCCGTGATAAGAGAAGAGAGGGCACCGAGCGAATCGACGCGCACGAAGTACTTCGCAGGCCCCCCGATGCGATACGTCGTGTGTCGGCTCATTGGCTCATCTTTGAAGAATTCTCCATCGAAGGCCGTCGAGAGCAAGAGCTGCTCGACGTTCGAAGCATGTTGCGCTGCCATATCGCTCAGCGCTCCTTATGCATGCCGTCAAGGGCGTCAAGGATCTGATTGCCCATCTCTGTGACATCCCCTGCGCCCATCGTGATGATAAGGTCGCTTGGAGAGGCAAGCTCTGCCATAACACGTGCCACCTCGATGCGCCGTGGCACATAGTTCGCTTGAGGGCTCTCGGCATTCTCGGTGACCACCGAGAGGAAGGTCTTGCCATTCACGCCAGGCACAGGAGCCTCCCCTGCTGAATACACATCCATGAACGTGATGGTATCGGCGTCATCGAACGCGTGAGCGAACTCATCTCTGAGAACCTCGGTGAAAAGCTTCACGCGTGAATAGCGATGAGGTTGGAAGAGCACGTGAACAGCATTGAAGTCGAGCTCTTTCGCAGCACGGATCGTAGCGGCGATCTCAGTTGGATGGTGCGCGTAATCGTCCACGACCGTGACACCGCACGTCTCTCCAACCAGGTCAAAACGACGTCTCACCCCCGCGAAGTCGCGAAGCGCTTCCGCAGCAGCATCAACATCAAGGCCAAGCGCATCGATGAGCGTGAGCACCGCAGCCCCGTTGAGCGCGTTGTGACGCCCAGGGTTCTGCTTGATAGCGCTCCTCACCACACGCCCGCTTGGCAACTTAAGCGCGAACGTGGACCCCACGCCATGAGCCTCGAAATCCGTTATGCACGCATCCACCTCTTCGGCAAAGCCATACGTGATGACGTGAGAGGCGCACGAACGGGCAAGCTTGACCAAGGGAGCATCCTCCGCGCAAACCACCACGGGTGCCCCTTCTGGAACGCTTGAGATGAACTGGCCGAAGAGATCGTAGATATCATCAAGGTCCTTATAGTGGTCGAGATGATCTGGCTCGATATTCGTGATGATGGCTGCTGCGGGTGAGAGGTACGTGAAGGACTTGTCAGACTCATCTGCCTCCACAACATAATGCGCTCCTGAGCCTGAGTGCGCATTCGTTCCATACGACCTCACGATACCCCCGATGAGGAAGGTGGGATCATCTCCCATCGCATCGAGAACAGAGGCAAGCATCGATGAGGTGGTCGTCTTGCCATGCGTGCCCGCGACCGCAAGCGTCTCAAGGCCAACACCAAGATGCGCAAGCATCTGTGCGCGATGGATGATCGGAAGATGGCGCTCCTTCGCAGCAACAAGCTCTGGGTTGTTGTCAAGCACTGCAGTGGAAACAACGACCGTGGGCGTACCCTCAGGGATGTTCGCAGCGTCATGCCCGATGAACACCTTGACCCCGGCATCCTCCAGCTGCTTGGTATAGCGGCTTGCACGCATGTCCGAGCCGCTCACGCGCAAGCCTTGATCATGCGCAACGCGGGCGATGCCGCTCATGCCCACGCCCCCGATGCCAATGAAATGGATCGTATCCGCTATCGCGGTGCTCTCGGTCGTTGTGTCAGTCAAAGCACACTTCCCGTCTTATCTCTTCGCTCTGCTAACCTAAGCCCGATATATTATGCTTCAAGATTGCCATATGATGATGAAAGCGAGGTAAGCCAAAGTCGCTGAGAGACCTTGGCTCGAAGCGACGACGCGGCGAGACTTTCACTCATCATACGGCAATCCATCGTGCGCCTAATCTGGGTTAGCAGAGCTTGTCACTTCATACAGACGGTATTCTATCCGATTCGGGCATTCCCTTCCTTGACGACGCTTCGCTGGCTTAGGAGATCGCCTCGGCAACCACGTCGGCAAGCGCACGAGCTGCGCTCACCGTCTCTTGCGCAAGCGCTGCTTCACGCATGCGCGCACGCGCATCGGCGTCATCGAGAAGATCAAGGACGCATTCGCGAAATTCATCTGAGTCAACATCGCTATCGGCGAACATGCGCGCCGCACCGCATGCCACATAGGCACGCGCGTTGGTCGTCTGATGGTCCCCTGTTGCATGCGGATAGGGCACAAGGATCGCAGGGATGCCCTTCGCCGATATCTCAGCAAGCGAGGTAGCCCCCGCGCGCGACACGATCAGATCGGCTGCAGACATGACCTCGGGCATCCGATCTTGATAGCCAAAGACCAGATAGCGCTTCGCTTCCTCATCGGTGAGGGAGAGCGCCTTTGTCACTGCATCAAGCTCTTTCGGACCTGTTATGTGAACCACGTAGACGTCTGGTCGTGCAAGCAGCTCGTCCTTCATGGTGTAGACCGCCTCGTTGATATGCCGCGCCCCCAAGCTTCCGCCGAAGACAAGGAGCATGCGCGCATCGCTCGGAATTCCCAGATACGCGCGTCCTTGCTCACAGTCGACCGCCGTGATCTGCGATCGCACGGGATTGCCTGTTACGATGCATGGGCTCTTCGCGTCAAGGGCCTGGGCTGCTTCATCATAGGTGAGGCAAACCTTGCACGCTCGTTTCGCGATATACTTGTTCGCCATGCCCATGACCGAGTTCTGCTCATGCACGATCGTCGGTATTCCCATCTGCTCAGCTGCGCGCGCAACAGGGATGGACACATACCCACCGAATCCGATGACGACGTCAGGATGTATCTCAGAGAACCACTTCTTCGCTGCCTTCGTGCTCTTGATCACCCGTGCCACGCCTGAGATGAGGCTCGTTGGCTTCGCGCGGTCGAACCCGCTTGCCGTGAAGGGGCGGAACTCGATGCCTGCGTCTGGCACGATACGCGCTTCCACACCTGTTGGCGTTCCCGCATAGTACACATCGAACCCACGATCGGCCAACTCCTCTGCCAAAGCGAGGGCAGGATAGATGTGCCCTGCCGTCCCACCGCCTGTCAGTACTGCAACGCGTCCCATATACGCCTCTCTTACTTCTTGACCCGTCTTACAACACGCAAGTTGTCACGACGCTTCTCATGCAACCCCGTCTCGCTCGCGCGCTCAACCGACAGGATGATCCCGACGAGAATGAACGATGAGATGATGGAGGTGCCCCCCGATGAGATGAAGGGCAGCGGCTTTCCCGTTGTCGGAAAGACGCCGATAGCGCATCCGATGTTGAGAAATGCTTGGAAGACAAGCATGATCGCGCAGCCTCCAGCGAGCATTGCGCCAAGATTGTCATCAGCGTTCACCGCAATGCGCAGGCCCGAGAAGAGCACGGTGAGGAAGAGGAGGATCACGAACATCGCGCCTACCAGACCCATCTCCTCTCCGATGACGGCGAAGATGAAATCACTATCAGAGGCGAAGAGGTACTGATACTTCTCATGCGAGTTCCCGATCCCCACCCCGAAGAGGCCACCTTCCGCGAGCGCGAAGAAGCTTCGGATGATGTTATAGCCGGCTCCCAATCCTCCGTCACCGTCGTTCCACGGGTCAAGGTAGACGAATCGCGACCCTCGGTACCCAACACCGAAGACTGCGATGACCACGAAGATGGCCGCTGCAACGACGATGCCGATGAGCACTTTCTTCGATACGCCACCGATCCACATGACAGCGAAGATGCCGACCGCGCAGATGAGCGTCGTACCGAGGTCAGACTGGGTGAAGTACATGAAGATGAGCGGTGCGAAGATGAGCAGGACGATCTGCCCGATGATGTAGCGCATATCAACGCGGTTGTAGCGGATCTCGTAGATGATCTTCACCATCATGAGCAAAAGGGCGATCTTGACGAACTCGGAGGGTTGCATGCCGATAACGCCGATATAGAGCCAGCGCTTCGCTCCATTGACCGTAGTTCCCATGACAAAGGTGAGGAACAGAAGGATCATGCACACACCCCAGAAGATCCAGGTGAGCGAGCCGACCCATGCATGGTAGGGAATGAAGCGCCAGATGATAACAGCGCCTACGATGCCGATGAGAGCATATGCGATCTGACCCAGAACGCTCGCATACGGCGATGCTCCGCGCGATGAAAGCGTTGCCGAGGTGGCGGAGTAGACCATGAGAAGCCCGATCACCAAAAGCGCGAATACCGCTGCCAGCAGCATGACCTTCGCTACTTGGGTATCCTGAGGCGCGCTTCTTTTCGTCGCTTGCGCCATGCTTCCCCTCAGCTTCTCTTGCCCAGCAACGTGCGAGCTATCTCAGCGAAGCGCTCCCCCCGCTCCTCAAAGCACGAGAACTCATCGAACGAGGCGCAAGCAGGTGAGAGCAGGATGACATCTCCTTCCTTTGCCATGTCATACGCACGCTCGGCCGCATCAGCCAAGCCCGTTGCCGAAACGTACGGCACGCCCTCCTCATCAAAGGCGCGAGAAAAGCGTTCATAAGACTCACCGAAGAGAACGCAGCCTTTCGTGCTTCGAGCAACGGCGCGAACAAGCTCTGAAAGATCCGTTCCCTTGTCACGCCCGCCAAGCATGATGATGGCGTTCTTGTTGGGAAATGCCGTAAGAGCAGCCAGCGTCGCATCAACGTTCGTCGCTTTCGAGTCGTTCACGAATCGGATGCCGAACCCCTCTGCAACCGTCTCGATACGATGAGGGATTGGCTCGAATGTGCAAAGCGCCTGGGTGAGAGCAGCATCATCGATCCCGATCGGCTCCACATGCTCAAGCGGCACACCCGCTTCTGCGTCGAAGGGACGAGGTTGTGCTGCAAACGCGATCGCCGCGCTTGCAGCCGCAAGCGCATTCTCAACATTATGAGCACCCAGGATCTTAAGGTCATCGACGCATGCGAGCGCATGATCGCGCCCTTGATAGGCAACATGCAAGCGTCTCTGCGCATCCACGAACGCCGCATGATCCGAGCCGCATGCCTGGCGCATGTCCTTGTCGATCCCCTCTTTCGTGCCGAGAGGGATATAGGTGAGGCGCTGTTCCTCCTGACGCAGAGCGCGAATGCGCGCTCTGACCTCATCATCCACCGCATTCAGGACAGCGCACGTTGCCAACGAGGCATTCTTCAGGATATTCCATTTCGCCGCCGCGTAGTTCTCATGCGTCCTATGCCAGCTTAAGTGGTCTGGTTTGATGTTGAGCACCACCGCGACATTCGCAGCGAAGTTCACGGTAGAGGCCAATTGATAGGAGGACATCTCCACAACATAGGTGATGAATGGAGGGAACGGCGTGCGCTCCTCAGAAGAGAAGGGCAGCGTTGCAGTATCCTTTGCCACTGCCTCGATGCACGCATCGCCAATGTTGCCCACGAGCCGCACGTCCTGTCCACACCGCTCAAGGATATGCGCTATGAGCGAGGTTGTCGTGGTCTTGCCATTCGTGCCGGTCACGGCAATCCAGCGGCTTGTTGCAGAGCTTTCGCGCCAGGCGAACTCGACCTCGCTGATGACCTCAGAGCTCTGCTTGCGCGCACATTGATACAGCTCGCTGAACTCCGAGATGCCAGGAGAGGCGATGCAGAGGTCGAACGAACCCTCACCAGGTTCGCCTTCCCATACCTCAACGGCACGCACACGGGTGCCGATGAGCGGTTCTAGGTATGAAAGGACTGCCGTGCCTGTCACACCACGCCCAAGCACGAGCACGCGCCCCAGATCAGAGTAAGCGAGCTTGCGATCCGCTTCTGTACTGCGATAGGCCACTGTCATCTAAGCCACCAAAGAACTCGCGAAGTACAGGGCGAAACCGCATGCCGCAAGGAAGCCCGAGACGATCCAGAAGCGAACGACCACCTTCGTCTCAGACCACCCTTTCTTCTCGAAGTGATGATGGAGCGGTGCCATGAGGAATACGCGCTTGCCTGTGCGCTTGTAGTAGAAGACCTGGATCATGACCGAAAGCGCCTCTGCCACGAAGAGCGCCCCGATGATGAGCACGATGAACTCCGTCTTGGTCACGACGGCCAAGCATCCGAGCGCCATGCCCAGCGCCAAGGAACCCGTATCGCCCATGAAGATATCAGCAGGGTGGCTGTTGAACCAAAGGAAGCCGACACAGGCACCGCCAATAGCCGCAGCGAAGATGGCAGGCTCGAGCAAGCTGCCTCGAAAAGCGATAGCCGCCATGATGATCATGACGATCATGACCGACCCAGCTGCCAAGCCATCCAACCCATCGGTCAGGTTGACCGCATTGCAAAGCCCCACGAGAAGAATGAGGCAGAAGATGAGGTAGAGCCACGGTATCTGGAACCCATCGCCGATCGTGGTGGTGAGAACGCCAAGGTCAAGGGTCACCAAAAATGGTATCTCCACTGTCGGTGGCACATTGAGCACGTTCACGCATGTCAGCACGAAGATGGTAGCGATGGCGAATTGCCCGATCAGCTTCATCTTCGGCGTCAGACCGAGCGAGCGCTCGTGCGCGATCTTGGAGGCATCATCGATAAGCCCAAGCACCCCAGTGAGAACCACTGCTCCCAAAAGAAGGTAGGTCTCAGGGTCAGGCAAACCGACAAGGAGCACGGTGATCACAACAGCGAGCAGCATGATGAGGCCGCCCATCGTAGGCGTACCCTGCTTCACCAGGTGCGTGCTCGGCCCGTCATCGCGCACTTGCTGCCCAATGTGACGTGTCTGCAAGAATCGTATGAAAGCAGGCATGAGCGCCATGGTGAAAACGAGCGAGCAGACCGCTGCAACGAAAACGAGGAAGGTGGGATAGGCGGCGAATGCAGCGAACATCTAATTCACCAGCCCGTCCACGACACGATTAAGCTCCATAGCGTGCGAGGCTTTGACGAGAACCGCGTCCTGCGCATCGAGCCGTCCTTCGAGCGCCTCGAGCACCTCTCCGATGCTTGAAGCGCACAAGACTGCTTGCGCATCCATGCCTCCCTCTATCGCACGGCGAGCAATGCTGCGGCTGAGCTCTCCCACGCAGATGAGCATATCGATATCGAGCGTTGCGATGAGATCCCCAATGCCCTCATGGCATGCCTGGGCAACAGCTCCAAGCTCGCCCATATCGCCAAGCACCGCATAGCGCCGCCCACGCACGTCCATAGAGGAGAACATCGTGAGGGCAGCACGCATAGAGTCGGGATTGGCATTATACGCATCGTTCAGGATCAGGAAGCCATCGTGTGCGCGCAGGGTCTGAAGACGCCCAGCCTCTGGAACAGACGCAGAGAGCGCACGCGCGATTCTCTCTGGAGAGATACCAAGCGCTGCACATACCGCAGCCGCTGCACAGGCATTCGTCACGTTATGGATGCCCCGAAGCGAAAGATGGCACGGCACGCACACGCGATCTGGATCCATATCAAAGAGCGTTGGGGCCGCAGCTTCCACATGACGCTCCTCGAAGCACAGCGTGAACTGAGGACGCCCTTCGCCATCGAGGGCGATGTCTTGAGCAAAGACAGCTTGAACGATGCGGCCATCGACCTCTTCATCAAGCCCTTCAACAAAGGGCGCGCCGAAAAGGCTGATCTGGGTATTTGCATGAGCGACATCTGCACGTTCGATGAGATATGCCGCATATGCATCGCTTGCATTCACGAAGGCACGTCCCGATCCCGCAGGAAGCGCTTCGAAAAGCTCCGCCTTTGCCGCAGCTACGTTATCACGGCTGCCCAAAAGCTCAATGTGGCAATCCCCGATGTTGGTGATGATCCCCCATTCGGGCCGTGCTATCTGGCAGAGCTCCTTGATCTGCCCCAAGCCGCGCATGCCCATCTCCACGATAACGACCTCGGTCTCGGGATTCGCCTCAAGAAGCGTCTTTGGAACGCCAAGCTCATTGTTCTGATTCGCGAGCGTCGCAACGCACGAGAACGTCGTGCTAGCCACATCGCGCAAGAGATTCTTCGTGGTGGTCTTGCCGACGGAGCCTGTCAGGGCGATCACGCGTCCCTTGAGGTGCCCTCTCCATGCGCGTGCAAGATCGGTGATGGCATGCTGCGTATCGGGAACCTCGATGATGGCTGCCCCAAGCTCGCTCGCATAAAGGCATGCACTTGCAGAAGGGGCCATGGTAACGAGCGCCCCGCGCGCTCCTGCCCGAAGGGCATCCTCCACGAATGCATGGCCGTCTACCCGTTCACCAGGAAGAGCCACATAGAGATCCCCTGGTTCCACATCGCGTGAGTCCCACGTGATGCCAGAGAGAAGCTCAGCCCCGTCGATCGGCTCGACGAGGAATCGGCCCCCCGTATAGTGGACGATCTGCTTTGCATTCAACCGCATATCCTACGCCGACTCCTTCTCCTCAAGAGCCATGCGCGCAACCTCAACATCATCGAAATGCGCCTTGACATCTCCGATGATCTGATAATCCTCATGCCCTTTGCCGGCGATGAGCACAGAATCCGTAGGAGCGGCCATGTTGATGGCGGTGAAGATGGCCTCGCGGCGATCAGGGATGACCTCGAAGCGCGCAGACGACTCGCTCTTATCCTCATCCTCCATCCCCGCAACGATATCCCCGATGATGGCAAGGGGATCCTCATGGCGCGGATTATCATTCGTGACGATGGCGAAATCAGCCGCAAGCGCTGCACGTCCCATGATCGGACGCTTCGTGGAATCGCGGTCACCGCCACATCCGAAGACGACGATGAGCTTGCCTGTCGTGAGCTCGCGAACCGAATTGAGCGCTTTCACAAGCGCATCAGGCGTATGCGCGTAATCAACGAAGACGGCAAGGGGCGCCTTCCCCTCAGCAAGGGAAACGCGCTGCAAGCGTCCTGGAATGGCGTGCACAGATGCAAGCGCATCAACGATGGTGCCGTCCTCGATTCCTAGCTGGCGACCGATCGCGAACGCGCACATCACGTTCTCTACGTTGAACTTGCCGACAAGCGGATAGCTCACTTCGAAGACGCTGCCGACTACATCAAGCTCTGCCTCCGTATGAGAGGGCGTGTACTCTATGCTCTGAGGATGGATGTCGGCCTCGGGGGCGAAGGCGAAGGTGAGGAGCTCATCTCCGCCTTGAGCAACGCGCTTTGCGAGCGTCTGGCCCCAGCTATCGCCCACATACACAACGCGGCGTGCTGGATAGAGGTCAGAGAAGAGCAGAGCTTTCGCTTCGAAATACGCTTCGAAGGTATGATGGTAGTCAAGATGGTCCTGCGTGAGATTAGTGAATGCCGTAACCGCGAACTCGCACCCATACGTACGCTCAAGATCGAGCGCATGCGACGAAACCTCCATCGCGACGACCTCGACTCCTGCATCCCTCATCTGGGCGAGCGTCCTCTGAAGGTCAGGGGACTCGGGCGTTGTGTGAGAGGAGGGCAGGAACTCATCCCCGATCTTCACGCCTACCGTACCGATGACCCCTGTCTTATACCCCGCTCGTCGCGCCAGCGCCTCGACAAGATAGGTCGTCGTGGTCTTGCCATTGGTTCCCGTGATGCCCACGAGCTTGAACGAACGGGAGGGATTGTCGTAGAACTCACAGGCTGCTTTCGCCATAGCCTGGCGTGTATCAGAGACGATCACGACGCAGACATCGGTAGCGTCCGCCAGATAGAGACGCCGCTCAGCAACGATGACGCGCGCACCGCGATCGATGGCATCCTGAGCGAAGGTATGCCCATCGACCTGCAACCCTACGATGCAGAAGAACGCATCTCCTGGGCGTACCGCATCGCTTCGGTACGCAAGGCCAGTGACCTCTTCGTTCTCATCCCCAAGTATGGTGCAATCAAGGCTTGCGAAAAGCTCCTTGCAGGTTTTCATGCTCGTCGCCTCAATTCGGAACGATGTTGTACTGTTCGATCGCTTCAGCCATTATATCGTGAAAGACAGGGACGACGTTTCCCTCATACCTGACATCGTTGGCGCTCACGAAGCAAACAAGGCCACTATTCGAGTTGTTGATATAGCCCGCGAAGCAAAGGTTATAGCGGCTTTCTGCATAGGTTCCATCCTCAGCGATCTCAGCAGTCGAGGTCTTCCCGATCACGTCATATCCGCTGATCTGCGCCTTCTTCCCTGTTCCAGAAAGAACGACCGCTCTCATCAATGACTCTGTCTTGTTTATGACGTCCTCATCGAAGAGGACCTGCTCCTTCTCGTATTCCTCCCACGTTCCTGTCTGAGGCTTTGAGAGAAGGAAATGGGGCTGCACAAGGTAGCCACCGTTCGCGATGGCGCTATACGCGCGCACCATTTGAATAGGCGTGGCTGTTATGCCTTGTCCGAAGCTCACGTTGTATCCGGTGATGCGTGCCCATTCATCGAAGTTCTGCACCTTGCCGCTTGCCTCGCCCGGATAATCGATGCCCGTAGGCTCGCCGAACTTGAGCGTATAGATCATATCGTTCAGCACGTCGAAGCCCGCCTTCTCCGTTGCCAGCGAGATGCCGACATTGGAGGAATCGGCGATGATCTGCGTGAGCGTCATCGTGGCGTCGTTGCGCTTATGGGAGTCGGTGACCACGTACTCGTCAGCTTCAAGCTGCGCAGGACAGAATATCTGCGTATCGACATCGACCTTGCCAGTCTCGAGCGCTGCCAGCGCTGAGATGACCTTGAAGCATGACCCAGGCTCAAAGGCGCGTGTGACCGTTGTGAGGTTATCGCTGCCGATGAGCGAGTCAGCAAGGTTCGCTGGATCAAGATACGGGACGGAGCAGATCGCGTAGATCTCGCCAGTGTTGCTATCCATGACCACGCTCGTGCCCTCTTCGGCCTCATAGGGCGCGATGCCCTCTGCGAGCGCTTGCTCGACCGCATCCTGAAGCTTGATGTCAAGCGAGATCATGATGTCCTCGCCATCAACGGCAGGGGTATCCTCATGCACGCCACCTGGGATAGGAGTGCCTTTCTCCCCGCGTTCAGCAGAATACTTGCCTGGTGTTCCTGCAAGGATGTCATCGTATTGAAGCTCAAGGCCAGTGATGCCGTTGCCGTCAACATCGCATACCCCGATGACCTGACCACCGATCGCCCCATTGGGATATTCACGACGGGTATCGTCGATGAAATAGATGCCGTCAAGATTCAGGTCCTTCACCTGCTGGGCTACCTCGACGTGAGCTTGGCGCTTGATATAGACGAAGGTCGCCGATTCTTTTGTGAGCTTCTCCATGTAATCGCTTGACGTGCCTCCGAGCAGTTTCGCCAAATGGATAGAGGCATACTTTGGCTCTGTGACCTCAGCTGGGTTGCAATAGATGGTCGTGGCATCAACGCTCGTTGCCAGTACGACTCCGTTGCGATCGTAGATGGTGCCACGGCGAGGGGTGGTCTCGAAGTTGATGGTCCGCGATTCCTCGGCCATTGCCTGATAATCGCCTGCAACGATCACCTGAAGATAGAGCAGCCGCAAGAAGAAGATGAGAGCGACCGCGATGAAGATGGCAAACCCGAGCGTCAATGGACGCGGCTTATCATCGAACAGGGCGCTTGTGCTCAATGCACGAGCGCTGAGCCCGCGTAGACCACCTGCGCCGCGTTCGCGCTTTTCGCTCGATCCTTTTCCCGTTCTGTTCGGAATGCCCATGCGCTCTTTTTGTCGACCCTATCCCTGTGCCCCCGAGAGCACTGCGTCCACGCTTCCGCTCAAAAGAAGGTTACCTGCATCATCGCACACCACTACATCGCCAGACAAGTCGAAGAACTCGAGCTCAGCGGGCGTGGACATGCCAATGGATGCAGCCTCTGCCTTGATGCGCGTTGGATTCGAGAGCGTACTTTGCACAACCTCAAGGTCGCTGCCGACTTCGCGTGCTTCGCTAATGGAGCTGCTGATCTCCTTCGCCTCAAGAGCGCACGCAACAGCAGCTGAGCTCAAGGTGATGCGCACCACGCCAATGAGGGCGAAGATGAGGATGCCCACGATGAGGACGCGGGCAAGAAGCAGAACAGGAGAGGATGCCTTACGCTGTCCGAGACGCCCTGCTCCTGGGATAACCTCAATGGGAGAAGAGGGTTGGATATCAAGCTTGGGAGCAGTCGAGCCGAAGTTGTAAGCAGGATATGTGCTCATGTCTTCTGACTCCTCTGTTTTCCTCTAGCCCCGATTCGAGGAGCTTATCGTTTATGGGCTATGCGCATCTTTGCGCTTCGCGCCCGAGGGTTATTCTCTATTTCTGCAGCGCTCGGCGTGAGCGGCCGCTTCGTAGTGATGTCGAGTATCGGCTCTTTCCCGCACGCGCACACAGGAAGATCGGGTGGACAGGTGCACCTATTCGCAAAGGCAGAGAATGTCTCCTTCACGATCCTGTCTTCGATCGAGTGATAGCTGATCGCACAGATGACCCCACCTGGGCTGAGCCATCGTATAGCAGCCTCAAGCCCGCGCCTGAGAACCGCTTGCTCTGAGTTGACTTCCATGCGCAGCGCCTGAAATGTTCGTTTCGCAGGATGTCCCCCTGAACGCCTGGCAGATGCGGGAATTGCATTCTTGATGATCTCAACAAGCTCGCCGCTTGTCTCGATTCGGTGCACCTGCCTGGCCGCGACGATGAAATCTGCAATGCGGCTTGCCCACTTCTCGTCCGAGTTAATACGGATGATCCGGGAGAGATCTGCTGCGGTTGAGGTATTGATGATCTCTGCTGCGGTTATGGTTTGTTTTCCCGGGTCCATCCGCATATCAAGAGGGGCGTTCTCCTTGAAGGAGAAGCCGCGATCGGTGTTGTCGATCTGAGGTGACGAAACACCAAGGTCGAAGAGGATCGCATCGATTCGAGGAACGGGAATGCTCATGAGAAGCTCATCGAGCTCGCCGAAGTTACCTTTGAGGATCACGATCTCTGGACGATCTGCTGCATCTATATGCTCAAGCTTCATCGCTGCACGCTCAAGAGCAAGATCATCCTGATCGATGCCTATGAGCATACCGTGCGAACCAAGCTTTCTTGCACAAGCTGCCGCATGGCCGCCCATGCCAAGTGTCGCGTCAACGTATATCGGATGATCGGGAAGCGAAAGCGCGCTCACCGCCTCATCCAACATAACAGGGATATGCCGATATTCGCTTGTCACAGTGCCATGCTTCGCCACGAGAGCTGCTCGCACCTCTTACGACGTCGAATCGTCGTAGAAGATACCGAGGTCGATCTCGTTGATCTCAGCATCGTAGGACGCTGCGTCCCACACCTCAAAGTAGCCACTGTTGCCAACGACAACTACTTCCTTCTCGATTCCAACGAGCTTGCGCATCTCTGGTTTGAGGATGATGCGCCCTGCAGAATCAACCTCTACACCATCGGCCCGAGACTTGAGCTTCCTGCGCAACTTGACGTGCTCACGATTGGAAGCGTTGTATCCGCCGAACTTATCCTCGAAGAGGTCCTCTACCCACTCGTTGAAGCTGGAAACGTCGAAGACGTACAAGCATTTGTCCTCAAGCTCCAGTGAAACGATGAGGTCACGGGGAAGGACTTTGCGGAATTTTGCGGGAAGCGCCAGACGACCCTTCGAATCCACTTTGAAGCGAAACTCGCCGAATAGATCGACCGATGGTGCGGCCGATTCGGAGAGTTTCTCTGCCTGTGGTGCCATCTGCCATCTTCCTCGTAGTGCGTTTGTGGTGTTTTGTAAGTGTGTTGATGCTGCGTTTCAAAACCCACAAAGCCTTTTCCGTGTTCATGCATCTTATTCCACTTTGCCCCACTTTGCAACACTTTTATACCCAAATTGCAACATTCTTCCCCACCAGAGGATCGCTGCCTGAACTGGCATAAAACGTTTGTTCGTGTTCTTAGCAGAGCACCCATGAAAGGCTCTACAAGATGTTGTACCAAGGGCTTCTTGCACCCCAAGATGGCGAGAGAAGGCCCTACGCTCTGCAAAGAGCGTGCGAATTATGGATTTTTCTTAGGGGAAGGCCATCAACGCAAGGCTCTGTTAACCCAAGCTGGATCTATTGCGCTTGAAGGTTGCCCTATGATGATGAAAGCGAGGTAAGCCATAAGGAGCTGAGAGACTTATGGCTCGAAGCGACGACGCAACGAGACTTTCATTCATCATATGGCAACCCATTGTGTGCCTAATCTGGGTTAACAGAGCTTAACGCAAAAAAAGGGAGCACCGCCTTCGGTGCTCCCTTAAACAGGCTCGAACTCTTTGGAGGGAAGTTGAAAACCCTATTCGCCGCCGTGATTAGTGCTGTCCGGCGTAATCAACTTGCATTTCATACCACTTCAGACGATCTCGGCTCGATTCGAGCTCCACCTCATCTTGAGGAGTTCTCTCGGGCTTGTTCTCAAGCTCGCTGATATGCTCCTGCATATCACGCGCGCTCAATTGAACAGCCTCAGCATCGATGTCTTTGACGTTCTTCCCAAAACGCCCAAGCACGGTCAACATGCCATTGAACATCTGCGTAGCGCCCTCGCTGATGATGAACTCCTCTTTCTGAGAGCCCGACTCATCAAGATTGAGGGTCACGATGCCCGACTTCGCATTGAGCGCCATGAGCAGCTCATGTCCTGGAAGAATGCCGAACGAGCCATCACCGCCAGGTACAGAGGCGAAATACACATCACCATCAAAAAGCTTGCGCGTCGGTGTGGCAACGACACAGTGGTAGGTGGAAGCCATTATCTCTCTTCCTTCATCTTCTCGTATGCCGCGTACACATCCTCGATCGGGCCCTTGTTCTGGAAGCACTGCTCAGGGATGTGATCGCACTTGCCGTCCAAGATCTCCTTGAAGGAGCGAACCGTGTCCTCAACAGGAACGTACACACCAGGCACGCCCGTGAAGACCTCAGCCACGTGGAACGGTTGACCCAGGAACTTCTGGATCTTACGAGCACGGTTGACCGTAAGCTTCTGATCCTCAGAAAGCTCATCCATACCAAGGATGGCGATGATGTCCTGGAGGTCCTTGTACTCCTGCAGGATCTGCTGGACGCCAACTGCCACGTCATAGTGCTCCTGCCCAACGATCTCGGGATCGAGAGCGCGAGAGGTGGACTCCAGCGGGTCAACTGCCGGGTAGATGCCAAGCTCGGCAATGCCACGCGAGAGAACCGTCTTCGCGTCCAGGTGGGTGAACGTGGTTGCAGGTGCAGGGTCGGTCAAGTCGTCAGCAGGCACATAGACTGCCTGTACTGATGTGATCGAACCAGTGGTCGTAGAGCAGATGCGCTCTTGAAGGTCGCCCATCTCGGTAGCCAATGTTGGCTGATAGCCTACAGCAGACGGCATACGGCCAAGAAGCGCTGACACCTCAGAGCCCGCCTGGGTGAAGCGGAAGATGTTGTCGATGAATAGAAGAACATCCTGACCCTGATCGCGGAAGTACTCTGCCTCAGTCAGTCCTGCAAGACCAACACGCAGACGTGCTCCTGGAGGCTCGTTCATCTGGCCGTAGACCAGGCAGGTCTTCTCGATAACGCCAGACTCCTCCATCTCAAGGTAAAGGTCGGTACCCTCGCGAGTACGCTCGCCTACGCCTGTGAACACTGACGTTCCACCATGCTCTTGGGCAAGGTTGTTGATGAGCTCCTGAATGGTAACGGTCTTGCCTACGCCAGCACCACCGAACAGACCCGTCTTGCCGCCCTTGACGTAAGGCTCGATCAGGTCAACGACCTTGATGCCCGTCTCGAACGTTTCGGTCGAGGTGATGAGCGTATCGAAGGGCGGTGCGGGATGGTGGATGGGCATCCACTCGACATCGGTGGGCATGGGCTTGCCATCAACGGGCTCGCCCATGACGTTCCAAATACGACCCAGTGTTGATTGACCAACAGGCATCATCAACGGTGCGCCCGTGTCAACAGCATCGACACCGCGGACAAGGCCGTCAGTCGATGTCATGGCAACGGTGCGCACGATATCTCCTGGAAGCTGCGTCTGAACTTCCAGCACCGTGCTGAACTCACCCGCAGGGGTGGTCGCATTCACGGTAAGGGCGTTGTAGATAGCCGGCATCTGCTCCGGAGGGAACTCTACGTCCACAACAGCGCCGACAACACGAACGATGCGTCCTGTGGCACCGGGTGCGCCCTTCTCCTTTTCGATCTTATCAAATTCAGCCATTTAATCCTCCAAAGCTGCGGCGCCACCAACGATCTCGTTGATCTCGGTGGTGATAGCGCCTTGACGTACACGATTGTATACACGGGTGAGGGTAGAAACCATCTCGTTGGCGTTGTCGGTCGCCGACTTCATGGCGTTCCTACGCGCGCCCTGTTCGCCTGCTGCAGAGTCGAGCAGAGCGAAGAAGACGCAGTTGCGCAGATATCTCATCATGAGCCAATGCATGACCGCATTCGCATCAGGCTCATAGTCGATGTCTCCTGCCGGGGCCTCGCCCGTCTTCTCGCGAAACTGCAGGAAGATGTCCTCTTCAGCTTTTACGAGACCCAAGATCTCAGCATAGCTGCTGCGGTTGATCGGAAGCACTTGTTGCATGACGAGCAGCTGTTCGGCGGCGTTCTTCGCATGGTTGAATACGACGAACACCTCATCGAGCTCACCCTCAGCATAATGGGGTGCTATGTACTTAGAAAGCTCGACAGACTCCTCATACGTAGGATCTGCTGACATGCCAGCGTACTCGAAGATCGGCTTGATGCCACGATAGCTGAAGTACCCTATCGCCTTCTTGCCGCATGCGGCTACATCCACCACCGCTCCCTGAGCCTCTTTCTCCTTGATGAGGCTATCCGCAGCACGGAGCACCGAGCTGTTGAATCCTCCTGCCAGGCCACGATCAGAAGTGACCACCACAACAAGGACACGCTTGACCTCGTCATGGATGCGCAAAAGCGGCTCAGAATCGAGCGGAGCCAGGGGCGCTGTAGAGATGAGCATGTCCGAGATCGCACGTGCCCACGGCAGCGCACCTTCCATACGCTCGGTCGAACGGCGGATCTTAGCGGCCGCGACCATCTCCATGGTACGCGTGATCTGCTTCGTCGACGAGACGGAGTTAATGCGTCTTTCTATGTCATGAAGGTTAGGCATTTAATCCACCCCTTCTTTACTCCGTCACCGCAAAGGACTTCTTAAACGCTTCGATAGCTGCGTCCATTTCGGCCTTTATCTCGTCGGTCAGTTTCTTCTCTGCATTGATCTTGTCGATGATGCCGCTGTTGTTCAAGCGGATGCTGTCAAGCAGCTCCGTGCGGAAGCGAACGACATCTCCAAGCGGCAGATCATCCAGGAAGCCTTGATTGCCAGCATAGATAGCGATGACTTGCTCGGCAACAGGCATCGGGTTGTAGCGACCTTGCTTCAGAAGCTCTGTCATGTGGCTACCACGGGTCAGCTGATCCTGCGTAGCCTTGTCAAGGTCGGACCCGAACTGGGTGAATGCTTGCAGCTCACGATAGCTTGCAAGGTCGAGGCGAAGCGAACCAGCAACCTGCTTCATCGCCTTGATCTGAGCAGAGCCGCCAACACGAGAGACCGAGATGCCCACATCGACTGCAGGGCGCTGACCCTGGAAGAACAGGTCTGTCTGCAAGAAGATCTGACCGTCGGTAATGGAGATGACGTTCGTCGGAATGTATGCCGACACGTCACCTGCCTGGGTCTCGATGATAGGCAGAGCTGTCATGGATCCGCCACCATTTGCGTCGCTCATCTTCACAGCACGCTCAAGAAGGCGTGAATGCAGATAGAAGACGTCACCTGGATACGCCTCGCGTCCCGGTGGGCGGCGCAGGGTCAACGACATCTGACGATAGGCAACAGCCTGCTTTGAAAGGTCATCGTAGACGATGAGAACAGCACGTCCTGGGTTGTTCTCATCAGCGGGCTGGCCGTTCTCGCCGTTATAGATGAAGTACTCGCCCATTGCAGCGCCTGCCATAGGAGCGATGTACTGCAGCGGAGCTGAGTCGGAAGCGTTTGCCGTGACGATGATCGTCTTCTCCATAACGCCATGGCGCTCGAGAGTCTCGACAACGCCTGCCACGGTGGATGCCTTTTGCCCGATAGCAACATAGAGGCAGATCATATCCGTTTCTTTTTGGTTGATGATCGCATCGATGGCGATAGCGGTCTTGCCCGTCTGACGGTCGCCGATGATGAGCTCGCGCTGACCGCGTCCGATCGGGATCATGGAGTCGATCGCCAAGATACCTGTCTGCATAGGCTCATCGACTGGTCGACGTGCGGTAACGCCGGGAGCTTTGAACTCAACAGGGCGGCTACCTTCAGCCTGGATGGGCCCTTTACCGTCGATCGGCATGCCCAGTGGATTGACAACACGTCCGAGGAGCCCGCGACCTGCAGGAACCTCGATAATGCGGCCCGTTGTACGAACCTGATCGTTCTCTTTGATAGCAGTGACGTCGCCAAGGAGCACGGCGCCCACTTCGTCCTCTTCGAGGTTCTGGGCCAGACCATAGACAGTCTTGCCGCCTTCGCCCGTGAACTCCAGGAGCTCGCCAGCCATTGCGTCACGCAGGCCGTCAACGCGAGCAATACCGTCACCGACCTGGATGACCGTGCCGACTTCGCGGGACTCAACGCTGACGTTCAGCGCCTCAAGCTGCTTGCGCAGGACCTCGTCGATTGCCTGAGCGGTGATCTCAGTCACTAGCTTTCACCTCCATCTGTGTTTTTCAGCGTGTGACGTGCACGATTGAGCTGGCTGATCATGCTTGCATCAATACGCTTGCCGTTCACACTCATGATTATTCCTCCCAAGATGGATGCATCGATGCTCTCGTTGAGCACGGCATTCACACCTAGGTCTGTCTCAGCTTTCTTCTCAATGAGCTTGCGAAGCTCGTCATCGAGGGGAACCACGGTAACAACGTCCACGACCGCGATGTTCATATCGGCCTTCAGGTTATCTTCATAGGCATGATAGACACCCGTGATCAGGTCGATATCGCGGTTCTCTGCCATCACCGCCATCACCTCGCGAAGGGCCGGATTGCAATCAGCAAAGACTGCTCGCGCTAGATCTGCGCGCACCTGTGGGGTGTATTCAGTCCCCATGAGCGCTCCGGATAATTCCATGTCCGCATAGATCAGGCTGCAGAGCTGCTTAAGCTGATTCCTTACCTCTACGGCACTGTCTTGTCCCCCAGCCTCACGGGCTGCGGCGAACATCGTCTTCGCATAGACGGCGATCTTCTCCTTTGTGACAAGACGATTAGTTGCCATTGAAGCTACCTGCCTCTTTTACGTAGCGCTCGATGATCGCTCTATGCTCACCTTCGGTAAGGTCATTGCCGATGAGCTTTGCAGCCACGTCAACAGAAGTGTCAGCGATGGATGCCTGCAACTCAGCGATCGCCGCCTTCTTCTCTGCAGCGATCGTGGCCTTAGCCTTCTCGATCATGTCATGAGCGGAAGCCTCTGCCTTCGCCTCGATGTCCGCCTTGACAGCTTCGCCTGTTGCACGGGCATCAGCGATCACCTTGGCCGCCTGAGCCTTCGCATCAGCAAGCTGCTCTTTGTACTCGGCAAGGACACGCTCGCTCTCGATCTTTGCCTCTTCGGACTGCTTGAGAGCCTCACGGATCGTGTTCTCGCGCTTCTCGAGCATGCCGTTGAACATGGGCCAGCCGAATTTGGCAAGGATGATCCACAGGATGATGAAGGCGATGAGCATGGGGATGAACTCGAGCATATCAGGCAGGATCGCGTTGATGCCCGCAGCTTCCTCCTCGGCGAACGCAAGCGATGGACAGACAGACAGTGCGAGCACGCCTGCGCTCACGGCCCCTGCTCTTTTCGCTTTATTGTTCATATAGCGTCTCCTTCTAGTGTGTCGTTGAATGTTCGATACAACGATGAACTAAAGGATGAACGCAAGCACGAAGCCGATAAGAGCCAGCGCCTCTGCCAAAGCAGCACCGATGATGAAGTTGGTGAAGAGACGACCCTGCAGCTCGGGCTGACGAGCTGTGCCAACGCAGCAGCCATAGCAAGCAATGCCAATGCCGATGCCTGGTCCGATGGCGCCGAGGCCGTAGCCGACTACCTTCAGGGCAGCGAGTACCATTGTAATTTCCACTGTTTCCTCCTTTTAGTTGGTTTGAGCCTGTTCTCTCAGAACCTTTGCTTATATGTCTTAACCGGGGTGGATCCCGGATAAGGCCAAGAGTAAGGGAGCCGCTTAGTGCGACGAAGTTGCAAGCTGGACGTAGACCGAGCTTAGGATCGTGAACACGTATGCTTGCAGGAATGCCACCAAGGTCTCAAGCGCGTACATGACGATGAGCAGCAGGAACCATGGAATGGTGAGCGCACCCGTCAGCACGTCCACTGACTGGATTCCCACGGTGAGGAACACAGAGGAAGCCAGTGCGAAGATCCCAAGGACCATGTGGCCTGCGAACATGTTGCCATAGAGTCGGACAGCCAGCGTGAGCCAGCGCAGAATCAATGAGATCAATTCGAAGAACCAGATGATGGGAACCATCGGAGCAGGCAGCCCGCTTGGAGCGATGGACTTGATATAGCCCCAGCCACCATGGGCCTTGATGCCCCAGAAATTGAAGTAGATAAACGAGATGGTCGCGAGCGCCCAGGTGACCGAGATGGTGCCTGTCGGAGTCTTGCAACCTGGGATGAGACCAACGAAGTTGGATATCAGGATAAAGAAGAAGAGCGTTGCCAAGAACGGCACGTGCTTCTTGAAGCCATGTCCGATGACCCCTTCGCCCATATCATTGCGGACGAATTGATATCCGTATTCGACCGTGTTGATGAACTTGTTGGTAGGGATCAAAGTGAGCTTGCGTCCCACCAAGATGACAACAGCAAGCGTGATGATCCAGCAGATGATCATCCAAAGGATGTACTGCGTCAGGCCGAATTCGGCATTGCCGATGACGATGGCGGAATTGAACGATTCCTGCAAATGAGGCACATCGGCCGAAAGAGTAGAGATGGCGTCCACTCAGGTCCTCCTTCTTTCCTAATTCCTTCTGGTTCGCATCACGCCAAATACGATCGCCATGACAGAGAGCGCGAACGCCTCAGCCAAGACGAACGGGAGCGCGACTTCCCGAGCAACGTTGACGCAGATGATGGCGAAGGCGAACATGAGAACGAAGGAGATGACCAAGCTCAAGAGCAAGATGGACATGTATCCGAAATTGCTCGTGGCCGTTACCTTCTTCGTGAGCCTCAAACCAACGAACAAGGGCGCGAAGCCCACGACGCCAGAAAGCAGCCCCAAAATGATCGCGAGTGCCATATCCTCATTTCTCAACAGGTCGGACAACGTTACAGACGCGCAACAATGCGAGCCTCCCGTATGATAACGCGCATTTCTTGGAACTGTTTCCGATTTGTATTTATTTAGGCGAATGGTGCCCCGAGGCGCAAGATATCAGCCTTGCAGGCTGATGCCGCAGTCTCAGCGACCGAGGCTCTTCTCGTGCCTCTCACGCGCCTCTTGCGAGTAACGTTCGTGATAGCGCACATCGATGAGCTCGGCAGCAATGGCGATCGCAAGCTCTGCAGGTGTCTTCGCGCCGAACTTAAGCCCGATGGGACGCTTGACGCGCTCCCAGTCCTCTTCGGTGATGCCCGCATTGAGAACGAGCTCGTGCACGGTGTCGTTCTTGCCTGCACAACCCATCATGCCAACATAATGCACATCGTTCTCAAGCGCCCAGATGCATCCTTGCGGGTCGAACATATGACCCCGCGTCAGCACGCATACGTAGTCAGCCGCATTGCCAGGCATGTTGGCAAGCTCGTCGAACGTGCCACCATGCAAGAGGATGCGCTCGGCTGTTGGGAAGCGCTCAGCAGAGAGATACGCAGGGTCATAGTCGACGACGATGACATGGAAGCCCGTGTTCTCAAGAAGCTTCGCAAGCTCGACGGCAACATCGCTTGCGCCGAGCAACCATACGCGCACCTTGTCGAAGAGCGGCTCTGAGGTCCAGGTAAGGCCTGCGAACTGATCATTGTGCATCGAAGGCCCCCGCGTGGCATCCTTCATCTGGAAGATATCGCGCGGAGAAGGAGTGCGCGAGGAGACGATCTCCTTAGCATCGTTGCAGAAGAAGACCATGTCCTGATCATCGCCAGATCCCACATCGCCATACTTCTTCGTGACCTCGTTGTCGTGATTCTCGAGCGCCGCTGCTTCGTTATAGACGACCTTGAAGCCGATCCACGCGAGATCCCCTTCATCAAGTGCCGCCAGAATGCGCTCGAACGTTGGGATATCAGCTTCTGTGAGCTCAGACGCGATGCGCGCAAGCGCCGCTTCGTCAATATGCGCATTGTTGACCTCAGATGAGAACGCAGGGAAATCCTCGATGCTGAGCACGGGCGTCTTGCCTACTCGGATGTCCTCGATGATCTTCTCTATGACTTCCCGTTTCATTTGATATGCACCTTGCCTTCATCATCTATCGCAATGCGTCCCTCTGCGAGCAGTTGCAGCACCTCAGGATAGAGAACATGCTCAACATCATGGATGCGCTCTTCAAGCGTGTCGATCGTATCGCTTTCGTATATCTCCACCGCGCGCTGTGCGATGATCGGCCCCATATCGTAATCTTCGTTGGCGAAATGCACGGTCACGCCTGTGACCTTCACTCCTCGCTCCCATGCATCCACGATCGCATGCGCGCCCTTGAAAGAGGGAAGCAGTGCAGGATGCAGGTTCAGGACGCGATTCGGATACGCATCAAGGACCACAGGGGTGAGCTTGCGCATATAGCCAGCCATCACAAGGTAATCCACACCTGCTGCATCCATGATCTCCACGATCTTCGCATCGGCGACATAAGGATCGTCGTAGTCGGCCCTCGCCATGACATGAGCATCGATCCCCGCTTCAATGGCGCGCTCGATGCCATACGCGCCTTCGCGCGAAGAGAGCACCGAGACGACTTCGCAGTTGAGTCTTCCCTCGTCAATAGCATCGATGATCGCTTGAAGGTTCGTCCCGCTCCCAGAGATGAGCACTCCGATCTTGAGCGCTTGCTCACTCATATACAACCTCCCCCGCACCCGCGATCACCGAACCGACGATGAAAGCACGCTCGCCTGCTGCCTCAAGCTCAGCAAGAACAGCATCTGCTTGATCCACGTCGACGATCAAGATCATGCCAAGCCCCATGTTGAACGTTTTGTATGCTTCTTCTTCATTAAGATGTGCCTGGTCAACAACGAAGTCAACCGTTGCGTTCGCAGGCCACGACCCTCGCCTGACCTGCGCATCGAGCGTTGAGGGGAGCGCACGATCAAGATTCTCCGTGATGCCGCCTCCTGTGATATGCGCAAGCGCATGGACCGCACCAGGAAGCGTGTTGAGAAGGCCGAGTACGCTCTTCACGTAGATCCGCGTAGGAGCAAGGAGCGCTTCAAGGATGCTCGCTCCTTCAAGCTCATCAAGCGGACAGGAAAGCTCATCAAGGCTTCGTCCTTCGACAGCCACCTTTCGCGCAAGCGAATAGCCATTGGAGTGCAAGCCGCTCGATGAAAGGCCGATGAGGACATCTCCTTCGCGAACATTCTCAGGATCGAGCATGCGAAGACGATCGACAAGCCCTACGCAAAACCCGCTCAGATCATAGTCATCAGGATCCATGACCCCAGGATGCTCGGCCATCTCGCCGCCGATGAGCGAGCATCCTGCTTGCTTGCATCCTTCCGCGATGCCCGAGACGATCTCGGCCATCTCCTGCGCATCAAGGCGTCCAACAGCCACGTAGTCCAAGAAGAAGAGCGGTTCGGCGCCTGTTGCCAAGATATCGTTCGCGCACATGGCGACAAGGTCGATGCCTACGGTGTCGTGCCTGCCGAGCATCTGCGCCACCTTGAGCTTCGTGCCCACCCCATCTGTTCCGCTGACAAGGATCGGCTCGTCCATCTCCTTCGCAGCCCCGATGGAGAACAGCCCGCCAAAGCCTCCGATATCCCCGCGAACTTCGGATCGATACGTTGCCTTCACAAGAGGCTTGATAGCGCTTACTGCAAGAGCGCCCTCTTCGATGTCGACACCTGCTTGCTTATAGGTGATCTGGCCTTGCGCTGCGTCCATGCGTCTCCCTTCGATTCATTCTTGTCCCATTGTCTCATATCGATGCGCAGGCGAGGCGCAACGCACGTGCAGTTTAGCTGAGGCGCTCGCCCGTGCCGCTACCCACGCTTTCGATATCCTCGACATCGATGATGGCCGAGTTGCGCGGAACGGACGAACCAGCAGGCAAGAACTCCTCAACGCTGCAGAAATTGATGATGCGATTGTTGTTATCAGGTGCCGAGCACGTGGAGAAGGCGAATATCTGCTTCATATCCACCGCATCCTCCCCTGGAGGATCAGGCGTTACCGACGAGCTTTCGTAACGCGCTTCGATATAGCGAATGAATCCCATCTCAGTGTTGAAGTTGGGAATGACGATGTCCTTTGAGTTGCCGGGAACCTTATCGCACGCAAACGAGTTCAACTTGAAGTTGCCTTGCGGGGTCAAGACGAAGTACGTGCGATGGGCATTGAACGCCTCGGAGTTCTCGTAGAAATCAGCAAGCTGGGAGAACATCGAGCCATTTCGCAGATGATGGCCGAACACGATGTTCACCTGGTCGGTCCAATCAGGCGAATTGTACCCCGAGAGCATGATGCAGCCATACTCGGCACCAAACTGTCCTGTGGAGTTATCGCCGAAATTATGCGTCAGGTAATACTTGTCATCATGGTCGCGCCAGACGATCGGATAGTTGACGTTCGTGTCGGGCACATAGATCCACCCGACCACATCGGGATTGATGTTGCGCAGAGCATCCCAGTCGACGTTGAAGCTTGCGAGGGTAAGAGGGGCTTCTCCTGTATCGTCAACCTGGAGATACTCGGTCAGCTTGTCATATTCGTCTTGGCCTTGCCAATACGTGAATGCGATATAGCCAAGGGCGGCAACAGAGGAGAGAAGGATGAGCAATGCGATGATAAAGATGACACGCCACACCACGCTTCCCTTCTTCCGCTTCTTGCGAGGTGGCTCATCTCCCGAGCCATCATCGATGATCACAGGCTCGGCATAGGACATCGGCTCAGAAGGCACAGCTTCTTGATAAGGCTGCTGATAAGCGCTAGGCTCATAGTATTGCTGCTGAGCTTGATATGGATAGCTTCCTTGAGCGGAAGGCGCATAGCCTTCTTGCCCATACGACCACGCACCCGCAGCAGGCTGCTGCGGGTAATAGCCTTGCGGCTGCCCATACGGGTCAGTATAGGAAGAGTAACGCGGATCGCCTTGCATAGGACCTCAAGCCTAGAGCATTCCTAGATTATTTCTTGCGCATCTCGTCGATGAAACCCTTTGCGATGAAGATCACTATGATGAGAACGATGACGGCGATGATGACGCCGATCACCCAAGGCTCGACTGTCATTCCGAACAGCTCCATGGTTCACGTCCTTTCGGTATGCCACTGCTTTCTTATGACGAACTATAGTAGATAAACACCCTCTTGTTGGCAAACGCAGCACGATGTGCGCAACCTGAAAAGGAAGCGCATCACCGTCTGAAAAGCCGACGAATGAGCGATGGGCGCTTCTTCGGTATCTCGATCGGGTCGACCTGAGCTGATGGGTCGAGGACGGCGGGAGTATCAGCACCGCTCTGGAAGGCCTCCGAAAGCGCCTCATTGATGAGCTTGCCTGGGGTTTTAGACATCTCCGCATCCTTCTCATCCGCATCTTCGGCTACTTCAGGATCGGTCTTCGCCGCCCCATCGTCAGCCATAGATGTCGGCGGCTCCTCTGAGCGAAGCGACTTCTCCGCTCGATGCGCCTCGGCCACCTCAGGGTCGATCTGCTCCGATGCCTGCTCGATATCGCGGAACACGGTTGTCTCCGCAGTCTCGAGATGCCTATGTTGAGCTTGATCGATAAGATACTGCTGCGAATCGAGCAGGTGCACCTCTCCATCCGCATCCGAGCGTTTGGCGTAGAACCCAAGCGGGGTATAGGCTTTGTTCGGCAGAAGGTCACGCAGCTTCGCCGTATCCGACAAGCATGTGCCAATATAGCCGATGACCTCATCCTTGATCTTGGGATCCTTCAATGGCCATGCCACCTCGATGCGCTTGTCCATGTTGCGCGTCATGAGATCGGCACTGGAAAGATAGACGCGGTTCTCCCCATCGAGCGGGCCGAAGCAATAGATGCGCGAGTGCTCCAGCAAACGGCCTACGATGGACACCACGCAAACATTGTCGGTGAAGTCCTTCACTCCTGGCACGATGCATGAGATGCCGCGAACGAGCATCGTGCACTGCACGCCCGCCTGCGATGCCTCGACGATCTTGTCGATGATCTTCTTGTCGGTGATCGAGTTGGTCTTGAAGAACAATCCCGCTGGCTTGCCCGCACGCTTGAGGCGTATCTGCTCATCGATGCCCGAGATGATGTTCTGCTTGATCTGCAGCGGTGCGACCCAAAGCTCTTTGTACTCGTCCGACGTGTTCTCAAGCGCCATGTTGCGGAAGAAGATCTGCGCGTCCAAGCCGATCGCGCGATCGGTGGTGATGAAGCTGTAGTCGGTGTAGAGGCGTGCAGTCTTCTCGTTGTAGTTGCCCGTACCGAGCTGCGTGATGAACTGCGGCCCCTCATCCGTACGACGTGTGATGCAGCAGATCTTCGAGTGGACCTTGTAATGCTTGAACCCATAGATCACTCGGCAGCCTGCCTGATCGAAGCGTTGCGACCATTCGATGTTGTTCGACTCGTCGAAACGAGCGCGCAGCTCATCGACAACGGTGACCTCCTTGCCATTCTCCGCCGCAGCGATGAGCGCCTCGGCAAGATGCGACTGCTTCGCTAACCGATAGAGCGTGATCTTGATCGAGACAACATCCGGGTCATACGCAGCTTCGCGCAGAAGCTGCACGAACACGTCGAAGGTCTCATAGGGGTAGAGGAGCATCGTGTCATGGCGCAGGAACTGCAGCATGAGAGGGCGCGTTCGGTCAAGGGTAGCAGGCCACTGCGGAGTGAAGGGAACAAAGGTAAGGCGGCTGCGCTTATCGGCCTTGAGCCGTGGTGCTATGGTATAGACGTAGCTCATATCCAGCGGCACCTTCGTCACGAACGTCTGATGGTTCTCAAGTCCCAGCTTCTCAAGGAGAACCCCTTTGACGGTATTGGAAAGCTCACGCTCGCTCTCCAGGCGCACAGGAGCGAGACGCGAGCGCTTCTTCAGGATCTTCTTCATATGCTCGACGTAATCCGCGCCCTGCTCCTCAGCGCCCTCCGTCGCATCCAGGTCGGCGTTGCGCGTGACGCAGATAACGTTGGTGTGCTTGACCTTGTACATCGAGAAGACCCGCGGAACGAACGCCTCGATGACATGCTCGAGCAACATGAAGCGCATGCCGCTCCCTGGCAGTTGCACAAGCCGATCGCACTGGCGCGGCAGCGGGATGATGCCCAGCGTCACCCCTTCGGCACCTTGGTTCTTCGCGCGCTTCTCCCCCTTTGCCGCCTTCTCCGACTTGGTCTTATCGGCCTTCGCTTTGCGCTTCGCTTGCGCATCGGCCTTGTATGCCTCCTCATCGAGCCTTACGACGATGTAGAGTGCGCCATTCTCAAGATGCGGGAAGGGATGGCGCGTGTTGACGATCTGCGGCGAGAGGAACGGGAAGATGTTGAGATCGAAATAATCAGCGATGAACGCACGCTGTTCCTCATCGAGGTCCTTGAACATAAGGTTGCGGATACCTTCGCCTGCAAGAAGCTCACGCAAGTTCTCGAAGCATTGCTCGTAGTAGGGATAGAGCTCATGGCAGCGCGCGTAGACTGCATCGAGCTGCTGGGTGGGCGTCATTCCTGACTTCGGGTCGATGATGGTTTGCTTGAGCAGCGAAAGGTCGGTCAGAGAACCCACGCGCACCATGAAGAACTCCTGGAGGTTCGACCAGAAGATGGATATGAACCCAAGACGCTCAAGAAGCGGAACCGTAGGGTCAGCACCTTGGTCAAGCACCCGTTTGTTGAACTCCAACCACGAGAGCTCGCGATTCTGAAGATAGGGATACTCCTTCTGAAACTGCTCGATGGAGGATTCTTCGATATCGTGGAATTCTGTCATAATCGCACCGTCCTGATTTAGAATCGGTATAGCACATCTCCAGTATAGTCCTGTAAGGCACTGACCTTGGGAAATGCCAGAGAGATTCCATCTTCGGGAGGCAATCATGCTTGAGCGCATCGACTTCGAGATACAACCCATGGAGAAAGACGAATACAAAGCTGCCTATGACAAGCTCATCAAGGAGCTTGTGGTCCTGCAGCAACAAGCCGTCACCCAAGGTGTCGGGCTTGTCGTGATGTTCGAAGGTTGGAACGGCGCAGGGAAGGGCTCACGCATCTCGGATCTGATGTACAACCTTGATGCGCGCGCAACGAGCGTCCATGTCTCGCCCGACATCGATGTGAATGAGGTGCGCGCATTCCCAGGACGAAGCGAGGGCGTCAGCGGTTACTGGCCGCTCATGCAAGAGTTCTGGAAGACGCTTGGTGAGCGGGGTCATATCACCTTCTATGATCGTGGCTGGTACACGAAGGCCACCGAGCTTCTCCTTGCACGCAAGCCAAGCGAGATGGTGCTCCCGACCGAGGGCACGCGGCACTACCTGCAATCGATCAGGGATTTCGAGCGGCAGTTGACCTCGGACGGCTACGAAGTGATCAAGCTGTTCATCCATGTTCGCAAACGCGCGCAGCGGAAGCGCCTTGAGCGCCTCTACGATGACGCTGCCACACGTTGGCGCGTACCAGAGAAGAAGCTGATCTCATCAAAGGACTATGACGAGCAATACGAACTCTTCGACCGACTGCTGGAAGGCTCGAATTTCGACTTCGCGCCGTGGACCCTCGTGAACGGCGAGGATAAGCGAGCTGCGAATATCCAGATAGCTCAGACGATGATCGATGCGATCAAGCGTGCGCTGGCAAAGAAGGGCGAGCGAGCGAATGTCTATCTGAAGGAGGATGCAGCGCTCAAACGCGCCGTTGAAGGACTTGAGCACCAGGACGCAGCCGAAGCTGCGGCAAAGGCACAGCACGCATTCGCCCCCGAGCACACCGAATTCGCCATCGTCGCTGACCATCCGACAGTCGACACTATGGAGCATGGGTTGGTTCTCGAGCGCGAAGAGTACAAGAAAGAGCTCAAGCATCTCCAAAAGAAGCTCTTCCGCCTTGAGAATCTCATGTACCAAGCACGCATCCCGCTCATCATCATGTACGAAGGGTGGGATGCTGCTGGCAAAGGAGGGAACATCAAACGTGTGGCGCAAGCGCTCGATGCGCGTGCCTATACGATCTACCCTTCTCCTGCGCCGACCAAGCCCGAACTCGCGCATCCGCATCTGTGGCGTTATTGGACGCGCTTGCCGAAAGCGGGGCATGTCGGCATGTACGACCGAAGCTGGTACGGGCGCGTGCTGGTCGAACGTGTCGAGGAGATCACGCCGCCCACGCGCTGGGCGCAAGGCTATGATGAGATCAACGAGTTCGAGCATGACCTGGTCGACTGGGGCGCCATCCTGTTGAAATTCTGGGTCGACGTATCCGAGGAAGAGCAGCTCGCACGCTTCGAAGCGCGCGAGAACGACCCAGCGAAACAATGGAAGATCACGCCAGATGACTGGCGCAACCGTGAGAAGTACCCGCAATACAAGAGCGCGATCGACGATATGTTCCGCCTCACATCAACGACCTATGCGCCGTGGCTCGTGCTCGAGAGCGATGACAAGCGCTATGCGCGCATCAAGGCTCTTCGCATCATCACCGATGCCTTAGAAGAGCGCCTGGAAAGCTAAGCCCGAACAAAACGAAAGGGCGGGGCGTCCGCGCGCAGATTCCGCATGAGCCGAAACGTCCAGTGGACGTTTCGTGCGAGCTCAGGACTGCTTGAGCACGGATGTCCTCGCCCTTCCGTTTCCATCCCTGCAAATGCACAAGGAATACTTCGATGGCTGAAGCCTTTTAGCTACGAGACCTCTTCAATGACGCGCGCGATGGCCTCAGCATGTCGTCTCGCATCTTCTTCACGAGCCGCCTCCACCATGACACGGATCACTGGTTCGGTGCCAGAGGGACGCAGCAGCACACGCCCGTCCTCGCCAAGCGCTTCTTCGGCAGCACGCACTGCATCCTGCACCTGTGCGTTCTCGGAGATGCCATGCTTGTCGGTCACCTTCACGTTGATGAGCTCTTGAGGGAACTTCGTCACGAGACGCGCAGCTTCCGTAACGCTCTTTCCTGAACGCAGGACCGCTGCAAGGAACTGCACAGCGCTCATGAGGCCGTCTCCCGTTGAATTATGGTCGAGCAAGATCATATGCCCTGATTGCTCGCCACCTATCGAGAAGCCCTTCGCGCGCATCTCCTCAAGCACGTACCGATCTCCTACTTTCGTCTGGATGACCTCGATGCCAGCATCGCGCATTGCATGCACGAAGCCAAGGTTGCACATGACGGTCGTCACCGCTGTGTTGCCCGAGAGAACGCCGCGATCCTTCATGTCGATCGCGCAGACCGCCTCGATGGTGTCACCGTCGATCTCTGCGCCATCAGAAGCGACCATCATCACGCGATCGGCGTCACCATCGTGGGCTATGCCCACATCTGCGCTTGTTTGAGAAACAAGCTCCTTAAGGGGAGCGAGGTGCGTGGAGCCGCACTCGACATTGATATCCATGCCATCAAAATCGGTATTGATCGCATGCACCTTCGCGCCAAGACGGCGAAGAGCCTCAGGGCTCGTTATGCTCGAAGCGCCATGTCCTGTATCGAGTGCGATGGTCAATCCTTCGAAGGTCAGCCCAGCGCCTGCAACCGATGAAACCACATGCTCCACATATATATCCGTAGCATCCTTGAGCGGGATGGAAAAGCCCACATCCCCTGCAACAGGCATCTGGGAAGCCGTTTTCTCCAATCCTCCCGCAACGATGAACTCCTCGATGCGATCCTCGACCTCATCAGGCAACTTGAAACCGTTCGCATCGAAGAACTTGATGCCGTTGTACTCAGGCGGATTATGCGAAGCGGAGATGACCACGCCCCCTGCCGCCGAGAGCTTGCGCACTAAGAGCGCAACGGCGGGCGTTGGGATGACACCCGCAAGATAGGCGCATCCACCTGCTGCGGTGATCCCAGAGACAAGAGCTGCTTCGAGCATGTCTCCCGAGAGGCGCGTGTCCTTTCCCACCACGATGGTCTGTCCCAAGAAAGCAACCGCAGCCTGTCCGAGCTTATAAGCAAGGGCGGGAGTCAGGTCATCATTGGCCACCCCTCGAACACCATCTGTTCCAAAAAGACGTGCCATATCCTCCTACTTTCCTCTTCTGATATGCTCTTCGTGCAAGAGCACCGCTCCTTGCGGGCGCTCTTCCTCACGCATGCGCGCATTCAATTCAGCTGCAAGCTCATCAAGCAGTATGTCGAAGCGCTCCATGAGAACAAGCAGATGATAGATGACATCAGCAGCTTCATAGCGAAGGTGATCGAGGCTCAGATCGATCTGCTCTTCGCCTGTCGAGAGCGCGGCGAGCATCTCTGTCTCCTTCGCCGCAAGGCAGGTCTCAAGAGATTCCTCAGACACCTTCTTGCAGAGCTTCTCGACTGGTGCATCAAGGAGCATGCGCGTATAGCTTAGCTGTGGGTCAACGTGCCTGCGTGCCTCTATCGTGGCAACAAGCGCTTCTATCGTTGCACCGATCTGGGATGTTGGAGCTATCTCGCCCTCGGGGATATATGTCTTATCCATCATGCCTCGCTCGAAGGTCGCATTCGCATTTTGCCTGTGCCATTCTACCAAACCCCTCGATCAAAAAAGGAGCGGCCACACGACCGCTCCTTTCTCTCATGCATGCATCTGCATCAAGCTTACTCGTCGTCCTCGTCTGCATCGTCCTCGTCTGCATCCGTTGGACCGCCAATGAGCTCCTCATCAGCATCTGAGACAGAGAAGCCGAGATTCGATACGCTGCCGAGCAGAGCATCAAGCTCCTCAAGGCTGCGATGGTACGAACGCGGCGGCAAAGGCTCACCCAGTAGCTCCTCGTCAGAGTTGTTGAACACGGGCGGCTCATCCCCACCGATGAGGATCGTATCATCAGGCGAGAACACCATATCGAGCAGCTGGGACATGTCATCAGAGGATGCTACCAGGTCATCCTCGATCACATGGAGCAGATCGCGCTCCTCAAGACCCGCCTTGAGCTCCTCGATAGCCTTCACGCCGATGCCCTCGATGCGAAGCAGGTCATCCTCGGTGTGCCCTAGCAGATCGGCCACCGTCTCGATACCAGCCTCAGAGAACTTGTTCGCCCAACGCTGTGAGACGCCAAGGTCATCGAAGATGTAGAGGCGCGCCTGCTCGTCAGTGAGGTTATGACCAGCGCGAGAACGCGAAAGTGCGCTCAGATAGCTGCCATAGCTCGAACCCGAATTGAAGAAGCCATCTCCATCAAGCGACCACTCTTGCGGTTGCGGGAGAAGCTCCTCGATCTCGCGAAGGGCATCCGGTGCGTAATCAGGAAGCGTATCGTTCGAGCTCTTGTCGATCGGCACGCCCTTGTAGGTGAGCTTCACATCGCGATAACGAGCAAGGCCAGTACCAGCAGGAATCGGCTTGCCGATGATGACGTTCTCTTTGAGTCCGCTCAGATGATCGGTCTTGCCCTCGATGGCTGCATCTGTGAGAACCTTCGTGGTCTCTTGGAACGAAGCAGCTGAAAGCCACGAATCTGTCGCAAGCGACGCCTTCGTGATGCCCAGAAGAAGAGGCTGGCCCACGGGCGGCTCTTTTCCTTCAGCGATGAGCTCGTTGGCGATCTTGTCGAACTCGAAGCGATTGACCTGTCGTCCTGGGAGGAGGTCGGAATCTCCCGCATCAAGGACAGCAACCTTGCGAAGCATCTGACGCGCGATGACTTCGATGTGCTTATCGTTGATATCTACGCCTTGGCTCACATACACGCCCTGGACCTGACCGACGATGTAGCGCAACGTCGTGTTCGGGTCAGTGAGGCGAAGCAGGTCATGCGGGTTGACAGAACCCATGGTGAGCTGCTGGCCGACGCTGACCTCGCAGCCATCCACGACACCTGGCAGCATCCTCACGCGAGAGGAGACAGAGTACTCACGATAGTTGCCTTCCTGGTCATGGATCGTGAGCGTCGTGGTGTTCTTGTCACCCGAGATCTGCAACGTGCCAGAGATCTCGGCAAGCACCGCCTGGCCCTTGGGCTTACGAGCCTCGAAGAGCTCTTGGACGCGAGGAAGGCCGTGCGTGATGTCCTCACCAGCAACGCCGCCAGTGTGGAAGGTACGCATCGTCAGCTGCGTGCCTGGCTCGCCAATGGACTGTGCTGCGATGATGCCCACTGCCGTGCCGATATTGACAGGACGTCCCGTTGCAAGGTCCCAGCCATAGCACTTTTGGCAAACACCGCGCTCAGCATGGCACGTCATGATCGTGCGGATGACAACAGAGTCAACCCCTGCATCTTCGACGCGCTTCAGGTCCTTCATGCTCGAGAGGTAGTCCTCTGCATCGAAGATGATCTCGCCATTCTCGTCGACCACAGGCTCAAGCAGGCAGCGTCCGATAAGATTCTCGTCAAGCTCGCCCTTGGCATCATGGAGCGGATAGGTGACACCTTCATGGGTGTGGCAATCGATCTCGCGCACGATGACGTCTTGGGCAACGTCCACAAGACGACGGGTGAGGTATCCAGAGTCAGCGGTACGCAGCGCCGTATCAGCAAGGCCCTTACGAGCGCCATGCGTCGAGATGAAGTACTCGAGCACGGAAAGGCCCTCGCGGAAGTTCGCCTTGATCGGACGGTCGATGATCTCGCCCTTCGGGTCGGACATGAGACCACGCATACCAGCAAGCTGACGGATCTGCTTGATGTTACCACGGGCACCAGAGAATGCCATCATGTAGATCGGGTTGAAGCGATCGAAGTTCTCAGCCATCGCATCGCCAACCTCATCGTTAGCGGCATTCCACACATCGACGACCTGCTTATGACGCTCCTCATCGGACATGAGGCCGAGCTCGTAGTCCTCGTCGATCGCAGCAACCTTCGCATCAGCCGCAGCGAGGATGTCTCCCTTTTGCGGAGGGATGGTAGCGTCATAGACAGACACCGTGACACCCGCGCGAGTAGCGTAATGGAAGCCCGCGTCCTTGAGGCCATCGAGGATCGGCGGCAGCTCAGAGAGCGAATAGGTATTGCACACATCGTTCACGAGGCGAGAGATCTCGGTCTTGTTCATCTCGTAGTTGAGGAACGGATAGTCCATGGGCAGCACATCGTTGAAGATGATGCGCCCGACCGTGGTCTCGATGCGGTCGCCTGCCTTGTGCTCTTCGAAGACGTTGTATGCCGTGGCAACCTTGCAAGGAACGCGCAGGCGCACCTTGATCTTCGCCTGAAGGTCAAGGTCAGCACGAGCATCGTAGGCATTCATAGCATCATCGATGTCAGTGAAGACCCTGCCCTCTCCGGGGAACCCATCGCGAGCAGCGGTCAGGTAATACAGGCCGATGATCATATCCTGCGTAGGCACCGTGAGCGGGCGGCCGTGAGCAGGTGACTTGATGTTGTTGGAGGAGAGCATGAGCACGCGAGCCTCTGCCTGCGCCTCAGCGCCAAGCGGCACATGGACCGCCATCTGGTCGCCATCGAAGTCAGCATTGAAAGCAGTGCAGACAAGAGGATGCAGGCGGATGGCCTTGCCCTCAACGAGCACAGGCTCGAACGCCTGGATGCCCAGACGGTGAAGCGTTGGAGCGCGGTTCAGAAGAACAGGGTGGTCCGTAATGGCTTCTTCGAGCACATCCCACACATAGCTCGCACCACGATCAACAGCACGCTTCGCAGCCTTGATGTTGCCTGCATACTCAAGCTCGACAAGGCGCTTCATGACGAAGGGCTTGAACAGCTCGAGCGCCATAGCGGAAGGCAGGCCACACTGGTGGAGCTTGAGCTGGGGACCAACCACGATAACGGAACGACCCGAGTAGTCGACGCGCTTGCCGAGTAAGTTCTGACGGAAGCGTCCCTGCTTGCCTTTGAGCATATCGGAGATGGACTTCAGCGGACGGTTGCCAGGACCTGTAACAGGGCGACCACGACGACCATTGTCGAACAGAGAGTCCACCGCCTCCTGGAGCATGCGCTTCTCGTTGTTGACGATGATCTCAGGTGCACCAAGGTCGAGCAGGCGCTTCAGGCGGTTGTTGCGGTTGATGACGCGACGATACAGATCGTTCAGGTCAGAGGTGGCGAAACGACCACCATCAAGCTGCACCATCGGGCGCAGATCGGGCGGGATGACCGGGATGACGTCCAGGATCATGTCGGAAGGCTTGTTGTCAGACTTGAGGAACGCGTCGACAACCTTGAGGCGCTTCACTGCCTTGGCACGCTTCTGTCCCTTGCCAGTCTCGATGACCTCGCGCAGCTCGATCGCCGTTTGCTCAAGGTCGATCGCGTCAAGCAGGTCGCGTACTGCCTCGGCACCCATGCCACCAGTGAAGTAGTCACGGTAGTTCGCACGCATCTCGCGATAGAGAGCCTCATCAGCGATCAGCTGCTTTGGCTCGATCCTCATGAACTCGTCAAGCGCATCTGCACGCAGCGCCTTGCGCTCGTTGAACTCCTCGTAGATATCGGCGATCTCCGCCTCGACCTCTTCAGGTGTCAGGCGGTCATCGTCATCGTCGATCTCGTCGACGAAGTCGTCATCCTCGGGGATATAGTCCGTAGAGAGCTTGCGTGTTGCCTCGATCAGGCGATCGCGCTCAGCATCAAGCTCTTCAAGGTCTGCGGCAAGCTCGTCGCGCAGCTCCTCGGCATCCTCTTCACGTGCCTCTGCATCAACGCTTGTGATGATGGAGCTCGCGAAGTAGAGGACCTTCTCCAGCTCCTTCGGCGGGATATCGAGCAGATAGCCCAAACGAGAGGGAGAGCCCTTGAAATACCAGATGTGGCTCACAGGAGCCGCAAGCTCGATATGTCCCATGCGCTCACGACGCACCTTGGAGCGAGTTACCTCAACGCCGCAACGCTCGCACACGATGCCCTTGAAGCGCACACGCTTGTACTTACCGCACGCGCATTCCCAGTCCTTGGTGGGACCAAAGATCTTCTCGCAGTACAAGCCGTCCTTCTCAGGCTTCAGCGTACGATAGTTGATGGTCTCAGGCTTCTTCACCTCGCCACGGGACCAGCTGCGAACATCCTCGGCACTTGCGAGGGAGATGCGGAGCGCGTCGAAGTTACGCACATCGAATTCTGTGTTAGCCATCTTATTCCTCCTCTCCCTCACCGATGAGGTCCGAGAGATCGGACACCACCTCTTGAGCATCGCTATCAACGGTCTTCTTCGCCTCAAGGTCCTCTGCTGCTGCATCATCACCATCAGCGATGAGCAGATCCTCAGCATCTGCTCGATCGATCTCAGAGATCAGCTCGCCAAGCTCTGCCGCAATGTCGTTGATGGCATTGGCATCTTCCTCATCGGTCTTCTGAGCATCAGCCGCCATCATCTCGTAGAGAGCGCGATCGGCATCGCCGTCATCTTCGTCCATGTTGGCATCAACGGTGCCACCTGCGCCTTCAAGCTCAACATTTAAGCAAAGGGACTTCATCTCCTTCACCAGGACCTTGAAGGACTCAGGAACCTCAGGAGCGGGGATGTTCTCGCCCTTGACGATGGCCTCATAGCTCTTGACACGACCTGAGGTATCGTCGGACTTGACCGTCAGGATCTCTTGAAGGACATTGGAAGCGCCATATGCATAGAGCGCCCACACCTCCATCTCGCCGAAGCGCTGGCCGCCGAACTGCGCCTTACCACCAAGCGGTTGCTGTGTGATGAGCGAGTATGGGCCAGTGGAGCGAGCATGGATCTTGTCATCGACCATGTGACCGAGCTTCAGG